>JBDZUX010000058.1:0-12288 GCA_040255405.1 Lysobacteraceae bacterium
CACCAGCACGGTGCCGAAGAATTGCCAGCCGAAAATCATGTGGTCGGTGCCGCTGGCATATTGCACGCCCCACATCTCGCCGATCAGGATCGTGAAATACACGCGCAGACCGTTGGCGATGATTGGCGCGATGATCGCCAGCAGCACGAACCCCACACGTTTCCACCAGCGCGAGAACATCAACCACGCGAACATGCATCCAAGCGCGGTGCAGGCAATGAAGAACTTCACGCCGCTGCAGGCTTGCTCCACCATCCAGATCGCGGAAGGCGTGACCAGTTCCCGCCCGTTCATCAACACGGGGACGCCGGTAAGGTTCAACGCGTGCACGGCGATGCGTGCGGTGATGTCCTGCAACGGACCGACCATCGCATCACCCCACGGCACCGCGAACACCACCAGGTAGGCGAGCGGAAACTTCAACACCCACAGCGCGCGCCAACCCCAGCAGGCCAACACCAATGCGGGAAACAGCGCCACGAAGGCGAAGTGCTGGGGCAGGTTGATCGCCAGCACGCGTCCCGCATACCAGATCGCTACCAGCGCCACGATGGCGACCAGGCCCCACACGCTGGGTACCGGCGGGTTCGCGCGCAGGCGGCCGCGCAGTTCGAATGCCGCCCAAAGGCTCAACGGGAAAATCAGGAATGCGTACTGGTACGTCCCGTCATGCGCCCAGATACCCACCAACGATGCCGCCGTTTGCCAATAGCACGCCAGCAACACCACCACTGCGGCAGCGAAGGCAAGCAGGGCGAGCCGCCAGCCGGAAGCGCGGATGACAACGCCTTCGCCGGCGCCAAGCAGGGTGTTCATGTGAACGCTCCGGCATGCTGCGGGGCCACGACCGGTCCCGAGGGCGCTGCGCACGGCGAATCGCGCAATACACCCATGTAAGCGTCGAGATTGCGCGCCCAATCGAAACGTGCCTGCACCATCGCGCGGGCGGCCGGCACACGCGCGGGCTGCGGCGCCGCGAGCCATTGCAATGCGGCTTCGGCCATGGCCTCGGGTGAACCGCTGATGCAGCCTTGGCGACCCGCGAAATCCTCGATGCCCTCCCAGGCTTCAGGTGTGGCGAGCACCACTTTTTCCATCGCCAGGGCTTCGAGGACCTTGTTCTGGATGCCGCGCGCAATGCGCAGCGGTGCCGCGACCACGTGGGCATGTGCGACGTACGGGCGTACGTCATCGACCCTGCCGGTTACCGTGATGCCACGCTGTTCACCGAGCGCCTGGACTTCGCGCGTCGGCTTGGAACCCACGATGTAGAAGCGCGCCTGCACACAACCGGCCAGCACCCGCGGCCACACCGCCCGCGCAAACCAGCTCACTGCATCCACGTTCGCGCGGTAGTCCATGGCGCCGGCGAACACCACCGCGCGCGTCCCGGCGGGGAGCGGGCTGGGACCGACACTTTGCGGATCCCAGAATGCCGCATCGACTCCGTTGGACACTCCGTGGATCTTCCCGGACAGCTTGGGATTGGCGCGCCGGAAAAACTCCGCCTCGGCTTCGGACACGAACAGGCTGGCGTCGAAGCGTGCCGCGACCTTGCGCTCGAAAGCCGCAAGCTTGCGCGCTTCGCGCCGATAGACGATGCGCGCGAAGCCGCGATGCGCCTCGGCGTACTGCTGCCACTTGTCGGAATCGGCATCCACGAAATCCATTACACGGCGCGTATCCGCATTGGGCATCACGAGCGGCGCCACGCCGGACGAGAAGCACAGCGCCACCGCGGGCTTGTGCGCACCGATCACCGATTGCACCCAGCGCCGCAGGATTCGGTCGTGGTAACAGCCCAGCGTCAGGGCTTGTCCGCGCGCCAGTGAGGCGAGCGCCCGCACCCGCGCGCGCCAAGGGGGCAGTGGCCGCACGCACACGCCTGCGCAGGCAGCTTCCACTTCCGGCAAGTAACGCCAATCCGTAGGATCGTCGATGAAGGTGCCGAGGTATACCTTGTAGTCCCGCGCAAGCCGCCGCAACACGTGATACGAGCGGATCTTGTCGCCCTTGTCGGGTGGCCAGGGCAGGCGGTGGCAGAGGAACAGTGCCGATTGCATGGACTACCCCAAATCCCGCGCGAGCCACGGGCCCAGCGTCGAGGCCACCGGCAAGGGCAAGCGCTGCCATGCCTTGATGAACAGGCTGTACTTGCGATTGGTCGGGCTGACGTTCGGAATCTCCTTGGCCCGCACCAGATGGTAGGCGTACGGCAACGGTTCGGGTTGGAAGCCCCAATGCTTCTTGAAGTGGTAGGAGCCGGTGTCCTGCTTGCTCCGGCCGAAGTCGAACAGGCGTGCGCCGCGATCGGCCGCGCGCCGCATCACCGACCAATACATGAAATCGTTGGCGGCAAGGTCGCGGCCGGCCCAGACGCTGCCGCCGTAATACGGATGCACTTCATCGCGGAAATAGAAACTCATGACCGCGGCCATCGGCTTGCCGTCGTGGGTGACCAGCGTGACTTCGCAATCCTCGCCGAAGGTTCGCTGCAACCGCTCATACCAGCGATGCGGCAGCACCGGCGTACCGAGGTTGCGCACGCTTTCGGCATAGACACGGTAAAACGCATCGACGTCGTTGCCGCAGTGCGCCTCGAGACCTGCCGCGATGCCCTTGCGGACCATGGCCCGCTGCTTGCGCGGGATCGCCTTGAGGTTCGCGTCGTGGTCCTCCGAAATCGGCTTCCGGAATCCGACGTACAAGTCCTTGACCGGCCAATCCACCGAGTGCGGCTCACGATTGCGCAGCTCCAGGTAGTCGACCCGGAGCTTGCCGGCAAGCTCCGCGGCATGGCGGGTCAGGGCCGCCTCGCTGTCTGCGTCCGCCGCCACCACGCCGCCATACACGCAGAACGGCGTCGAGATCAGTGCGTGGCCGAACAACGTGCTGCGGATTTCGACCAGCGGAAGGATGCCGCTGATCGCGCCGTCGCGCTCCGCATACAAATAATGGGCGCGGTGGCCGAGCTCGTCCGCGATCAGGTCGCGCCACGCCGCGCGGTGGAAAAACGTCGCACCGTCCGCCGCGCGGACAAACGCGTCCCAGCGATCCGCGTCTTCGCTGGCGTAGTGCTTGACGGCACAGACACCAACGGGGCGTTTCTCGTTGACCTGGTCCAGCATGCCGCATCCTCTCTCATTGTGCGCCGGTTCCGGCCGTCGCGAGTGCCACCACCGGATACTTCGCGCCGGCGTCCACCGGGAACACCCGGTCCATGCGGTCGAATCGAAAATCGCGCAGCAATCGTCCCACGCGCGGCGCCATGTGCTTGAGGTTCAAGTAATGACGCGTGCGGTTTTTCAAGGACACGCCCGGTACCCGCGGCTGGCCAGGATCGATTTCCCACGGATGGAAATAAAAAACCGTGGGCCGCCGTTCCTTGCCGTTGACACGCTTGAGGCCGCGGCTGAAAAGCGGGTAGGGCAGCAGGCGGAAAAAGCCACCGCCGCTGCACGGCCAGTTGCGACCCCAGAATCGCACGGTCGTGGCCGGCACTTCCAGCAATCCGGAAGGCCCCGCGACGAACGCAAACCGGGGCGCAGCCGGCATCCCGTACAGGTCGTGCCGGATCGGAACGATGCTGGAGCTGTACCGGTAGCCCGCTTCGCGAAGCTCCTCGTGCGCCCACAGGGTGGTGGGGCCGATCGACCAGCTCGGCGCACGGTAGCCACTCACCCGCGCGCCGCCGATGTCTTCCAGCAAGTGCTTGGTGCGAACGATGTCCTCGCGAAAGGTACCCCGATCCAGTGCTGTCAGTCGCTCGTGCCCGAACCCGTGGCTCGCGATCTCGTGGCCGGAGGCCGCAATGTCGCGCACCAGCGCGGGCCAGCGTTCGGCCACCCAGCCGAGCGTGAAGAAGGTCGCGTGCACACCGCTTGCGTCGAACAACTCGAGAATGCGCCGGGTGTTGGCCTCGACCCGGGCAGGCCAACGCGACCACTCTTCGCGTGGAATGCAGCCATCGAATGCCGCGACCTGGAAATAATCCTCGACGTCGACGGTCATGGCATTGGTGATCGGCTCGGGTTGCGCGGACACGCTCACTTGCTCCCGCTGCCGAGGCCCAGTCGTCGCAGGTCGGCCTTGTCCGTGGCGTCTTCGCGCGCGTCGGTCCCGCCCTGCAAAATCTTTTTCAACCGGTCCTCTTCATGCAGCAACTGCATCAGGATGTTGTTGCGTTTGAGCTCCAGCTCCAGCAACTCGCTTTCGCGTGCCGCGGCGGAGGTGGGCGCGGTGGGTGCAGTCCCACGCAACGGCAGCGTCGGCTCGAGTGTCTGCGGCACGTCCGGCATTTCCTCCCGCAATTCGTTGAGGACCGTCGTGAGCGCGGCATGGTCCAGGTCGTGGCGGTCTTCCAGATAGCCAAACAGCAGCAGCCTGTCCATGATCAGGTTGATCTTGCGCGGAATGCCGCGACTGGCATGATGGACGCCCGCAAAGATCGTGGAATCGAATTGCGGATCGTCCTTCCAGCCGACCGCGTGCAGCCGGTGCAGGATGTATTCCCGGCTTTCCTCAGGCTCCATGGGTTCCAGCCGGAAGGTCGCGATGATGCGCTGGCGCA
The DNA here is from genome assembly GCA_040255405.1 of Lysobacteraceae bacterium. Classification (GTDB taxonomy): domain Bacteria; phylum Pseudomonadota; class Gammaproteobacteria; order Xanthomonadales; family Rhodanobacteraceae; genus 66-474. The sequence goes on from JBDZUX010000058.1 coordinate 4,571, forward strand.
ACTGTTCCATCCGGTTCGCGACGATGATTTCCCGCAAGTCGCTCTGGCCGACCAGGAAAACCTGCAGCAGCGCGCGGCCCCGCTGTTCGAGGTTGGTGAGGATGCGCAGCATCTCGAGCGCCGCCGGGGTGAGCGTCTGCGCCTCGTCGACCACCAGCAACGTACGTGAATGGCGGGCGAGGCGTGCGACCAGGTGTTGCTTGAGGTCGTGCAGCAAGGCTTCCTTGCTGCGCCCCTCGAACGGCAGGTTCAACTCGGACGCGATGGCCGGCAAGACATCCTCGCTGTCGAGATTGGCCGAGGCGATGTTGGCGACCGTGACGTTGCGGTGCGCCAGATCCTCGAACAGCTTCTGGATCAGCAGGGTCTTGCCGGTGCCGACGGCGCCGGTGACCATCACGAATCCCTCGCCCTGTTCGAACCCGTACATCAGGTACGACATGGCGCGCTTGTGGCCCTTGCTGGGGAACAGCATGGACGGGTCCGGTGTCAACCGGAAGGGCTTGCCCTGGAATTTGTAAAACGCCTCGTACATGCCGGCCTCAGAACAGGTGGGTCCACTCAAGGAAAAGCACGTTGACCCGATAACCGTGTGCGCCGGGTATGCCGAAGTAGGCGTTCCGCGAATCATTGCGATAGCGCAGGCTGCCGAAATTGCTCGGATTGATCTGGTGGACGAGCGCGACTTGCACGTAGCGCGTGTAGTTGACGTGCGCGTCGAGGTAACGGTAACGCTGCCATCCGACGGTGGGCGTCAAGGTGGAAAACGGGCCCAGCTCGAGCAGCCATGAAAGACTCGCGTTCGCGATCTTTTCGCGCTGGTTGTTCAGCGTGAAGTAGCGACGGGATTCGTCATACAACATCAAACCCAGGTGTCCGTGCGGCATTTCGTAGTCGGCCGAGAAGCTGGCGCGCTTCATCAGGTAGATGCGCCGCTGGGTCAGTGACGGTATCTGGTTGACGTCGGTCGGCGGCGGCAATCCGATGCCGATCGAACCCTGTCCCAGCAACTGCTGGTTGAGGTCGGTGGGTTGCTCGATGTAGCGCACGGTGGTGCGCAACAGCGCAGCGGTGTGGGTCCAGGAAAATTCACCACTGCGGCCATAGAACCGATGGCCAACCAGCACTTTGAGCGTGTCGCGCGCGGCCGACCATTGGAACCCGGCGTCCCAGAACGGTGCGGCCAGGATTTCCACCGAACCGTCGGGCAGGTACTTGTTCTCCTTGCCGGCGTCGGCAAGCAGCCGGGTCTCGGCGTTCACCTGCCAGTAGATACCGGCCTTCGCCCTGGCAAACCTGGCTGCCGGGCCACCGCGGTCGCGCTCGATGCGTTGTGCGGAGTAGCCCAGGTCCCAGCCAAAGGTGCGGCCTTCCGGACTGACCAGGGTGGCCTGGACGGCATCGCTGGTGGCGTTGGAGACGCCGGCCAGGAGGGTCCGGCTCTCTCCGGGGTGGTCCAGGTTGACTGGCCCGGTCGACGCGCGGCCCTCGCCGGGGATGCCGCGCGTGTTGTACACGACGCGCGCGTGCGCATAGCGCACCATCGCGGTGCCGGCGTTCCCGAATTCCTGGATCCAGTACGGGCTCAGGCTTGCGGTAGCGATGTTGGCACGATTGTTGTCGAGGAAAAAAGTGCCGGCGCCGGAGGGCATTTCATTGTTGATCACGGCGCGACCATAGGTCGCGGCGCCCTGGATGAAGAAATGCTCCGGCAGCACCGTGAGCGTGCCCTGCGTATGCAGGTTCTGGGCAAGTTGATGACGATGCGAGCCACCGGTGTAGAGGTAACCCGTCAGCGAGAAATCGACCATGCCGCTGAAGCGCGGGCCACCGGTGGCGGCTTTCACGAATGGCTGGATCTCGGTGATCCAGCTCGATTGCTTGTCTTTGCCGGGACCCGCCAGCCGCAAATTGTCCGTGTACAGCTCGCCCAGGGTGACGCCTGTCACCAGACCGGGCGATTCGGGCGTCGGCTGGGGAATGACGCCGAGCGGCTGGTCCTGCATCATCGCGTTTGTCGTGTCGTCCTGCGCCGGACTCGCAGCGAGCGGCTCGACGCCGGCGTCCTGCGCGCCGGCGACGGTCATCCAGCCGGTCAGGACGATCATTGACAAGGCCACCCTGGCCGATGGTCTGCGCATGCGCCCCTCCGTCAGCGGCCCAGAAGCCGGTCGCGATTGGTCGTTCGAGTGTTCGCGTAGTGTCCGTAGTAGCCGTAGTAGGGGTTTTCGAGTGCAGGCAGGCGGCTCTTGTTGAGGATCAGCCCGACGTATTGCGAATCGCCCAGACCTTCCAGGGCCGACTTCAGCTCGTAACGACGGGTGTGGCCGGCGCCGACGACCACCACCACCTGTCCCATCAGCGAAGCGAGCACCTTGGCTTCCGACGTGGCAAGCAGCGGCGCGGAATCGAACACGAGCAGGCGCTGGCGGCTGCTTTCGGTCAGGGCCTCGAGTACCTGGCCCATGCGGCGCCCGCCGAACAGTTCCGCAGCCAGCGGATGGCGTTGCCCGGAGGGAAGCACCAGCAGGTTGGTAACATCGGTTCGCAACACAAGGTCGGCGGGACGGCGTTGGTCATCCACCAGCAGATCCATGAGCCCAGGAGAATCCTCGAGGCCGAACGTGCGCGTCACGTCGGACTTCGGGATGTCGGCATCCACCAGCAACACTTCGAAATCGGGCTCACGGGCCAGGCTCATGGCCAGGTTCAGCGCGGTGAACGTCTTGCCTTCGCCGGGCACCGCGCTGGTCACCACGATGCGCTCGGCGAACTCGGGCACCTTGGCGCTCTTGCCCGTCACGTTGTTCAGCAGCGGCAGCTTGGCGCGACGCACTTCGTTGGCGAGCTTGCTGGACGCCTCTTCTTCGCTGGGCATGAGTCCGGCACGCACCAGCAGGGCGTCGCCGACGTGCACCACCACATCGCCATCCGGCGCGGGTGGCGCCGCATGTCGCTGTTCCTGAAGGCGCTCGATCGTGGGCGCACCGATTGCGCCGGGCGCGGCTGCGGCTTCCTGGGCTTGCGGCGGTTCCGGCCGCTCGGCAGGCTGCCGCGTGCGAAGTTTTTCGGCTGCCTTTTCGACGATGCTCATGAGGCCCCCAGGACAAACACGCGTTGCATGAGGTTTGCAAGGTGCCCGTTGAAAGCGAGACCCAGCACCAGCACCACCGCGAGCAGGCCCACGCCGGTGCAAAATCCGATGATCTCGCGACGCCTGAGTTCACGCCGCGTGGATGACGCGATCATGCTGAAAGTACCGATCACGGCGTAATCGCTGAACTCGCGCAAGCTCTTGAGGCTCAGGAAAACCGGCTTGATCTTGTGCAGGAAGAAGCCGAACGCGCCGCCGAACGCAAGCGCCAGTACAAACACGCCCAGCAGCATCCAGCCGCGCTTGGGGCCGTCCGGAAGCAGCGGCACGATCGGCGGGCTGATCACGCGGAATTTCAGGTTGTTGCCGCTTTGTGTCGCGTCCTGCGAAAGTTGGGCGGTATTCAGGCGCGAGACCAACTCGTCGTATTGCTTGCGGGTGACATCGTAATTGCGGGTGAGCTGCTGCAACTGCACCTGTGCGTCGGTGATCTTGTCGGCGTTGCCCTTGAGATCGGCGATCTCGCGTTTCTGCGCAGCGACTTGCGCGGCCAGGCTGCGGGCCAGGGACATGTCCCGTGTCTGGCCGCCGCCGGGAGATGCTTGCGCCGCCGGCGCGCTGCTGGGGTGCCGCGCCAGTTGCCCGCGCCTTGCCTGCAGTTGCGCAATCATGCGGCGCGTGGAAACCACGTCGGGATACTCGTCGGTGTACCTCAGCAAGAGGTCGTTGAGCTTCTGCTGGTAGGCCGCGATCTGCCTGTCGATGTCCGAGGTCGACGAGGCGGTGCTACGTCCGGTCACCAGACGCCCTGCGGCAGCCGCCGAATACTGGGCCTCGAGGTCCTGCAGCCTGGCTTCGGCGTCCTGCAGCCGGGTGGCAAGATCGGCCCCGCCCGTGCCGGGCAGGTTGCCGAGGTTGGCCTTCTTGAAATCCGCCAGCTTCTGCTCGGCCACATTGAGGCGATTGTTATAGTCGTCGACCTGCTGCTGCAGGAAATCCTGCGCCGAGGTGGTGGACGCCGTGTTCTCGCCGAGCGTGTCGTTCATGAGGACCTCCACGAACGCCTGCACGACTTTTTGCGCCATCTCCGGATCGACATCGGAATAGCTGATGTTGTAAAGGTTTCTCGCCCCGGCATCCTTGATCTGGACGGCTGCGCCCAGTTTCACCAGCAGCGCGTCCTTGTCGGCGGGCGTGGTGGCCCGTACCGACAGGCCGGTCTTGTCGGCGACCGTTTCGAGGTTGGGGCGCGAGAGCAGGGTGCGCGTGATGACGTCCAGTCGCCCGCGGATGTCGGGCTGCACGGCGATGCCCCGCAGCAAAGGATTGTTCAAGGAATTCGTGTCGGCATAAACCTGCGCACTGGATTGGTACCGGTTGGGCAAGCTGAAAACCAGCACCGCGCCCAGGATCATCACGCCCCACGCGACCACCAGCGCATGCCAGCGATAGCGCCATGCGGCGCGCGCTTCCAGCGTGACCAGCTGGAACAACTCATGCAAATCGAAGGATGAATTCTGCATCGCCCTGTCCGGTAACCGTTCGAGTGCCGTCGCGCCCCCTTCCCATGCAGCATCAAAACAGCGATTGGGGGATGATCAGAATGTCGCCGGGCCGCATGGCGACGTTGTATTTGACTTCGCCGTTCATCAGCGAGCCGAGTCGTACCGGGATGGTTTGTTCCTGGCCGTCGGGCAGGTGCCGCACGATCTTGGCGCTGTTGCCCGCGGCGAATTTGGTGAGGCCGCCGACGTCGATCATCAGGTCCAGCACGGTCATGCCGTTTCGGTAGGGCACCGACTTCGGTGTCACCGCCTGCCCCACTACCCGTACTTGTTGGCTGTAGGCGCCCACGAAGCTCTTGACGATCACCGTCACCAGCGGCGAGCGGATGTAGCGGCCCAGCTCCTGCTGCAGATCCTCGGCCAGCTGATCCGGCGTTTTGCCGGCCGCCATGATCGATTGCACCAGCGGAATCGAGATGCGTCCGTCGGGGCGGACCGGGACGGCAGTCGTCAGCGTCGGGTTGTCGCGCACATAAATTTCAAGCGTGTCGCCCGGCCCGATGATGTAGCGCTCGACCGACTGCGCCGACGCGGTGGACTCGACCGCAGGCGGGACGCTGCTGCATGCCCCGAGCAGCGCCGATACGGCCGCGATCGCAAGCCAAACGATGGTGTTCCTGAGTGTCGACTTCACTTGTTTGTCCTCCCGGTTTCAGCGCCGCCCAAACATCATGATTCACCAAGCCGTGACTGGATCTGCTGCGCACTCTCCGCGTCGTGCAGGCCGCCCCGGGCGCATTGCACCACATCGGATCTGGATCTGTGTGCCAGGACACGGCCGCTCATGCTAGGCGGTCGATCGTCAACGCGCCGTCGCGACGGAGGGTGCGCGGCGGCCCGGGGACCGCAAGCAAGACCTGCCATCTCAACACTCCTTGTTGATAATCGTGGATGTCCACGCACGGGCCGACCTCTCCCGGCCTGTCTCGCGGCCCGCCAAAGGGCTGGCCGGGTGAAGCGTTCTTATACTACAAATGTGACGCAGTTCAAATTTTCGGGCCTCTGAAGCGCGTGGGCCTGTGATCTCCTGCACGAAACATGCCTGAACGTGGCGGGGAAGGCTCGAGGGTTGCCCCCCCCCCCGCAGGATTCGTACCTGTTCAGGTTTGAGGCCCGCCAGCCTGGCGCCAGCTTCCCGCATCCCGTCCGGTCCATGGTCGGGCGCGATCCGGCACCCATCGCGCTTGCGCGCCCGGCCCAAAACGACGCGGTCCATTGACGCTCGCGCGTCGGCGTGGCGTAATCGGGACTGCGTTTCTGCACGCCATCACCGGGGGACGGCACGCGTCCACTCGGCGGAATTCGCCGGAATTCCGCCGCCGCCGCTGCACCTCCCAGACAGTCCATGACCGCCAGCACCAAACCGAGCCGTTCGATCGACCCGACCATGTTTCGCCGCGTCATGGGACGATTTGCCACGGGGGTCGCGGTAGTGAGCTTCCTGCGCGACGGGCAAGCCACGGGGATGACCGTCAATTCGTTCATGTCGGTGTCGCTGGACCCACCCCTTGTCCTGATTTCGGTGCGCCGGGCGTCCGTATTCGTCAAGCACATGCGGGTTGGCGGCCGCTGCGGCATCAACATCCTTTCGGAGCAGCAGCGGAAGCTGGGCCCGCATTTCGCCAACCATCCGGAGAAGGACGTGGGGGCGCGTTTCGAGGCCCACGAAGGTACGCCGTTGCTGGCCGGCAGCCTCGCGCAGATGGTCGCACGCGTGATCGACATCTATCCCGCAGGCGACCACCTGCTGTTCATCGCGGCCATCGAGCATCTCGCGCACGGCCCCGAAGCACAGCCGCTGATTTTCTTCTCCGGCCGCTACAAGCAGATCCACGCGCATGATCCCATGCCGCAAGGGGACGCCATCGACAGTTGGTGATCAGGGCGTCTCTTGCGGCTGCCGACGCGGTGCGTATCGGGGATGACAAACAGAGCGTGGCCGACTGCCGAGGCCAACATGCCGACGGGCGGGATCCGTCGGGGTTGACCGGCGATGCCCGCCTCACGGCCACCCTCAAACAGAGCGCCGGCCACGCGGGCCGGCGCTTTCATCGGGACATGGTCAGTGTTGCAGGCTGCGGCGCAGGCGTTCCAGCGCTTGCAGCTGCGCGACGGCCTGGGTGAGTTGCTCCTGCGCCTGCTCGACGGTCTTGGCTTCGCCGCGGTTGGCGAGCACGCGCTCGGCCTCTTCCTTGGCACGCCGCACTGCGGCTTCATCGATCTCGTCGGCGCGCAACGCGGCGTCCGCAAGCACCGTGACCACGTTCGGCTGCACCTCGAGGATGCCGCCGGACACGTAGTAAGACTGGCGCCTGCCGTCCTCGCCGACCACTTCGACCTGACCCGGCTTGAGGCGCGTCAGCAGCGGCTCGTGGCGCGGCGCGATGCCGAGTTCGCCCGCTTCGCCGCTGGCGATGACCATGGCCACTTCGCCATGGAAGATGTTGGCTTCGGCGCTGACGATGTCGCAACGGATGGTGGTCATTGGCCTTCGCTCACTTCGTTCGCTTGGCGGGAATCGAGAATGGTGGATCGGGAATCGTCGGCGCCAAAGCCTGCAAGCCTTTGCGATTCCCGGCTTCTCATGCCGCCTTCTTCTCGGCGTCCTTGGCGTTCATCGCCTCGCCCTTCTTGATGGCATCCTCGATGCCGCCGACCATGTAGAACGCCTGCTCGGGCAGGTGGTCGACTTCGCCTTCGACGATCATCTTGAACGCGCGGATGGTTTCCTTCAGCGGCACGTACTTGCCCGGGGAACCGGTAAACACTTCCGCCACGTGGAAAGGCTGCGAGAAGAAACGCTCGCACTTGCGCGCGCGGTACACGGCCTGCTTGTCCTCTTCGGAAAGTTCGTCCATGCCCAGGATCGCGATGATGTCCTTCAGTTCCTTGTAGCGCTGCAGCGTGCCTTGCACCTTGCGGGCGACGTCGTAGTGTTCCTGGCCGATCACGTTCGGATCGAGCTGGCGCGAAGTCGAGGCCAGCGGGTCGACCGCGGGATAAATGCCGAGCGACGCGATGTCGCGCGACAGCGCCACCGTCGAATCCAGGTGCGCGAA
>JBDZUX010000059.1:0-11867 GCA_040255405.1 Lysobacteraceae bacterium
CTGGTGAAGGAGGCCGATCTTGCCAACACCACCTACCGCTTCGAACTCGAGGACGGCAGCGTGGTCGAGGTCAAGGGCAACGAGGAAGTCGAGTACGACGGCGAGATGCACACCGCCGCCAACCTGTTCGACGCCTTGAAAGAGGGTTACTACGGTAAGTTTTGAAAGCGCGCTCCGACTGCGCCTTCTTTGTGTGAGAATGCGTCCACGGCGACGCGTCGCCGTTTCAAGTTGCAAACCAGTGGTCCACTGTCAACGATCCATCCGGAGGAGCATCCGATGAGCAACGAAACCACGTTCCCGTGGAGCATCACCGAAGAACCCGCGGCCCCCGCCGCGCCTGCGCCCGCCGCACCGGCTGCCAAGAAACCGGCCAAGAAGAAAGCCGCCAGGAAACCGGCGGCGAAGAAGGCTGCCAAGGCCGCGAAGAAGCCGGCCAAGAAGGCTGCGAAGAAAGCCGCGAAGAAAGGCGGCGCGAAAAAGGCCGCCAAGAAAGGCGCACGCAAGGCTGCCAAGAAGGGTGCACGCAAGGCCGTCAAGAAGGGCGCCCGCAAGGCGGTCAAGAAGGGCGGCGCGCGCAAGGCTGCCAAGAAGGGCGCGCGCAAGGCCGTGAAGAAGGGCGGCGCCAGGAAAGCTGCCAAGAAGACCACGAAGAAGGCCGCCAGGAAGGGCGGCGCGAAGAAGGCTGCCAAGAAAGGCGCCCGTCGCAGGAAGTAACCAGGCCGCACGAGACGCCGGCCCGGTCGGGCCGGCGTCGTTTTTGAGTCACGTCTTCGAATCACCCGTTTTGAACCAGGTTTCTTTGGATCCGGCGCAGGAACGCACACCATGACCGTACGCATCAACAAGAAGATCAAGGGCTACCAGGTCCTCGGCAACGAGGCCAAGGCCGCGCCGGAAACGCAACCCGAAACCGCGCAGGCCGAAGCGTCCGGCGCGACCGGGTTCAAGGTCATCCAGATGCACGAGAAGCTCGAGCGCCCGGAAGAGCTCGAGGGCTGCACCTACAAGATCAAGTCACCGCTGTTCGAGCACGCGCTGTACGTCACCATCAACGACATCGTGCTGAACGCCGACACCGAATTCGAAATGCGCCGCCCCTTCGAGATCTTCATCAACTCGAAGAACATGGACCACTTCCAGTGGATCGTGGCGCTCACCCGCGTCATGAGCGCCGTGTTCCGCAAGGGCGGCGACGTCACCTTCCTCGTCGAGGAACTGAAGGCCGTGTTCGACCCGCGCGGCGGCTACTTCAAGGCCGGCGGCGTGTATATGCCCTCGATCGTGGCCGAACTCGGCAACATCATCGAGACGCACCTGACCGCGATCGGCCTGCTCAAGGGCGCCGAACTCTCCGACGCGCAGAAGGCGTTGATCGCCGAAAAGCGCGCCGCCTTCGAGCGCAAGAGCGCAAAAAAAAACTCTGAAATAAGCACCGCCGGCGAGATGGGCGGCGCGATGGTCGGCGAGGACACCGGCACGGTTTCCGTTCGCGCTGAGCGTAGCCCGGCGCAGCCGGGCGAAGTCGAAGCGCAATCAGACGCCGGCGCCTTCCCGCCCGGCGCCGCGATGTGCGGCAAGTGCAACACGCAAGCACTGGTGCTGCTCGACGGCTGCCAGACGTGCCTGAATTGCGGGTACTCGAAGTGCGGTTGACGTTCTACTCAGCAACAAATGAGGAGTAGGTAGTAGCGAATGAACGCAACAAGGGGGAACTCGAACAAGGCGGCCATCAAACGAGCAAAAAAAGCAGCGAAAAAAGCTGCCAAGAAGGTAGCGAAGAAGAAAGCTGCAGTTAGAGTCGCATCAAATAGGCTTGCAAATAAGAAGGCCGCCGTAAAGAAGGCAATCAAGAATCTAAGAATTAAAAACATTGCTGCAAAAAAAGCCGCCAAGAAAGGTAGCGCGCGCAAAGCGGCGAAAAAACGTGCTACAAGGAAAGCAGCAATAAAAGCGGCAAGAGGCCCGGGCGGTGGTCACTAAGCCACAGCGAACGACCTATCGAGACGCGGCTGAAGCGCTATCGACGCTGGGGGCGGATTACACTTACTGGTCGCAGAGACTCACAGATTCCAGTTGGCAAATGTGTTTGGCTGTCATAGCTGGGAACTGGGCCTATTACGGCTCAATTGCGGCCGTCATGAATTCCGCTTGGGCATTGGCTTCTTTGGCGACGATTTTTGTAAGCCTCGCAACCTCCTTGCTGGCCTCGCTCATCATGAGTGAAATGCACCGTGATGCCTTCTACATTGCTGAAAGTAACTGGGATGCGTGGGAGTACCGATTTAATCGCTATCGAAACGCGGTTGAAGTTAGAGATCCGTTCCCCGCGACAAGGACGATTGATCGCCTGGGTGTCTTCACGCGAATTGTCAAAGCCTTCTTGCCATTAGTTGCGGGATTAATGTTGGTCATCGGAGCTCTCTGCCCTCACTGAGCCCGTAGGGCGGGAGAAGCGCAGCGCATCCCGCCGCTCGCGCACCCATCCAAGGCGGGATTGTGCGCATCATCCATGATGCTCACCCCTCGCTAGCGCTCGGGGCCCGCCTGCGGCGGTCCAAATTCGTTCCAGACGAATTTGTCGCCGCTGCACGGCTGCTCCGGCCCTACACGCGCTCCCGCCCTAACACTGGTGAATCCCACTGCCGTCATCCCGGCGAAGGCCGGGACCCAGTGACTTTTCGCGCTCGGATGTGCCGACGCAATGGAGCGAAACGCAAAGTCGCTGGGTCCCGGATATCGCTTCGCGATTCCGGGATGACGATCAAAAACCAATGGTCGCCGAGGCGCGAAAGAGTTCGTAGGGCGGGAGAAGCGCAGCGCATCCCGCCGCTCGCGCGTCACGAAAGGCGGGATGCACCGCTGCGCGGCTGCTCCCGCCTTACGGGCGCTTCGCGCACCACCCGGCATGACCAGCAACATGATTGCGAGCCCGCGCGCCGGCGCGGATTGCCGCACCTGCCGTGTAGACTCGAAGCCCTGACGCCATCACGGTTCGATCGTGGGCGCGGGGCCACCGATCCGGATTTTCCCGACGATGCCGTACGGCTTGATCTCAACCGTGATCCTGTTGCTGCCGTTCGCGGCGGCGCTGGCCACGCCGTTGCTCGGCCGTGGCAACCGCAGGCGGACGACGTGGCTCATGACGGGCACGGCGACGATTTGCCTGGTCCTTTCGGCGTTGTTGTTTCCGGCGATCGCAGATGGCGACGTGCTGCGCCAGACGTTCGCGTGGGTGCCCGGACTCGGCCTCGATTTCACGGTGCGCGTGGACGGCCTGACGTGGCTGTTCCTGATCCTGGTCAGCGGCATCGGTCTCCTGGTCGGCATCTACGCGACCTGGTACATGCCGCGCGAGTATCCGCTGGTCCGGTTCTATTCGCTGCTGCTGGGCTTCATGGGCGCGATGCTGGGCATCGTGGTGTCCGGCAACGTGATCCAGCTGGTGTTGTTCTGGGAACTGACCAGCCTGTTCTCGTTCCTGTTGATCGGCTATTGGCACCACGGCAAGTCGGCGCGCGACGCGGCGCGCACGGCATTGATCGTCACGGTCACCGGCGGATTGTGCCTGCTGGCGGGCGTGCTGGTGCTGGCGCACATCGCGGGGAGTTACGACGTCGATGCGATCCTCGCCGCGGGCGACCGGATCCGGCAGAATCCGCTGTACCTGTCGGCGCTGGTGTTGATCCTGCTCGGCGCGTTCACCAAGAGCGCGCAGGTGCCGTTCCACTTCTGGCTGCCGCAGGCGATGTCGGCGCCGACGCCGGTGTCGGCGTACCTGCACTCGGCGACGATGGTGAAGGCCGGGGTGTTCCTGCTGCTGCGCTTCTGGCCGGTGCTGGCGGGTACCGAACCGTGGTTCTGGATCGTGGGCGGCGTCGGCCTCACGACCATGCTGGTGGGCGCCTGGGCCGCGACGTTCCAGCACGACATGAAAGCGGTACTGGCGTATTCGACCATCAGCCACCTCGGGCTGATCACGATGCTGGCAGGGCTCGGCAGCACGCTCGGCGTGGTCGCGGCGATCTTCCACACCGTCAACCACGCCACCTTCAAGGCCTCGATGTTCATGGCCGCGGGCGCGGTGGACCACGAAACCGGCACGCGCGATTTGCGGCGGCTGGGCGGCTTGCGCCACGTGATGCCGGTGACCGCGACGCTGGCGGTGATCGCCGGCGCGGCGATGGCGGGCGTGCCGCTGCTCAACGGTTTTCTTTCCAAGGAAATGTTTTTCGCAGTGGCGCTGGGCGCCAACCATGGCCTGGCATTGGACACATTGACGGTGCTGGTCGCGGTGGCCGCGGCGGCGCTCGGCGTGACCTATTCGCTGCGGCTGGTGGGCGGCGCATTCTTCGGGCCGCTGCGACACGACTTTGCGCGCACGCCGCACGAGCCGCCGCGCTGGATGCGTTTTCCGATCGGGCTGCTGGCGCTGGCGTGCCTCGCGGTCGGGATTTTCCCGGCATGGGCGGTCGGCCCGATCTTGCGCGCGGCCGCGCTTTCGGTACTCGGTGCGCAATTGCCGGCCTACAATCTGGCGATCTGGCATGGTCTGACGAGCCCGATGCTGATGAGCGTGATCGCGTTCATCGCCGGATGCGCGTTGTACGTCGCCATGCGGCGGCACATCGCAGCGCGTGACAGCACGCCGCTGATCGACCGGGTCCACGCCCTGCACGGGTTCGAGCGCGTGCTGGCGTTCCTGACGGCCACCCTGCCCGATCTGCAGGCGAAGATCTTTCCGGGGCGCAAGCTGCAGGTGCAATTGCTGCTGGTGGTGGTGCTGGCGGGCATCTTCGGTTTCCTCGCGGTGCAACCGCTGCCGACGCCCGTCGCAGTGAATGGCATGCACATCGACCCCGCCTTCGCGCTGCTGTGGTTGCTCGGCGTCGCCTGCGCGATCGGTGCGGCCACCCAGGCCAAGTTCCAGCGCATGGCGGCGTTGATCCTCACCGCCGGGACCGGCCTGGTGGTGTGCATTACCTTCGTGTGGCTGTCGGCGCCGGATCTCGCGGTGACGCAACTGGTGGTCGAATCGGTCACCACCGTGCTGCTGTTGCTGGGACTGCGCTGGCTGCCCAAGCGCATCCGGGAACTGTCGCCATCGGACCGCGTCGCGCGCTACCGTCGCATCCGCGACGCGATCGTCGCGATTGGCGTCGGGCTGGGCCTTGCGGTCCTGGCGTACACGGTGATGAACCACCTCGTCGCCGACTCGGCGTCGCGCTTCTTCCTCGAGCAGGCGTTGCCGGGCGGCGGCGGGCGCAACGTGGTGAACGTGATCCTGGTCGACTTCCGCGCGCTGGATACGCTCGGCGAGATCACGGTGCTCGCGATCGTGGCACTGGCGGTGTTCGCGTTGCTGTGGCGGTTCCGTCCGGCGGCCGAGAGCATCGGTCCGCCGCGACCTCGGGGCGATGTCGCGCCGGCGCGAAACAAACGCGCGCTGGCCGATCAACTGGCAATCCCGGCCCTGCTGATCCTGATGGCGGCACCGCTGATCGCACTGTTCGCGCTGCACCTGTTCCTGCGCGGGCACGACTTGCCGGGCGGCGGATTCGTTGCCGGCATCACCGTGACGATGACGCTGATCGTGTTGTACATGGCCGCCGGCGCGCGCTGGGTGGAAGCGCGGCTCAAGGTCGCGCCGGTGCGTTGGATTGGCGTGGGCCTGCTGCTGGCGATCGCCACCGGCCTGGCCGCGGTGGTGCTGGGCGAACCATTCCTCACCTCGTACCACGGACTCTGGAGTGTGCCGGTGCTCGGCAACATTCCGTTCAACAGCGCGCTGCTGTTCGACCTCGGCGTATTCGCGGTGGTGTCGGGCGCCAGCGTGCTGATGCTGGTGGTACTGGCCCACCAGTCGTTGCGGCGGGTGATGCCCGCGTCCGACGCGTCGCGCGACGGCAAGGCCGACGAGGCGGGTTCCTGATGGAAGCCGTACTCGCCATCGCGATCGGCGCCCTCGCGGGTTCGGGCGTGTGGCTGCTGCTGCGTCCACGGACCTTCCAGGTGATCATCGGCCTGACGCTGATCTCATACGCGGTCAACCTGTTCATCTTCTCGGTCGGCGGCCTGCGGGTCGGCGCCGATCCGGTACTCGGCGCCGCCACCGATCCTGCGCGCTACGCCGATCCGCTGCCGCATGCGCTGGTGCTGACGGCGATCGTGATCGGCTTCTCCACCACGGCGTTGTTCCTGGTGGTGCTGCTGACCTCGCGCGGGCTTGCCGGCAACGACCACGTCGATGGCGAGGACGGCACGCCATGAACGGCGCGTTCGCGATCGCGCCGATCCTGATCCCGCTCGCGGTCGCTGCCGTGCAACTGCTGCTCGGCATCCGCTTCAGGCGTTTCCACACCAGCTTGAGTTTCCTGTCGTGCCTCGCGCTGGTCGCCGTCGCCGCGATGCTGATGATGTCGGCGTCGGAGGGCGAAGGCGCGACGCTCGTGTACAACCTCGGCAATTGGCCTGCCCGGTTCGCGATCGTGCTGGTGGTCGACCGCCTGTCGGCGCTGATGCTGCTGCTCACCGCGGTGCTGGCGCTCACGGTGCTGCCTTACGCGCTGGGCCGCTGGCAGCGCATGGGCCCACATTTCCAGCCGCTCGTGCAGTTGCTGCTGGTGGGCTACAACGGCGCGTTCCTGACCGGCGACCTGTTCAACCTGTTCGTGTTTTTCGAGGTGTTGCTGGCCGCGTCCTACGGGTTGGCGTTGCACGGCTCCGGTGCACGCCGGGTCGGCGCCGGCCTGCACTACATCGCGATCAACCTGACCGCGTCGATGCTGTTCCTGATCGGAGTCGGACTGATATTCGGCATCACCGGCACCTTGAACATGGCGGTGCTGGCGCACCTGGTCCCCGGCCTCACCGGCACGCCGCGCGCGCTGATGCACGCGGGTGCGGCGCTGCTGGGCCTGGCGTTCCTGATCAAGGCTGCGGTCTGGCCGGTGGGCTTCTGGCTGCCGCGCACCTACTCGGCCGCGATCCCGCCGGTCGCCGCGCTGTTCGCGGCGATGACCAAGCTCGGCATCTACGTGATCCTGCGCCTCAGCCTGCTGCTGTTCGGCGCCGATGCGGGCGCGACGTCGGCGCACTTCGGCAGCGAATGGCTGTTGTGGCTCGGCATCATCACGCTCATTGTCGGCAGCATCGGCATGCTGGGCGCGCGGGAACTCGGCAAGCTGGCCGCGTATTGCGTGCTGGTGTCCTCGGGCACGCTGCTGGGCGCGGTCGCGCTGCACAATCCGGCGGTGACCGCGGGCGCGCTGGCGTACCTCGTGATTTCGGTGCTCGGGATCGCCGCATTCTTCCTGCTGGCCGGACTGGTCGCGCCGCGCGATGCGCCCGAAGGCGCGACCCAACTGGAACCTTACGATCCCGCAATCGATGCGTTGTTCGCCGCCGAGGACGAGCGGCGGGTAACGAGTCCGGCGCCGGTGGTGATCCTCGCCGCGTGTTTCCTCGCCTGCGGATTGCTGCTGGCGGGACTGCCGCCGTTGTCCGGATTCATCGCCAAGTTCGCGCTGCTGGCGCCGATGCTGGACCACGGCTTCGGCGCCACGGCGCTGTTCGCGCTGACGATCGCGGCGGGGCTGTGCACGGTGATCGCGATGGCGCGCGCCGGCATCCAGATCTTCTGGGCCGACGAGGATCGGGGTTTTCCGCGCGTCGAGCCGGGCGAGACGATTTCCGTCGTCTCGCTGCTGGGCATCTGCCTCGTGCTCACTTTCGTGGTCGCGGCGCCGTGGAATTACCTGTCGGCCACCGCACGCCAGATCCACGCGCCCGCGCATTACATCCATGCGGTGATCGGGCAGTCCCCGGAGACGAGGCCATGACGCGCTGGCTGCCGCATCCGTGGTTCGCCCTGTGGCTGCTGGTGGCCTGGCTGTTGCTGCAGCAAAGTCTCGCCGCGTCGACGATCGTACTCGGCGTCGTGCTGGCGCTTGCGCTGTCGGGGGCGCTCGGGCTGCTGGACCTGCCGCGGGTGCGCGTGCGCAGTCTGGGGACCCTGCTCGTGCTGCTCGCGCGGGTATTCGGCGACATCGTCCGTTCGAACATCGCGGTGGCGAGGATCATCGTCTCGCCGAAGCCGCGCTTCACCTCCGGGTTCGTCACGATCCCGCTGGAGGTGACCCATCCGTATGCGCTGGCACTCCTAGCCTGCATCATCACCGCGACGCCGGGCACGATCTGGGTCAGCCACGATTCCCTGCGCCGGGTGCTGGTGATCCATGTGCTCGATGTCGTCGATGAAAGCGTCTGGATCGCCCATATCAAGCGGCGCTACGAATGGCCGCTGCTGCGGATATTCCAATGATCGCCAGCCTCGCGACCGCCGCCATCCTCGCTTCGCAGTTCCTGCTGCTTCTGGGCATGGGCATGGCGATCATCCGGATGATGCGCGGTCCGCGTGCGCAGGACCGGGTGCTGGCGCTGGATGCGCTGTACATCGACGGCATGCTGCTGTTGCTCACCATCGGGATCCGCACGGGCAGTCTCCTGTACGTCGAGGCCGGATTGATCATCGCCTTGCTCGGCTTCGCGGCCACCGCCGCGTTCTCCAAGTTCCTGTTGCGCGGCGAGGTGATCGAATGATCGCGCTCGCGGCCGTGCCTGCGTGGGTCGCGCTCGTGATCGGCGCACTGGTGTTCGCCGGCGCGCTGCTGGCGTGCATCGGTTCGGCGGGCTTGCTGCGTCTCCGCACGTTCTACCAGAGGGTACACGCGCCCACGCTCGGCACCACGCTCGGGATGTACCTGGTGCTGGCCGGCACCATCGTGTTCTTCTGGGCCGGCGAAGGCCGGCCGGCGCTGCACGTGATCCTGATCGGCGTGTGCGTCACCGTGACGACGCCGATCTCGCTGATGCTGCTGGCGCGTGCCGCGCTGGAGCGCGACAGGTGTGAGGGCATGGCCGGCGTACCCGCCGGGCCGCGCGGGGCCGAAGCGGATGAAGGCGCGTCGCAACCCTGATCGACAGTCCGCCTGCCCCGGCCCCGAACGTGGCGGCCCCGATCACGTATCCTGCGCGCCAACTCTCACGACGCGCACGCCATGGACGCCTTCAATTACCTCTCGGTATTGGTATCGATCATCATCGGCCTGGCGGTGACGCAGGTGCTGCAGGGCTTCCGCGCACTGATGCTGGCGCGCACGCGGGTGCGTTCGTATTGGCCTGCGCTGGTGTGGGCGGTGCTGGTGCTGGCCATTTGCGTGCAGGTGTGGTGGGCCATGTTCGACCTGAACCAGCGCCCCGCCGCCCGCTGGACGTTCCTGGATTTCAGCCTGGTGCTGCTGCAGACCGTGCTGCTGTACCTGATGGCGGGGCTGGTGCTGCCTGACATCGACGCCGAACGCGGGCCGGATCTGCGCGGGCACTATTACGCGCACCACCGCTGGTTTTTTTTGCTGCTGGTGCTGCTGCTCGTGAACAGCATCTTCCAGACCCGCGTTCTGGCGGGTACGTGGCCCCGGCCTGCTGACGCGGGCTTCCAGCTGGCATTCGCGGTCATGGCGGCGATCGGCGCGTGGACCCGGCGCGAGTGGTACCACAGGCTGCAGGCGCCGCTGGCCGTGATCGGGCTCGGCGCCTACATCGTCACGCTGTTCACCCACCTGCAATAGCGGTCAGCGGGACCCGCACCCAACCTTTCACCACTCGAGGTTGGCCACCACCGGAAAATGGTCGGACGGGTAACGCTTGCCTTCGTGCGTCGTGACGGTGCGGACCTCCTTCACGCGAAAACCACGCACCAGGATCCAGTCGATCCGTTCGGTCGGCTTGCCGGTGTAGTCGTGGAAGGTCATGTCGGGTCCGCTGCGGTGCGGCGTCGCCAGCCACGCATCCCGCAGATGCAGGGTGAGCATTGCGTGCACGCGGCTGTCGGGCGTGGTGTTGAAATCACCGGTCAGCACGACCGGTTCATCGACAGGCAATCTCGCGATGCGCTTCAGGATCACTGCCGCGCCTTTTTCGCGCGGCACCTCATCGGATTCGCGATACGGCAGGTGCGTGTCGAACAGGACGAACGTGCGGCCGTCGCTCTTCCGCTGGAAGCGCGCCCAGGTGACCATGCGTGGAAACAGCGTTCCCCACGAAATGCTGCCCGGCACGTCCGGCGTTTCCGACAACCAGAAGTTGCCGGAATCCAGCACGCGCAATTCGGCCGTGCGGTAGAACACGCCCATGTGTTCGTCGCCGTCGTCGCCCTTGCGGCCCATGCCGAACCAGGCGTATTCCGGCAGCTTGGCGACGACGTAGTCGCCTTGGCGCTTGTACAACTCCTGGGTACCGAACACGTCCGGATGCTGCTCGCGGATCGTCCGGACGAACAGGTCGCGGCGCGCCTCCCAGCGCTCGGGACCGTCGGACGCCATCGGCAGGCGCACATTGAAGGTCATCACGCGCAGCGCGTCGGCGGCGTGGACAGGGCGGGCCGCAAGGCCCGATGCCGCGAAACCGAGCGCGAACAGCCACGCCTGCGAAATCCGCATGATGCACTCCGCAATCCAGCGTTATCGCCGACTTTAGCAGCCTGCAGCCGACAAGGCCGGCGTCACGCGCGCCGGCGTTGCAGCCATGCTGGTGTTCCGGGCGACGTTTCCAGGCGGCGGTGACGGCACTTTCGATTCACGGGCGCGCGCCGATGCAGTCCAGCGGCAGGCGCAGGTAGCGGCGCCCATCCGCGTCCGCCGGCGGCAAGCGCCCGCCGCGGATGTTGACCTGCAGCGCGGGCAGCAGCAGGCGCGGCACCGGCAGCGTCGCATCGCGCGCGCGGCGCTTCGCGATGAAATCGTCTTCGCTGATGCCGCCGCCGACCTGCACGTTCTCCTGCGCCTCGCAGGCGATCGTGGTTTCGCGCCAGGGCGTGCGCGCGGGCGGCGGATAGTCGTGGCACAGGAACAGCCGCGTGGCTTCCGGCAAGGCAAGGATGCGGCGGATCGAAGCGTACAACTGCCTCGCGTCGCCGCCCGGGAAATCGCAGCGCGCTGTGCCGATGTCGGCCGCAAACAACGTGTCGCCGATGAAGGCGGCGTCGCCCGCCACATACGTGAGGCCGTCGCGGGTATGGCCGGGCGTAGCCACCGCGCGCACGCGCAACGAACCGACCACCAATGCTTCGCCGTCATCGAGCAGGCGATCGAACTGGCTGCCGTCGGCAATGAACTCGCCGCCCAGCCCGAACACTTGCTTGAAATGCGCCTGCACCTCGACGATGCCGCGCCCGATCGCAACCGGCACAACGAGTGCATCGTGCAGGTAACCCGCCGCGCTCAGGTGGTCGGCGTGCGCGTGGGTTTCGAGAATCCATGCAATCCGCAAGCCGCGCTGGTGCACGAACGCGACCACCGCATCGGCGCTGGCCGTCGCGGTGCGCGCGGACGCCGCGTCATAGTCCAGCACGGGGTCGATGATCGCGCCGGCCTCGCCATCGTGGACGACATGGGTCCAGGTGCCGGTGTCCTTGTGGAAGAAGGACTCGACTTCGGGATGCGATGAATCGATGTGGGGCATGGTCTCCTCCGCGGCGCTGGCGGCCTCAGTGTTGCGGCGTCACGGTGTCGGCCACCTCGTACAACCGCACCAGCGGTTCCATGTCGAGCAGGTACTTGTCGTCCTCGTCGTAGTACACCGCGCGTTCCGGCTGCTTGCCTGCATACGCGTGCAGCGCCTTCATCGAATCCCACAGCGTCAGCACCTGGAACTCGCACTGCTCGCCCTGCACCCGCCGCAGCACCCATCCGCCATGTTGGCCCTTGAAATCCTTGAGCGCGGGCAGGGCGGTCTGCTGCAGGTGTTCGAGGTAGGCGTCGGCCTGTTCCTTCGAAGTGATGCCTCGCCAGATGCGCATGATCATGGAA
>JBDZUX010000003.1:0-3490 GCA_040255405.1 Lysobacteraceae bacterium
CCAAGCGGCGAATACGGCACGAACCCGATGCCGAGTTCTTCGCAGGTCTGCAGCACGCCATCCTCAGGGTCGCGCGTCCACAGCGAGTATTCGCTCTGCACGGCCGTGACCGGATGCACCTTGTGCGCGCGTTCGACGGTTCGCGCGGAAGGCTCGGACAAACCGAGGAACCGCACCTTGCCCGCGCGCACCAGCTCGGCCATGGCGCCGACGGTGTCCTCGATGGGCGTGTTGCGGTCGACACGGTGCTGGTAATACAGGTCGATGTGATCGACACCGAGGCGCTTCAGGCTGGCATCACAGGCCGAACGCACGTATTCGGGGCGCCCGTTGACGCCGCGTTTCTCCGGGTCGTCGGGATCACGCTCGATGCCGAACTTGGTCGCGAGGAACACTTCGTCACGGCGTCCGCGGATGGCCTTGCCCACCAGCACTTCGTTGGTGTGCGGGCCGTACATGTCCGCGGTGTCGAGGAAGTTCAGACCCGCGTCCAGCGCGTGATGGATCACCTCGATCGATTCGGCGTCGTCGTGCGCGCCGTAGAACTCGCTCATGCCCATGCAGCCGAGGCCGATCGCGGAAACGCGCGGGCCCTTGGGGCCGAGTGTGCGGAATTTCATGGGTGTTCTCCTTCTTGCTGGATGGTTCGTCCGAAAACGGGTGACGCGGCTTGCGGTTCGGGAGCCGCGGGGTCCGGTGCGAAATTTGGCGGCGGCGCCGCGCCGACCCAGACCGGGCGCGCGTAACCCGCGGGTTTGTCGCCGACGCCCACACCGCCGTTCATGCCGATCTGGTGCGACGCATCGAAGAAACTGTAGGGGAATTGCAGCGGCAGCGCGGACACGGCGTCGAGCGCGCGCAGCGATTCATCGGACAGCGGTTTGTCCAGCGCAGCGAGATTGTCGTCGAACTGTTGCAGGGTGCGCGCGCCCAGGATCACCGACCCGATGCCAGGCTGGCGCGCCGCCCATTGGATCGCGACCTGCGCCATGCTGATGCCTTCGTCGCGCGCGACTCGTTCGACCTCGGCGACGATCGCGAAATTGCGCGGCGTGAACTTGCCCCGGAGCGCCGGCAGGCCGCCCTGCCGGAACAGCCCCAGCCGGCCTTCGCTTTCGCTGTCCGCACCGTTCCGCGACGGCCGGTACTTGCCGGACAACAACCCCATGCCGAGCGGGCTCCACGCGGTGATGCCGTAACCGGATTCCAGCGCGAGGTCCACGTACTCGCGTTCGATGTTGCGCTCCACCAGTGAATACTGCAGCTGCAGGTTCACCAAGCCGTGCATGTGCGAGGCCCGCGCCAGTGCCTGGATCTGCGCGGCGTACCAGGCCGGCACATCGGACAACCCGGCGTAACGGATCTTGCCAGCGCGGATCAGGTCATCCAGCGTCTGCAACACTTCCTCGGCCGGCGTGATCCGGTCCCATGTGTGCAGCAGGTACAGGTCGATGTAGTCGGTGCCGAGGCGCCGCAGCGAACCTTCCACGGCGCGCAGGATGTTCTTGCGGCCGTTGCCGCCGGCGTTCGGGTTGCCGGCCTCGGCGTTGTAGCTGAACTTGGTGGCCAGCACCACGCGATCGCGGGCGCCGCTGCCGGCGATGAATTTGCCCAGCAGTGTTTCGCTTTCGCCGTCGGTGTAAAGATCGGCGGTGTCGACAAAATTGCCGCCCGCGGCGAGGTAACGATCGAACATCGTGCGGGCGGCGCGTTCGTCCGTGCCCCAGCCCCAGCTTTCACCGAAGGTCATGGTGCCGAGCGCGAGGCGGCTGACGCGCAGGCCGGAACGGCCAAGGGTGAAGTATTGGTCGAGTGACATCGCGGGGCTCCTTCCGGTGAACGGGGCGGAGCAGAGTGTGCGACTTGCATTGCGCGAAAAAAATCCCGATTCTCTGCATGGTCTTTCAAGCAGGACTAAACAATGCCTCAGGATCACAGCCCGGCGCTGCGCGCCTTCGTGCTGATCGCGCGCCACGGCAGCTTCACCCGCGCGGGGCGCGAAGTCGGCGTGACGGCGTCGGCGTTGAGCCAGACGCTGGCGCAATTCGAACGCCGGCTCGGCGTGCGCCTGCTGGCACGCACCACGCGGCGGGTCGGGCTGACCGAGGCCGGCCGCGCATTCCTGGAACGCATCGCGCCGGCGCTGAGCGTGATCGACGATGCGGTGGACAGCGCCCGCCAATATGGGGAACGCCCGGCCGGCACCTTGCGCATCACCGCCGCGATGGGCTCGACCCTCGCACCGCATCTTGCAGCATTCATCGCGGCCTACCCCGAGATCACGCTGGAGATCAACGTCGACAGCGCACTTTCCGACCTGGTCGCGCAAGGCTTCGACGCCGGCATCCGGTTGGGCGAACGTCTCGAAAAAGACATGGTCGCGGTGCCCCTGGGCGGTCCGATGCGCTCGGTGGTGGCGGGCTCGCCCGCGTACTTCAAGCGCCACGGCAAGCCGAAGCATCCGCGCGATCTTGCGCAACACAATTGCGCACGCTTCCGCTTCGCCAGCGGCGGCATCTACAACTGGGAGTTCGCACACCCCTCGGGAACCAAACGCGGGCGCTGGTTCGAAATCGAGGTCGGCGGCAACCTGATCGTCAACGACAACGCGCTGGCCCGCGCCGCGGCGTGCGACGGCATCGCCCTCACCCACGTACCCGCACCCTCCTTGCAGGCGGACCTCGCCAACGGGCGGCTCGAGACCGCATTGGACCGCTGGTTGCCCGCCTATGACGGCCTGTATCTCTATTACCCCAGCCGTTACCAGATCCCCCCGAAGCTGCGCGTGTTCATCGATTTCCTGAAGCAACGGATGGGGTGACGCGCGCGCCTGTCAACGCACCCGCCCCCACGCGCGTTGGGAGATTGCGGGCAATCCTGCGCGGCGTACGTCGAAGCTGACTGCACGCCATACCGCCCGCAAGGAATCACGCAAATTTAGCGAATCCGGGCCATGGATCGGCGACCATCCAGCCACACCTCCCGAGGATATGTCGATGCACCACTTTCCATTCCGCTCCGCCGTGCTGGCCGCGGCGCTCGCCTGCGCGCCGCTGGCCTTCGCCGCATCACCACCGCCGGCCGGCAGCACCGCAGGCATGTCGCAACCCGCCAAACATCATGGCGGCTACCACATGCACATGTTCGACAAGCTCAACCTGAGTGACTCGCAACGCACCAGCGTGCAGCAGCTGTTCCAGCAGAGTTTCGAGCAGGCGCGGCCGGAAATGCAGGCCCTGCAGCAGAAGCAAGCCGCGTTCCAGAATGCCACGCCCGGCAGTGCCGCGTACCAGAGTGCGGCAAACGATCTGGCCCAGGCCGAGGCGAACGCCGCGCGTGACCGCGTGCTGCGCCAGGCCGAGTTGCACACCAAGATCTACAACCTGTTGACCCCGGAGCAGCGTACCCAATACGCGACCCTCCGCGCGCAACACGAAACCGGGATGAAGCGGTGGCGTGGATCGCGCATGCACGGATCGCACATGCACGG
>JBDZUX010000003.1:3590-56382 GCA_040255405.1 Lysobacteraceae bacterium
ATGGACGGGTCGCACATGCACATGCAGAAGGCCTCCGGCAATCCACCGGCAGCATCCTCCACGCAGTGAGGCGGCGACTGGAAGCGGCGCCACCCACTCACGGCGAACACCGGGCGCTTGACGGTGTTCGCCTCGGGTGGCTGCTGCTGTCGTGTGTACCGCTTGCGGCCTGTTCGGGCGGAGGTAGCGGCGGCCACGCCGCGCGGATGGCGCGATCAGCCACGGCTGCATCCTCCGTGGGCACGGCGGCGGCAGCCAAGCGGGTGGACAGCGACATCTTCGTGAGCGAGGCATGGCGCTTCCGCATCGACGTGCCGCCAGGCTGGACGGTCCGCCGCGATTTCCGGTCGAGCCAGCTCGCCAATGGCACGTGGAAAAGTTTCGCGCCACCGGATTCGCATGGGCAGCCGGTGCTGGCACTGACCGTGCCGGGCTCCGACAACATCACGGACGCCGAAATCCGGATCGGCGCGAGCCGCGCTGCGAAGGAAGTGCACGGCTGCACCACGCCGCCGCCCGCCGTCCGTCCCGGCAGTGCCGCGACCCGGCACATCAACGGCGTCGCCTTCACGACGTTCGAAGCCGCCGACGCGGCGATGAGCCATCGCCTGGACGTGCACGCGTATCGCACCGTCCACGACGGCGCCTGCTACGCGATCGACTTGCTGGTGTTCGGCGTGAACCCGGCCGTCTACGATCCGCCGGCGGCGCCACCGTTCTCCGACGCCCACGCATTCGCCGCAATGCGCGGTGCGCTGCAATCCCTGCGGTTCATGCAGCCGGCGGATCAGCCCGCCGCAAGTGCTTCGACGGTTTCGCGGTAGCGCGCCGCGATCCGGGCTTCGTCGCGGTGCCGGAAATCCCGGACTACCCATTCGCCACCCGCCATCACATCGCGCACCAGCGGCACGTTGCCGGCGAACAGGAACGCATCGGTCACGCTGCGCTCGTCGCGCGCCGCCAGCAGCGGCGAAGCATCGTCAGGCACGATGAAATCCACGCCGGCACCATCATCCGCGATGCCCGCCGCGCGGCGCCCGCCTTGCAGCGCCGCACGCCACAACGCCTCGCCGACACTCGCGCCGGACGTACGCGCGGCGATGTTGCGATGGCGCGTCAACAGCCGTTGCCCGTATTCCAGCCAGCGCAGTTCCTCGACCGGCGACACCGAAATGTGCGAATCGGAACCGATACCCAGCGCGCCATGCGCGTCGAGATGGTTCGCGAGCGGGAAAAAACCGTCGCCCAGATTGGCCTCGGTGGTCGGGCACAGGCCCGCCACCGCGCCCGATGCCGCGATCGCCCGCAGCTCCGCGTCATCAACGTGGGTCGCGTGCACGAGGCACCAGCGTTCATCGACGTCCGCATGATCGAACAGCCATTGCACCGGGCGGGCGTTGCGCATGCCGAGGCAATCCTGCACCTCGCCGATCTGCTCGGCGATGTGGATGTGGACAGGCATTGAACCCCTCTCCCCTCGGGGGAAGTGGAGCGAAGCGCCAGGCGCGTAGCCCCGGGGTGAGGGTTCGGGTGATGCGTCCGCGCCACGCTCCGACCGAACCCGCTCCCGCCCCTCCGGGGCACTGGAGGAGCGAGGCGGGAAAGCTGAAACAGCGGCCAGTACTTCGCGCATCGCGGCTTCCGGCACCGCGCGTAGCGAATGCAGGGCGACGCCGACGCGCACGCGGTCCGACGCGAGCGCGCCCAACGATTCCACCAGGCCAAGATAGGCGTCGACGGACAACCCGAAACGCTTCTGCCGGTCCGACAGCGCCCGCCCGTCGAATCCGCCGGTCATGTACAGCACCGGCAGCAACGTCAACCCGATACCGGCTTCGCGTGCGGCTTCGACGATCGCGCGCGACATCGCGGCGGCATCGGCATACGGCCTGCCGTCAGGCGCATTGTGCAGGTAGTGGAATTCGCAGACGTGCGTGTAGCCCGCCTTCAGCATCTCGACGTACAACTGCGCCGCGATTGCCTGCAACGCATCCGGTCCGATGCGCGAGGCGAACGCATACATCGCTTCGCGCCACGTCCAGAACGAATCGTCGCCAGGACCGCGCCGTTCGGCCAGGCCCGCCATTGCGCGCTGGAATGCATGCGAGTGCAGGTTCGGCATGCCGGGGAAGGCGAAGCGGGCGCGCACCGTGCCCCCGCCTCGCCCGAGAGCCGCATCATGCTGCCATCCGTGCGGCGTCCACAGGTGTTCGGCTTGCAGCATGCATCGCTCCAGCTTGGGGTTCCGGTCCGGGTCGAAGGCTAGCGGCCGCCCGTCGCAAGCGCCACCATCGTCGGTTGGCGATGCAGCTTGAATGTTTCCGTTCGCGTTGAGCGTGGCCCGCTTGGCGGGCAAAGTCGAAACGCAGGCTTCCCTTCGACTTTGGCCCTTTCGGGCCTGCGCTCACGGCTTGCCGCAACACGAGCCACCGTCATAATGGCCATGTGAGCACGGCCCTCGAACATGCGCCCCGGCTGATGGTGCGCAACACCACCGATGCCGACATCCCGCAGATCGTCGCGCTGGGCAAGCGCGTGTACGGACCGGGATTCGGCTATTCGCCGGAAATGGTGGCCGGCCAGCTCGCACACTTCCCGGAAGGGCAGTTCGTGGCGGTGTACGACGATCGCGTGATCGGTTACTGCGCGACCTTCCGCATCGGCGAACCCGTGGCGATGGCCCCCCACACCTGGGCCGAAATTACCGGGGGCGGTTTCGCGTCGCGCCACGACCCCCACGGCGACTGGTTGTACGGGATGGACATCGGCGTCGATCCGGACCGCCGCGGCATGCGCATCGGGCGGCGCCTTTACAGCGCGCGCAAGCGGTTGTGCCAGCGGTTGCGGCTGCGCGGGATCGTGTTCGGCGGGCGCCTGCCGGGCCTCGCCAAGCGTGCAGGCAAATACCAGACGCCCGAGGATTACCTGAAAGCCGTGATCCACGGCCGCCAGCGCGATCCGACCTTGAGCTTCCAGCTGCGGAACGGTTTCGAAGTCATCGGCCTGCTCGAAGGCTACCTTCCCTACGACCGCGAATCATTGGGCTATGCGGCGCACCTGGTGTGGCGCAACCCGCGGCGGATGGACCAGCCGGACATGCCTCCGCATATGGTGATGCAGCGGTTGCCGGACGTGATCCGCCTCGCCACCGTCCAGTACCAGCAGCGACGCATCAAGGATTTCGACGAGTTTGCCACCCAGGTCGAATACTTCGTCGACATCGCCGCCAATTACGAAGCCGACTTCGTGGTGTTTCCCGAACTCATCACGCTGCAGCTGCTCTCGATCGAAAACGCGCCGTTGTCGCCGGTGGATTCGATCCTGAGGCTGTCCGAATACACGCCGCGGGTGAAAGCACTGTTCAGCGATCTCGCGGTGCGTCGCAACATCAACATCATCGCCGGCACCCATCCTGCCCTGAGCGACGACGGCGATATCCACAACATCTGTTTCGTGTGCCTGCGCAACGGCTCGATCCACCAGCAGGTGAAGTTGCACATCACGCCGAGCGAGCGCAGCTTGTGGAACATCCGGGGCGGCGGCACCGCGCGCACCATTCCGACCGATTGCGGTCCGATCGGGGTCGCCGTGTGCTACGACATCGAATTTCCGGAAGTCGCGCGCCACCTGATCGATCAGGGCGCGCTGATCCTGTTCACCCCGTTCTGCACCGATACCCGCGAAGGCTATCTGCGCGTGCGCTACTGCGCGCAGTCGCGCGCGGTCGAGAACCAGTGCTACGTGGTGCTGTCGGGCAACTGCGGCAACCTGCCGGGCGTCAACAACTTCGATATCCAGTACGCGCAAAGTTGCATCCTGACACCGTGCGATTTTCCCTTCGCCCGCGACGGGGTCGCGGCGGATTCCACCCCCAACAGCGAAACGGTCCTGTTCGCCGACCTGCGACTGGAGGACCTTGCGCGCGCGCGCAACAACGGCACCGTGCAGAACCTCAAGGACCGCCGGCACGATCTCTACCAATTGCAATGGCCATCCAAACAATGAGCGCGGCGAGCATCCACGGCGACACGCCGGCCGCGGGCGCACGCTGGGACCATTTGTTGCTCGACTGCAACCTCGCCACGCTTGCGGGCGGTGCAGGCTACGGCTTGATGGAGCATGCCGCGCTCGCATGGCGCGGCGACACGCTCGCGTTTGCCGGTCCGATGGACGCACTGCCCGGCGCGCCCGCCAACCTGGCACGCGCCGTCGAATCGGTGCGTGGGGCACTGGTGACGCCGGGACTGGTCGACTGCCACACGCATCTGGTCTTCGCCGGCGACCGAGCCCACGAATTCGAGATGCGCCTCCACGGCGAAAGCTATGAAGCCATCGCGCGCGCCGGCGGCGGCATTCTTTCCAGCGTCCGCGCCACCCGCGCGGCCAGCGAGGACGCATTGTTCGAGCAGGCGCTTCCGCGCGCACTCGGCCTTGTCCGCGGCGGCGCGACCACCTTGGAGATCAAGTCCGGCTACGGACTGGATCTCGATTCCGAAATGAAGATGTTGCGTGTCGCGCGCCGGACCGGCAAAGCACTCGGCATCACCGTGCGCACCACGTTCCTCGGCTTGCACGCCCTTCCGCCGGACTTCAAGGATCGCCGCGACGACTACGTTGCGATGGTCTGCGACGAGTGGCTGCCGGCGGTGGCGCGCGAAGGCCTGGCCGATGCGGTGGACGCCTTCTGCGAAGGCATCGCCTTCACGCCGGACGAAGTGCGCCGCTGTTTCGCGCGCGCGCGCGAACTCGGCCTGCCGGTGAAACTTCACGCCGACCAATTGTCGGACCTCGGCGGCGCCGCCCTCGCGGCGGAATTCGGCGCCCTGTCCGCGGACCACCTGGAATGCGCGGGGACCGATGCGGTGGCGGCAATGGCGCGCTCCGGCACCGTGGCGGTGTTGCTGCCCGGCAGTTTCTATGCCCTGCGCGAGACCCGCCTGCCGCCCATCGCGGCGCTGCGCGAACACGGCGTGGCGATGGCCGTCGCGACCGACCTCAATCCCGGCACCTCGCCGTTGCGCGCGTTGCGGCTCGCCATGGGCATGGCCTGCACCTTGTTCCGCCTGACGCCCGAGGAGGCGCTGCGAGGCGCAACGGTTCACGCAGCGCGGGCACTCGGATTGTTCGACCGCGGCGCGTTGGCAATCGGCCAGCGCGCCGACGTGGTCGTGTGGGACGCACGCCAACCCGCCGAGCTCACCTACTGGATCGGCGGCGCGCTCGCGTCGCGTGTATTCGCGGGCGGCGCAGAAATTCCGGCGTGACGCAGAAACACGAAAGGCCCCATGCGGGGGCCTTTCGCAAACCGCTCACACGCAGGAACTTACGCGGTTTTCCTGGGCGCTGCCTTCTTGGCCGGCGCCTTCTTGGCCGGCGCCCGCGTGACGGGCTTCGCGGCCTTGCTCGCCGTTTTCTTGACGGCCGCGTTCGATTTCGGCGAGTGCGGGCGGGTGTTGCCGTGGCTGCCCGCGTAGATCTTGCCCTTGCGTGTCTTCTTGTCGCCCTTGCCCATGTCGGTTCCTGGTGTCGTGTGGAATCCGCGCACCATGCGCGGTCCCCGGCATGGTAACAGCGGTCCGGCGCGTCGCACCAATCAGCGCGACGATGCCTGGGGAGACTGTTGGATCACTTTGCCGCTTGCATCGAGGAATTGCCGGACCGGCTGGCCGTCGGGCCCGACGTTGGCGACGATGCGCGTGTCCGTCCGGGTCTTTCAATATCAAGTTCGAGGAGCGGCCCTCGCGCGGGCCGAAACAAGTGCGACGGTATCTCCGCGTCACGGATGCGGCGAGCGTCGTGCCGGCAGCAGGTAAAGAAAATGTCGGAAGTCACCGGTTCCGAGGCGGCGCCTGTCATCACACGTGATGAGCATGTCCGGACTCGCGGCAATCGGTCGGCGGATCGAGGCACTCCGTCGTTTCGATCTGCACCGTGACGTGGCTGATTGAAAAGCGCTCGCGCAACACTTGCTGGATCACCTGCAACGCGTGCCGCGCATCGCCGCCGTCACAAACGCGCGCGTGCAACGTCGCCATGCGCGAACCCGATGCGAGCTGCCAGACGTGCAGGTGATGCACCTCCACGATGGACGGATCGGCGCCCGCCAACGCGGTGCGGATTTCCTCGGGCGCCACGCCTTCGGGCACGCCTTCCAGCAGGATGTGCGAGGAACGCTTCAGCAACACGAAGGCACTGCGCAGGATCAGCAGCGAGACCAGCAGCGACAACGCCGGATCGGCCCACTCCCAGGCGAGGTATCGCACCAGCAGCGCCGCCAGCACCGTCGCGACGGAGCCCAGCAGATCGCTGAACACGTGCAGGCGTGCGCCCGCGGCATTGAGGTCCTCGTGGTCGTGGCCGTGCAGGCTGCGCAAGACCACCGCGTTGACCAGCAAGCCGACCGCCGCGACGACCAGCATCACGCCGGATTCGATCCGGATCGCGTCCAGCGCAAGCAGGCGCTTGATGGCCTCGTAGACGATGCCCGCGACCAGCAGCAATTGCACCAGCGCGTTGACGAATCCGGCCAACACTTCCAATCGCGCGTAGCCGAAACTTCGCCGCGCGTCGGCGGGCCGCAACGCGAATGCCGCCGCGGCCCAGGCCAGCGCCAGCGCCCCGGCGTCCACCAGCATGTGCGCCGCATCGGCCAGCAGCGCCAGCGAACCGGACCACCAGCCGCCGACCGCTTCGACGACCAGCATCGCGCAGGTCAGCGCGAACGCGAATGCCAGCATCCCGCGGCTGCCGCGGGGACGTGCGTGATCATGGCTGTGGACGTGATCGTGGGCCATGCGCGCAGCGTACGGCTCGCGCCGGGGTTACACAATTGCCGTGTCCGTGCGATCGACCATGATCGCGGCGTCACTGAATGCCTTCATCGCAGCCACCATTTTGAGCCCGCGACACCAGAACGGCCTTCCATGGCCCGACTTTTCACGACAACCGTCGAGCAAATCAGGCCCGCGCCGGCGCATGCGCGCAGGTCGCGCCATGGTGGCGATGCGCCAGCGCCAGATTGACCACGTGCGCGCTGGCCACCAGCACCCCGCCGGTCACCACGCTGGCGGTGTGCACGATGATGTGCAAATCCAGGTTCACCATGATGCCGAGAAGCAGCAGCGCGATACCGGGCACCATCAGGAACAGCGCGTGCGGGCGGCGATGGCGCCGATAGGCGGTGAGAAGGCTGGCGCAGGCCAGCAAGGCCGCGCAAGCGACGAAGACGCGTTCGAACGCGTGGCCCGCCAGGAATCCCAGCCCGATCAGCGGCAGCACCGCCAGCACGAACGGCAACAACGCACAATGCACCGCGCACAACATCGACGCGCCGGCCCCGACGCGATCGAGCAGCGTCGCGAAACGACGGGGCGGCGCGATCGTGGGGGAACCAGGCCGGGCGACGGGCATGTCCATTTGCACGGATCTTCTCGGCGGGACGGGCCCGCAGCAGGACGGACCGGCAACGATACCGGCCCACTTTCGATACATTATAACATATCCAGAGCTGAACCCGACCTGCCAGCACGTTGCTCCGGCAGGATTGAAGGTCAGGCGGGATGACAACCCTTGCAGACACCATGCACTTCCAGCGTCTGCGCCTTGGCGCGAAAACCGAAATCGTGCGCCTGCCGCTCGATCAGGTGCGCGATCGCGCCCTCGTCGCAAACTTCGGTGGCGCTCTCGCACACGTCGCAGATCAGGAACGGCACCTGGTGGGCCTCGGCCGGATGCTGGCAGAACACGAAGGCGTTGATCGATTCAAGCTTGTGGATGAAGCCGTTTTCCAGCAGGAAATCCAGCGCGCGGTAAACCGTGGGCGGCGCCGCGCCGGCGTGGCGGTCGCGCAGCGATTCCAGCAGGTCATAGGCCTTGACCGGCTTGCGCGCCTCGGCGACCAGTTCCAGCACTTCCCGCCGCAGCGGCGTCAGGCGCAGGCTGCGTGCATCGCACTCGTGCTCCACCTCGCGCACGATGCCGGCGGCATCGCGGTGGTGATGGTGGTGCGCGGCTTTGGGTACGGTGACCATGGCTGCATTCTAGCGCTCGCGCGAAACGGCACGCGCTTGACGCTATTTCGGGTCGGATGAAGGCATTTGCAAGCGTGATTCGCCGCCCGCGATCACGCGAGCTTGTCGTCCAGCGCCTGCCGCCGGTCGAGCCGCCGGCGCGCCGGCCCGTAATTTCCGGGCGGAAGCGCCCACAATGCCACCCACGCGATCGGTCCCACAACCAGGCCAAGCGCGACGGCCAGCGCGACCCTTCCGCGCCACCACCCGATCACGGCACCGATCACCGCGCACGCGAGCGTGAACCAGACCAGCGGCCACCACGGTACGAGCGCCAGCATGTTGTGCAACAAACGCCAGAACGCGCCGGGTGTGCCCGGGTCGACGCCTTGCAAGAGTCTTTGCAGCAGTGCGTTCATGCGGGATGCGGAGTCCGGAAACAGCATAAAAGGACTTCACCACCTTCGGAACGAAAGGCGGAGCGAAGCGAACGCGCGCACAGCGCGAGCGCCGAAGGCGCGGGGGTGTCGCCGCGCGAGCACAACGGCACGAGCGCAGATCGAAAGCCATCCCCCTCGATCCCCCTTCCCGCGGAAGGGGGAAGAAAAATCAAACTCATCCGTACGGATACATTGCCCGCGCGATCGCATCGTCGATGCGGCGCAACGCAACGTCCCGCCCTGCCAAGTACACGGTGTCCTCGATCGAGGGCGATACCGCGGTGCCGGTCATCGCGACGCGGAGCGGCTGCGCAATCTTGCCCATGCCGATGCCGCGTTCGGTTGCGACCTCGGCGACCAACGCGTGGATGTCGGCCGGTTGCCACGTCGGCAGCGCCGCCAGCTTCGCATGCATCGCGCGCAGCACGTCGGCGGCACCCTCTGCCTGCAGGTGCTTTTTCACCGCCTTGTCGTCCCACGCCTTGATCGGGGCATACCAGATGCGCGCCTGTTCGGCCATCGTCTTCAGGGTCTGCGCGCGTTCGCGCAACGCGACCACGACCTCGGCAGGATCGGGCCCCTTCGACACATCCATTCCAAGCCGTTCCAGGTGCCACGCCAGTTCCTTGCCGAGTTCAACCGGGTCGCCTTCCTTCAAATAGTGCTGGTTGAGCCAGCCCAGCTTGGCGAAGTCGAAACGCGCCGCGGAGTGATTGACGTTGGCAATGTCGAACAGGTCGATCATTTCCTTGATCGAGAAGATTTCCTGGTCGCCATGCGACCAGCCGAGGCGCACCAGGTAATTCAGCAGCGCGTGCGGCAGGTAGCCGTCATCGCGATACTGCATCACGCCGACCGCGCCATGGCGCTTGGAAAGCTTCTGCCCATCCGGACCCAGGATCATCGGCAAGTGCGCGAATGTCGGCACGGGCGCGCCCAGCGCCTCGTAAAGATTGATCTGGCGCGGCGTGTTGTTGACGTGGTCGTCGCCGCGGATCACCTGGGTGATCCGCATGTCCAGGTCGTCCACCACCACCGCGAAGTTGTAGGTGGGGAAACCATCCGACCGCAGCATCACGAAATCATCGAGTTCGGCGTTGGCCCATTCGACTCGGCCCTTGATCTTGTCCTCGAAGACGACCGATCCGGACTGCGGATTCCTGAAACGCAACACGCGATTGGGATCGTCGCGATACGGCAGGTTGGCATCGCGCGCACGGCCGTCATAGCGCGGCTTCTCGCCGTGCTCCTTCATCGCGGCGCGCATCACATCGAGCTCTTCCTTCGACTCGTACGCCCAATACGCCTTGCCGGCATCGTGCAACTGCTGCGCGACTTCGCGATAACGCGCCATCCGTTGCGTCTGGTAGAACGGCCCCTCGTCGGGATCGAGGCCCAGCCAATGCATGCCGTCCAGGATCGCCTGCACCGCGGCGTCGGTGGAGCGCTCGCGGTCGGTGTCTTCGATGCGCAGGATGAACTGCCCACCGCGATGCCGCGCCTCCAGCCAGCAATAAAGCGCGGTGCGGGCGCCACCGATGTGCAGGAACCCGGTGGGGCTGGGGGCGAAGCGGGTGCGGAAGGTCATCGGCAAACAGGCGTTGGAGGAACGCGAAGTTTAGCGGATCAGGCTGGAAGCCCGGCCGTTGCGCCCCCATGATTCGCGCATGGCCGATCCGCAACATCCCGAGCAGCAGCCGTCCGGTCCCGATGCGGCCAAGCCGAACCCGGCGGTGACGCCGCACGCGACCGCCGCACCGCGCAACGGACGCGCGGGCGCGACGACGGCGGAAACGGCCGATCCGCCGGCGGCGCAGCCGGAGCAATCCCGCCCGGGCGGCGGCACGCTGCGGGTGCTGGCGATGCTGTGGCCCTACATCCGCGGCTTCCCCTTGCGCATGACGATCGCGGCGGCGTTGCTGGTGATCGCGAAGATGGCGACGGTGTACGTGCCGATCGCATTCAAGGACATCGTCAACCACCTCGACCCGCGCATCGCCGCGCTCACCGTGCCGATCGCGCTGATCGCGCTGTACGGCGTGCTGCGCCTGATCGGCGCGGTATTCGGGCAATTGCGCGACACCGTGTTCGAACGCGTCAGCCAGCGCGCGATGCGTGCGTCGGGGCTGGACGCATTCCGGCATCTGCACCAGCTCTCGCTGCGTTTTCACCTCGACCGTCATACTGGCGGCGTCGGACGCGACATCTCGCGCGGCACTCGCGGCGTATACAACCTGCTCGGCTGGGTGGTGTTCAACATCGTTCCGACTATTTTCGAAATCACCGTGGTGATCGGGTTCATGCTGCGCGCGCTGGACTGGCGCTATGCGATCGTCACGCTGGTCACGATGGCCATCTATATCGTCGTGACCATCTGGATCACCGAGTGGCGCACCGCCGGCGTGCGGGCGATGAACGAAGTCGAGAGCCTGGCCAACGCACGCGCGATCGACAGCCTGCTCAACTACGAAACGGTGAAGTACTTCGGCAACGAGGAATTCGAGGCGCGCCGCTACGACGCCGACCTGCGTCGTTACGAAGACGCCGCGGTCAAGACCGAAAGTTCGCTGGCGGTCCTGAATGGCGCGCAGGCACTGGTGATCGCGATCGGCGTGACCTTGCTGATGGTGATGGCGGCTTCCGGCGTGGTC
This sequence comes from Lysobacteraceae bacterium, assembly GCA_040255405.1. Classification (GTDB taxonomy): domain Bacteria; phylum Pseudomonadota; class Gammaproteobacteria; order Xanthomonadales; family Rhodanobacteraceae; genus 66-474. Next base: position 14,691 of record JBDZUX010000003.1, read on the forward strand.
GCTCGCACGCTTTCGGTCGGCGACATCGTGATGGTCAACGGCTGGCTGCTGCAGTTGGCGATCCCGCTGAACATGCTCGGTTTCACCTGGCGCCAGATCAAGCAGGGCGTGATCGACATGGAACACATGTTCTCGCTGCTCGACGAACATGCCGAAGTGCAGGACGCGCCGGCTGCGAAAGCGCTGGTAGCGCGTGGCGGCGAGGTGCGGTTCGAGCACGTGTCGTTCCGCTACAACCCGGACCGCGCGATTCTCGACGACATCGATTTCACGATTCCGCCCGGCAAGACGCTGGCCGTGGTCGGCGAAACCGGCGCGGGCAAGTCGACCCTGTCGCGGCTGCTGTTCCGCTTCTACGACGTCAGCGGCGGGCGCATCACGATCGACGGGCAAGACATTCGCACGGTAACCCAGGAATCGCTGCGGGCCGCGATCGGCATCGTGCCGCAGGACACGGTGCTGTTCAACGACACCATCTATTACAACATCGCCTACGGTCGTACCGACGCCACGCCCGACGAGGTGCACGCCGCGGCGCGTGCCGCGCACATCCACGATTTCGTGCTGTCGTTGCCGCAAGGCTACGAAAGCACGGTCGGCGAACGCGGCCTGAAACTCTCGGGCGGCGAAAAACAGCGGGTCGCGATCGCACGCGCGTTGCTGAAGAACCCTTGCATCCTGGTGTTCGACGAAGCCACCAGCGCGCTCGACACACGCACCGAGAAGATCATCCAGACCGAACTGTCCGAGATCGCGCGCGGGCGCACCACCCTGATGGTCGCGCACCGGCTTTCCACCATCGTCGAGGCCGACCGCATCCTGGTGCTGGACCGCGGCCGCGTGGTCGAGTCCGGCACCCATGCCGAACTGCTCGCGCTCGGCGGCCGCTACGCGGCGCTGTGGGCGCTGCAGGCGCGCCGCCCCGTGGAGCCGCTTCCGGCTTGATGCATGCCGTCGTTCCCGATCGCCGCCCCACCAGGTCGGCTGGCGAGCGGAGCCTCCGCGGCCGGGCTCGCCAAATCGGGCCACCGGGGCCGTAACGAATGTTTACGTCACGGCGCGCGTTTTGACGCGGCCCGCTCCTTAAACTGGCACGCGCATTGCAGCGATCGGCGCAGAGGCAGTTCGATTCCGCCGATCAGGTTCTGTTGGATTCGGAGGGAGCGCCGACATGCAAGGTGACCAGGAAATGACATTCGATTCGGAACAGGCGGTCTCCGGCTCACCGCGCACGACTGCGGCCGGTCTGGAGGCATGGCTTTCCGGCGTGCACGCCAAAGGCATGCAGGCCGGAGACATCCCGGTCGCGATCATCGAGGGACCGGAACCGGCGCAGGTCGAGGCAGCGGAGATCGTCGAGGTGGGTCCGGTGAACGCGGCCGAAGCCTTGGCCCTTTCGCTCGCGCAGGGCACGTTCTCCAGCCCCCGCAAACTCGTCGGACCCGACGGCGCCGAGCTCGTGGTCGATCCCGCGAACGACGTCTACCATTTCGAAGCGACATCCTTGAAGCCGCTCGGCGTCCTGCTGGAACAACCCGCGAGTGCATGGACGCCGATCTACTCCGAGGCACTCAACGCCGCCCGCGCGGCCAACCCCGCGCAACCGCTGGGCCGCCTGCGCTGGTACGCGGGTCTCGTCGCGACGCCCGGCATCCTGGGCCGCAAGCTCAGCCGCAGCGAACGCTACAAGCTGACGCGCTGGCCCGAAACCGAACGCGAATACCCGAAGCACTTCCGCCTCGCCAAGGAAATGGTGAAGGACTACGCCACCGTCGATGAAATCGTGGCCGCGTCCGGCATGGCCCATGAAGACGTGGTCGATTACATGAATGCCAGCTTCGCCGATGGCCGATTGGAAGCCGCGCCCAAGGCTGAAACGGGCGAAGCGGCCCCGCGCACGTCACGCCGCGAGCGCCTGATCGCGCGCCTAAACAAGCCGCTGTTCGCGCGCTGATCCCGCATTCGCGCAAGCGATCGAAAAGCCGCGCGGAGCAATCCGCGCGGCTTTTTTCATTTCACATGGAACGCGATTGTCTTCGAAACCACCGGCGGCTCGAACGTCACGTGATGGCCATCGCCCGGTTCCAGCTGCAACGTGCGCGTGCCGGGCGCGATGTGCAACACCGTTCCGGTCTGCCACCCCCGAAATGCTCGTGCCGTTCGTCGTTCGGGATCGGCTGGCCCGCAGGCGGCAGCGTCGCGACGTCGATCAGCAGATGGTGTTGGCCGGTGTGTTCCCCTGGCCCCGCCGGCCGGGGCCGCGTCCATGCCCGACAATCCGAACCGCCCGGTGACACCGCGGCCGACGCCGGCGCCATCCACCGACTGATGATGTACGCCTTCGCGTGACGTGGGTCCTCGATGACGGGCATCCAACCGCAACCCGTCAGGCGCGTGGCTCCAGCCGGGCCGTCCGGAGGCGCAACGCGTTGGACACCACCGATACCGACGACAGGCTCATGGCCAGCGCCGCGATCATCGGCGACAGCACGATCCCGAACACGGGGTACAACACGCCCGCCGCGATCGGTACGCCGAGCGCGTTGTACACGAACGCGAAGAACAGGTTCTGGTGGATGTTGCGTACCGTGGCGCGCGACAGCGCCCGCGCGCGCGCGATGCCGGAAAGATCGCCCCGCACCAGCGTCACGGGCGCGCTTTCCAGCGCCACGTCGGCACCGGCGCCCATCGCGATGCCAATGTCCGCCGAAGCCAGTGCCGGCGCATCGTTGATGCCGTCGCCGGCCATCGCCACCGTGTGCCCTTCCCGCTTCAATGCCGCGACCACCTCGGCCTTGTCCGCGGGCGACACGTCCGCGTGCACCGCCTCGATGCCCAACGTTCGCGCGACGGCTCGCGCGGTGGTCGCGTTGTCGCCGGTCAACATCACGATGTGCAGGCCTTCCGCGCGCAATGCGGCGAGCGCGGCCGGCGTGTCGTCCTTGATGCGATCCGCAATCGCCAGCAGGGCCGCCACTTCGCCGTCGACCGCCATGAACATCACGGTCGCACCTTCCCCCCGCAACGCATCGGCCCTGTCGTTGATGGCGGCAGCCGCCTTCGTACCGGTCTCGTCCAGCAACCCGGCATTGCCGATTGCCACGGCGTGGCCATCCACGCGTCCGCTGACGCCGCGCCCCACCAACGCCTTGAAATCATCGGCACCCGGAATCGCCACGCCGCGCATTTCGGCGGCCGTCACGATCGCTCGCGCCAGCGGATGTTCACTCGGGCGCTCCAGCGCCGCGGCCAGCGCCAGCACCCGTTCTTCGTCGATGGCAGCGAACGTCTCGACGGCATGCAGCGAAGGCTTGCCTTCGGTCAGCGTGCCGGTCTTGTCGACCAGCAGCACGTCCGCATTGCGCAGGTGTTCGATGGCAGTGGCGTCGCGGAACAGCACGCCCAGGTGCGCGCCACGCCCGCTCGCGACCATGATCGAAATGGGCGTCGCAAGCCCCAGCGCGCACGGACACGCAATGATCAGCACCGCTACCGCCGCGATCAGCGCGTGCGCGGCTTTCGGTTCCGGACCGACCGCGGCCCATGCGATGAACGCCAGTATCGCGACAGCGACCACCGCCGGCACGAACCATGCGGCCACGCGATCCGCCACACGCTGCAGCGGCGCCTTGCTGCGCTGTGCCTGCGCGACCAGCGCCACGATCCGCGACAGCATGGTGTCGACACCGACTTTTTCCGCACGCATCGTGAACGCGCCGGCCTGGTTGACCGTGCCGCCGGTGACGTGATCGCGCATGACTTTCACGACCGGCATCGATTCGCCGGTCAGCATTGATTCGTCGAGGTGGCTGGTGCCGTCAATGACCACGCCGTCCACCGGAACCTTTTCGCCCGGACGTACGCGCAACGTGTCGCCGGCCTGGACTTCGTCGAGCGGCACGTCGGATTCGCTGCCATCCGTGGCGATCCGGCGCGCGGTTTTGGGCGCGAGGTCCAGCAACGCCCGCAGCGCGGAACCGGTACGGCGGCGCGCCCGCAGTTCCAGCCAGTCGCCCAGCGTCACCAAGGTAACGATGACCGCGGCCGATTCGAAATACACGCCGACGCGGCCATGCATGTCCCGGAAGCTCACCGGGAACACGCCGGGCAGCAGGAACGCGATCGCGCTGTACAACCACGCCACGCCGGTGCCCAGCGCGATCAAGGTGTACATGTTCGGCGACCAGGGTTTCAGCGAGCGCCAGCCACGCACGAAGAATGATGCACCGCCCCACAGCACCACGATCGTCGCCAGCACCGCCTCGATCCAGCCCGCCGTCACGTCCCACGGTGGCGGCAACCGCCATCCGAACAGGTGCGGGCCCATCGCCAGCGCGAACACCGGAATCGTCAGCGCAACCAGGATCCAGAAGCGGCGCGTGAGTGCACGCAGCTCGCCAGCGTCGTCTTCGCCGGTACTCGGCAACTCCGGTTCCAGCGCCATGCCGCATTTGGGGCAATGACCCGGACCAATCTGCCGCACTTCCGGATGCATCGGGCAGGTGTAGATCGTTTCCGCAGACGCTTTCCCGGGCACCGCCTGCCCGTGATCGTGCCCGTGGCGGGCATGGCTGCGTGCGGCGCGCGCCGGTTCGGCCTTTTCCAGGTACTTCCAGGGATCGGCCTGGAACTTGCTGCGGCAACCGTCGCAGCAGAACCAGTAGCGCGTGCCGCGATGGTCCGCGTGATGTGGCGAGGACGTCGCCACTTGCATGCCGCAGACGGGATCGGTCGCGTGTTCCGCCGCCTGGCCCGCCCGCGTGGACGCCCCGTGATCTGTGTGTTCGTGCACGTTCATGCCCTGTCCTCCCCGCCGAGCGCGCGCAGGATCGGACAGTGTTCGAGCGGACCGTGGCCGGGGCACGCGTCGATGAGCTGCTTGAGCCCACGCTTCATCCGCTGCAGTTCACGGATGCGCAACTCGACTTCGCCAAGCCGCGCCTCGGCGCGCTGCTTGACGCTTTTCACGCCACGTTCGCGGTCGGTGGAAAGCGCCAGCAGTTCGCGGATCCCTTCCAGCGTGAATCCAAGATCCTTGGCGCGCCGGATGAAGCGCAGCCGCTCGACAACGTCCGGTCCGTAGTCGCGATAACCGGACGCGCGCCGTTGCGGTTCGGGCAGCAGGCCTTCACGCTCGTAGTAACGGATGGTGTCGATGCCGACCCCGGCGCGGCGGGCAACGCCACCGATGGTGACATGGGGTGCCTTGTGTGTGTCCATGTCCACAGTGTAAACCCTTGACCATGGTCCAGAGTCAAGGGTTCAGTATGAAGCGCGCAAGGCCCGACCACGCGAGGCACCGGACCGATACAGCCGCACCGGCACTCAGTGCATGCTGGAAGCAGGCACGGGTGCGCCGCCCGTCGTGGCTGGCGCCGGCACGGACGCTGCGCTTGCCGGAACGGCCTCATGCCCCTCCATCGCCTGGGCGTTCACGGTCATCGCCTGGTACTCCGCGGCGCTCATCCGTGGCTGCTTCTGGAGATACGCCACCATCGCCCAGATCGTGTGGTCGTCGTGGGTGGCACCCCACGCCGGCATCGCGGTCATCTTCAGGCCGTGCTTGATGATCCAGAACGACTCCGCGGGATCGGGCGCGAACCGCGTGAGGTTCGGCGGCTGCGGATTCAGGCCGTCACGCAGCTCGGAGTGACCCATGCCGGGCGCCAGGTGGCAACCCGTGCACATCTCGGAATAATGCTCGGCACCCAGCTTGACCAGTGCCGGGTCGTCCAGCTGCGGCGGCTTGATGTCGGCCGCGCGACGCTCGACCGTGTGTTCGCGCAGGAACCCGATTGCCTGTCGCGTGACGCTCCAGTGCGGGACATCCGCTCCAACCTGATAGGCGCCGGTAAAGGCGACGACGAAGTAGGCGATGATCGCAATGACGACCCAGAAAATCAGCGCACCGATGAATCGCATGTGAGTCTCCCGAAGCCGCGGCCGAGGCCGAAGGTCCTCGGATGCTACTCCGGAGCGCGGGTCGGTGCAGCGCGGCCGCCCCTGCGGCAGTCGGCGCGTGCGGGGCGAGTTGCGAAATGGCGCGCCCGACTGGAATCGAACCAGCAACCGTCGGCTTAGAAGGCCGATGCTCTATCCAATTGAGCTACGGGCGCATCGTTGGCGCATTTTGACAGGGAACCACCGACAACGATCGGGAATGATCGCACCGGGCAGGGTCGAGGTGGAGGGATCGCTCGCGCCCTTCCCGGCGCTCGCCCTTCGGGCCATCGCGCGCTGGCGCGCGATCTTCGCTCCGCCATCCATGGCTCCGCAGTCGAACGGCGCCTTCTCACGGAGGCGCCAGTTCTCATCCACGCTTCATCCAATGACAAAAACGGGCCACAAAGGCCCGCTTTTGTCATTGGTCGGGGCAGAGGGATTCGAACCCCCGACATCCAGCTCCCAAAGCTGGCGCTCTACCAGACTGAGCTATACCCCGAAACGCCACCGGCGGTCGCAAGCGCGGCCGACGGGCCATGGTACGTTCGCCGGATCGCACGGGTCAACGCACCCCGATTGTGCGCGATAGGATTCCCGAAACGAAGAAGCCGACGGGACTGTCCGTCGGCTTCTTCGTGATTGGCGCGCCCGGAGAGATTCGAACTCCCGACCACCAAGTTCGTAGCCTGGTACTCTATCCAGCTGAGCTACGGGCGCATTGGAACAAAAGCGAGCCGCGGATTATCGCGACTTTGCGTGGAACCGTCAACGCAGTAGTGGCGGAGAGAGAGGGATTCGAACCCTCGATCAGGCTTTTGACCCGATACTCCCTTAGCAGGGGAGCCCCTTCGGCCTCTCGGGCATCTCTCCGAATCTGGTTTGTCTCAAGCAAGTGTAACAACGGGTGTCGCGGCGAGCCGGTATTCCGTTCGGGGACATGCTCGCATCATCCATGATGCTCGCCCCTCGCTGCCCTCGGGGCCGGCCGTTCGGCCGTCCAAATCGCTCCCGGCGATTTTGTCGAACCCTCGATCAGGCTTTTGACCCGATACTCCCTTAGCAGGGGAGCCCCTTCGGCCTCTCGGGCATCTCTCCGAAATTGCTTAGTATGTCACTTCGAACCTTCCATCGCGGCTCGCACGCACGACGATCGGCCGGCAAAACCGGTCGATGAGGATAAAGGCATGCACGCTTGCGGTAAAGCCGTAGGACGTTCCGGCATCAGCCGTGGGTCGCTTCGTGCCGGGGAGGTTCGTCGGACTCGACCGCCGCACCACCACCGCCCGCCTCGTGTTCCTGCTTGATGCGCTGGTAGATCTCTTCGCGATGCACCGCGACATCTTTCGGCGCCGTGATGCCGATGCGTACCTGGTTGCCCTTCACGCCCAGCACCGTAACGGTTACCTGATCGCCGATCATCAGGGTTTCCCCAACCCGGCGGGTCAAAATCAACATGACAGAACTCCATTCACTCGGATCCATTGGACCCGAAAACCGCGACGCGCGTTCCCCTCCGGATCGCGAATCGCAGCGAGACAGGACGATCGCGAACCGACGCAGGATGCATCGCGACGTTCAGGTTCCTCCATCACCCGCAATAGACCGGTGCGGGGGCGATCAAACGCCCCGCGACTATATATGAACGGACCAAGCCCGGCAATGAAACCGACGTGACTTCTGGCACGGTATGGACGGAGCGCCTTGCTCTCTCCGCACCGGAGGATTTCGCGATCAGCGGGCCTGACTCAACGCTTGGGCCACCCAGCCCGCCAAGCCGTGCAGCGCCTGCTCCAGGGCCGGCGAATCAGCGCCACCGCCCTGCGCCATGTCGGGCCGTCCGCCACCCTTGCCGCCGATCTGTTTGGCCACGTACGCCACGACTTCGCCGGCCTTGATCTTGCCCAGCGCCACGCCATGCACGCCCCCGACCAATGCCACCTTGCCGTCCCCACCTGACGCAAGCAACACCACGCAATCACCAAGCTTCTGCTTCAGCGTGTCGACCGCTTCGCGCAAGGCTTTCGCGTCCATCCCGTCGATCCGCGCCGCGACCACCTGGATGTTCCCGATGGCCTCGGCATGCGATGCCAAGTCGCCGGTGGCGGAACTGGCCGTCTTGGCTTTCATGGCCTCCAGGTCGCGCTCCAGTTTTTTCTGCCTGTCGAGCAACTGACGCAACTTGTCGGCGACCTCGCCCGTGCTGGACGACAGCATCCCGGCGACCTCCGCGAGCCGATGCTCCTCATCCGCGACGTGCGCCACCGCACCCGCGCCGGTCAGCGCCTCGATGCGGCGGATGCCGGCCGCGACGCCCGACTCCGACACGATCTTGAACAGACCGATGTCGCCGGTGCGGGACACGTGCGTACCGCCGCACAGCTCGGTCGAGAAATCGCCCATCCGCAGCACCCGGACTTCGTCGCCGTACTTCTCCCCGAACAGTGCCATCGCGCCCGTGGCGATCGCGTCGTCGTAACCCATGTGGCGAATTTCTGCGGCGTCGTTGCGGCGAATCTGTTCGTTCACCCGATCCTCGATGCGGCGCAGTTCGTCCGGCTTCACCGGCTGGAAATGCGAGAAGTCGAAGCGCAACCGATCGGGCGCGACCAGCGAACCCTTTTGCGTGACGTGTTCGCCCAGCGTTTCGCGCAATGCAGCATGCAACAGGTGGGTCGCCGAGTGATTCAGCACCGTGGCTTGCCGACGCGCGGCATCGACGCGCGCGAACACCTTTTCGCCAACACGCAGCGGCGCATTGCCTTTCCATTCACCGACATGGCCATGGAACTGCCCACCGAATTTCTGCGTGTCGTGGACGATGAAGCGCCCATTCGCATGCTCCAGCGCGCCGGTGTCGCCGACCTGCCCGCCGGACTCGGCATAGAAAGGCGTGCGGTCCAGAATGATCGCGGCGGATGCGCCGGGCTCGAGTGCGTCCACGGCGTGGCCCTCGCGCAGGATCGCCAGCACCTTGCCGTCTTGCGATTCCAGCGTTTCGTAGCCAAGAAATGCCGTAGGAGCCAGCCTGCTGGCGACCTCGGCCGGCAATGTCGCCTTGCTCTCGAACTTGCTCGCCGCGCGCGCGCGTTCGCGCTGCGCCTCCATCGCGCGTTCGAACCCGGCCATGTCCACGCTCATGCCACGCTCGCGTGCGATGTCGGCGGTCAGGTCCACCGGAAAGCCATAGGTGTCGTACAGGCGGAAGGCATCTTCGCCCGGGATCGACTCGTCCGATTGCGATGCGACCTCGTCGAACACCTTCATGCCGTGTTCCAACGTCTCGCCGAAGCGCTGTTCCTCGGCTCGCAGTGCCTGCTCGACGAGCGTCTGCTTGGTCGCAAGCTCCGGGTACGCCTCACCCATTTCAGCCACCAGCGGCGCGACCATCTTCCAGAAGAAATCGCCGCGGACGCCCAGCATCCAGCCATGGCGCAACGCGCGCCGGATGATCCGGCGCAGCACGTAACCGCGGCCTTCGTTGGAAGGCAGCACGCCATCAACGATCAGGAACGCGCAGGCGCGGATGTGGTCGGCGATCACGCGCAGCGACTTGTTCTCGTGGTCGTCGCAGCCGGTGAGCTTTTGCGCGGCCGCGATCAGGCGCTGGAACAGGTCGATCTCGTAATTGGAATGCACGCCCTGCAGCACCGCGGCCAGGCGCTCGAGGCCCATGCCGGTGTCCACGCACGGCGCGGGCAGCGGCGACAGCGTGCCGTCCTCGGCACGGTCGAACTGCATGAACACCAAATTCCAGATCTCGATGTAACGGTCGCCGTCCTCGTCGGGCGAGCCGGGCGGACCACCCGCGACATCGGCGCCATGGTCGTAGAAGATTTCGCTGCACGGGCCGCACGGGCCGGTGTCGGCCATCTGCCAGAAGTTGTCCGAGGCGAACGGCGCACCCTTGTTGTCGCCGATCCGGACGATGCGTTCGGGCGGCACCCCAACCCCATCCTTCCAGATGCCGTACGCCTCGTCGTCGGTGTGGTAAACCGTCACCCACAATTTTTCGGGCGGCAGTCCGAACGTGCGGGTCAGCAGCTCCCACGCCCACTCGATCGCTTCCTTCTTGAAGTAATCGCCGAACGACCAGTTGCCAAGCATCTCGAAGAAGGTGTGGTGGCGCGCGGTATAGCCAACCGAATCAAGGTCGTTGTGCTTGCCGCCGGCGCGCAGGCAGCGCTGCACATCGGCCGCGCGTACATAGGGCAGTTTCTCGCTGCCGAGGAACACATTCTTGAACTGCACCATCCCCGAATTGGTGAACAACAACGTCGGATCATTGGCCGGCACCAGCGGCGCGGAGGGCACGATGGTGTGGCCGTGATCCTTGAAGAACCTTAGGAAGCGTGCGCGAATTTCTGCGGTTTTCATGCGGTTGCGTCGGAAGCTCAGGTAATGGCGACCGCGGGGCTCGCCCGAAGACGAAAGCCCGGAGCCGCTGTTGTTGAAAGCCAGGCCATGGAAGGCCGTTCTGATGCTGGCGTTTACGGCAACGTCTCGTTTGCGACGCCATTTCACGACGCCGCGATCAGGGATGATCGCAAAACGATGACCTCAATCGCCGGAGTCGCCAACCTCGGAATGGGTGACGATTCTAACTGTGGCGGCATTGAAACCGCGACGCAAGAGGAAGGCCGCGCGCTTGCCGCGTTCGGCGTGGTCGACGGCGGGCTTGCTGCCGTACTTCTTGCGCAGTTGCGCCGAGGCCAGGGACTCCCAATCGGCGTCCGCGGCATCGACCAGCGCGCGGATCGCAATATCGGCCAAGCCGTGCGAGCGCAACTCGGCCTGGATACGGGCAGGCCCGTAGCCCTGTCCCACCCGCGCGCGCACGATCATCTCACCGAAGCGCGCGTCGTCCTGGTATTTCTGTTCGCGCAGTTTCCTGAGAGCAGTTTTGGATTCGGCCTCGTCGCAACCCGCGTGCTCCAGCCGCGCACGCAATTCGCGTTGCGAATACTCGCGGCGCGCGAGCATGCCGAGCGCGCGATCGTAGGCGCTGCGATCTTCCTTGCCGCCTGCGGATTTGGAGTCGCGACGCTGCCTCATGCCCGGCATTGTAGGAGCGCGCCTGCGCGCGATCGGTCGCCAGCAGGCGCTCCTGCAAGAACGTTATGCCTCGACTTCCTCGGCATCTTCCGTCGCGGCGACGCCGCTGCCGCCCACGCCCACCAGCAGTTTGGCGCGCAAGGCGGTGTCGAGTTCCTTGGCGGCGGCGGGGTTGTCCTTGAACCACTGGCGCGCATTTTCCTTGCCCTGCCCGATCCGTTCGCCGCCGTAGCTGTACCAGGCACCGGATTTCTCGACCAGGTTGTTGGTGACGCCGAGTTCGATCAACTCGCCCTCGTAGGAAGTGCCTTCGCCGTACAGGATCTCGAATTCGGTCTGCCGGAACGGCGGCGCAACCTTGTTCTTGACCACTTTGACGCGGGTCTGCGAACCGATCACTTCCTCGCCCTTCTTCACCGCGCCGATGCGGCGGATGTCGAGGCGCACCGAGGCATAGAACTTCAGCGCATTGCCGCCGGTGGTGGTTTCCGGGTTGCCGAACATCACGCCGATCTTCATGCGGATCTGGTTGATGAAAATCACCAGCGTGTTGGAACGCTTGATGTTGCCGGTCAGCTTGCGCAACGCCTGGCTCATCAGGCGCGCGTGCAGGCCGACGTGCGAATCGCCCATCTCGCCCTCGATTTCGGCCTTCGGCGTCAGCGCCGCGACCGAGTCGATCACCACCACATCGACGGCATTGGAACGCACCAGCATGTCGGCGATTTCAAGCGCCTGCTCGCCGGTGTCGGGTTGCGAAACCAGAAGGTCGTCGACATTGACGCCCAGCTTGGCCGCGTAGGACGGATCGAGTGCATGCTCGGCATCCACGAACGCCGCAGTGCCTCCATTCTTCTGGCAGCTTGCGATCACCTGCAAGGTGAGCGTGGTCTTGCCCGATGATTCCGGGCCGTAGATTTCCACCACGCGGCCGCGCGGCAGGCCGCCGACGCCCAGCGCCACGTCCAGGCCCAGGGAACCGGTGGAAACCGTGTCGATGGCTTCGGCGGTGCGATCGCCCATGCGCATCACTGCGCCCTTGCCGAACTGCTTCTCGATCTGGCCCAGTGCGGAAGCCAGTGCGCGGCGCTTGTTGTCGTCCATCGTGCAACCCTCGATTGATCGTGCTGTGTGAAGTGTCGCGGGGGTGGCTCTCACGGATTGAGACCATGCCGTCGCGATGACGTTTCCATTATTTCACACCAGCCGCGAAGGCATAGCGGCGCAAGCCGCATCATGCCGTAAGGACTTTCCCATGGCACCGACACCCCCCCCCCGCGCGTCGCCAGTCCCGCGGCTACGCGCCCAAAATCGTCCAAACGCCCGCCAGGGCAACGGCCACGGTCTGCCGGCGTACGGCATCGCGGTCACCTTCGAACCCGAAACATTCCACCCGCGCCTCGTGGCCACGCCATTGCCAGGCGACCCAAACCGTGCCGACGGGCTTCTCCGGCGAGCCGCCGCCGGGGCCCGCGATGCCGGTGACCGCCACCGCCACGTTTGCCTCGAAGCGCGCCAGCACGCCCGCCACCATTTCCAGCGCGCATGCGCGGCTGACCGCGCCGTGTTTTTTCAGCGTGGCCGAGGTGACGCCCAGCAACGCCTGCTTGGCGCGATTACTGTAGGTCACCGCAGCGGACTCGAACCATTCGGAGCTGCCGGCAAGATCGGTGCAGGCCTTGGCGATCCAACCGCCGGTACAGGATTCGGCGGTCGCCAGCATTTCGCCGTGAGCGCGCAACGCGGCGGCGACCTGCTCGGCCTGCCTGCGCAACCCTGCATCGTCGGGATCGGCTTTCACGGGCGCACGTCCGCCATTGGAAACCGTCGTTCTACCGCAATCCGGTGCGCGCGCCAAGCGTCCAGATCCATCGGCGACGAATCACGCGGCGGCCAGGCATGAACTCGGGCGCGACTACGATGGGCGACAAGCACGCCGGATGCGTCGATGCCCGCGCCGAAGTGCGGTTTGCGCACGTGGCCGACACCGGCCGCGCTCGGTTCGCCGCACATCGCGCGCGTCGGCACCAGCCTCATCTGCGTGTTCCCGTGGAATCGCCCGGTGGCACGCGGCCGGCCCGTGGGTCAGGGGTCGGAAGTCAGGTCGCGCCGGGCGCGCGGCTCGTTGAGCGTTTCGCCGCGCACGACGAACCAGATGTTCTCGGCAATGTTGGTCGCGTGGTCGCCGATGCGTTCGATGTTCTTGGCGATGAACAGCAGGTGCGTGCAGGCGGTGATGCTGCGCGGATCCTCCATCATGTAGGTGAGCAGTTCGCGAAACAGCGTGGTGTAGAGGGCGTCGAGGTCGGCATCGCGTTCCCATACGGCGTACGCCAGATTGGCGTCCTGCGCGGCGTAGGCGCGCATGGCATCGCGAACGAGCCTGCAAGCCATCCTCGACATCGGACCGAGACTGCCCACCAGCGGCACGGGCGCGGAGAGGTTCAGCGTCATCGATCGCCGGGCGACATTGGTGGCGTAGTCGCCGATGCGCTCGATATCGGAAGCGATGCGCAACGCGGCAAGGACCTCTCGAAGGTCGCGCGCCATCGGCTGGCGTAGCGCCAGCAATCGCAAGACATCGCCGCTGATCCGGCGTTCCTGCTCGTCGATCGCGTCGTCGTTGTCCGCGACGCGTTCGGCCGCCTGGCTGTCGCGCTTGCCCAGTGCGTCCATGGCAGCTTCCAGTTGCCGGGTCGCGAGTTCGCCCATCGCGGCGATCTCACCGGTCAGCCGGGACATTTCCTCGTCGTAGCTTTTCACGAGGTGGTCGTGGGGTTGTGTATTCATTTCGTGGCTCGTGTTGTTACCCTCTCCCTTCGGGAGAAGGAGCGTGAAAGGCCGCTGTTTCTCTTGTCCGCAGGGCCGGATGAGGGTTCGGCGGGTGTGGAACGTGCCGTGGCATCGAACCCTCACCCCAACCCCTCTCCCGGGGGGAGAGGGGCATCACCCAAACCTCCCCGAGATATAGTCTTCGGTCTGTCGCTTGGCGGGCTTGGTGAAGATCTTTTCGGTCTCGTCGAATTCCACCAGTTCGCCGAGGTACATGAAGGCGGTGCGGTCGGACACGCGCGCGGCCTGCTGCATGTTGTGGGTGACGATCACGATCGTGTAATCGTGCTTCAGCTCTTCGATCAACTGCTCGATGCGGCCGGTCGCGATCGGGTCGAGCGCCGAGGTGGGCTCGTCCAGCAGCAGCACTTCCGGCCTCAGCGCAATGCTGCGCGCGATGCACAACCGCTGCTGCTGGCCGCCCGACAGGCCCAGCGCGCTGCGCTTCAGTTTGTCCTTCACCTCGTCCCACAGCGCCGCACGGCGCAGTGCCTGCTCGACGCGCCCCTCCATTTCAGGCTTCAAAAGCTTCTCGTGGTGACGGATGCCCCACGCGATGTTCTCGAAGATCGTCATCGGGAACGGCACCGGTTTCTGGAACACCATGCCGATGTTGCTGCGGAGTTTGTGCACCGGATATCGGCTGTCGAGGATATTCTCGCCATCCAGCAGCACCTCGCCGATGGCGCGCTGGTTCGGATAGATCGCGTAGATGCGGTTGAACACGCGCAGCAAGGTGGACTTGCCGCAACCGGAGGGGCCGATGATCGCACTGACCCGCTTTTCCGGCAGGTCCATGCTGATGTTCTTGAGCGCCTGGGAGTCGCCATACAGGAAGTTGAGATGACGCACCGCCAGCTTGGTTGGCGGTGACACGGCGACGGAAGCAACCGTTTGCACGGAAACGGGGGGCGGGTTGAGCAAGGCGGTGTCCTCAGTCATGGGCGATCCTGTGGCGGTGCAGGTACCAACGGGCGGACAGGCTGAGCAGCAGCACGAACAGCGTGATCAGCAGCGCACCGGCCCAGGCGATCGCGTGCAGCGCAGGATTGGGATCGTTGGTGTATTGGTAGATCGCGACCGGAATGCTCGCCATCTTGTCCAGCGGATTGGCGACCATGAAGTTGTTGCCGAAGGCCGTGAACAACAGCGGTGCGGTTTCGCCGGCAAGCCGCGCCAGCGCCAGCAACACACCGGTCACGATGCCGGAGATGGCCGCCCGCATCAGCACCTGCACGGTCAGCTTCCACTGCGGGATACCCAGCGAAAGCGCTGCTTCGCGCAGGGTGCCCGGCACCAATTGCAGCATCTCGTCGGTGGTGCGCACGATCACCGGCAGGCCGATCAGCGCCAACGCAATCGCACCCGCCAGACCCGAGAACGACACCGCACCGTGGGTGAGGTTCGACATCGGCAGCACCACGATCACGTACACGAACAGGCCCAGCACGATCGATGGCGCCGACAGCAGGATGTCGTTCAAGAAGCGGATCGTGGCACCCAACTTTGTGCGGTTCGCATATTCGGCAAGGAAGGTGCCGGCCAGCACACCGATCGGCGCGCAGATCGCGAGCGCGACCAGATCCATCACCAGGCTGCCGACGATGGCATTCGACAGGCCTCCCTCGGCGCCATACGCGGTGATTTTCGTGAACAGCTTGAGATCCAGCGCAGCGAGGCCGTTTTTCACCGTGAGCCCCAGAATCCAGACCAGGAACACGAGCCCCACGGCGGCGGCCAGGCCGCCAAGCAGCATGGCCGCCAGGTTGACGGCACGCCGGCGGACGTAGATGTCGACGGCCATCACGCGCCCTCCCGCCGCGCCAGCCGGCGCAACATCAGTCGCGAGACCAGCAGCACTACGAACGTGACCACGAACAGCAGGAAGCCAAGCGCGATCAGTGCCGAGCGGTGCGTACCGACCGCCTCGTTGAATTCGTTGGCGATCGAAGAGGAAATCGAGGTGCCTGGCATCAGCAGCGAAGACGTGATGTTGTACGCGTTGCCGAGCACGAAGGTCACCGCCATCGTCTCGCCCAGCGCACGTCCCAGCCCCAGGAAGATGCCGCCGATCACCGCCGAGCGCGTGTACGGCAGCACGATGTCCCACACCACCTCCCAGGTGGTGGACCCGAGCGCATACGACGATTCCTTGAGCCGGTTCGGCACCGTCTGGAACACCTCGCGCATCACCGAGGAGACGAACGGCAGAATCATCACCGCCAGCACGATGCCGGCCGTCAAGAGGCCCAGCCCGATCGGCGGCCCCTGGAACAGTTTCCCGGCGAGCGGCACACGGCCCAAAGTGTCGGAAAGGGTAGGCTCGATGCGCGCCATGAACGGCACGAACACGAACAGCCCCCACATGCCGTAGATGATCGACGGAATGCTGGCCAAGAGTTCAATGGCGGTCGCTACCGGACCGCGCAGCCAGGTCGGCGCGATCTCGGTCAGGAACAACGCGATGCCGAAACTCAACGGCACCGCGAGGACGAGCGCGATCGCCGACGTCACCAGTGTACCGAAAATGGGGGCCCAAGCACCGTAGGTGTCAGTGACCGGATTCCATTCGGCGCTGGTGAGGAAGTGCAACCCCTGCCCGAACAGCACTTCGCGCCCGCCCCACAGCGTGGACAGCGCGGCACCCAGCAACGCCGCCAGCACCAGCAACGCGCAAGCCTTCAGCAGTCGGCGGAACCACGCGTCGTGGCGCGCGTCGCTGCGGCTGCGGCGGTCTGCGCTGGCGATCGCGATGGTGGCGGGATTCGATGACATGGGAAATTCGTTGATGGTTTCTCCCTTCTCCCTCCGGGAGAAGGTGCCCGAAGGGCGGATGAGGGTTCGGACGAAGCGCGGTATAGCGGCGTACTCGTACCCTCACCCCCGTGCTACGCGCGCGGTCTGCGGCCGCCTCTCCCGGAGGGAGAGGGGCTTGAAACGCGCTCCTACTTGAACTCGCTCTTCCAGTAGCCCTCGATCTGGTTCACCAGGCTGGCAGGCAGCGGCACGTAGTCCAGCGCCGTGGCCGCGGACTTGCCATCGCTGTAGGCGTAGCGGAAGAAGTCCAGCGCCACCTTCGAGTTCGCGGCGTTTTTCGGCTGTTTGTACATGATCACCCACGAGGTGGCGGTGATCGGCCACGCCTCGGCGCCCGGCGCATTGGTCATCAGCAGATTGAAATTCCTCGCGTGCGACCAGTCGGCGGTGGCGGCCGCGGCACTGAAACTCGCGCTTTCGGGGTTGACCACCTTGCCAGCGGCGTTCTTCATGCGCGCGTAACCCAGCTTGTTCTGCACGGCGTAGGCGTACTCGACGTAACCGATCGAATTCGGAATCTGCTTGACGTAGGCCGACACGCCCTCGTTGCCCTTGCCGCCGATGCCGGTCGGCCAGTTCACCGCGGTACCCTCGCCCACCTTCGATTTCCATTCCGGGCTGACCTTCGACAGGTAGTTGGAGAAGTTGAACGTGGTGCCCGAGCCGTCCGAGCGATGCACCACGGTGATCTTCGCGCTGGGCAGCGCGATGTCGGGGTTCAGCGCCGCGATCGCGGGGTCGGACCAGTTGGTGATCTGGCCGAGGAAGATCTTCGCCAGCACCGGGCCGTCCAGCACCAGCTTGCCGGGCGCGATGGCCGCGATGTTGTAGGCGGGCACGATGCCGCCGATCACGTCGGGAAACTGGCCCAGGCCGAATTTGGCGAGCGTGGCTTCGTCCAGCGGCATGTCGCTGGCGCCGAAGTCCACCGTGCCGGCCTTGATCTGCGCGATGCCGCCGCCGGAGCCGATCGATTGGTAGTTCACGCGGTTACCGGTCTTCTCGGCGTAGGCCGCCGACCATTTCGAGATCACCGGATAAACGAAGCTGGAACCGGCGCCGGTGATGTCGGTGGCGTGCGCTGCGCCCAGGCCGAGCGCGAGCGTCGTGGCAAGTGCGAGCAGGCGAAGCTTGTTGTTCGAGGTCACGCGAGTCTCCTGGTGCGTCGTGGTTGTCGAGGCCAATTTCAAACGCCCCGTGTTGCCGTTCCATGAGAAAAATGTTTCAGTTGGATGACACCCCGGTGATCCAGATCAAGCCCCCAATGCGCTGGTGCGGTGTCATCTGCCTGTCACACGCCTGGAACAACTCCGCAACGATCACGGCCCAACATGCCCGGTGATCCCGCGGACAACGACATGCGGGAGTTCCTTCCGACGACAGGAGATGTTTACGTGCGTACCAAGATGCTTGCGGTGGCCATCGCCACCGGCTTGACGGTTTCCAGCTTCGGGGCGATGGCCCAAACCACCTCGGTCGACGCGCAGCAACTGGCCGACCTCAAGGCGCAACTCGCGAGCCTGCAGGCCAGGGTCGACGCGTTGCAGGCACGCACCGACGCGCAGTCCAGCATCAACGCCAGCAACCAGCAGAACATCGAGGCGCTGCAACAGGCACCAGCCAGCTCCGCCGCGTCATGGGCCGACAACACCAGGATCGGCGGCACGATGTTCACCGATTTCACCCACCTCGATCAGACCAGCAACGGCACGAAAACCGACGCTTCGGGCACCGGCATCGACGTCAAGCGGTTCTACCTGTCGGTGGACCACAAGTTCAACGACGTCTGGTCGGCCAACCTGACCACCGATTTCAACTATGTCGGCAACGATGGCCAGACGAACTTGTTCGTGAAGAAGGCCTACCTGCAAGGCGCGTTTTCCCCGCTCGCCACGCTGCGTGTCGGCTCGGCCAACATGGCGTGGATACCGTTCGTCGAGGACTGGTACGGCTACCGTTATGTCGAGAACACCCTGGTCGACAGGATGAAGTACGGCAACTCGGCCGACTGGGGCCTGCACCTGTTCGGCGACAACGGCATGTTCAACTACCAGGTGTCGGCCATCAACGGCGCCGGCTACAAGAACCCGTCGCGCTCGAACCACGTCGACTTCGAGGGCCGCGCCGGCTTGCAGCCGGTCAAGGGCCTGATGTTCGCGGTCGGTGCCTACGACGGTGATCTGGGCAAGGACACCCAATCCTCGCCCGCGCTGCACAGCGCGCGGCGTTACGACGCGATGGCGGCCTGGAACCGCGACGGCCTGCGCCTCGGCGCGGAATGGTTCACGGCCGACAACTGGAAGAACGTCACCACGCCCGCGACCGACAAGGCGTCGGGCTGGTCGCTGTGGGGCAGTTACGACTTCACCAGCGCATCGGTGTTCGCGCGCTACGACCAGGTCAAGCCCAGCAAGGACCTCGATCCCTCGCTCAAGGACACGTACTGGAACGCGGGCGTCGCCTTCCCGATCACCAAGGGCGTGAAGGTCGCGCTCGCCTACAAGGATGAAAAGTTGGGCAACAACACCACGGTCGACGTCCACAGCCGCGAGATCGGGGCGTGGACCGAGGTCAAGTTCTGACGGGATGCCGGAATCCCGGCCAGCCCAGGGGCGAGCCACTGCGCTTGCGGGATGCGTTGAATCGCATCTCGCGCAATGGTGAGCGCCGGAGGCAGGATGCCGCAGGCGGGCCGCCTGCCGAGGCAGGGATGCCGAGGTCCAGCAGTGCCCCGGGCCGGGATCCAGATCCAAACCTTCGGACCTCGACAGGTCAGCGGTGGCGGCGGACAAGGGAATGTCCGCCGTTTTTTCCTGGCCGCCGACTTCCGCGGTACCGCCTGTTCACCACGCAACGGCAAGCGTTGACCGGAGATGATCTGTCAGGTTCGAAATCGCCTCCATGCCCACACGCCGAGAACCACCGCGGCGAACGCCCAGATGCCGACGATCACGGCGGCCATGCCACGACTCACTGGCCGATCGGCCGCCCGCTCCGCCTTGATCCGCGCGGCAGCCAGAGCCTCGCCCGGGGTCAGTCGCAACACGAGCATCAGGCCCAAGGGGACAATGACGAGATCATCCAGATAGCCAAGTATGGGAATGAAGTCCGGGATGAGATCGATCGGACTGAGCGCGTAGGCCGCAACTGCCAATGCCAAGACCCGGGTGAACCATGGGGTTCGCGGGTCACGGGCCACGTGGTAGACCACCAGGGCCTGCTGCCTGAGGGACTTCGCCCGTTTCCTCAGCGCCCCGCTCACCGCTTACTCCATCCACCGGGCGAGCCCCGCCAACCGCGCCAACCCGCGTTGGTCCTGGTCCCACGCCCTGCGCTGCCGCGGATGCGCGGCATGAAGGTTGCGCAACGAACTATCCATCGGATTCGAGCAACCGCGCCTTGTCGAACACGCACGTGAACGTCGAGCCTTCGCCTGGCTCGCTTTCAATTCGCAGTTGGGCATCGTGCAGGTTCAGCACGTGCTTGACGATCGAAAGCCCGAGTCCCGTGCCGCCAGTCGCGCGCGAGCGGCTGGACGAAACACGATAGAACCGTTCGGTCAGCCGCGACAGGTGGTCGGCGGGAATGCCGTAGCCGGTATCGGTGACCGAATACTCGGCACCGGTCGGCGTGCGCTTCCAGCGGATCGTGATGCTGCCGCCCTCCGGCGTATAGCGCACCGCGTTGCTGACGAGGTTGGAAAACGCGCTGTGCAGGTCCTTGGGTGAGCCCAGCAGATCGACATGGCCCTGGTCCTCGATCGCGACAAGATGCTTGCCGTGGCTCAGGGCTTCCGCCTCGCGCTGCAGCGATTCCAGGAGCGGTCCCATTTCCACGCGCTCTTCGGGAATGTGCTGTTGCATCTCCAGGCGCGACAATTCCAGCAGGTCTTCGACGATCTGCCGCATACGCTGCGACTGCGTGCGCATTTCGTTGAGCACCGGCGCGAGCGCCGGCACATCCTCGGGATCGAGCAGTTCCAGGTACCCGTGGATCACCGTCAGCGGCGTGCGCAGCTCATGCGAAACGTTGGCGACAAAATCGCGGCGCACCTGCTCGAGCTTGGTGACGCGGCTGATGTCGCGCGCGATCAGCAGGCGACGGTGGTCGCCGTAGGGAATCAGCGAGAGCTGCAGGCGTACCGCGGTGTCGACCGGTGACGCGACATCGTCGCCATCACCCTGTCCTGTCCGCAGCCACGTGCCGGCTTCGCCATCGCCAAAGCGCGCCGCCAGCGGCTGGCCGCGATCGCGCGGCCACGCCACGCCCAGCAGGCGCTGCGCCGCCGGGTTGCACCAGCGCACGCGTCCCTCCGGGTCCAGCAGGATCAACGCGTCCCCCAGGGCACACGCGGCCGTGCGCAAATCGCTCAACTGCGCCGCAAGGCGCCACGCGCGCGCGCGATCGGCATTCATGGCTGGGTGGAGAATCGATAACCGGTGCCGCGCACTGTCTGGATCAGACCCTCCAGCCCGAACGGTTCCAGGGTCTTGCGCAAGCGGCGAATGTGCACGTCCACCGTGCGCTCCTCCACGTAGACGCTGCCGCCCCACACCTGGTCCAGCAACTGCGCGCGCGAATAAGCGCGCTCGGCATGGCTCATGAAGAAGTGCAGCAGGCGATATTCGGTGGGGCCGATTTCGACCTGCGTATCACCGGCATACACGCGATGCGCGGGTCCGTCGATGCGCAGGCCTCCGATTTCGATCGAACCCGTTCCGTCATCGGCCTGTGCACGCCTGAGCACCGCCTTGATCCGCGCGATCAATTCGCGGGTCGAAAACGGCTTGACCACGTAATCGTCGACGCCGGCCTCGAGGCCGTTGACGCGATCCATTTCCTCGCCCCGCGCGGTCAGCATGATGATCGGCACGTCGGCGGTACGCTCCTCGCTGCGCAGGCGCCGTGCGAGTTCCAGCCCCGTCATGCCGGGCAGCATCCAGTCCAGCAGGATCAGGTCGGGCGGCGCGTCGACAATGGCCGAGAGGGCGGCGCGCGCGTCCGCGGCATGGATCACCTCCATGTCCGCCTTGCGCAGCGCGAACGCGACCATGTCGCGGATCGAGGCTTCGTCTTCGACGATCAGTACACGCTTGTGCATGCAGGGGGTCTTGGCAGTCCCGTGACGGGATTATTGCAGCGTCGGAACATGACAGTCTCGTGACACCGCGATCGCACCTCGTTCGAAAAAGGCCGTTCGTCCCGGGCTCAGGCGCGAAGCGCCGGAGTCGAAGGACAGCCGCACCGCGCTTCGACTTCACGGCCTGAAGGCCGCTACGCTCGGCGCGAACGGATAGTCCGGTCCCCGAACCGGGACATCAGGCAGTGCGCGATGTTGGGCGCTGCGACCGGCGCATGCGAAACTGCGCGCCTGTCCGAGCCCGCGACATCCCGATGGACCACGCCGACCTCGCCCGCCACACCCCGCTGATGCGCCAGTACTTCGCCGCCAAGGCCGAGTACCCGGACACGCTGCTGTTCTTCCGGATGGGCGATTTCTATGAATTGTTCTACGATGACGCGCGCAAGGCCGCACGGCTGCTGGACATCACGCTGACCCAGCGCGGCGAATCGGCCGGTGCGCCGATCCCGATGGCGGGCGTGCCCTACCACGCGATGGAGCCGTACCTCGCCAAGCTGGTGCGGGCGGGCGAATCGGTCGCGATCTGTGAACAGATCGGCGACCCGAACGGCAAGGGACCGATGGATCGCAAGGTGGTGCGGGTGGTCACACCCGGCACGGTCACCGACGAGGCGCTGCTGCCGGAACGCCGCGACAACCTGCTGCTGGCGATCGCGGCTGGCGCATCGGGGTTTGGGCTGGCCTGGGTCGACCTGGCGGGCGGACGCTTTCTCCTCAGCGAAGTCGTCGACGCCGACGCACTGGCCGCGGAACTCGCGCGGCTCGCGCCCGCCGAAACCCTGGTGTGCGAGGACGTGGGCTGGCCGCCGTCGGTCGCAACCCTGCACGGCCTGCGCATGCGCCCGCCATGGCATTTCGACGAAACCAGCGCGCGGCGCGAACTGACCCGCTTCTTCGGCACCCGCGATCTGTCCGGTTTCGGTGCCGATGGCGTGCCGCTGGCCGTCGCGGCGGCCGGCTGCCTGCTCGGCTACCTGCAGGAAACCCAGAAGGCCGCGTTGCCGCACCTGACCGGGCTTGCGATCGAAGCGGCCGATGAAACGGTGGCGATGGACGCGGCGACCCGCCGCAATCTCGAACTGGATACGCATCCGTCGGGCGACGCGCGCTACACCCTGCTCGGGGTACTGGATTCCACCATCACACCCATGGGCGCGCGGGCGCTGCGGCGCTGGCTGCATCGACCGTTGCGCGATCAGGTGACGTTGCGGCGACGCCATCAATCACTCGCGGCACTGATCGAGTCCGACGGGCTGGGCGCACTCCGGGAACAACTGCGCGCGATCGGCGATCTGGAGCGCATTCTCGCGCGCGTGGCGCTGCGCTCGGCGCGACCGCGCGACCTCGCGACCCTGCGCGACGGCCTTGCCGCGGCACCGAGCCTGGGCGAGGTGCTGGCCAAACTCGATTCGCCGCTGCTGCATGAACTGCTGGACCGCCTTGGTGAGCACCGGGACACGATCCGCCTGCTGCAGGCGGCCATCGTGGAACGCCCACCTGCGCTGCTCCGCGAAGGCGGCGCCATCGCCGACGGTTACGACGCCGAGCTCGACGAGTTGCGCCAGCTCTCCACCAACGCCGATCAATACCTCGTCGAACTCGAAACGCGCGAGCGCGCCGCGACCGGCATCGCCACGCTGAAAGTAGGCTACAACCGAGTGCATGGCTATTACATCGAATTCGGCAAGGCCCAGGCCGACAAGGCCCCCGCACACTACACCCGCCGCCAGACCACCAAGAACGCCGAGCGCTACATCACCGAGGAACTGAAAGCCTTCGAGGACAAGGTGCTGTCGGCCAGGGAACGCGCGCTGATGCGCGAGCGCGCGCTGTACGACGGCATCCTGGACGCGCTGATCGAAAAACTCGCGCCGTTGAAGCAGGCGGCACAGGCATTGGCGGAACTGGACGTCCTGGCCGCGCTGGCCGAACGTGCCGACGCGCTGAACTGGTCGCGCCCGCAACTCGTCGACGACGCCTGCATCGCGATCGAAGGCGGCCGCCATCCCGTGGTGGAAGCCGTGCGCACGGAACCGTTCGAGCCCAACGATCTCGTGCTTGACGACTCCCGCCGCATGCTCGTGATCACCGGCCCCAACATGGGCGGCAAGTCGACATACATGCGCCAGAACGCACTGATCGTGCTGCTGGCCTGCATCGGCAGTTTCGTTCCGGCAGCTTCAGCGACGGTCGGCGCGATCGACCGCATCTTCACCCGCATCGGCGCCGGCGACGATCTTGCCCGCGGGCAATCGACCTTCATGGTCGAGATGAGCGAGACCGCCAACATCCTGCACAACGCGACGGCGCGGTCCCTGGTGCTGATGGACGAAGTTGGCCGCGGCACCTCGACCTACGACGGCCTGGCACTGGCGCGGGCCGCGGCGGTGCACCTTGCAACGGGCAACCGCGCCTTCACCCTGTTCGCGACGCACTATTTCGAACTGACCGAACTCGCCTCGCAGTTCGACGCCATCGCCAACGTCCACCTCGACGCGGTCGAATACCACGACGCGAAACAGGGTGACCAGCTGGTGTTCATGCACGCGGTGAAGGAAGGTCCCGCGAACCGCAGCTTCGGCCTGCAGGTGGCCGCCCTCGCCGGCTTGCCGAAAGCCGTGATCGCGGATGCGAAACAGACCCTGGCCGCATTCGAACGCAATCCGCATGCCGACCCGCCCGGCCCGGCGACGCACGCCGGCACGCCCACGTCGCCGCAATCCGACCTGTTCACGCCCGCGGCTCCCGATCCGCAAGCAGCGAAGCTGGCCGATGCCGTGCGCGCGCTCGATCCGGACTCGCTCACGCCACGGGAAGCGCTGGAGGCGCTTTATCGCATGAAGTCGCTGATCGGGTGATGCCGATTGGTGCCGCGTGCAGCGGTGCCGGCCGCGCGAAGCGCCCGGAACTGTCTGCCGGGTTGCGCCGCGAATGGCTCGATCCGCGAAGTTCAGGCGCGACGCATGGCGGCAGGGCCACCCGCAGCGGTCAGGCTTTGTCCCCGCCCGGCGACCCTTCTGCCGCTTGCGCACCGTCCGATACCGGTGCGTGATCCTGCGCGACCGAGGAAGCCACCGAAATCACGGCCGCTTGCGCAGCGCGGCCGAGCGTTGGCCGCGCCGCCATGCTGACTGCAGAACCGGACCACGCGCCGGCGACTGCGGATTGCCCGGCGTGCATCGGCGTGCCCGAGGCCCTGGGCGACGCGTGCGAATGGGAAGTCTCCTCCACACTCGCGCCCAGCGACGTCGCGGGCGCGACGGCAGCCGGCGGCAACGCGGCAAGATGTGCCGCGTCCGGCATTGCCACGTCCGGAATCGCATTCCATTCTTCCGGCGAGATGCCTTCGGGAATCGCATTCACCGACTTGGCCTCGATCCGCGCGGACACGCGTCCGGCCTGCACCAGGGAACGGATCGCGTGGAACACTTCCGCACGGCCGAACGGCTTCTTGACGAAACCATCGGCGCCAAAGCGCTGCACATAGAATTGTTCGGTCGCCTGCTGATTGCCGCTCATCATGATGATGGGCGTGGTGCGGGTGGCGCCCTCGCGTCGAAGCGCACGCAGTACCGCGAACCCCGAGAGGCCGGGCAGCACTATGTCCAGGAAGATCAGGTCGGGAAGCTGCGATTGCGCCATCTCGATCGCGCTTTCGCCGTCCGCGGCCTTCAGCACCTCATAGCCATCCTGCATCAGCATCTTGCCCAGCACCGCGCGGATCGTGGCGGAGTCGTCCACCACCAGTACGCGCGCGCCGAGGGAGGCGCGCAGGCGCTCGTCCTCGCGGCGTTCGGCCGATGCCGTCGTCGGAGTCTTGAACCGCTTGAAGATGTCGAATACCGCCATCACCGCCCCCGGAGGCCCGAGGCGCTAGTTTCGGGCCGGCGCGGTGCGGGCGCAAGCGCCGGATGCCCGGGCCTTGATGCAGCGCCTCGCCTTCGCGGTACCGACCGCGCGGAACGACGCGTCGGCGAACGGCCCCATTCCGCCACGCCGTAAACCTCACGAGGCGTCGAAGTCCCCGAGGGCGCGGATCAAGCGGCGTGCGCGCTTGTCGGGCCGTTTCGGTGGCGGCTGGTAACCGGCACGTTCGGCGCGGCGCTGCTCGCGCGCACTTTCCCGGGCCGCAATGGACGCATCGGATTCGCGATAAAGCGACTGCGCCATTGCGGCCGAGCCGCGCTTGTGCGCAAGGCCTGCGACGGTGACCTCGAACGTTTCATCGCCGCGCACGACGCGCAATGCCTCGCCGATTTTCATGGCATGCGAGGCTTTGCAGGCGTCGGTGCCGATCGTCACCCGCCCGCGCTCGATCGCCTGTTTGGCCAGCGCGCGCGTCTTGAAGAACCGTGCGGCCCAGAGCCAGACATCGATTCGGACTTGATCATTTCCGGTCATCCGGTGGTACCGCGCAAAGCTAGAATGACGGCCGGCTCCCATCGGGGACCTGCGATGGATATTTTCA
This sequence comes from Lysobacteraceae bacterium, assembly GCA_040255405.1. Classification (GTDB taxonomy): domain Bacteria; phylum Pseudomonadota; class Gammaproteobacteria; order Xanthomonadales; family Rhodanobacteraceae; genus 66-474. Next base: position 40,946 of record JBDZUX010000003.1, read on the forward strand.
CCCAGCCTTGGCTGCTGCCGGTCATCTGCTTCGCCGGAGGATACTTGTTGGCGAGGGTGTTTTATCGCCGTGGGCAAACCAAGCCGACGGACCCGCGAACCGACATCAGCGACGCCGAAATCGAAGTCGAGCTGCGCATGGGCCACAAGGTCGAAGCCATCAAACTGTGCCGGCAAAAATACGGCTACGACCTGAAAACCGCCGTGGATGAAATCAACAGCCGGTCGGCAAAACTGGGCCTTCGCTCCTGACCACGATCACGCGCCCAGCAGTGCCCGGTTCATCCGTTGCACGAACGCCGCCGGGTCGGGCAACTGCGCACCGGCGGTGATCTCGGCCTGTTCCAGCAACAGCAGCGCCAGGTCCTTCGCTTTCGCTTCATCGGTTTCCGATTCCGCGCGTTTCACCAGCGCGTGCGCGGGATTGATTTCCAGCGTGGGTTTGGAGTCCGGCACGTCCTGGCCCGCCTCGCGCAACAGCCGCGCAAGATGCGGTGCGAGTTCGTAGTCGGAGAGCGCCAGGCACGACGGTGAATCGGTGAGCCGCGCGGAAACGCGGACGTCGCCGACGCGGTCGCCCAGCAGGTCCTTCAGCTTCTTCACCAGCGGCTCGGCTTCCTTCGCCGCGGCTTCCTGTTTCTGCTTGTCGGCTTCGTCGAGCGGCAACTCGCCCTTGGCGACGTTGCGGAACGATTTGCCCTCGTACTCGCCGAACTGGCCCATGATCCATTCATCGACGCGGTCGAACATCAGCAGCACCTCGACGCCCTTGGCCCGGAAGGCTTCGAGCTGCGGACTGCCGGCGGCCGCCCTGTAGCTGTCGGCCGTGACGAACCAGATCGCCTCCTGGCCGGGCTGCATCCGGGAGAGATAGTCGTCCAGCGACACCTCCTGCGCGGCACCCTCGCCCCTGGTCGACGCGAAGCGCAGCAGTTTCGCGATCCGCTCGCGGTTCGACGGATCCTCCACGATGCCTTCCTTCAGCGTATTGCCGAAGGCCTTGCGGAAGGTCTTGAACTTTTCCGGCTCGTCCTTCGCCAGTTTCTCGATCAGGTCCAGCACGCGCTTGACGCAGGACGCCTTGATCCGCTCGATCTGGCGGTTGTGCTGCAGGATTTCGCGGCTGACGTTGAGCGGCAGGTCGTCGGCGTCGACCACGCCACGCACGAAACGCAGATAATTCGGCAGCAATTCCTCGGCCGCGTCCATGATGAAGACGCGCTTGATGTACAGCTTGACGCCCTTGCGCTCGTCGCGCCCGCCCATCATGAGGTCGAACGGCGGCTGCGCGGGTATGTAGAGCAGCGTGGTGAAACGTTGGCTGCCTTCGACCCGGTTGTGGCTCCAGGCCAGCGGATCGTTGAAGTCGTGGCCGAGCGACTTGTAGAACGCCTTGTATTCGTCGTCCGGAATTTCGGATTTGTTCTTCGCCCACAGCGCCGAGGCGTCGTTGATCGTTTCCCACTCGTCGGTCGGCTTGCCGTCCTTGTACTTCTTCATCCGGATCGGAAACGCGACGTGGTCGGAATAGGTCCGGATCAGTTCCCGCAACTTCCAGTGGTCGAGGAATTCGGACTCGTCGTCCTTGAGATGCAGGATCACGGCCGTGCCGCGCGCGGCGATTGCCTCGGCGGCAAGCGAATATTCGCCTTTGCCGTCGCTTTCCCAGCGCACGCCCTCCGCGGCCGCGGCATCGGCGCGGCGGGTCAGCACCGACACCTTGTCGGCTACCACGAATGCGGAATAGAAACCCACGCCGAACTGGCCGATCAGGCGCGCGTCGGCCTGCTGTTCACCGGACAAGGATTCGAGGAAACGCCGCGTGCCGGAACTTGCGATCGAGCCGATATTGGCGACCACTTCATCACGGCTCATGCCGATGCCGTTGTCGCGCACCGTGATGGTTTTCGCGTCCTTGTCGTACTCGACATCGATGTGCAATTCGCCGTCGTCGCCCAGCAACCCGGGATTGCCGATCGCTTCGAAGCGAAGCTTGTCGCAGGCGTCGGACGCATTGGACACCAGTTCGCGCAGGAAGATTTCCTTGTGCGAATACAACGAGTGGGTGACGAGGCGCAGCACTTGCGCGACTTCGGCTTCGAACGGGCGGGTTTCGGTGGTGGTCATGTCGTTCCCATTTGCGAAGAGCTGTAGGAGCCAGCCTGCTGGCGACCATCGCGCGCGGGCGCGCTCCTACGACGGCAGATATGCTGACGAAATGGCGACGTGTCCGAAACTTCTCAAGCGGTCGCGCGGCCCATCCGGATGATCCAGCGGTAAAGCAGGACCACCAGGGCCGCAAACACCACCCCGCCGATGATGATCGAGGGCCTCTCGAAGTCGGCGCCTGCCAGCGCGATCGGCCCCTGCTTGCCACTCAGGCCGACGATGGCGGCGAAGATCACCGCCAGCAGGCTTTCGCCCACGATCAGGCCGGAAGCCAGCAGCACGCCGAGCTGCTTGGTGGGCTCGGCGCCGGGATGGCGGTCCGCACGGCGATCGAACCACGCACCCACCAGCGCGCCCACCACCACCATCAGCGTGGTCGAGGTGGGCAGGTAAATCCCCAAGCCCACGGCGAGCGGAGGCAGCCGCGGCCCCTTCTTCCAGGCGCCCAGCAATTCGTCGAGGATGATGATGGCCACGCCGATGCCGGCGCCCAGTCCGATCATGTCCCACGGCACCTCGCCGGTAATCACGCCCTTGGCCAACGCGGAGATCAGGCCCGCCTGCGGCGCTGGCAAGGCGATCGCCGGATCGGCGCCCGGTGCACCCAGGAAGCCGTACGTGCTTTGCAGGAGGTCCAGCACCGGCGGGATCACCACCGCCCCGGCCAGCACGCCGATCACCAGCGCCCACTGCTGCAGCGACGGCGTGGCATCCACCAGTTGCCCGGTCTTCAGATCCTGCAGGTTGTTGTTGGCGATCGACGCCACCGCGAAGACGATCGCCGTGATGAACAGCGCGAAGCCGACCAGCGCCTGGTCGGCGCCGGGGGGCAGGAAAGGCTTGATGCCGACGACCAGCAAGAGCGCTGCGATCACCACCACCAGGATGCCCACGCCCGACAGCGGGCTGTTGGACGATCCGATCAGGCCGGCCATGTAGCCGCACACCGCCGACACCAGGAAGCTCAGCAGGATCACGAACACCACGCCGCCGATCACCAGCGCCCAGGTCACATCGCCCAATCCGTTGGTGACGGCGAAGTGCCACAGCAGATAACCGATGGGGATCATGCAGATCAGCGAAATCAGGCCGACCATGCCGATCGGCATGTCGTGCTCGGTGCGCGGCAGTTGGTCAAACGTACCGGCCTTGCGCGCGCGCGACGCGCGGAACGCGCCGGCAAGCCCGCTGGCCAACGGCTTCACCAGCTTCGCCAGCGTCCAGATCGCGGCCACGCCGATCGCGCCGGCGCCGATGAAGCGCACGTAATGGCTCCAGCCGGCCTGCGCGACTTCGGCGGCCGGACCAGCCGCCCAGTACAGGTGCGTGAAGTACGGCACCGCCCACGCCCACCCGATCACCGCGCCGACCAGCATCGCCACGCCCACCCACAAGCCGACCAGGTGGCCGATCGCGAACAATGCAAACGAGAGGCCGAAATCGAAACCGGTGGCGCCGCCGCGCTCGCCGCCAACACGGAAATAATCGGTGACGGCAGCAGCGAAGACCCGGGTCTGCACGATGACGTAGAAGATCGCTGAAACGATCGCGCCCCACAGCACCGCCTTCAAGCCGGCGGCACTCGCTTCCGCAGCCGCCGCGGGGGCGGGCGCACCGGTTCCGCGCGCCACGCCCGCCGTCGGCACCGATGCCACTTCGGCCACCCGGCCGATCCGTTCGCCGGGCCCGCTGCCGACCTTCAGCACCTCGGCACAGGCGACACCCTCGGGGTACGGCAGGTCCGAGTCGGTCACCAGCGCGCGCCGCAACGGAATCGTGTACATCACGCCGAGGATGCCGCCGGTCGCGCAGATGCCGGCCGAAATCCAGAACGGGAACCCGCTCCAGTACCCGACGATCACCAGGCCCGGCAGCACGAAGATGATCGAGGACAGCGTGCCGGCGGCCGAAGCCACCGTCTGCACGATGTTGTTTTCCTGGATCGTGGCATCGCGCATGGCCTTCAGGATCGCCATCGAAATCACGGCCGCGGGAATCGACGTCGAGAAGGTCAGACCCGCCTTCAGTCCGAAATAGACGTTCGCGGCGGTGAACACGATGGTGATGACGATGCCGATGATGACGCCACGGATCGTCAACTCGCGACGCGAAGGTAAGCCTGTGGTTGCGCTCATCGGTTTCCCCGTCTTTGGACCCAGCTGCCGCATACTAGCCGCGGCGCACCGTCAGTCAAAGGAGCCCGCTTGGCGTACCGCGGAAGATTCGCGCCCTCACCCACCGGCGAACTGCATTTCGGGTCACTGGTCGCGGCACTGGCAAGCTGGCTGCGCGCGCGCAGGCAGCATGGGGAATGGCTGCTTCGGATCGAAGACATCGACCCGCCGCGCGAGATGGCGGGTTCCACGCGCGCGATCCTCACCGCGTTGGCACGACTCGGATTGGTCGCGGACGCGCCGCCGCTATTCCAGTCCCGGCGCGGTCATGCCTACGCAGAAGCACTGCAAGCCTTGCGCGCGGAAGGTCATGCCTTTCCCTGCTGGTGCAGCCGCGCCGATCTCGAAAGCGCGGGCACCCCCCACCGCGACGGCCGCTGCATCAGCGCGCCGCGCGGCGACCGCGAACCCGCATGGCGCTTGCGCGCCCCCGACCGCACCATCGCGTTCGTGGACGGCTTGCAGGGTCCGCAGGTGCAGAACATGCGCGAAGCGGTCGGCGACTTCGTGCTCAAGCGCGCCGACGGCCTGTGGAGCTATCAACTCGCCTGCGTGGTGGACGACGCGCACCAGCGGATCACCGAAGTCGTGCGCGGCTGCGACCTGCTCGATTCCACGCCGCGCCAGATCCTGCTGCAGCGTCTGCTCGGGCTTCCGACACCCGCGTATTTGCACTTGCCGCTGGCGGTGGACGCCGAAGGTCGCAAGCTCTCGAAGTCCAATGACGCGCCGTCGGTGGACCTTGGCAACCCGGGCACGACGCTGGTGCGTGCGCTCCGGTTCCTGGCCCAGGACATTCCCGAAGCCGCCGACCCCGCGGCGATGTTGCAGGCCGCCGCCGAACGCTTCGACCCTGGACGATTGCAGGGTGTGACGGCGCGCGCTACCGAGGCAACCCTTGGCACATCACGTCAAGGGCCGGCGGGTTGAACTCCCGCCCGGCGGCGCTTCGCAGGGCAGGCCTTGACCCGCCCCGACGCGACGGGATGGCGGGCTGGAGCCTGCCCTACCGGCCGCCGCCGGCAAAGCGCTAGGATGACCGCACCATCACCCGGAGGAGGCGTCATGAGCGCACGCGTGGCACTGGTAACGGGCGGTACCGGCGGCATCGGCACCGCGATCGTCCATCAGTTGGCGAGGATGGGACACAAGGTCGCGACCAACTATCGCAACGAAGAAAAAACCAGGGCCTGGCGCGACAAGCTGGGCGGCGAAGGCATCGACGTCCTCACAGTGAAGGGCGATGTTTCCGACCCGCAATCGTGCGAGCAGATGGTGCGCGTGGTCGAGGAACAGGCCGGCCCCATCGATATCTTGGTCAACAACGCCGGCATCACGCGCGACACCACCTTCCACAAGATGTCCTACCAGCAATGGATCGAGGTGGTGGACACCAATCTGAATTCCTGCTTCAACGTCACGCGCCCGGTGATCGAAGGCATGCGGGCGCGCAAGTGGGGACGGATCGTCCAGATCAGCTCCATCAACGGCCAGAAGGGCCAGTATGGCCAAGCCAACTACGCCGCAGCGAAAGCCGGCATGCACGGATTCACCATTTCGCTGGCGCAGGAAAACGCGAAGTTCGGCATCACCGTCAACACGGTATCGCCCGGGTACATCGGGACCGACATGGTGATGGCCGTGCCCGAGGAGGTGCGCGCCAAGATCGTCGCGCAGATTCCGGTCGGCCGGCTGGGCAACCCGGACGAAATCGCCTACGCGGTCGCGTTTTTCCTGGACGAAAAGGCCGCGTGGATCACCGGCGCGAACCTCGCGATCAACGGTGGCCACTACATGGGTTGGTGATCGGCGCATCCGATTCGGAGGCAGCGCCCGCAATCGTCGCGCTTCCACCCCGGGCCGCCGCCGGGGTCCCGGGTGGCCTCGTGGCATCCCGGGTCCCAAATGTGAACAAAGGTACGCACTGGCAGGAGTGTGACGGGCATCCAGACTGCGGTGTGCCGCGCCTTGTAAAAAAGGCGCGTGTGGGAGGGAACCATTGTCGCTATCCCAAGGAGGGAGAGGCAAATGGCACCCGTGCCGTTTCTGATTGCTTTTGCAGTTGCAGGTGGACATGTCACGTTTGCGGGCGCCGTCGCGACGCCGACCGTAGCCAACGTGCCGCTGGCCACTCCTTCCAGCCCATCCACCGCGCCCGCCAGCGCGCAAATCGGGAGGTTCGACGGTCCGCCGCGGGTGGTAAGCATCCAGGCGCTTGGCGACGGTGACAGCCGCAGCGAAGTCGTGGTGACGTATCTCTGAAGCTGCCGCAACGCGAACGACGGCCCTGTATTCCCGGCCGCACGGCGCGGTCCCCACGAAGCCGCCGTGACGACACACGGCGGCTTCGATCGTACCGGGATTCCATTACGTCCTCGGCCACCGGTCCAGGAGGCCGGCGATCCGGGATCGCGTCCAGCGACATGACGCGCGGCAATGCTTCGCGACCTCGACGCGCTCCAAAGAGAGCGGCCCGCAAGGCGCTCCGCACCGGTCAACCAAACATCAGAGCCGCTGTGGCGCCGTCTCGATCTTGGCCTTGCTGCGCAGCACGTCGAGGAACGCCTCGATGTCGGCGCCACCGTAGGCGCGCGCCATCTGCTCGCGCAGGAAACCTTGCGCTTCCGCGGGCACCTTGGAGGGATCACCCGGGTTGACCGCACCCAGTACCACCAAGGCGTAGCGGCCTTGTTCCATCGGCACCAGTGCGTGCGTAGCGGCGCCCTTCGCCGGGTGCGCCATCTCGAACACGGCCTTCAACAGGGCCGGGTCCAGATCGGCGGCGTTGCGCATCACGCCGGTTTTCTGCTGTACGGCCTGGCCCGCGGCCTGCGCCAGCGCATCCAGCTTTGCGCCACCCTGCAGCTTGGCCAATGCCGCCTCGGCGATCTTCCTGGCCGAGGCATCCACGCGCTGCTGGACCACGGTCTGCTTGATCGTGTCGCTCACTTCCGCCAGCGGCTTGACCGCCGCGGGCACGTGCTTGGCGACGTGGATCACCACGATGTGGTCGTTGCCGAGGTCGATCGGATCCGAAGTATTGCCCTGCACCAGCACCAGATCGGAGAACGCGGCTTTCACCACCTTGGGATCGGCGGCCAGCCCGGTCTTGGCGCCCTCGCGCCCGAACAACGGCGTCGTCTGGATGGTCAGTCCCAATTTTTCCGCCGCCGGTTTCAATGACGTCGGATCGTTGTAGATCATGTCGGTGAGTTTGTTGCCGACATCGCGATAGGTGTCCTGGCGTGCGTCCTTGGTCGCCTCCTGCACCAACTGGTCGCGCACCTGCGCGAAAGTCTCGGTGTGGCCCTCGCGCATGTCGCGCACATCGATGATGTGATAACCGTCCGAGGTCAGTACCGGATCGGAAATGTCGCCCTGCTTCATCTTGTCCAGCGCGGCCTGGAACGCGGGACCCGCATCGCCCTTCGACAACCAGCCGAGGTCGCCGCCCTGGCGCTTGGAACCCAGGTCGTCGGAATGCTGCTCGGCGAGCTTGGCGAAATCCGCACCGGGCGCCTTGGCCAGCGCCTCGACCTTCTTCGCCTGGACCAGGGCGGCCTGTTTCTGGGCGTCGGTCGGCTTGGCCGGCAACTTGATCAGGATGTGCGAAACCTCCCATTGCGACGGGCTGACGAAGCGCGCCTTCTCCTTGTCGTAGCGCGCCTGGAGGGCCTTGTCGCTCAGGTCCGGCACGACCTTCATGGTGGCCGCGTCGAGATCGATGTAGTTCACCGACACCTCTTCGGGCGTCATGAATTCCTTCTGGTGTTGCTTGTAGTAATCCGCGATTTGCGCGTCGGTGACCTGCTGCTCCTGCCTGGTCGGCGCGGGCGGCGGCAATTCGACGTAGCTGAAATCACGGGTCTGCAGTTGCAGGCGCAAGAAGGCCTCGGCCTCGGCCTTGGTGGCGAATGCGGTGGCGACGATGGCTTGTGGCACCTGCTGGGTCGCAAGGTCGGAGCGGATCTCGTCCTGGAACTGCTGCGCGGTCTTGCCCTGCTGTGCGAGCCACGCGAGATACGTCGAAGAGTCGAACTTGCCGTTGACCTGGAAGACCGGATACGACGCGATCTGGTTGCGAACCACCGCATCGGGCACCTTGATGCCGTACTCGTCATTTGCGTTGATCAACAACTGCCGATTGATTACGCGCTTCAGCACTTCTTCCTTGAATGCCGGCTTCTCGAACTCCGACGCGTCCACCGTGTTGCCCGGCTGGTTCAACTGCTGCTGGCGCGCGTTGTTCAAGGCAGAGGTGAAATCCTGCTGCGAGATTTCGTGGCCGTCGACCTTGGCCACCCAGGTCGCGTTGCTCTGGCTGAAATAACCTTCGATGCCGAAGAACAGGAACGCGACGACCACCAGTACGCCGAAAATCGCGATGACGATCCAGCTCTTGAACAGGTTGCGAATGGCTTGCAGCATGGTTTCCGCCGTGACGATGGCCAAATCAGCCAAGTATTGTAAGGCAAGGTGGCACTCGCCGTGCCGCGCCGGTGATGGTGGGCGCTGAGGGTTTCGAACCCCCGACCCTCTCCGTGTAAAGGAGACGCTCTACCGCTGAGCTAAGCGCCCGTGTTGTTGTTCGGCACCGGGCATCCTGCCACGGCCCTCACGAAAACGGTCGCGGCGGAGCCGCGCCACGTTTTCCGCGTCAGCCGCAGAGCGGCTTCCGCACGCGGCACATCCATGTCCCGCAGATCCAGTCAATAGGTGCATCGCGCACAGCACGATTGTCACTCCCCCTATCCCGCTTGCGGAAGGAGCGGGCGTAGGCCGAGCGCGTGGCGCTGGGGTGGGGGGCGAAACTTGCGAAAACGTTCCGGGTTCTCCTGGGGTGGCTTCCGCAGGTTGGGCCGAACGGGCCTCATCCGCGAAGCCCAACATCTTGACGGTAACGTTGGGCTTCCGCCGCTGAAGCCTGCTTCAGCCCAGCCCACGGAGATTCCATTCCCCCGAAAAGCTGCGGCCGACGCAGTGCGCGTCGGCCGCCAAATCCGTGTGCGACCGGCAGTGCCGGTCGCACCGGGAGCCTCAGTTCAGCGCGTCCTTCAGCGCCTTGCCGGCCTTGAACGCCGGCACCTTCGACGCCTTGATCTTGATGGTGGCGCCAGTACGCGGATTGCGGCCGGTACGCGCGGCGCGCTTGCGTACCACGAAGGTACCGAACCCGACCAGCGACACGTCGTCGCCCTTCTTCAGTGCGCGCTTGATCTGGTCGGTGACGGCGTCGAGCGCACGACCGGCGTCGGCCTTGGACAGATCGGCATGATCGGCGATTGCGTTGATCAACTCAGCTTTGTTCATGGAGACTCCCTCTTGGATTGCGAGCAGCCCGTGGATTGTTCGGTGGAAGGACGTTTTCCCTGTGTCGCCAAGATCACGTCTGTCCGGTCGTGTTGCGATTCCCGTAGCGATGCGCGGCATGAGCGTCTGCGTCGCACGGCCCGGCCTTTATACCAGCGCCCCACAAGGCTCGCAATAAAAGGCGGCGCTTGAATTTCAGCGTGTCGACCATCGGAAGGCAACCCACGTCCGGCACCATCACGGGCCACGCAAAAACGCAAGTGCCGACGGCGACGCGCCATGCATCGCGCGTGCCGCCGGTCCCGTGGACCTCAGTGGGTGCGCTTGGCCGCGTTGTCGTCGGCCTGCTCGTGCGTGGTTTCGACCGGCAGGTCGCTCACTTCCGGCGTCGCCACGTCCGGCTGCGAGGCGAGCGGCGTCAGCGGATGTTCCAGTGCGATGTCCAGCACCTGGTCGATCCAGCGCACCGGATGGATGGTGAGCGCGTCGGTGATGTTCTTCGGAATTTCGGCAAGATCCTTCTTGTTTTCCTCCGGAATGATCACCGTGGTGATGCCGCCGCGATGTGCCGCCAGCAGCTTTTCCTTCAAGCCGCCGATCGGAAGCACCCGCCCGCGCAGCGTGATTTCTCCCGTCATCGCGATTTCGGCACGCACCGGATTCTTGGTCAGCGCCGACACCAGCGCCGTGCACATCGCGATGCCCGCGCTGGGTCCATCCTTGGGCGTCGCGCCCTCCGGGACGTGTACGTGGATGTCGTACTTGTCGTGGAAGTCCTGCTCGATACCCAGCCGCTGGCTGCGCGCTCGCACCACCGACTGCGCGGCCTGGATCGATTCCTTCATCACATCGCCCAGTTGCCCGGTGAGGATCAGCTTGCCCTTCCCCGGGACCACGGTGGCTTCGATGCTGAGGAGGTCGCCGCCGACCGATGTCCACGCGAGGCCCGTCACCAGGCCGATTTCGTTCTGCTGTTCCTTGCGGCCGAAGTCATGGCGGCGCACACCGAGGTACTTGTCGAGATTCTTCGATTCGACCTTCATGGCAGACGGCGCGCGCTTCCTGGCGGCGGACTTGGCCTTGGCGGGCGCGGCCTCCCTGGCCTTCGCCGGCGTCTTGCCGCCTTCCTTCAGCGTCAGTTCCTTGACCACCTTGCGGCAGATCTTGGCCAGCTCGCGCTCGAGGTTGCGCACGCCCGATTCGCGTGTGTAGTAGCGGATGATGTCGCGCAACGCGCCTTCGGTGACCGCAAGCTCCTCGTCCTTCAACCCGGCCCCTTTCTTTTGCTTCGGCAGCAAGTATTTGGTGGCGATCGCGACCTTCTCGTCTTCGGTGTAGCCGGGAATGCGGATGACCTCCATGCGGTCCAGCAGCGGCGCCGGGATGTTCATGGAATTGGCGGTCGCGATCCACATCACCTCGGACAGGTCGAAATCGACCTCCAGGTAGTGGTCGTTGAAGGCATGGTTCTGTTCCGGGTCCAGCACTTCCAGCAATGCCGCCGACGGATCGCCGCGGAAGTCCATCGCCATCTTGTCGATCTCGTCCAGCATGAACATCGGGTTCTTGGTCCCGACCTTGGCCATGTTCTGGATGATCCGGCCCGGCAGCGAACCGATGTAGGTGCGGCGATGGCCGCGGATTTCGGCCTCGTCGCGCACGCCGCCCAGGCTCTGCCGTACGAACTTGCGATTGGTCGCGCGCGCGATCGAATGCCCCAGCGAGGTCTTGCCGACGCCGGGCGGTCCCACGAGGCACAGGATCGGGCCCTTGATCTTGTTCACGCGCTGCTGCACGGCCAGATATTCGAGGATGCGCTCCTTGACCTTCTCGAGGCCATAATGGTCCTCGTCGAGCACCTGCTCGGCGATCCGCAGATCTTTCCGGACCTTGCTGTGCTTCTTCCACGGCACGGCCGTCAGCCAATCGAGGTAGTTGCGCACCACCGTGGCCTCGGCCGACATCGGCGGCATCTGCTTCAACTTGTTGAACTCGGCCTTGGCCTTGGCCAGCACCGGCTTCGGCATGCCGGCCTGGTCGATCTTCCTGGCCAGCGCGTCGATCTCGCTGCCGCCTTCCTCGATGTCGCCCAGTTCCTTCTGGATCGCCTTCATCTGTTCGTTGAGGTAGTACTCGCGCTGGCTCTTCTCCATTTGGGTCTTGATGCGTCCGCGGATGCGCTTCTCGACCTGCTGCAGGTCCAGCTCGCTCTCGACCAGTCCGATCAGCATCTCGGTGCGCGCGCCGACCGCGAGCGTGTCCAGCACCTTCTGCTTGTCGGCCAGACGCACGGAAAGATGCGCGGCGATCGAATCGGCCAGGCGCGACAAGTCATCGATGCCGGACAGACCCGTCAGGACTTCGGGCGGCAGCTTGCGGCTCTGGCGCACCAGTTGCTCGAACAGGCTGACCAGCATCCGCGCCGCGGTTTCGAGTTCCACCGTCGGGCGATCGAACAGCGGCTGCAGCGACACCGCGTGGGCGCGCAGCATGCCATCGGATTCGAAGCAGCTTTGCAGCTGCGCGCGCGACTGGCCTTCCACGAGCACCTTCACGGTGCCGTCCGGCAGTTTCACCAGTTGCAGCAGGTTGCCGATGGTGCCGACGGCGTGCAGGTCGGCTTCGGTGGGATCGTCGGTTTCCGGCTGTTTCTGGGCGAGCAGCAGGATGCGGCGGTCGCCTTCCATCGCCGCCTCCAGCGCCTTCATCGATTTTTCGCGCCCGACGAAAAGCGGGATCACCATGTGCGGATACACCACCACGTCGCGCAGCGGCAGCACCGGCAGCTCGATGGTGGCGGTCACGGGGGATTCGTTGGTTTCGGTTGCCATGTCTGACTCGGGGTCGCAAATGCTTCAAACCCGCCGAAGCGGGCGATGTCATGAGAATGGAGGCGGCGCGGCGCCCGATCAAGCACCGGATGCGCAGTTTCACCCGCCGGCGCGGTCGCCACGCCGTTCAGCCAAGCTGTCACGCGCAGGCATACCCGACCGTCAACTAAGCACGTATCGCGCGCGCAGGACGCGCGTCTTCGAACAGAGTGTACGAGCGCCGGAGATGGAACAAACCGCGCAGGTTGGGCAATTCCGGGCGCAGCCCGGAAGAAGCCCGACAAGACACACGACGATGCACAACGATACGCGCGCGCGCGCGTTGGGCTTCCCGCGATGAAGCCGCGGTCAGCCCAACCTTCCGGGCCTCGCGAGCGGAACCGCTCGGCTAGTCGCCCATCTGCTTCTGCAGGTGCTCGCGGCGTTCCTGTGCATCCAGGGACAGCGTCGCGATCGGACGCGCCTCGAGACGCTCCAGGCCGATCTCCTCGTCGGTTTCCTCGCAATAGCCGTAGCGGCCTTCCTCGATCTTGCGCAGCGCCTTTTCGATCTTCGAAATCAGCTTGCGGTAGCGATCGCGGGTGCGAAGTTCCAGCGAATTCTCGGTTTCGCGGGTGGCGCGCTCGGCGTCGTCACCCACGTCGCGCACTTCCTCGCGGAGGTTTTCCATGGTCTGGCGCGATTCCTCGACCAGCTGGTCGCGCCAATCCTTCAGCTTCTGGCGAAAATATGCCAGGTGCTTCGGATTCATGTATTCCTCTTTGGGCGAGGGACGATAGGCCTTCGGCAGCTCGATGTTGACGCTGGCCGGCAGCGCGTAGCGCCCATCCTCGCGGGTGATGGTCTGTTCGGCGGCCGCACCGACGCTCAGTCGCGCCGCGACGCCGCCAACCGGTTTTGCATGCTGCTTGCGGGTCGGCTGGTGTACGGCGCGGGGCGTATCGTGGGCGGCGGCGACGTGGTTGGCTGGCGCGGACTTGTGCGGCGCCGGCGTGACCTTCGATTTCTTGGCGGGAGCAGCTTTCTTCACGGTGGGGATCTTGGATTTGTTTTTGATGGTGGAGATGGGGGCAGCCTTCTTCGCGCTGGCCTTCTTCACCGCCTTGGTGGCGGTTCGGGCCGGCTTTTTTACCGCCTTGGCGACTCTCGCGGGCGCCTTGTGCACGGTTTTGGCCGCGGATTTGCGCGTCGGCTTTGCGGCCGCCTTCTTCGCGGGCCGGGCCTTTGCCGGCTTGGCCGAGGCCTTCGCTTGCTTGCCGCTGCGCCTGGCAGCGCCGTGCTTCGGTTTTGCCATGTCCTTGCACCCGAGGTTGTGGAGATGCGACCGCGTGTTATAGCGTAGTCAATGCGGTCGGGCAACCAATTTCAAAAGCCCCGTCCGCGCCCCTTTCCCCAAGCGGACGGCGCCCGCCCGTGACACGCTTCCTGTTGTTCCTGATTGCCGCCTACAAGCGCCTGCTGAGCCCCTTGCTGGGCGCACGCTGCCGGTTTTATCCGACGTGCTCCACCTACGCGCGCATCGCGATCGCACGCCATGGGCCACTGCGCGGCAGCTTGCTTGCGGCATGGCGTATCCTGCGCTGCCAGCCGTTGTGCGAAGGCGGTGAAGATCCGGTCCCCGAACACTTCACGCTGCGGCGCTGCAGGCACGCCCACGGAGAACACTGAATGGCCGAGTGGCTGATCAAGAACGCCGAACTCGTCAACGAAGGCCGCCGCTTCCAGGCCGACCTGCGCATCCGCGATCGGCGCATCGCACAAATCGGTGGCGATCTCGATGCCCGCGCGGACGAACAGGTATTCGACGCTTCAGGCCTGTGGCTGCTGCCCGGGATGATCGACGACCACGTGCATTTCCGTGAACCCGGCTATACCGCGAAGGCCGACATCGCCTCGGAATCGCGCGCCGCGGTCGCCGGTGGCGTCACCAGTTTCATCGACATGCCGAACACGCAACCGGCGACGCTGTCGCACGACCTGCTGGAAGACAAGTACGCGGCCGCGTCGCGCACTTCACTCGCCAATTACGCCTTCTACTTCGGAGCCAGCAACGACAACCTCGATGCCATCCGCGCGCTCGATCCGCGCAGGGTGCCTGGCGTGAAGGTGTTCCTGTGCGAGTCGACCGGCAATCTTTGCGTCAGCGACCCGAACGCGCTGGATGGCGTGTTCAGCGAGTCGCCCGTGACGGTGGTGGTGCATTGCGAGGACAGCCGCATCATCCACGCGAATCTCGATCGCGCGAAAGCCGAGTACGGGGAGGACATCCCGATGCGGCTGCATCCGGAAATCCGCTCGCGCGAAGCTTGCTTCGAGTCGACGAAATGGGCGGTGGAAACCGCGCGCCGACACGGCACGCGGCTGCACGTGCTGCACGTCTCGACGGCCGACGAACTGGCGTTGTTCGAACCCGGCCCGATCGCGAACAAAAAGATCACGTCCGAAACCTGCGTGCATTTCCTGCGCTACAGCGACGCCGACTACGCGCGGCTGGGCGGGAAAATCAAGTGCAACCCCGCAATCAAGGCGGGGCCGGATCGCGAAGCGCTGACGCGGGCGCTGGCCGACACGCGCATCGATGTCCTCGCCACGGACCATGCGCCGCATCTTGCACCCGAAAAGGCCCGCCCCTACACGAGTTGCCCGTCCGGCATTCCGCTGATCCAGTTCGCGCTGCAGTCGGCGCTGGAATCGGTGTTCAACAAAGACTTGACCCTGGAACGATTGGTCGAAGCCTGTGCGCACGCGCCCGCGACGCTGTTCGCGATCGATGGCCGCGGCTATCTGCGCGAAGACTATTTCGCCGACCTGACCCTGATCGATCCGAACCAACCGCAGACCGTCCATCGCGATCAAGTGCTGTCGAAATGCGGCTGGTCACCGTTCGAGGGGGATACCTTCCGCGCCAGCGTCGCGGCGACATTCGTCAATGGAAACCTGGTTGCGCGCGCCGG
>JBDZUX010000003.1:56482-84646 GCA_040255405.1 Lysobacteraceae bacterium
ACCGCATCGTGTGGATGCAGGCTTTCGTGGTGCGCGGCGCGGACGCGGTAGCCTGCGATCCGCTTGTCGGCATCGAGTGCGGCGCGGATGCGGCGCGCGGCGTCTTCGCAGAACATCAGATTTTCCGCATTCAACTTCGCGAAGGCCTGCTCGTCCTCGCGCTTGACGGCGGTCTGCACCGGCGTCGCCAGTGCGCCTTCGACCGCATCGATCAATTCCGATACCGGCAGGTCGAACCCCGGCGCGAGCCGCACCATGACTGTCGCCGTGCTGCGCTGCGCGTGCGCGGTCGCGGCCACCGCGTGCTCGGAACCCAGCCACTCGCGGACGGCGCGCGGCGACGGCACGGCATCGGCGAAATCGTCATCGAAACGCCGCTGGTTGAGTTGCCGCGACAGCGCAGCCGAAGCCGGGCACGTCGAGGAATACGTCACTTCGCAGCCCAATTGCACGCTGAAGTGTTCGTCCAGCAACTGCGCCTCGACGGTCACCGGATACGCACGCCAGCCGGCGTTGTCGCTGACCAGCGCGCGGCGCTTCAGCAATTGCGAATAGTCGATGCGCAGGCGGACACGGGTCGAGAGATCCGCGTGGGAAGCCACCAGCGCGTGGAGCAGGCTGCACAGGCCCGACGGCGTCAACGTCTGTTCGCCCAGCGATCGCTCGAGCGCGAGATACAGCCGCGACATGTGGATGCCGCGCGCCGCGGGATCGGCCAGGTTCACCTGCACCGAGACACGCGCCGGAACCGTGAGCGTGCCACCCTGCCCGTCGGCGCAACGCACCGGCAGGTCGATCCCGTCCATGCCGACCCAGTCCAGCGCACCGCCCGCAGCAGGCCACGCGCCGGTGGCGACATCGGGCAACCGTGCGTTGTCGGGAACGGTATTCATGCGTGGGACTCGTTGCGGATCATGCCCCGCCATTTGCGGGCCGCGCGCCAGGTTTTCAACACGCTGCCCAGCCCGTGCGCGGGTGCGTGCAAGGCGGCGACCGGATCCTCGGCGCGCACCGCCCGCCCGAGTGCCTGCCAGTCCCGCTGCAGGTCGACCGCGCGGAAGAGGGTCAACGGGCCCCGCATTCTAGCGGCGTCGGACGCAGCGCGTTCGAGTTCGCCGAGATAGTCGCGCAACACCGCGCGGCGCGCGGGACTGTCGTTGCCCAGCGCCTCGATGGCAAGCCCGTGCCGGGCCAGGAGGTTCATCGGCACGGGTGAGCGCCCGTGTTCGACTTCCGCGGCGAGCGCGCGTGCAGAGGACACGAGCCCGGCCAACAAAACGACACGCGACATGCGCGCTGCATCGGCACCTTTTCCGAACCAGACGCGCGTCTCCAGCACCGCGACCGCGTCGGCGAACGGCGCTGACGCGTCGCATTGTGCCGCGGTGTTTGCGGGCGGCGGCAATGCCAGCATGCGGATCGCCGCTTCCACCGGGGCGACCCAGCACTGCAGGGGAACCGGGCCAGTGCGCGCATCCGCGAACAATGCCTGCGTCAACGGATGATGCGCGTCGCCTTGCGCGGCGCGCTGCATTTCCTCACGCCACCAGCCGAGCTTGATCACCGCGACCTGGGATTCGCGCACCTCCCGCACGGCCTTGCGCCATTCCTGCACCAGCGCCGCCAGCGCGCCGAAACAATTGCGCTCGTCGTGGCGCAGGAACAGCCAGGCGAGCGCCCGCTCGGGGCTCGCTTCCCGCCATTGCGTCAGGTAACCCTCGAATGCGCTCTCGCTCACGCGAGGCCCAGCAATGCGGCGAGCCGACGCGGATCGGCGCTGACGGAGTCCGGCTCCCACGCCTGCGGATCGGCGCCGTCCAGGTAACCCCAGCCCGCAGCCACCGTGTACAGGCCGGCCGCACGCCCAGCCATGATGTCGCGCGGATCGTCGCCCACGTACACGCATTGCGCAGGCTCGACGCCCGCCAGCGCACAGGCATGCAGGACAGGATCCGGATCGGGTTTGCGTTTTGCAAGCGTGTCGCCGCCGACCACGGCGGCGGCGCGCCCGCCGTAGCCGACCTTGGTCATCACCAGCGCGACCAGCGAGCCGGCCTTGTTGCTGACGACGCCCCAGCGCGCGCCACGCGCTTCGAGTTCCTGGAGCACGGTATCCATGCCATCGAAGGCGTGGGTGTTCACCATGCCGGTGGCGACATAGAGTTCGAGGAATCGCGGCAGCACCGCGTCGATGCGGGCCTCATCGTCACCGACCGCACAGCGCAGCACGGCGCGCGCCCCGCGCGAGACGGTTTCGCGCACCCTCTCGTAACGCGGCACGTCGATGACGAGCTCGCGACACAACGCGGTGAGCGCGTCGTGCATGTCCCGCGCCGAATCGACCAGCGTGCCGTCGAGGTCGAAGAACACCCCGGCCAGCGGTTGCGGAACGGGTTTCATGGGGCGTGACTGGGATCCGGCGTGTTGCTGGCGCAGACCAGGTAATTGACGGCCGTGCGACGTGTCAACCACGCTTTTCGATTCAATGGGTTGTAAGCGATTCCCGAGATTTCATCAAGCCTCAGCCCGGCCCGGCGCATCAGCGTGGCAAGCTCCGACGGCTTCAGGAATTGCCGGTAATCGTGCGTGCCGCGCGGCAACAGCCGCGCCACGTATTCGGCGCCGATGATGGCGGTGACGAAACTCGCGGGCGTGCGATTGAGCGTCGACAGGAACACCCTGCCGCCCGGCTTCACCAGCGCCGCCAGGTCGCAGACCAGCGCCGCGGGATCGGGCACGTGCTCGATCAGTTCCATGCAGCACACCGCGTCGAATGCCGCCGGTTCGGCGGCCGCGAGCTCGCGCGAGGACGACAGCCGGTAATCGATCACGAGCGGGGACGACAATCCGGCGTTGGTTTCATGCAGATGCAGCCGCGCGACCTCGATGACTTCCGGCGCAAGGTCGATCGCGGTGACGCTCGCACCCGCCTTGGCCAGCGCTTCGCTGAGCAAACCGCCACCGCAGCCGATGTCCGCCACCTTTGCCCCCTGCAGCGAAACCCGCCCGGCCACGAAGCCGAGCCGCACGGGATTCAAATCGTGCAGCGGCCGCGACTCGCCGTCGGGGTCCCACCAGCGGTGCGCAAGCTTGCCGAACCGCGCCAGTTCTTCCGGATCGACGTTGCGGGCACTGGCGTTCACGCTTCCACCGCCCCCCGCGTGACATCCCACTCGTGCACCGTGATGGCCGATGCGCCGGTCACGCGAAGGGGATCGGCGAACGCGATGGCATGCGCCGCCTCCGGCGATGCGGCGCGAACCAGGTAGGCGCCGCCGGACTTGTCGGTGAACGGACCGGACGCCTCCAGGACACCGCGATCCTTGAGCGCATCGAGATGCGCGCGATGCGCCGGAATGACGCCCGCGTCGAACTTCGGGGTACGCATCGCAAGAATCAGGTACTGCTTCATCGGAACTCCGGCATCAAAGGGCGGCGATCCGCTCGCGCCAGCGGCGGCCCTTTTCCAGCACACCCGCAAGGTCGAAATCGACCAGTGCACCGTTTTCGAGTTTGCGCGCGCCGTCGATCCAGACGTCGCTGACCTGCCGGCGCGAGACGGCGTAGGCGAGTTGCGAAACCACATTGTAAAGCGGTTGTGTCTCGACCTCGTCCAGCTTCACCGCAACCAGATCGGCGCGCTTGCCGGCTTCGATGGATCCGATCCGTGCATCGAGCTGCAGCGCCCGGGCGCCATTCAACGTCGCAGCGCGCAGCGCGAATGCATCGTCGAAGGCCGTGGCATCGCCTGCCACGCCCTTCGCCAGCAACGCGGCGGTGCGCAGTTCGCCGAACATGTCGAGATCGTTGTTGGACGCGCAACCGTCGGTGCCCAGCGCGAGGTTGACGCCGGCGCGGCGCAGTTTCTCCGCCGGACAAAACCCGGAAGCGAGCTTCAGGTTCGATTCCGGGCAGTGCACCACCGACACGCCGGCTTCCGCGCACAGCGCGATTTCGGGATCGCTGACCTGGGTCATGTGCACCGCGATCAGGCGATCATTCACGAGCCCGAGTTGCTGCAGCCGCTGCATGGGCCTGAGGCCGTGTTCGCGCTTGCCGTCTTCGACTTCCTGCGCGGTTTCCATCAGGTGCAGGTGCACTGGAAGGTCGAGCTGGTCGGACAGCGTGCGGATGCGTGCGAAGGATTCGTCGGACACGGTGTAGGGCGCGTGCGGCCCGAAGGTGGTGCCGACCCGCGGATCGCCGCGGTACTGGTCGTGCACCACGAGCGCGCGTTCGAAGTATTCGTCGCGCGTCTGCGCCCACGCGCTTGGAAACTCGATGATCGGCAACGCGACCATTGCGCGAAATCCGTGCGCCTGGTACACCCGCGCCTGCGCATCCGGAAAGAAATAGTTTTCGCTGCAGCAGGTGGTGCCGCCGCGCAGCATCTCCGCGATCGCGAGTTCCACGCCATCGCGCACGAACTCGGGACCAATGACCTTCGCTTCCACGGGCCAGATATGCTCGCGCAGCCAGGTCATCAGCGGCAGGTCGTCCGCCAGTCCGCGCAGCAGCGTCATCGGGTTGTGGGTGTGCGCGTTGACCAGGCCCGGGATCAGTGCATGGTCGGGCAGGTCCACACGCTCGCGCGGCGCATATTTCGCGGTGGCATCGCCTGCCGGCAATACTTCCAGGATCGCACCGCCGTCGACGGCGACCGCGTGATCTTCCAGCACCACGCGATCCGGCTCGACCGGCACGATCCAGCGGGCGGCGATCAGGAGGTCGATGGGGCACGGGCTCGTCATGGCTTCCTTGTAGGAGCGCGCCTGCGCGCGACCGCCGCCTGCAGGCAGGGTTCCTGCGCGTCGTTATTTGACCCG
Source organism: Lysobacteraceae bacterium (assembly GCA_040255405.1). Taxonomy (GTDB): domain Bacteria; phylum Pseudomonadota; class Gammaproteobacteria; order Xanthomonadales; family Rhodanobacteraceae; genus 66-474. The sequence goes on from JBDZUX010000003.1 coordinate 61,309, forward strand.
GCTGACGTACTCGCCCGTGCGGGTGTCGACCCGGATTACTTCGTCCTGGTTCACGAACAGCGGCACGCGCACCGTCGCACCGGTTTCCAGTTTCGCCGGTTTGCCGCCGCCGCCCGAGGTATCGCCGCGCAGGCCGGGGTCGGTTTCGACGATCTTCAGTTCCACGAAGTTGGGCGGCGCCACGGACAGCGGGACGCCGTTCCAGAAGGTAACGATGCACTCCTCCTCGCCCTTCAGCCATTGCGCGGCGTCGCCCACGGCGTTCTTGTCGGCGGTGTGCTGCTCGTAGCTTGCCGGATCCATGAAGTGCCAGAACTCGCCATCGTTGTAGAGGTACTGCATGTCGGTGTCGACCACGTCGGCGCCCTCGACCGAATCGGTTGCCTTCATGGTCTTTTCCGTGGTGCGACCGTTCTTGAGGTTGCGGATCTTGATGCGGGTGAAGGCCTGGCCCTTGCCGGGCTTGATGAAATCCGCACCCACGATCACGTAGGGATCGCCGTCGACGATGATCTTCAAGCCGTTCTTGACGTCGTTCAGACCATAACTGGCCATGTTGCATGCTCCGTGGATGCGTGGCGCCGCCCGTGCCGCAATGGCCCTGACCGGACGACTGACCTAGAATGAGGGGTTTACCGAGCCCGTGAAACTCGGGGCACAAGCCCGCCATGATAACTGCAATCGGCCCATCCACGCAGCCGGGGACACTGCCTGACTGGCGGCAGTCACTGCGCGACGCGGTCACCGACCCGCGCGAATTGCTGGCGCTGGTCGGCCTGCCGCAGCTCGCCGAGCAATTGCCGGCCGGCGATGCCGGCTTCGGATTGAAGGTGCCGCGCGGTTTCATCGCGCGCATGCGCCGCGGTGACCCGCATGACCCGTTGCTGCTGCAGGTGCTCCCGCAGCTGGCCGAGTTGGAAGAAGTGCCGGGGTTCAGCGACGACGCGGTGGGCGATCTCGACGCCGTCGCCGCGCACGGCGTGCTGCACAAATATGACGGGCGCGCGCTGCTGATCGCGGCGGGTTCCTGCGCGGTGAATTGCCGCTATTGCTTCCGCCGGCACTTCCCCTATGCCGAGGAACTGGCCGCCACCCATGCGTGGCGTGCAGCCATCGATTGCCTGGCCGGCGACACCTCGATCCGCGAGGTGATCCTGTCCGGCGGCGACCCGCTGGTGCTTTCGACACAAAAGTTGACAGAGCTCACGAACGCGCTTCGCGACCTGCCCCACGTGATCCGCCTGCGCATCCATTCGCGGTTGCCGGTGGTGTTGCCCGAACGCATCGACGCTGCTTTCTGCGCGTGGCTTGCCGCGCTGCCCTTGCAACGGGTTGCGGTGCTGCACGCCAACCACCCCGACGAGCTGGACGCGAGCGTTGGCGCGGCCTGCGCGCGGCTACGCGCAGCCGGCACAACCCTGTTCAACCAGTCGGTGCTGCTGCGCGGCGTCAACGACGATGCCGATGCACTGGTCGAACTTTCCGAACGCCTGTTCGCGTTCGGCGTGCTGCCCTATTACCTGCACCAGCTCGACCGCGTGCGCGGCACGGCCCATTTCGAGGTCGACGATGCACGGGCGCGCGAACTGGCGGGCACGTTGCGTGCACGGCTTCCCGGGTATCTTGTACCGAAGCTGGTGCGTGAAGTGCCGGGAGAAACAGGCAAGCGCCCATTGTGATGCGCCTGCTGGCGGAATCAGCGTCGATCGGGTACAAAGCCTGCTTGGCTCGGAAGGGAACACGGTGTTCCGGCGGGGATAGGCATCGACACAGGCCGGCGCCGGCGCGCAAGCACCGGTCGCCGTTCGAGCGTCCGTAAGCAACAGAAGAGAACTCAGCCGAAGGCCCGTCCATGTTGTCCGAACCCATCACCAAGCTGATCATCGCCGAGGATCAGGCCGAGGACGCCGAGCAGATCATCAGCGTGTTGCGCAACAGCGGCATTGCACTGCGCCCGCAGCGCATCGCGACGGAAGAGGAACTGGCCGCCTCGCTGGAATCGTTCACTCCCGACCTGGTGCTGGCCAACCCCGCCTGCAAGGAAATCTCCCTCGCCGCGATCGGCCGGGCACTGGACGGCACCGGCAAGGATGTTGCACTGCTGGCGCTTGCCGACAAGCTCACCGACGACACGGTTGCTTCCATCCTCGCGCACGGCAACGTACGCGGCATCGCCCTGCGCAACCGCCATGACCAGCTGCAGAACGTGGTGCGGCGCGAACTCGATGCGCTGAACACGCGCCGCAACGTACGCCGCCTCGAAGCGAGCTTGCGCGAGTCGGAACGCCGCTGCGATTCGCTGCTGGACTCCTCGCGCGATCCCATCGCGTACATCCACGAAGGCACCCACGTCCGCGCCAACAACGCCTACCTCGAAATGTTCGGCTTCGAAAGTTTCGAGGACGTCGAGGGTCTCACCATCCTCGACCTGGTCGCGCCCCAGCACACCGCCGACTTCAAGGATCTGCTGAAGCGCCTCGCGCGCGGCGAGAAGCCGCCCCCGAAACTGGACCTGACTGCCCGCCGCGCCGACGGCAGCACCTTCGAAGCGGTAATGGAGTTCTCGCCCGCGACCTACGAAGGCGAGCCCTGCCAGCAGATCGTGTTCCGGCTGCCCGCCACCAATACCGCGACGGAGGAAGAACTGCGCCGCCTGAAAACGCAGGATCCGCTGACTGGCCTGTCCAACCGCACGCACTTCCTCGAATGCGTGGACGAAGCCGTGGCGCGTGCGATCGACGGCAGCACCGACCAGGCCCTGCTGCTCCTGGAACCGGACAATTACCGCGCGGTGCTCGACACCGTCGGCATCACCGGCGCCGACGACGTGCTGCGCCAGCTCGCCGGCACCATCAAGCAGCGCCTGCACCCTTCCGATCGGGCCGGCCGCATCGGCGACCATTCGTTCGGCATCCTGCTGTCGGGCCGCACCCAGGCCGACGTGCTCCAGATCGCCGAGTCGCTTCGCGCCAGCGTCGAGACCGCCATCATCGAAGCCGGCGGCCATTCCACCAGCCTCACGATCAGCATCGGCGGCAGCCTGCTCGGCGAGAAGAACGCCAAGTCGCAGGTGTTGTTGTCACTCGCCGACGACGCGCTGCGTTCGGCGTCGGGCCAGGGCGGCAATCGCGTCGACATCCACGACCCGGCCGCCGCGGACAAGGCCGAGGCGGCTCGCCAGCAGCAATGGCTGGACATGATCGACACCGCGCTGGCGCAGGACGGGTTCGTCCTCTACTTCCAGCCGGTCGTGAGCCTGCAGGGCGAGGACGGCGAGTTCTATGAAGTGCTGCTGCGCATCCGGGGCCCCACCGAAGAAGTGCTGCCCGCGCATTTCATGCCCATCGCCGAACGCAACGACCGCCTGCTGGCCATCGACCGCTGGGTGATCGAGCACGCCATCAGCGCGCTCGGCAAGCGCGGCGGCAAGGCGGCGTCCACCACGCTGTTCATCAAGTTGTCCACGCTCACCCTGCACGACGAAACGCTGGCAGACTGGGTGGACGCCAGGCTCGCCGCGGCCAACGTCAAGCCTTCGCAACTGGTGTTCGAAGTACCCGAGGCCAAGGTGATGACCTGCCTCAAGCCGGCCCGCGAATTCGTCGATCGCTGGCGCCAGACCGGCGGCGCCTTCGGGCTGGAACAGTTCGGTTCCGGCCTCAATTCGTTCCAGGCGCTGAAGCACATCGACGCCGATTACCTGAAACTCGATCGCGCGCTCACCGTCGACCTCGCGCATCATTCCGAAAACGAGCTGAAGGTGCGCGAGTTGTGCTCGCAGGCACACGCCGCCGGCAAGCGCACCATGGTCGAGTGGATCGAGGAAGCCGCGAGCATGCCGACGCTGTTCTCGGCCGGCGTGAACTTCGCGCAAGGCAACTTCCTCGCCGAGCCCTTTTCCGAGATGCGCTCGTTGAGCTGATTCCCCGGGATTCGTGCCGGGTCTCCAGGAACCGGGCAGGCCGCGATCATGGACGATCGCGCCAATGTCGATCAAACTGGCGCCATGGCCACCGCACCGCGTCCCGTTTCTGCCGTGCCACGACTGGCGTTCGTCGCTTCCGCGTCGGACAAGGCGCGCACCGCCTGCGATGATCTCCAGGATCGCTACGGTGCGGCATCACCCGATGACGCCGACGTGATCGTCGCGCTGGGCGGCGACGGTTTCATGCTGCGCACCCTGCACGCGCAACTGGGCCACGGCATGCCGGTGTACGGCATGAAACTCGGCCGCGTCGGGTTCCTGATGAACCGCTATCTCCCGGACGAACTCCCCGCGCGCATCGCGGCCGCACGGCCCGCCGTGTTGCATCCGCTGGAAATGCATGTCACCCAGCGCGACGGCACCGAAATCGACGCACTGGCTTTCAACGAAATCTCGCTGCTTCGGCAGACCAACCAGGCGGCCCACATCGAAGTGGCGTTGAACGGCGAAGTGAAACTCGCCAACCTGATCTGCGACGGCTTGCTGGTCGCGACGCCCGCGGGTTCCACCGCGTACAACCTGTCCGCGCACGGCCCGATCCTGCCGCTGGATGCGAACGTGCTGGCACTCACCCCGATCAGTCCGTTCCGCCCGCGCCGCTGGCGCGGCGCGTTGCTGCCGGCCGGCACGCAAATCGGCCTGCGCACGCTGGAACCCGATCACCGCCCGGTCAGCGCCACTGCCGATTTCCACGAAGTGCGCGACGCGGTGAAGATCGACGTGCGTCAGGCGCGCGAACGCGCCATCACGTTGCTGTTCGACCCCGAGCGCAGTCTCGCCCAGCGAATCCTGGACGAGCAGTTCGAACTGTGAAGCGATGGCCGGCCCACAACGGCGGCCCGCCGAACGCGCCTGCCGACGAGGCCGCAGATCAACCGTTCGCCCAGCGAGACGCCGGCACGCCGTTGAAGGCCTAAGCTATCCTGGCCAGCTCGCGGCCCGTCCGGCCCGCGCCAACCCTCTGGCCCGGTTCAATCCCGTAGCGGGCATTCAAAAGATCCGCGATCAGGGAGCCGCGCAGTTGCTCCGGCCCGAATGCGAAGCGTTGCGAGAACGCGCTGCCGGGAATCGGATTGTCGCGTGCGTCGGTGAGTCCCCTCGGCAACACGTCCCGCGCCAATTGCTCCAGCAGGCGAAGGCGCAAAGGCACCACGGGATTGTTTCGCACCAGCGGGTAGCTCGCGGAGGATGCGAACTGTTCGAACCCGTAGCACCGTTCGTAGAACTGGGCATGCCGCGGATGCACGCCGATCACGATATCCGTCACATCGGTGTGCAGGCCGAAATGGACAGCCCAGCGCATCATGCTGAACAAGGCCCCGACGCCGCGCGCAGCACTCCGGCGGCGATCCGCCAGCATGCCCACCTCCAGCAGCCGGCGTCCATTTCTCCGCAACTTGTCCAGATGGGACGCATACACACTGTCCAGTGCGAGACCCATGGGGTTGTCGCGGAACAGCGTCATCGTGTAACCGACTTCCAGCCCTTCCGGACCCCAAATGACGCAGGCGTGCTCGCCCACGGCAGTGGGAACGGCATGGATGCGGAACGGGTTGGGGTCGATCAGCCCCATCTCCGTGTAACGGTCGTATACCAATCGCCAGGCCGATTGCACGTGCTCAAGACTGGTTGCGCACAAACACGGGGGTTCGCTGCGGCGCGTGGCTGAACGCGCGAGCCGCGCGGTGATGTCGATGACTTTGTCAGGCGTTTCCGATGATGTGAGTGCTTGCATGTTTCGAGCGCCGATCCGCGGTACGTTGTTTCAAGACATGCCGCTCCCTTGACGGCATGGACGAGTCCCCGTGTTTGCCTGCGCCGACCATGACGTCGTCGCCGGTACTGCAATGGTTGCGTTCGAAACGCGATGAAGAATCCCGTGCGCCTGCCGGGCCGCGCCGTGCCGTCCGCAAAACACCGACATCTCCTCGCGGAGGGCGCCGGAATGCCGGGGCCACCAGCGGACGTGCGGGATGCGTGGAAAAGGTGCCGGCCGGGCGCGCGCTGCGCCAACTGCACGATTTCGCGCCGGATTGCACCAGGCGGGGGAAGATGTCGCGATGCTTCGTGGCCTTCGGCCACGGGCAGCTCTGCGAGCTTTGGAAGACGTTCACGGGCTGAGCGACGAAACCTGACCAAACGCGCCGCGGGTCATCCTTCCCCATCGGTCGCTCGAGAACGGCTAGCTTCCTGTCTAGCCGCTGTACCCCCTTCGTGACATTTTGCAACTTCAAATGCTCGGATTGTGTTAACCACGTCGGCAAATCGTGGAGGAATTTCCTGAATCGGGAATTGCGTTCACGATAGGTTTTGTTTTCGGAATCGCGTTCAGGATTGCCGTCACATGGGCGGCAAACGTCTGTCCCGTCGGACGTTCGCTCTGCTTTGCAGGCCGCTCTGCAGGCATCGAATCGCAGTCCCTCCATCACGCAGTGCAATCATTCCTGCTGCAGCATACGCTCGGTGCAGTCACCCTTGGCTATCGTGATCGCAAAGATCACCGATTTCGGCGCGCGGGATCGTCCCCGTCGTATAGTGCCGTTGGGCTTGTGCGCCGGCGGATCGCCGCTGGCACGGTACCTGCGGCCGGATGCGGACGACGACGGAAAAGGACCCTCCTGATTGGCCTCAAGCCTCCAGTGTCTTGAGCACTTCGCTCCTTGGGAGAGGGTGCCTCGAAGAGGGGTCCGCTCGTCGATGGTGGCAGCCATCCAGTGCAAGACTTGCCATTCGCGTAAATCCGTACCCTCATCCGGCGCTGCGCGCCACCTTCTCCCGAGGGAAGAAGGGAGAAGCCAACCGAGGACCAAGGCCAATCAGGAGGACCCTTTGGACGAACGGACCAAAACAAGCATCCTGTGTGCGGGCATCGCCGCGCCCTCGGCGGACAACTCGCAACCTTGGCGGTTCGCGTGGTCCGGCGACGACCTGGATCTGCACATCGACCCGGAGCGTAGCGGCCGCGTCTCGGACAGCCGGTACGTACTCAGCGATCTGGCTGCCGGTGCCTGTCTGGAAAACATGCTCGTCCGTGGTCGATCGCTGGGATATTCGGCGGGTCTGGAGATCTTCCCGCGGCAGGAAGACGAGCTGTGGGTCGCCCGCATGCATTGGCGTCACGCCCCCGGGAGCGAGTCATCCGAACCCTTGGCCACCGCCATCGACGCGAGGCACACCGACCGGCGCTTTCCCTGGCGAGGTCCGATGTCCGCCGAGGTGCAGGCCCGCCTGACCACGCAGGCAGGACAGCTTGCCGGCCCCCGTCTTTGGTGGCCACGCGCGTTGCGCGAGAGAACCGCTGCACTGGGCATCATCAGGCAGGCCGAAACGTTGCGGTTTCGCAGCGCGACGCTGCACGCGGAACTGTTTTCCAGCATCCGCTTTTCCGCCGGCTGGCACGGCACCTGCGAGGAAGGGCTGGCTCCGGCAACGCTGGCCGTCGAGGCACCGATGCGTCCGATCTTCAAGGCCATGCGCCGTCCCGGCTTGATGACCCTGTTAAACCGGCTGGGGGCGGCTCGGGCATTGGGGCTGCGTTCGGCCTGGCTGCCGATCCGCCTGTCGCCCGGGCTCTGCCTCATCGTGATTCCATCCACCGCGCGCCCCGACGTACTGTCGGCTGGCCGCGCGCTGCAACGGGTGTGGCTGCAGGCCACGCTGGAGGGACTGTCGGTGCAACCTTATGCGGCAGCCGGCGTACTCGGCTTGGGGTTCGTACCGATCGAGGCCGCCTTCCAACAGCCGCTCTCGCAGTTGCGCTCGGCACTGGCCACCTTGTGCGGGACCGGTCACGGACTCGTGTTCCTGCGACTCGGCTACGCCAAGTCTGCCCCGCGCCACCGCAGTGGGCGGCGCGAACCCGCAAGTTTCAGCGCATCGCCTCCGGGACCTGCCAGCGCCTGAGGGCGTCGGGCGGTAGCCACCCGCTTGCCGGCCAGGCGATCATGGCGCGCGGGAAGCGAGCGACAAAACCGATGACAGTGTCGACCTGCCTTACAGATGGCAGGCGTCGCGCCACGCGCGAACAAGCTCATGGGGAACAAGCAGTTACAGGAAGCCATTCGAGAAGGCCCGCCGCGACGACGTGTCGGCCGATCTTACACATGGGGCGCGGAATCTCCGTGGAACCGTCAACTAAATCGTACGAAAACAATAACTTGCATGAGTGGCACGGATGTTGCTCTATCAGTACCGACGGTGATGTCACTCGCGTGCCAAAACCGGTTGTCTGGATAGGTTCTCAAATCGCCTGTCTCTAGGAATGGACTCTCAGTTGAGGAGAACAACATGTTGACGAAGAAAAGCATCGGAATCGCATTCGCAGCCGCCATGGCGCTGGGTGCGAGCGGCGCAGCGCTCGCCACGCCCATCAGCGTGAACGGCGTCCAGTGGGACAGCAGCAGCCCGTTCGACCTGACCATCCAGTCGCTCAACCTTCGCGAGACGAGCGTTGCGGCTGTCGGCGACACCCTCACGGGTTACGGCCAGATCGGCTCCATCAACGGCAACAACAACTTCTGTTCCGGCTGCGACCTGACCTTCACGTTCACCTACACGGTGCAGAGCATCTCCGGCGACCAGGTCGTGTTCAACAACGGAACCTTCCAGTTCTACACGCAAGCGGCCGGAAGCTTCAGCTTTGGCGATCCGACGTCGGTCGGAGGCACTCCGTGGGTTACCCTGTCCGGTCACACCGCGCCTCAGACCGGTTTTGCGGACCTCGGTCAGCTGTATGCAACGGTGACCGGCTCCGTCGCGCAGCCTGGGAGTCAATCCGGCGGGTTCGGGCTGGTGGATGCGACGGGCGGGCCGGCGGCGAGCAAGCTGGACAGCAACTTCTGGGACGACAGCATCGGTGGATTCGCGGATTTCCAACTGCAGTCGTCGTTCTCATTCGCCCCAGCCAGCACCTGTCCCTCGGTCACGACCAATCTGGATGACATTTGCGCCTATCCGATCCAGGGCAATGGTTCGTTGACCGGCAGGACGGCGGTTCCCGAACCGGGTGAAGTCGGCCTCCTGGGCCTTGGCTTGGGCGTGCTGGGGTTCTTCATGTGGCGCCGCCGCAAAGAGTCCACCGGACGCGAGTAAATCCACCGTCCAGTGCACGCGTTTTGACGAACCATGGCGCCGCTTCTCGAAGCGGCGCCATTTTTTCATCCGCGGTTTCTGGTCGAGAGGACCGGCCGGCGCCATCGCGGATTGTGGACCGCAGCGCGCAAGTGCTAGGGTGCCGGCAAGGCAGCGGCTTCATGCCGCAGCGTGCAGCGCAGGAACGATGATGTCCGACCCACCGGTCTCGACCGGATTCGACTATGCCACCGCGTTCAGCCGCACGATCGGCTGGATGACCGCGGCCGAACAACCGAAGCTTCGTTCCAAACGCGTGGCGATTGCCGGACTCGGCGGGGTCGGTGGCGCGCATCTGTTGACCCTCACCCGGCTCGGGATCGAGTCATTCAACCTGGCGGACCTCGACCGTTTCGGCACGGAAAATCTCAACCGGCAAGCCGGCGCGTTCCAGTCGACCCTCGGCCTGCCCAAGGTCGACGTGGTCTCCCGGATGGCGCGCGACATCAATCCGGACCTGGACATCAACCCGTTCCCCGGAGGCGTCACCTTCGAAAACATGGAGCAGTTCCTGTCGGGCGTGGATCTGTACGTCGACGGGTTGGACTTCTTCGTGCTGGACATCCGCGCAAAGCTCTTCGCGCTGTGCGCCGAACGCGGCATTCCCGCGATCACCGCGGCGCCACTGGGCATGGGAGCTGCAGTGCTGGCGTTCCTGCCGGGACGCATGACCTTCGAGGAGTATTTCCAGCTGGAAGGCCAGCCGATGAACGAGCAGTTGCTGCGCTTCATGGTGGGGCTGGCGCCCGCCGTGCTCCACCAGTCTTATCTGGTCGATCCATCTGCAGTGGACCTGGTCAATCATCGTGGACCATCCACGCCCATGGCCTGTGAAATTTGCGCCGGGATCGCCGGCACCCTGGCACTGAAGATCCTGCTCGGCAGGGGCAAGGTGTATGCGGCGCCCCATGGCCTGCACTTCGACGCCTACCGCAACAAGCTCGTGCACACATGGCGGCCCGGCGGCAACGACAACCCGTTGCAGCGACTGCTGCTGTCGGTGGCGCGGCGCCGTTTCATGCGCCGCTGAGCGCCACACGCAACGAGCGAGTGAAAAGTCGGGGGAGCCGTCAACGGTCGCCGGGCCGGCACGCACGTTGCCAGCGCGGTGCGGTCGATTCCGGAACCCCGGCGGAACACCGCGCGTTGGCCTGGCCTTTCGACAACGCCGCGCAGCAAGGGCAGCCGCTTGTGCGGCTGCCCTGTGGGCTCAACCGGACTGCGCGATTTGCGCGAGGCGGCGCAATGCCACCGACGCAATCGGGTAGTCGACATCCACGCCACGGATTTCGTCCAGCATCCCGCGGGTGAACTGCAGTTGCGGATCCTCGCGCTGCAGCCAGGCGGACACCGCGCCGTCGGCGCCTTGCCGGCCCTGTTCCGATGCCAGGATCTGGCTGACCATCGCGCGTTGCTGTACCGCGAGTTCGTCCCGCAACGCCCCACGCGCCTGCGCATGCCAGCGGCTTTCCACCGGCAGCTTTTCGATCTGGGTGCGCAGCCACTCGATGTCCAGCGCCTCGCCGAGGTCGAAGAACACGCCCGCGACATGCTCCACCGGACGCCCTGTTTCCTGCGAGGTTTCGATGATGTCCATCGCCACCTCCAGTGACGGAAGCGTCGCAAGCTTTTTCGCCAGCTCCTCCGGGAACCCCATGCCCTGCCACTTCTCGAGATCGACACCCCTCGACGCGCGGCCAGTCTGGGTCAGCAGATCAGGCAGGTTCGCGCGCAACTTGTCCATGCCCGGCTGGTAACGCTGCACGAGATCGGTAATGCCCACCGCGCCGGGCCGGTTGAGCAGCCAGCGCGACACGTGGCGCAGCAGCGACCACAGCTTCATCAGCGCGTCGATCTGCGCGGCCTCGCCGACCTGGCCGTCCAGCGCATCGATGCCCGACCACAGTTCGCGTGCGTGCAGGATCTGGCGCGCGGCGTTGTAGGCCTTGACTACCGCGGCGGCGGTCTGCCCGGTGTCTTCCTGGGTGCGCAGCACGAAGGTAGCGCCCATGCGGTTGACGATGGAGTTGGTGACCGCGGTGGCGATGATTTCGCGCTTCAGGCGATGCCGCTGCATGTGCGCGGCGTACTTTTCGTGCAGCGGCTCGGGGAAGTAGCGCACCAGCTCGTGCGAGAGGAACGGATCCTCCGGCACGTCGGAATCCAGCAGCTGCTGGTACAGCACGATCTTCGAATACGACAGCAGCACAGCCAGTTCCGGGCGGGTCAGGCCCAGATGGTGGGTACGGCGTTCGGCCAGTTCCGCGTCCGAAGGCAGCGATTCGATCTGGCGATCGAGTTGGCCACGTGATTCCAGCGTGCGGATGAAGTGCGCCTTGGATCCGATGCGGCTGACCGACATGCGCTCCATCAGGCTGATCGCGACGTTCTGGCGGTAGTTGTCCCACAGCACCAGCTTGCCGACCTCGTCCGTCATCGAGTGCAGCAGCGCGTTGCGCGCTTCCACGTCCATCTCGTTGCGCCGCACCGCATCGTTCAGCAGGATCTTGATGTTGACCTCGTGGTCGGAGGTGTCCACGCCCGCCGAGTTGTCGATGAAGTCGGTGTTCAGCAGCACCCCCTTCTGGGCGGCCTCGATGCGGCCCTTCTGGGTGAAGCCGAGATTGCCGCCCTCGCCCACGATCTTGCAACGCAGGTCGCCACCGTTGATGCGCAACGCATTGTTGGCGCGATCGCCCACGTCGGCGTTCGATTCCGAAGCGGCCTTGACGTACGTGCCGATCCCGCCGTTCCACAAGAGATCGACCGGCGCCTTCAGGATTGCGCTGATCAATTCGATCGGGGACAGCGATTCCACGTCTTCGCCGATACCCAGCGCGGTACGCATTTCCGGCGTGATCGCGATGGCCTTCAGGCTGCGCGCGAACACACCGCCACCCTTCGATATCTTCGACTTGTCGTAATCGTCCCACGACGAGCGGGGCAGCTTGAACATGCGTTCGCGTTCCGGCAACGAGCCGGCCGAATCCGGATTCGGATCGACGAAGATGTGGCGATGGTCGAATGCGGCGACCAGCCGGATGTGCTTCGACAACAGCATGCCGTTGCCGAACACGTCGCCCGACATGTCGCCGATGCCGACACACGTGAAGTCTTCGCTTTGGCAGTCGTGGCCCAGCGCGCGAAAATGCCGCTTCACCGATTCCCACCCGCCCTTGGCGGTGATGCCCATGCCCTTGTGGTCGTAGCCCGCCGAGCCGCCCGACGCGAAGGCGTCACCCAGCCAGTAACCGTGCGCGATCGAAATGCCGTTGGCGATGTCGGAAAATTTGGCGGTGCCCTTGTCGGCCGCCACCACCAGATACGGGTCGTCGGCGTCGTGACGCACCACGTCGGCCGGATGCAGCACCTCGTTGCCGGCCGTGTCGATGTTGTCGGTGATGTCGAGCAGGCCATTGATGAACATCTTGTAGCAGGCGATACCCTCTTCCAGCAGCGCGTCACGCTCGGTCGGCGGACGCTTCACGAAGAAGCCGCCCTTGGAGCCGACCGGGACGATCACGGTGTTCTTCACCATCTGCGCCTTGACCAGGCCCAGCACTTCGGTACGGAAATCCTCGCGGCGATCCGACCAGCGGATGCCGCCGCGCGCGACCGGCCCGAACCGCAAGTGCACGCCCTCCACCCGTGGCGCGTACACCCAGATTTCGCGGTATGGCACCGGCTTCGGGACGTCGGGCACCTGGTGCGAATCGAACTTGTAGCTGATGTATTCGGCGGGCTTGCCGTCGTGCAACTGGAAATAGTTGGTGCGCAGTGTCGCGCGGATCAGGCCCATGAAGCCGCGCAGAATGCGGTCGTCGTCGAGGCTCGACACGTTGGTCAGCAGCACCTTGATCGCGTTGATCAGGCCTTCCACCTGCGCATCGCGCGGCTGGTCCAGCAGCGCCGAGACCCGCGCCACGAAGTCGGGGCTGGCATCGGTGACGGCCTTGGGCGTCAAGGCGCCCAGTTCACGTTCCAGCGCTTCGCGCGCATGTCGCCGGCTGCCATCGTCGCCCGCCTCGCGACCCGGATCGAACTTGGCTTCGAACAGCTCCACCAGCAATCCCGCGATCATCGGGTAACGGTTGAGCGTTTCCTCCATGTACGCCTGCGAGAACGGCGTGCCGACCTGCTGCTGGTACTTGCAGTAGCCGCGCAGCATCGCGATCTGGCGCCAGCTCAAGCCGGCCCGCAGCACCAGCGCGTTGAAATGATCGTTTTCCGCATGACCGTGCCACGCGGCATGGAACAGATCCTCGAAACGCGCGTGCAGGTCTTCCAGCCTGAACTGCAGCGGCGACGCCGGGCGCACCACGAAGTCCTGCACGCACGCCTTGCCGCTGCGCACGTCCAGCGCGTGCACCTGTTCGGTGTCCACCTTCATGCCGGCGTTTTCCAGCAGCGGCAGCGCATCGGAAAGTGGAATGTCGTTGCCGGCGCGGAACACCTTGAAGTGCAGTTCGCCCGGCGTGCGATACGAGTCGTGCAGCGCGAGCCGCATGTCCTCGCCCGCGCCCGCCATCGCGGTCAGGATGCCGACATCCTCGGCGGCGCGCGCCGGCGTGGTGTCTTCGATGTAACCCGCGGTGAACGCGTGGCCCCAGCGGTTGGCCAGTTGCGCGCCGCGTTCCTCGCCCAGGCCTCCGACCAGCGCGTCGCGCAATTCATCGTGCCAACTGCGCACGATCGGCGCGAGCTTGGCTTCCAGCCGGGGCAGGTCGACCTCCACGTGTTCGCCCGCGCGCGGCCGCACGACGACGTGCATGCGCGCCATCGGCGAATCGCCGATCTGGACCGTCGCATCCACGTGCGCGCCGTGCAACTCTTCAAGCAGCATGGCTTTCACGCGATCGCCCACCGCGGTGTTGTAGTGGTCGCGCGGGATGAACACGAGGCACGAGAAGAAACGGCCATACGCGTCGCGTCGCACGAACAGACGCGCACGCCGGCGCTCGTTCAAGTCGAAGATGCCGGTCGCGAGCGCGAACAATTCCTCGGCCGACGCCTGCAGCAATTCATCGCGCGGCAACGTTTCCAGGATCGAGCGGAACGCCTTGCCGGAATGCGATTGCGGGCGCAGGCCGGAGCGTTTTTCGACCGATGCGAATTTCTGGCGCACCAGCGGCACGTCCTGCGGACGGCGCATGTACGAGGTGGAGGTGTACAGGCCGAGGAAACGCGACTCGCCGGCCGGCTTGCCCTTGTCGTCGAAGCGCAGCACGCCGATGTAATCCATGTAGCCCGGCCGGTGCACGCGCGAACGCGCGTTGGTCTTGGTCAGGATGATCGCGTCCATCGAGCCCGACTGGGGCAGGCGGCTGGCAGCGAGGCTCTTGACCGAACGCGGCGCGGTGGCGAGGTCGGGATCGCGCAGGATGCCGAGTCCCGATCCTTCGCGTGCCTTCAGCAATTCGTCGCCGTCGTCGGCCAGCACCTCGTATTCGCGATAACCGAGGAACGTGAAGTGGTTGTCCGCGGCCCAGCGCAGGAAAGCCTGGCCTTCGGCGACTTCATCCGCCCCGAGGATGGTGTTGTCCTTGCCGAGGTCGTCGGCGATCGCGAGCATCTTGTCGTGCATCGCCTGCCAGTCGGTGACGGCGGCCCGCACATCGCCCAGCGCCACCTCCGCCACCTCCTGGAGCTGGTGCAGCGTGGCATCGTCCACGCGGTCGATCTCGGCGTACATCACCGACTCCATCGCGATCCCGTCATCCGGATTGCCGATGGTGACGAGGTCGCCCTGGGCATCCCGCGCGACGTCGAGGATCGGATGCACCAAGCGATGCAGGCGCAGCCCCGCGCCCGAGATCACCATTTCCAGCGAGTCAACGAGGAACGGGGCGTCGTCGGTGACCACCTCGACGACCGAATGCGGACACGACCAGCCATTGCGCTCACGATCGGGATTGAAGGCCCGGACACTGGCCTGTCCAGCCGGGCGTTTGCGGAACCACCCGAACAGTTCCGCGATCAACGCCGACCAGGTGTCGGTGCCGCGCCGCGCGAGTTCCTCGGCGCCGATTTCGCTGCAGACCTGATTCGCGAACGTCTCGGCCAGGCCGGCGTCGGTGTTGCCGCATTTGAGCCTGACTTCCGCCGCGATCGCAGCGATCTCAGCCCCGCTGGCGGGGGCACGCAGTGCATTCATGTCGATTCTGTTCGAGCCCGTAAAAGGAACGAATAGGATACCGCTGCGCAGCCTCCGCGTTCCAGCGTTGGCGCGGGATCGAGCCGCATGCGGGGCGCTTCGCCCCGGCGGGCATCTGGTCATCCGGCCCGCTGCAATCGCGGTTCGGAGCCGCCCCGGCGCGGCAGTTCGCCGATGGCCGCTGCGCGAAGCGGCAGTGCCGTACCGGGCCGACAAGTGGCATGACGCTTGGCCTAGGGAACTGCGCGGGAAATCCAGTCATACTTGGCGATTGACCCCGCAGTGCTTCGAGAAACTCCCGATGATGAATCCGCCGTGGCGTGGCGCAGGTGCGTTGCTGTTGGCGCTGGCGCTCGGCGCGTGCAGCCCGTCCGCCCCGCCCCCGCCGCCGCCGCCCGAAGTGGCCGTGCTGACGGCGCGGCCCACCGACGTGCCGGTGGTGCGGAACTACCCCGGCCGCCTCGCCGCCACGCTCACCGCCCAAGTGCGCGCGCGCGTGACCGGCGTGGTCCTTGAGCGCGTGTACAAGGAAGGCACCGACGTCAAGGCCGGCGACGTCCTGTTCAAGATCGACCCGGCGCCGCTGGAAGCCAGCCTGCGCCAGGCACAAGGCCAGCTCGCCCAGGCCGAAGCCACCGCACGCAACGCCGCCGTCAAGGCTTCGCGCAGCAAGGCGCTGGGCGCGAAGGGCCTGCTGGCGAAACAGGATGTCGATGACACCGTGGCCGCCGCCGCGGAAGCCGACGCCGCGGTGAAAGCCGCGCGCGCGAACGTGCAGAACGCGAAGATAAACCTCGGCTACGCCACCGTCACTGCGCCGATCAGCGGCCGCGCCGGCCGCGCCAACGTCACCCAGGGGGCACTGGTATCCCCGACCGACACCAACCCCTTGACCACCGTGCAGGTGATCGATCCGATCTACGCCAATTTCAGCGAACCGATGGCGGAAGTGGAACGGTTGCGCCGCGCGGAAAAGGCCGGCGAACTGAAGCTGGTCGCGACCGACAAGGCCGAAGTGCAGATCGTGCTGCCCGATGGCAGCACCTATTCGCACAACGGCTCGCTCGATTTCGCCGATCTCGCCGTGGACCCCCAAACCGGCGCGGTCGACCTGCGCGCGCTGGTGCCGAATCCCGACCACGCGTTGCTGCCCGGCATGTTCGTGAAGATCCGCCTGACGCTCGGGACGTTGCACGACGCGTTTCTGCTGCCACAGAGCGCGATCCAGCGCGACAACGATGGCGCCTATGTGTATGTGGTCAACGGCGAAGACAAGATCGTCGAGAAACGCATCGAACTGGGCGACCAGCGCGGCGCCGACTGGATCGTGCTGTCCGGCATCGACGCGGACGCACGCGTTGTGGTGTCCGGCATCCAGAAGGCGAAGCCGGGCGAAAGCGTGAAGCCGGTTTCGCACCGCGCACCCGCCAGCGCGGCACCAGCTGCCGTGGACTGATTCTGCGCCATGCCGCAATTCTTCATCGACCGTCCGGTTTTCGCGTGGGTGCTGGCGATCCTGATCACGCTGGGCGGCACCATCGCGATCCTGAACCTGCCGATCGAGGCCTACCCCACGATCGCGCCGCCGAGCGTGCAGATCCGCGCCAACTATCCGGGCGCGAATGCACAGGTGGTGCAGAGCACGGTCACGCAGGTGATCGAGCAGAACCTGTCCGGCATCGACCATCTCCTGTATTTCAGTTCGTCGTCGGATTCCACCGGCTCGTCCAACATCAGCCTGTATTTCGATCCCGGCACCAATCTGGACACTGCGGCGGTCCAAACGCAGAACGCGGTGAACGCCGCGGAGCCGCGGCTGCCGTCGGCCGTCAACAACCTCGGCGTCACGGTGCGCAAATCCAACTCCGGTTTCCTGATGGGCATCTCGCTGCAGGACAAGACCGGGCACCTCGACCCCGCAGCGCTCAACAACGTGATCGCCGCGCAGCTGATCGATCCGATCTCGCGCGTGGACGGCGTCGGCAGCGTCAACCAGTTCGGCGCGCCGTACGCGATGCGCATCTGGCTGAACCCGCTGAAGCTGCAGGGCTACGGCCTCACCGCCACCGATGTGCTGGACGCGGTGCGCGCGCAGAACGTGATGTTCGCCGCGGGTTCCGTGGGCGCCGAACCCGCGGCGAATGGCCAAGGCATCACCGCCAACGTTTCGGCCGAATCGAGCTTCACGACCCCCGAGCAATTCCGCGAAATCATCCTTCGCACCGAACCCGATGGCACCACGGTGACGCTGGGCGATGTCGCGAGGGTCGAGCTGGGCTCCGACCGCTACGGCAACTTCTCGCGCCTCAACGGCCAGCCGGTGGCGTCGTTCGGTATCTCGCTGCTGCCGGGCGCGAACGCATTGTCGGTCGCGAAAGCCGTGCAGGCGGAAATGCGGGAACTGGCCAGGAACCTGCCGCCCGGCGTTACGTGGACCATTCCCTTCGAAAGCTACACCTTCGTCAAGGTGTCGATCGACGAGGTGGTGAAGACGCTCGGCGAAGCGATCGTGCTGGTGTTTTTCGTGATGCTGCTGTTCCTGCAGAACCTGCGCGCCACGCTGATCCCGACGCTGGTGGTACCGGTGGCGCTGACCGGCGCGTTCCTCGGCTTGTACCTGTTCGGCTTCTCGATCAATGTGCTGAGCCTGTTCGGGCTGGTATTGGCGATCGGCATCGTGGTCGATGACGCGATCGTGGTGGTCGAAAACGTCGAGCGCATCATGCGCGAAGAAGGCCTTTCGCCCCGGGAAGCGACCCGCAAGGGCATGACCCAGATCACCGGCGCGATCGTCGCGGTGACCACGGTGCTGGCGTCGGTGTTCGTGCCGGCGGCGCTGATGCCAGGCAGCGTGGGCGCGATCTACCGCCAGTTCTCGGTGACGATTGCGGTGTCGATGCTGCTGTCGGCGCTGATGGCGCTGACGTTCACGCCCGCGCTGTGCGCGAGCCTGCTGCGTGCCGAGCACGAACACGCCAACCGGTTCCTGCGCGCGTTCAACCACGGCTACGAACGCATGGCCCACGCCTACCTCGGCCGGCTGGGCAAGGCGGTCCGCCACACGCCACGCTGGATGCTTGGCTACGCGCTCGCGATCGTGGTGGCGATCGTGTTGCTCTGGCACCTGCCTTCGAGCTTCGTGCCGCAGGAGGACCAGGGCGAAGTCGTTGCGACCATCCAGTTGCCGCCGGGCGCCACGGCCGCACGCACCCGCGCGGTCATGGAGGAAATCGAAGGGATCGTCGAAAAAGACCCCGCGGTTTCCAACGTGTTCACCATCGGCGGCTTCAGCTTCATCGGCCGGGGCGAGAACGTTGGCATGGCCTTCATCCACCTGAAGGACTGGAGCGATCGCAGCCGCAGCGCGGATGACATCATCAACGACTTCAACGCGAAGTTCGCGGGTATCCGCAACGCCCAGGTCTTCGCGATGAACCAGGCGGTGATCCGCGGGCTCGGTCGCTTCGCGGGCTTCGACTTCGAGCTGGAGGACCGCGGCGGGCTCGGCCACCAGGCCCTGATCGATGCCAAGGACAAGTTGCTCACTGCGGCTGCCAAGGACAAGCGACTCGCCAACGTACACGTCAACGGCATGGAGGACGCGCCCACCGTGGACATGCGCGTCGACCGCGTGCAGGCGCAGTCGATGGGCCTGTCGGTCACCGACGTGTACAACGCGATCCAGTTGATGCTGTCACAGGTATACGCCAACGACTTCTACTACCAGGGCCGCGTGCTGCGCGTGGAGATGCAGGCCGACGCGCCGTTCCGGATGAATCCTTCCGACATCGGCAGCTTCTATACGCGCTCGTCGAACGGCACGATGGTGCCGCTGTCCAGCGTGGTCGACACGAGCTGGTCGCTGGCCGCGCCGGAACTCGACCGCTACAACGGTGTCGGCTCGATCGCGCTTACCGGAACCGCCGCGCCGGGCTACAGTTCGGGCGACGCCATCGCCGCGATGCAGGAATTGGTGGCCAAATACCTGCCCCCCAGTTTCGGTTACGAATGGACCGGCCAGTCGCTGCAGGAAATCCTGTCGGGGGCACAGGCGCCGATGCTGTTCGGGCTGTCGATCTTCGTGGTGTTCCTGTGCCTGTGCGCGCTGTACGAAAGCTGGTCGATCCCGGTGGCGGTGATGCTGGTGATCCCGCTGGGCGTGCTGGGTTCGGTGGCGCTCACCAGCATCCGCGGGTTGGAAAACGACGTGTACTTCAAGATCGGCCTGATCGCGATCATCGGTTTGTCGGTGAAGAACGCGATCCTGATCGTGCAGTTCGCCGTCGACCTGCAGAAGGAAGGCAAGGGCCTGGTCGTCGCGACACTGGAAGCCTGCCGCATCCGCCTGCGCCCGATCCTGATGACCTCGATCGCCTTCATCCTGGGCGTGCTGCCGCTGGCGATTTCGAGCGGCGCCGGCGCCAACAGCCGGCACGCCATCGGCACCGGCGTGGTCGGCGGCATGATCGGCGCGACCGTGCTCGGCATCATGCTGGTGCCGGTGTTCTACGTGGTGGTGCGCCGGGTGCTCGGCGACAAGTCCGACGGCACCGAAACCGCAGCGGATGACGACGGCGAGGAAGTCCGTCCGTTCGATTGATGCCCATCGGCAGTTGTGATTGCACGGCAATGCTGGCTGGGCCGAGCGGGCTTCATCCGCGAGGCCCAACGCAAACGCATGACGATCCCGGGCTTCGCAAGCTCAGCCCAACCTTCGATGCTCTGCGGCGAACGGGTCCGCTGTTCGATCGATCGGCCGTCAACGCTTTCGGACAGCCGCCGCGACGCCATCCAGCGCCTCGAATTCATCGTCGGACAATTCGATGCCCGCGGCTGCCACGTTTTCTTCGAGGTGCGCGCGCTTGGAGGTGCCCGGAATCGGCAGCATCACGGCGCTGCGTTGCAGCAGCCACGCGATCGCGATTTGCGTCGGGCTGGCCTGATGGCGGCGCGCGATTTCGGCCAGCGGCGATTCCTGGCCGGCGAGTTTGCCGCCCGACAACGGATACCAGGGAATGAACCCGATGCCGCGCGATTCGCAATAGTCGAGCACGTCCTCGTATACGCGGTAGGTGGCGCTGTAGCGGTTCTGCACGGTCGCGACCGGAAACACCTTCGAGGCCGCTTCGATTTCCTCGACCGTCACCTCGCTCAAACCCGCGTAGCGGATCAGGCCTTGATCCAGCATCGACTTGATCGCGCCGAACTGTTCGTCGCGCGGCACCTTCGGATCGATCCGATGCAACTGCCACAGCGTGACCTGCTCCACGCCCAGCCAACGCAGGCTCATGTGCACCTGCTGGATCAGGTAATCCGGACGGCCCACCGGGATCCATTCGTTCGGCCCTGGCCGCACCTGCCCGCCCTTTGTCGCGATCACCACGCCGGGGGGATAGGGATGCAAAGCCTCGCGCAGCATGGGTTCGGAAACCGTGGGGCCGTACGAATCGGCGGTGTCGATGAAGTCGATGCCGAGTTCCGGCACCCGCCGCAAGGTCGCCAGGCACGCCGCGCGATCCTCGGGTTCGCCCCACACGCCCGCGCCCGTCACGCGCATCGCGCCAAAACCCAGCCGGTGAATCGGCGTCTCACCACCCAGCAGGAACGTGCCGGCACGGCCGGCATCGGGAACAGTCATCGCTTGTACCTCGGGCAAGTCGAATCCCTTCCACGATACGCGCTTGCGGCGCGATTTTCAGGAAGGGCCCGGCTACCGAAGTAATTTTCGCGCGCGCTGAAAGCCCTCCCCCTCAAGGGAAGGGGCGGGTGGGGATGGGTTGAAACCCGGGCGCGCGGCGTTGCGAAATCGCAGCGCTTGCGCACCAATCCTCTCCCGACCGCTCCCTTGAAGGGGCAGGACAAAAAGCAACAAGCCGCGCGGATCGCTCCGCGCGGCTTGCGTGAATGACCAGTCCCAAGGGCTTACTTGACGCGCGAAGCGCCCGGCTTGCTGTTGGCGGCCAGGTCTTCCTTGATGCGCGCGGCCTTGCCTTCCAGCCCACGCAGGAAGTACAGCTTGGCGCCGCGCACCTTGCCCTTGCGCTTGACCTCGACCGAGTCGATCGCCGGGCTGTAGGCCTGGAACACGCGCTCGACGCCGGTGCCGTGCGACATCTTGCGCACGGTGAAGGCCGAATGCAGGCCGCGGTTGCGGCGCGCGATCACCACGCCCTCGAACGCTTGCACGCGCTCGCGGTTGCCTTCCTTCACCTTGACGTTGACGACCACGGTGTCGCCCGCGGCGAATGGCGGCAGTTCGCGGCCCATCTGCGCGGTTTCGAATTGTTCAATGATCTTGTTCATGGGTGTGACCCTTGTGTTCCCGTTTGAATTCTTCCAGCAAGCGTTGGTCGTCTTGGCCCAACGTCACGTTTTCCAGCAGATCCGGCCGACGCAACCAGGTGCGGCCCAGCGACTGCATCCGGCGCCAGCGGTTGATTGCCGCGTGGTCGCCCGACAACAACACCGCCGGCACCTCGCCAAATTCATGGCTGACCGGCCGCGTGTAGTGTGGGCAATCCAGCAGGCGGCCGTCCGAAAACGAATCCTGCTCCGCGGATTGCGCATCGCCCAACGCGCCTTCCTGCAACCTGCCGATCGCGTCGATCACCACCGCCGCGGCCAGTTCGCCGCCCGACAGCACGTAATCGCCGATCGACAGTTCCTCGTCGACCTCGTGTTCCAGCAGACGCTCGTCGATGCCTTCGTAGCGCCCGCACAACAAAATCATCCGCGGCAGTGACGCCAGTTGCCGCACTTTTTCCTGCGTGAGCCGCTTGCCCTGCGGACTCAGGTAAATCACCGGCGCCGGCTTTTCGGCATGACCGGTCGCCGCTTGCCGCGCCGCCGCCAGTGCCTTTCGCAGCGGCTCGATCAGCATCACCATGCCGGGACCGCCGCCGCAAACGCTGTCATCGACCCGGCGGTAACCGCCTTCGGCGTAGTCGCGCGGATTCCACGCTTCCACTTCGAGCAATCCGCGTTCGACCGCCCGGCCGATCACCCCGAAGCCGCTGCACTGCTGCACGAATTCGGGAAACAGTGTGACGACGTCAAAGCGCATCGGTCGTCCCGGTCAATCGTCCCTGGGTCAATCGTCTTTGTTCCAGTCGACCGTGATGCGCGCTGCATCCAGATCGACCGCTTTCACGTAAACATCCACCACGTACGGAATCAGGCGTTCGCGTCCGGCTTCGTCGCGCGTCACCAGCACATCGTGCGCGCCGTTGTCGAACAAGTGAGTGACGCGACCCAAATCGTCGCCCGTCTCATTCACCACCTGCAATCCTTCCAGGTCCGTCTGGTAAAACTCGCCGGGCTCCGGTTCCGGCAATACCTCGCGCGAAACCTTGATGCGTGCGCCGATCCATGCCGCCGCCGCATCGCGATCGGTCAAACCCGGCAGCATCGCGACAATGCCCTTGCCTTGCGCGTGTCCGTGCGCCCCGGCGATTTCCTCGGTTCGACCGGCGTTGCCTTCCAGCAACCACGGTTTGTAATCGAAGATCGCCAGCCGCGGTTCGGTGAACGATTCCAGCTTCACCTCGCCGCGCACGCCGTGCACGCCGACGATGCGCCCGAGCAGCACATGCCGCTCGTTCATCGCATCAGGCAGCAGCGGCCTGCTTGCCGGCTTCCTTCGCCAGCGCGGCGACCTTGTCCGAGCATTGCGCGCCCTTGGCGACCCAGGCGTTCAACTTCTCGACGTCCAGCACCAGACGCTTGTCGTGCGCGCCGGCGGCACCCGGGTTGAAATAACCTAGGCGCTCGATGTTGCGACCGTCGCGGGCGCTGCGCTGGTCGGTCACCACGACGTGGTAAAACGGCCGGCCCTTGGCGCCTGCGCGCGAAAGACGAATCCTGACCATGATCTGTCAACTCCGAATGGAACGGCCACGGGTCGATCAGACGACGTCCGGGCACGGGAAACGCGCAATTGTAAAGGCAAAACCCATGAAATGCGAGGGGGCGAGGCGGGTTCCCACAACATGCCGTTATGACCCGTGGGGCGGGAGGAGCGCAGCGCATCCTGCCGTAAGCGGCACCGAAGGCGGGTTGCCACCCGCCCT
>JBDZUX010000003.1:84746-190876 GCA_040255405.1 Lysobacteraceae bacterium
CCCTGCCAAAGCAAACCGTTGCCGTCAGCGTCCCGGGAATCCGCGCCCGCCCATGCCTTTCATCGCGCCGCCCATCTGGCGCATCAGGCCCTTCATCCCGCCGCGGGCGAACTTGCCCATCATCTTTTCCATCTGGGTGTATTGCTTCAGCAGGCGATTGACATCGGCCGGCTGGGTGCCCGAGCCGCGCGCCACGCGCGCGCGACGCGAACCGTTCAGGAGGTCGGGATGACGGCGCTCCTTCTTGGTCATCGAGCCGATGATCGCGATCATCCGCTTCACTTCCTTGTCGTTGACCTGCGACTTCACCTTGTCCGGCAGGCTCGACACGCCCGGCAGCTTTTCCATCAGGCCGGCCAGCCCACCCATGTTGAGCATCTGGTCGAGCTGGTCCTTCATGTCGTTCAGGTCGAAGCGCTTGCCCTTGGCGACCTTGGCCGCAAGCTTGGCCGCTTTGTCGGCATCGGTCTTCTGCTGCACGTCCTCGATCAGCGACAGCACGTCGCCCATGCCGAGGATGCGCGTGGCCATGCGATCGGGATGGAACGGCTCCAGCGCGTCGGGCTTTTCGCCCGCGCCCAGGAACTTGATCGGCCGGCCGGTGACGTAACGCACGCTCAATGCCGCGCCACCGCGCGCGTCGCCATCGACCTTGGTCAGGATCACGCCGGTCAGCGGCAGCGCGTCGGCGAATGCCTTGGCCGTATTGGCGGCGTCCTGGCCGGTCATCGAGTCGACCACGAACAGCGTTTCGACCGGATCCAGCGCTTCGTGCAACGCCTTGATCTCGGCCATCATGGCCTCGTCGATCGATGTGCGACCAGCGGTATCGACGATCAGCACGTCGGCGACTTCGCGCTTGGCCGCATCGACCGCGGCTCTCGCGATTGCGATCGGTTTCTGCCCGGTTTGCGAGGGCACGAACCCCGCGCCGACCTGCCCGGCCAGCGTCTGCAACTGCTCGATCGCCGCCGGACGGTACACGTCGGCCGACACCACCATCACCTTCTTCTTCTTGCCGATCAGGTGCCGGGCGAGCTTCGCGACCGTGGTGGTCTTGCCCGCGCCCTGCAGGCCCGCCATCAGCACCACCGCGGGCGGCGTCGCGGCAAGGTGCAGCGACGCGTTCTGCGTGCCCATTACGGCGGTCAGTTCGTCGCGAACCACCTTGATGAGCGCCTGGCCCGGCGTCAGGCTCTTGAGCACTTCCTGCCCGACCGCGCGCACCTTGATCCGCTCGATCAGGGCCTGCACAACCGGCAGCGCAACGTCGGCTTCCAGCAACGCGACGCGCACTTCGCGCAGGGCCTCGCGGATGTTTTCCTCGGTCAAGCGTCCACGCCCCGTCAGGCGCTGGACGGTCGTGGAGAGGCGTTGGGTGAGATTGTCGAACATGGCGGCAAACGGAAACCGAAACCCCGCATTGTAGCGGGTCACGGCTTCGGATCGTCCGCCGCGCTCCACCGAGCGCGGCTTGCAAAGCGGTTACTCGATCGACGGCCTTGCGTGCAGGACCAGTGGCTGCGACTTGCCGGCCTGGGTGAAGGTGCCGATGAAGGCTTTCCCCACGCCATCAATCGTGCCGGCGACCGCGGCGGCACGTCCCGGGATCGCGATGTCGAAGCTCACACGCTTCCCTTGCTGGTTGAGAGTCACCGGCAAGTCCCTGACGTTCTGCGACGGAATGTCGACGGTGAAAGTCGGACTGGCGCCGTAGGTGGTCATGTGCAGCAGCATGAAGGGTTTGCCGCCGATCTGACCGGACCAATCCTGCCGCGTAACCGGCAAATCCAGCGCCGCAATGCCGTGGTTGGATTTCCAGCCGGTGCCGAGGTATTCCATGAAGTTCGCGGTCTGCTGCGCGACATCCTGCCCGAAGCGATCGGCCACCATGTGCAGCGCGAGATCGACGCCGGATGTAAGCCCGCCCGCCGTGAACGTCACCGGATCGGCCTGCACGTAACGCACGTCTTTCACCAATTTCACGTCGGGAAATTCGCGCGCGAAGTTGCCAAAGTACCAGTGGTGCGTGGTGGCCTCTTTTCCATCCAGCAGCCCGGCCTGCGCCAGTTTGAAGGCGCCGGTGCAAACGGACATGATCGTCACGTGCTGCGCGTGGATTTCCTTCAGCCAAGCCTCCAGTTCGGGACTGCCGTGTTGCGCCGGCACCACCACGATGTCCGGCGTCGGCGCGTTGGCGAAGTCGTAGTCCGGCGTGATCGTGAGGCCGGGATGATTCGCCCCGGCGCTTTGCAGCGGCGCCTTGCTCGCCGCTACGGTATACAACTGGTAGGGCGCGACATCCTTGCCGTGCGCGTCCTTGAACGAAGTGTCGGCGAAGACTTCCCACGGGCCCGCAATGTCCATCACGTTGACATGCTCGCTGATCGCGAAGGCGACCTTGATCATGCCGTTGGCAGGCGGTTTTGAAGCGGCAACGCCGAGGACCGGCAGCATCGCCAGCACGGCGGCAAGGACACAAGTTTTCATTGCGCACTCACGGTGGAAGAAGTACGCATTGTCATGAATGCCGCCCGTGCCGAACGGACAGGATGCCGACGATTCCGGCCAAGCATCAGGCGCCGCTGAATTTGTCGTTGTGGCGGAATCGCGAGGAATCGCCGAATCGGTGTCGCTCCGAACGCCTCAGCAGGGGAAAAGCCGCTGGGTTCCGGTTTGCGCCGGAACGACGAAGCGTGGCGGTCAGGGTTTTCTCCCATCCCCGAAGCGTTCGCGATATTCGACGGGCGTAACGCCGTAGCGTGCCCGGAAGGCGCGCCGGAAGGCATCGGCGCTGTTGAACCCGACACCGCGCGCGATGCGCTCGACGGATGTCCTGCCCTCCGTCAGTCGGAGACAAGCCTGTTCCAGGCGCAGCCGCTCCACGAAACGCGCGGGCGTGGTGTCGAACGTCTCTGCGAACACCCGGCGAAAATGCCGCGGACTCATCGACACCTGCCCGGCCATGCGCTCAATGCCGGTGTCGTCGCCAAGGTGCGCAAGCAGCCAATCCACCAGCGCGCCCATGCGCCCGGTGCCCTGCGACTGTGCGGCAAGCGGCGCGGAAAATTGCGCCTGGTTGCCCGGCCGCTTCACATACATCACCAGGTGGCGCGCCACCGCCAGCGCGGTCGCCGCGCCGAGGTCCTCTTCGATCAGCGCCAGCGCCAGATCCATGCCGGCGCTCAGGCCTCCCGATGTCGCGATCGGTCCATCACGCACATACAAGCGATCGGGTTCCACCTTCACTGCGCGATGGCGGCGCTGAAGATCCTGCGCGAAACGCCAGTGCGTGGTGGCATGGCGCCCGTCGAGCAGGCCCGCCGCGGCGAGCACGTAAGCGCCGGTGCACACCGACACCATCCGGCGCGTCGTGGACGCGCGTTCGCGCACCCAGCGCAGCAGGCGCGCGTCGCCGTCGATGACTCGGCTGCCTGCGCCACCGGGGACGAGCAGCGTATCCAGCGGCGGTGCATCCTCCAGCGCGCATTCGGGAATGATCCGCAAGCCGTTTTCCGTGCGCACCACCGCCGTGCTCAACCCTACGATGCACAGTGCGTACGGCGTCGTTCCACCGGCAACCTCATTGGCCGCGCCGAATGCATCCAGCGGCCCGGCAAGATCGAGCGCCTGCACGTCATCGCAGGCGAGCAGGCCGATGGTCCTGGTGGGCAAAAGCGCGTTTGGCACGCGCGCATGCTAACCGGCTACTTCCCGCCCAGCACGAACTGATTGCCGTCCGGATCGCGAAAGATCGCGTACGTGCCCCACGGCTCGTCCTTGGGTTCGCTGACGAATTCGACACCCCGCTGCTTCAACTGGCGATAGGTCGCGTTCGTGTCGTCGCAGGCGAACGACCCGTTGAAGAACGTGCCGATGCGATCCTCCTGCCCTTCAGGCGTGAAGAGCACCAGCCGCGTGTCCGAGCTGCCGATGCGCAACTCGATCCAGCGTTGCGAGTCGCCCATCGGTTGATCGGTCACGACCCGGAAACCGAGCTTCTCCGTCCAGAATTTCAGGGCGCGCGCCTGATCGCGGGTGGGGACGCTGACAAACTTGAGATACCTGATCATCTCTCGGCTCCGGGCCAGATGGCGCGATTACTCTGGCACACGATCAGTTCCATCCATGCCACTGCGCGCTATAGTGTTCAGCACCATGGCAGACCTTTCGCTCGACCAATACATCATCGATGTCCTGATGCCCGATCTGGTCGGACACGATCGTTCAGCGTCAGGCTTTCTGGTGTATTTGTACCTGTGGCGCCAGAGCCACGGCCGCGGTCGCGCGACCGTCGAAGTCAGCTATCAATCCATCGCGAACGACATCGGCCTGTCCAAGACGGCCGTCCAGACCGCGATCCTGCGGCTCAAGCGAAGGCACCTCCTTGGCGTCGAATTGCGCCACGCCACCGCAACGCCCGTGTACCAGACATTGCGCCCCTGGATGGGCAGACTCCCGGCGTGAGCGCGTTCGCCACGGCTGCACCGTGCGCAAGGCCAGGCGCGCCCTTGCGCGCCGCGAAGAATTCAGCCAAGCGATGGCGTCAGCGTTGGTCCGGCGGGTCGGTTATCCCACGAACGGCGTTCGGCAGCCGCGGCTAGGCGCCGCCCGGCGGCTGCCACAACTCGACCTTGTTGCCTTCCGGATCGATCACCCAGCCAAACTTTCCGAACTCCGACTCGTCGATCTGATCCAGCACCTCGCAGCCCTCGCGGCGAAGCTGGGCAAGCAACCCATCGAGATCCGCCACGCGATAGTTGACCATGAACGAAGCCTTGCCCGGCGCAAACGACTGACCATCGCCGATGCACCACGCCGTCGTTCCGCCCACCGGCTCGCCCGCGTCGTCCACCCAGCGAAACGCCGTACCGCCCCACGCCTGCACGTCGATCCCCAGATGCGCCTTGTACCAAGCCTGCAGCGCCGCGGGATCGTTGGCCTTGAAAAAGATTCCGCCGATTCCTGTCACGCGCTTCATCGCTTGCTCCGGGGAGTGCGCGTCATTTGCGCAGCGAAGTGTGAGAAAGACCAGTGCAACGTTGAAGGATAACCTGCTTTGATGGCGACACCTTGAGACGTGAGTTCAGAGTGTCCGCTAAGCCGCAGGAACCTTCACGTACGATGCGCTTGCAGGAGGCAAGGTTGAGATCGACATGCGGGCTTCATCGTAGTTGACCACAAGCTTTGTCGGGTGCAAGAAACCCGGCTAGCGAAAGACGCCTGCCGAATGGAGTGCGCAGGCTTCACCGTTTCCTGGCCGCAAGCATGCGACGAATGCGCGGCGTCAGCCCTGCTTTGTCGACAGGATCTTCCAGTCGAAGTGGTAGTCCCACTTGTCGTAATAGAGATTGCCGCCGTCCCATTCGACTTCGCCGCGCTGGGAATCGACGGTGTCGGAGCGGAAGTGCTGTTTGGCTGGCACGAAATTGCGCGAGAAATCGTCGTTGAAGGCGATGCGGTAGTTGTCGAGGCCGCCGAGGTAGAACCACTTCAACGCCGGATCATCGGAAGCGAGCCGACCGTAGGTGACATCCACCGGCACCCATCCATAAGGCGCGAGGTAGATCTCGGCCCAGTCGTGGATGTTGTCGTATTTGCCGTCGGTGAACGTCCAACCCGATTGCCAGCGCGCGGGGATGCCGTTCATGCGCATCAACGTGATCAGCAGCAGGGTCTGCTCGCCGCAATCGCCATGGCCTGCGCGCAAGGTGTAGGCGCTGATATCGGGAATGGTGGAATATTCGCGCGCGCCGGCCCAGGGGATTTCATCCACCGCCGCGTAGATGCGGCGCGCGATTTCGTAGGGATTCGTCGCGTCGCCTACCACCTGTTTCGAGAACACGCGCAGCGGTTCGGTGAACACCACATGCGGCGCGCGCTCGGCCATGTACGGCGCCAGTTCCGGCGTGATTTTCTCCGGTTGCACCTTGGTGGGATCGATCGCGTGGTACTGCGCGTACAAGGTGACTTCGTAGGCGATCTTGAACACCGTCGGCTTGCCGGCCTGCGCGGGTTGTTCCAGGTACACGCTGCGCTGCCGCGCCGACTCCGGCGCGATTTCATGCGCGGCCGGCCGGCTGGAAACGAATGCGATGTCTTGTTGCTGGCCCTTGTCGGAGCGCGGGTACGGGATCCACGCGCGCACCATCTTGCCCGCGGGCACGGCATCCGCGTCAACAGTCAGGGTTTGCGTCACCCTCACCCGTTGCGGCAGCACACTTGTTTTGCCGGTGGCGCGCGTTTCCGCAATGACCTTGCGATCGAAATCGATGTAGTTGTCGTTGACTTCCTTCGGCAGCCCGCTGGTGACAAAATCGGTGCCGCCCTTCTGCCTTGCCGTCGCCGCGGCGCTCAAGTGGAACAAATTGGACGGCGCGCGGTTGAAGTAAAGGCGCTGACCATCGATGTCCATGTGTTCGAAGAGGCCGTGCGCATCCCAATCCGCGAATTCGGCATCGGTGAGATCGGGAATCCGTTTGCGGACCTTGGCCTCGACCTGATCGGCGCTGAGGCTGAAATCCAGCCGCATGCGCTGCATCCGTTCGTGCTGGAATTCGAATGCACGCCGCGCATCCGGTGACAAATCCTGCTGCTTCAGCGCCGCATCGATGCGGGCCCCGGCCGCCTTGAATTGGCCGGCGGCGATCAGTTCGATCGCGGCGGACAATTCATGATTGCCAGGAACAACGGGCGGAATGCCCGAAGCCAAGCCCACCACCGGCAACGCGAGCGACAACATCAACGCAAGTAATGTGGCACATCGAAACGCACGCGGAAAACCTTGACTTTGACCGTCATCCCGGGATCGCGAAGCGATATCCGGGGCCCAGTGACTTTGTGTACTCACCCATTGCCAGAAAGTCACTGGGTTCCCGCTTTCGCGGGAATGACGAAGAAATGGTTTCGCTACCCCTGTCCCGGCCCGGCGCGTGAGAGATTTCATGCGCCGCTCCCGACCGGTTTCGGCGCCAGCAACGGCTTCAGGTAATCGGGCTTGCCCTGCTCGCGTACGAGATGCGGATATTTGAGTCCGCCGTCGTAGTGCACCGTGTACGTGTCGACGGCGCCATCGCCGCGTGCCTGGATCTGCAACGACTGCTTGCTCTTCCGGGCCGCTGCGATCGCGTCGTGCAGCACCTGCGCGCTCCACGCGTGACCGTCGATGGAAACCAGTTTCATGCCGGGCGCGAGCCCCGCCTTGAACGACGGTCCTTGCCACAACACGTCCTCGACCCGCCCGTCGGCGGACAGGAACATGCCGACTGAGAACATCGCGTTGATGCCGTGACCTTCCAACTCGCCCATGCCGACGTTTTCCAACGCGCTTTCGTAGGCGGATGGTTTGTCGGTGTAGACCAGTTTCCAGCCGCTGGCTTCGATGCCGGACAGCAGCGGCACCTGATTGCCCGTCCCGTCCACCCACGTGCGCAGAAACGTCGCCCAGTCATAAGGCTGGATCTTGTTCAGCGCAGCAACGACATCGTCGAAATCGTAGGTGTGCGTGACGAAGCTGCCGTTGTCGGTGCCGAAGAATGCGCGTGCGAGATCGTCGATGTCGCGCTTGCCGTGGCTCAAGTCGCGGATCTTCATGTCCGCCGCCAGCCACAACAATTCGCCTTCGCGGTAGAAATCGTTTTGCCGACGCCAGTTGGCCCACGCTTCGGGTGCGCCGTAATCCACCGCAATCGTCGTATCGACGAGCGGCCGCCATTCGCGACCGGTGCGGTGCGCCATCACCGCGGCGCGGTACGCCAGCGCGTCGCGCCAGGTTTCGGGCGACCACAGGCCGCTGCGCGCGGTCAGCGTATCGCCCAGGTACACCGTCAGGCCTTCGTACACCCACAGCAGTTTCGGTTTTTCGGGCTGCTCGAAATCGGGCCGCCACAAGCCGGTCGGCCGCATGAACTTGCCGTTCCACGAATGCGTGTATTCGTGCGGCAGCAGTGAACCGTCGAGCATGAAATGCGCGGCGTCGGCGAACATTTTCGAGCCGCCGCGCGCCTTGTCGTCGCTCGATTGGTGGTGCTCCAGGCCGCCTTTCGCGGTATGGTCGCTCAAGGTCAGCAGCAGGTGGTAGCTGTCGTAATGATGCGAATGGAACAGCGCCTGCGCCTGCTCGATCAGGTGATGGAAGCCAGCGCTCTGCTGGTCCGAAATCGCAATCGCGGCAGCGTTGTCGCCCACCATGTCGAGGTAGCGGTGCACCGATGAACCCTTGGGCGTCAGGTCGATCTCGCGAAAATACTTGCCCGCGATCACCGGGGAATCGACCAGTGTGTTGAACGGCACCGGCTTGAAGTCGATGCGCTGGCCGTCGCGCTGGTCGGTCTGCAGCGCGGTGCCGTAGTGCCAATCGACGGGGACCGACAGCGACGATTTGAACACCTGATCCTTGGTCGGAAGTCCCGCGCGGTACAGCGCAACGTGATCCCAGGTGAGGTCGATCAGGTTGGCTGTCACGCGATCATGCGAAGGAAACTGGAACCTGATGTCGAGCTGGTGCACGCCTTGGGGCACCGTCAGATGGAACGTGAAGCGATCGAGTTCGTCGCGCTGCCACGCAATGCGCTGGCCGTTGCCCGAGAACTCCAGACCCATGATGTCGTCGATGGGCCCGTCCGGCGAATGGTCGCCGGGGATCCACTTCGGGTAATACAGCGTCAGCGGGCCCGGCGCGACCGGCATGACTTCGTGGACGTAAAGAATTTTCTGGCCGGGATCGGGCAGACTCACGGTCAAGGCGACCGGGCCGGGCGCTTCCGCGGCCAGGCCCGACACGGAGGCGACAAGCGCAAACGCACAAACAAGCCATGACAACCGTTTCATGTTCCGCTCCGAATGATCGAACAGCCGCCTTGCTCGAAGCGACCGTTGTGGAAATTCAGGTCACGCAAGGCCGTTCCGGTGTTCACGAACTGGAACAGTCCGCAGGTCGCGCGTTCCCAACGACGCAGCGATCAGGAATGATCGCCCAGGATTTTCCGCTGCCGCCACGTCCACAGGTAGTACAGCGGCAAGCCGACCAGCGTGATCAAAATACTGGCGATGGTGGACCAGAACTGCACGTACAGCGCGTTGGCAACGACCACGAACGTTGCCAACACGAACAGCGCGGGAATTACCGGATAACCGAGCGTGCGATACGGACGCGGAACTTCCGGCCGCGTCCGGCGCAGGATGAACAGGCCGATCGCACACAAGGCGAGGAAGGGCCAGATGCCCAGCACGTAGGCTTCGGCAAGCTGCATGAAATCGCGCAACAACACGTACACCACCGCGATCACGACGATGAACGCGATCGCGACATGGGGCGTTTCGTATTTCGGATGGATCTTTCCGACGGTGCGGAAGAACAGGCCATCCTCGGCCATCGCGAAAAACACCCGCGGGGTCGAGAGGATGCTGCCGTTCAAGGTGCCGAATACCGACAACATCACAAGTGCGCCGACCAGCGAAACCCCGACACGACCCAGCACCACGGTGGCAGCGTCGGTTGCCACGGCCTTCGAGGCCGCCAGTTCCGGCAACGGCAAGGCGCGCAGGTAGGCGACATTGATCAGCAGGTAAACCGCCATCACCAGGACGACGCCACCGATCAGCGCCATCGGCAAATTGCGACCCGGGTTCCTGACCTCGCCCGACAGCGTGGTCAGGTTTTCCCAGCCGTCGTAGGCCCACAACACGGCGATCAGGCCGATGCCGATCCCCGACCAGTTCGCCATGCCCATCGGTTCGGTGTTGAGCGGGTTGTGCTCGCCGCCGGGTGCCAGGATAAAGATCGCCACCGACAGGCCCACGATCGCCAGCACTTTCGCGCTGGTGGAAATATTCTGGATCACGGCGCCCAATTTCACCGAACGCACGTTGGCGATGGCGACCAGCACGATCAGCGCCGCGGCAATCAGGTGCTGCGTGAACACGGGAATCGGCAAGAAGAAGCCAAGGTACTCGGCGAACATAAGGCTTTGCGCCGCCCACGAGATCGGCTGGGTCAACAGGAACATCCAGCCGAACAGGAACGCCAGCGGACGGCCGTAGGCTTCGCGCAAATACACGTAAGGCCCGCCGGCCGCCGGATACATCGCTGCGAGTTCGGCGATCGACAACGCGCCGAACAGCGCCACGATGCCGCCCAGGATCCACACCAGCGCGATGCCGGTGAGGTTGCCGGTATCCGCGGCGATGCCCGATGGCACCCGGAAGATACCGCTGCCGATGATCACCCCCACCACCACGGCGATGCCGGTGGCGAGGCCGAGCTTGCGCGGCAGTTCGCGTCGAGGCGATGTGGTTGTGTCCATGGTCGTGGATCGTACATGCACGCAGCGCCCATGTAGCGGTGAACCCCGTTTGGTGCGCCGCGCGCGTCTTGCTGCGTTCGCACATGCGCAATGAGCCGGCAATTGGCGGGCTTCAGGTGGGTTTCACATGCGGCGCACCCAGCGGGGCCATAACCCGCAGCTATGCCGGGTACGCGTCTTTTCATTGGCGGCTTCAGGTCCTCGATGCTTAGCTCGGCACACCTTCCCGGGCAATCGGAGCCAACCATGCGGTGCGGATACCTTTGTGCCATCGCCCTTGCATGCATGGCCGGCTTGCCGGTTATTGCCAGGGCATCGGCACAAGGAAATTACGACCTGATTGTCCGCAATG
The DNA here is from genome assembly GCA_040255405.1 of Lysobacteraceae bacterium. Lineage (GTDB taxonomy): Bacteria > Pseudomonadota > Gammaproteobacteria > Xanthomonadales > Rhodanobacteraceae > 66-474. Next base: position 95,403 of record JBDZUX010000003.1, read on the forward strand.
GACGCATCATCGACGGCACGGGTTCGCCGTGGTACCACGGCGACGTCGCCATCCGCGATGGCCGCATCGTGGCGATCGGCCGGCTGGCGGACGCAACCGCGCGCAAGACGATCAATGCCAAGGGCGAAATCGTGGCGCCGGGCTTCATCGACATGCTGGGCCAGTCGGAGTTGAACATCCTCGTCGCACCCAGCCTGCCGTCGAAAATCTATCAAGGCATCACGACCGAGATCACGGGCGAAGGCGACTCGATCGCGCCGCTCGACGATCGCATCATCGAAACCAACCAGGCGGGCTACGAACACCTCGGCATCACGCCGACCTGGCGCACGCTGGACGGCTATTTCGCGCGGCTGGAAAAACAGGGCATCGGCATCAACCTCGGCACCTATGTCGGCGCGACTTCGATACGCCGGATGGTCCTCGGCGACGACGACGTGCAGCCGACGCCCGCGCAACTGCAACAGATGCAGGCACTGGTCGCGACCGCCATGAAGCATGGCGCCATGGGGTTGTCGAGTGCGCTGCAATATGCGCCCGCGCCGTACGCCCGCACGGACGAACTGATCGCGCTGGCCAAGGTGGCTTCCCGCTTCGGCGGGATCTACGCGACCCATATGCGCGACGAAGGCAACGACGAGGCCAACTCGCTCGACGAGGTGTTCCAGATTGCCCGCGAAGCGCACATCCCGGTCGAAATCTTCCACCTCAAGGCTGCCGGCAAGGCCAACTGGGGCAAGATACCGGCCATCGTCGCCGCCATCGATCGCGCGCGCGCCGAAGGACTGGACGTCACCGCCGACACCTACGCCTACACCGCCTGGGGCAATTCGCTCGCGTCCGTCGTGCCGCCGTGGGCGCACGCGGGCGGCGACGCCAAATTGATCGCGCACCTGAAGGATCCCGCAACACGTGCACGGATCAAGGGATACATCCAGGATGCGGACAAGGACAACCTGTGGAACAACGAGTGGAAGGAGGCCCCCGGACCCGCCGGGATATTGGTCACCTCGGTCGGCAATCCCGCGTTGCGTTCGTTGCAGGGCAAGCGCATTTCCGACATCGCCAAGGCTTGGCACGAAGATCCGCTCGACGCGGCGCTCGATCTCCTGATCAAGGATGACGCGGCCACCAGCGTCGCGGTATTCGGCATGGACCAAACGGACGTGACGACGGTGCTCAAGCAGCCATGGGTTTCGATATGCAACGACTCGGAAGGCACCGAGCCGTGGGGATTGCTCGGCAAGGCACACCCCCATCCGCGTGCCTACGGCACGTTTCCGCAGATCATCCAGAAGTACGTCGAACAACAACACGTGCTGACACTGTCCGACGCGATCCGCAAGTTCACGTCGCTGCCCGCGCAACGCATGGGGCTGACCCAACGTGGCGTGATCAAGGCCGGGATGTACGCGGACCTTGTCGTGTTCGACCCCGACAAGGTCCGCGACACCGCGACCTTCGAACAACCCAACCAGCTCGCAAAGGGCATGGATTACGTGATCGTCAACGGCACTCCGGTGATCGCCGGAGGCAAGATGACGCACGCGCTTCCGGGCAAGGTGTTGCGCGGACCGGGATACGTGCCCGGCCATTGAGCGCCGGGTCGTCAACTGGCGTCGGGAACAGCCCATGGGCCTCCGTTTCACCAAGATGCACGGTCTCGGCAACGACTTCGTCGTGCTGGACGCACGCGAATCCCCGTTGACGCTCGACACCGCGCGCATTCGTGCGATCGCGGATCGCCATACCGGCGTCGGCTTCGACCAGATGATGATCCTGGAGCCAGCGCGCGATGCGGCTTGTCTCGCGGCGTACACGATCCGCAACGCCGATGGCACCATCGCGCCGCAATGCGGGAACGGTGCCCGCTGCCTCGGCGCGTGGCTGCACCGCGCCGGCGTGCTTGCGATCGGCGACGAGGCCACGCTGCAAAGTCCGGTCGGCATCGTGAAGATCCGGCTCGTCGATGCCACGACCGTGACGGTGGACATGGGCGAGCCGGAGTTCGAGCCGGCGGGCATACCGTTCGCCGCGCCTGCGGCTGCGGACACCTATCCGATCGACGTCGACGGAGAATGCATCGAAATCTCGGCGGCTTCGATGGGCAGCCGGCACGCCGTGATCGAAGTCGGCGACATCGCATCGTCCCACGCTGACCGCCTGGGCCCGCGCATCACGGTGCATCCGCGCTTTCCGCAGGGCGCCAACGCCTGCTTCGTGCACGTCGTGGACGAACATTCCGTCAAGCTGCGCGTGCATGAACGCGGCGCCGGCTGGACGCTCGCCTGCGGCAGCGGTGCGTGCGCCACGGTGGCCGCGCTGCGTTGCCGCGGCCGCGTCGGCGACGACGTTCGCGTGGAAATGCCCGGCGGCACGCTCGCCATCTCGTGGCAAGGCCCGGGCCACGTCCTTTCCATGACCGGCCCGGCGGCATTCTCGTTCGACGGGGAGTGGCTGGGTGTCTGAAAGCGGCACCCCGTAACGACGAACGCGCAAAAATGGCGATGCCTTCGCTGGCGGAAACGGACCGACACGGGGTTGATGATCGATAACAATTGCCCACCCGCCGTCCAATCGCGACCGGCTGTTGCACCCGCCGATGCCAAGCCATCGAGGTGGGCGCGCAGGACGCCAGACGTTTCGTCATATCAATGCGTCCCGGCGGCGCGGCTGTCGTGCACGTGGAATCGCGCAGCGAATGGCGATCTTCAAACGTGTTTCAGGCGCCGTCCTGAATATCAAAACCATAACCCATGGCTATGTCGAGTGACTGTCTTTTCATTGGTGGTGGTCGTCGACCGGTGAGTATTCTCGGGAACGAACTGCGAGCGATGTCGAACACACGGCTTCGACCGTCGCGCCCCCCGTGATCCAGCCGATCGACCGCCAGGCTGTCTCACGGTGCGCGGCGGGGGGAAGCGAAGCCGCGGCAGCACATGCTCACTGTGCCTGCAATTCAACCCAGGAGGGAGCACCATGAACAGCAAGTCTTTGCGCGCGCGACGTCGCCCCAATGGTTTCCAGCGCAAGGCGCTGGCACTGGCGGTCGGTGGAACGATAGCCCTCGCTTTCGGCGGCAGCGCGTTCGCGCAGGCCGTGAACGGCACCATCCAGGGCACGGTACCCGTCGCCCCCAACGAGACGATCCAGATCACGGGTGGCGCCGGTTACAACCGCACCGTCACCGTCGGGCCGTCGGGTCAATACTCGGTCACCCTGCCGGTCGGCACCTATACCGTTTCATTGCTGCAAAACGGACAAATGGTGCAGAGCCAGGCCGGCGTGGCTCCGGTTGCCGCGGGTGCAGTGACCGTCAATTTTGCGACGACGGCCCAGAACGCGCAGACGCTCAGCGCGGTCAACGTATCGGCGAGCGCGATTCCCGCGATCGACGTGACCACCACCAACCAGGTCACGACGATCACCCAGAAGCAGTTGCAGCAACTGCCGCTGCAACGCACGGCGGAAGACATCGCAATGCTGGCGCCGGGCGTACAACCCGGTTCGGCCGTGCTGGTGGGCGGCCCGCTGGGAACCCCGTCGGTGACCTTCGGCGGCGCTTCGACCGCAGAAAATTCGTATTACATCGACGGCATGCTTTCGAGTGCCGTGCTCGACGACCAGGGCGGCATCGGGCTGCCCTACAACTCGATCGAGCAGCAACAGACGTTCATCTCCGGCTACGGCGCCAAGTACGGCCGCTCCATCGGCGGCGTGATCAACCAGATCGGCAGGACCGGGTCGAACGAATGGCACTTCGGCGTCCGCGCGCAGTGGTCGCCGGCGAGCTGGACCAGTGATCCCGAGAACACCTACTACGCCAACCCGCTGGTCACGCGGGACGGCCACCATGCCGGGGAGCTGTATTCCTACAACCAGGACAACCACGGCATGAACACGGTCTACGACGCGTATGTCAGTGGCCCGATCATCAGGGACAAGCTGTTCTTCTTCCTGAGTGCCGAGGAGGACGATTCGAAGTACGCAAGCGTCAACTGCAAGTATTGCCTGAATACGGAATTTTTCGACCAGACACACAAACCCAAGATTTACCTGAAACTCAACTGGAACATCAACGACAGCAATTTCCTGACGTTGACCGCGCTCCAAAGCTCGCTCAAGACGTGGAACTGGACTCATCTTTACAACTACGACACCCACACCGCGGGTGACTTTTACTACAAGGGCCAGACGGGCAAGAACGTCTACCGGATGGGGGTGCTCAACTACACCTCCTATATCACCGACGACCTGACCCTGCACGCGATGTACGGCAAGTCGCGCGAGCAATACGGCAGTTTCCAGCCCGGCTATCCCGGCTACGATCCTGACATGGTGTACGTGGGCGGCATCTCCAACCAGAATCCCGCGTACACGCCGAACGGCCCCATCGGCAATACCCAGAACGCCCTGACGGTGACGCCGGACAACCACCGTGTCGACCTCACCGACTATCGCGTGGACCTGGATTACAAGTGGCGCAACCACGACTTCCAGGTGGGCATCGACAACGACATCTCGAAGGATCTCAACGACGGCGTGGAAGCCACCGGGCCCGGTTACGGCTGGAGCTACGGCCTCGTCGAAGGCACGGACATCGGCAAGCCGCTGGTTGGCACCGATCCGAATGCGGTTCCGTACGTGGCGCCGGTGAACTCGAATGCGGCGGGCGCCGGCGGCTATTACGTGATGAAGCTGTTCCAGGCCTACAACCCGTCCACACGCGTGGTCGAACGCGCGCAATACGTCCAGGACCGCTGGCAGGTCACGCCGAACTTCCTACTGACGCTGGGCTTGCGCAACGACCAGTTCGTCAACTACGACGCCGCAGGCCTGCCCTACATCAGGCTGACCAGCCCGAACTGGTCGCCGCGCGTCGGCTTCAGCTGGGACGTACACGGCGATTCCACCATGAAGGTGTTCGGCAACGCGGGGCGCTATTACCTGACGCTGCCGGTCGGCGTCGGCACGACCGTCACCGCGCCGATCGTCAACGTCACGCAATACGGCACCTACACCGGCATCGACCCGGCCACGGGCGCGCCGACCGGATTCCAGCCATTGCCGCAGAATCCCGCGGGCGGGGTGTCGTGCTGCAACCAGTACGGCTATCCGCGCAACAACCTGACCGTGGCTTCGCAGAACATCAAGGCGCCGTACTCCGACAACTTCGTGCTGGGCATGCAGCAGAAGCTCCATTTCCTGACCACGGATTGGGTGTTCGAGGCGACCGGCACGTTCGAGAAGCTGGGCACGATGATCGGCGGCACCGATGATGCCGCCTCCATGTGCGCGGAAGGCGTGCGCGAGGGCTACGACTGGATGACGCCGGAAACCTGCAGCCAATGGGTGCAGAGTCCGGTGATGGTCAATCCGGGCGTGGACCAGAAGATCTACGTGAAGGCGCCCGACGGATCCCTGCGCCTGATCAACTGGACCGCGGAGGATCAAACCTTCGAGATGGGACCCAAGCGCAACTACTACGCGCTGGATCTTTCGCTCACCCACGTGTGGGACGGCAAGTGGTTCGGCAAGATCGACTACGTGTTCTCGAGGCTGTACGGCAACGACGCCGGCCCGGTCGGACCGATGTACGAGTCCAGCGGGACCGTGGCTTACCTCACCGCCGTCTGGGCCTACCCCAGGATCATGGACAACTCCAATGGTGTCCTCGGCACCGACCGCAAGCATTCGCTCAAGCTCTACGGCGCGTATGCGATCACCCCGGATTGGATCGTGGGCGCCAATGTATGGATTGCGTCCGGTACGCCGCGGATGTGCCGCGGGGCCTACGGGCCGGACCAGGTGCGCCTGCATACCTCGAGCCAGTACCACTGGTGCGGCGGCGTACCCATCGCGCCGGGTTCGGGGGTTCCCCCCTACGGGGCGAAGCGCACGCCCTGGATCCACAACGTCAACTTGAGCGTGGACTACAAGCCCGGCTGGGCCGAGCACAAGCTCGACTTCAAATTCCAGGTCTTCAACGTGTTCAACAGGCAAACGCCCACGTTCTACGGTGACTATTTCATTTCGACCTCGAGCCCCGGCACCAGCTACAACATGATCGAAGCCCGGATGCCACCGCGTTCCGAACAGATTTCGGTTGCCTACAACTGGTGATCCGTCGATGAAGCGGGCGCGCATCGGGTTTGCTGGCAACCGGTGCGCGCCCAACGCAAGCCGTTGCGCCCTGGGCGTTGCACGGGCGACAACGTGAACTCCCACGCAGAAACCGGCTCGGCCGTCACGGCGGCGGGCGCGCCGCTCTCGCCCGTCGCCAGGCGCTTGCTGGCGAGGGCCCGCGGCGAATGGGAAGCGTCGCAGTTCGACGCCGCCGAGCGGTCAGTGACCAGCGCGCTGGCACTCGCGCCGCACGATCCCCGGGCGGTGCGGATGCTGGGCATGGTCGCACGCAGCCGCGGCGATTACGCCAAGGCCATCGATTGCTTCCGCGCGGTGCTGGCGACGTGGCCCGAGGATGTCTTCTTGCGCACCGAACTCGGCCTCTCGCTGCTTGCGCTGGGTGAAGCCCAGGGCGCCATCGAACACTTCCGGCACGCTTGCGAAATGGCGCCCGATTCGGGCCCGGCGTGGTTCAACCTTGGCGAGGCGCTGTGGCAACAGGCGTGTGGCGACGAAGCCGTCGCGGCCTTGCAGCGGTCGTTGGCACTCCAGCCGCGGCATGTCGAGGCACGTATTTCGCTGGCACGGGCGTGCGCCGGCCTGGGTCGCGCGGAGGCTGCGGTCGCGGCGTTTCGCGAGGTGGTGCGCCGCAACCCCGACAGCGCCGACGGTTGGTACGGGCTGTCACTGAACACGGTTCTCGGCGCCGCCGATGTTGCACACCTGCAGCAACTTTTTGCGCGCACCGACCTGGCCGCCCGCGCGCACTACCTGTGCGGCTTCGCATTGGCAAAAGCGCTGGAAGACCAGCGTGATTTCGCACGCGCGTTCGAAGTCCTTGGGCAGGCGAACGCGTCACAACGCGCGGCCATGCCGGCGAAATGGGACGCCGCCGAAGAGGTCCGGTTCACGAATGCGATCCAGGACGCCTTCGCGAAGGCCGTCCCCGACTCACCGGATGCCACGGCCGGCAAGGAAGTCATCCTGATCACCGGCATGCCGCGTTCCGGTTCGACGCTCATCGAGCAGATGCTCGCTTCGCATCCGGCCGTTGAAGGCGCAAATGAAATCAACGACATGCCGCAGATTATTGATGCGGAATCACGACGCCGCGGCTCGGCATTCCCCTTGTGGGTGGCCGACGCGGCGGCCGACGATTGGCAGCGCCTCGGCCAGGAATACCTTGCGCGAACCGCGCGCTGGCGGGCGGCCAAACCGCGTTTCACCGACAAGAATCTGCTGGGCTGGCATTACGTGGGCGCCGCGCTCGCCATGTTGCCGGCGGCGCGCGTGATCATCGTGCGGCGCGATCCCGTGGAGACCTGCCTGGCATGCTATCGCCACTGTTTCACCGACGCGGCTGGCTTCGCGTGCGATCTAGATGACCTCGCGGACTACTGCGCCGGTTTCCTGCGCTTGACCCGTTTCTGGCTGGATCGATATCCGGCGCGCGTGTTCGACCTGCAGTACGAAGCACTGGTCGCCGACCCCGAAGGCGTCATCCGCCACGTGCTGGATTTCTGCGGATTGCCCTTCGATCCCGCATGTCTCGAACCCCACAAGACAGCGCGCGCCGTGCTGACGCCCAGCGCCTCGCAAGTGCGACAGCCCCTGCACCGCAGCAGTGCACGCAGCGCGCACTACGGCGACAAGCTGGATCATTTGCGCCAGCGCTTGCGCAACGCGGGCGTGGCAGTGGAATGAGCGGTACGGGGCACGACGGCGTCAGGCTGCCACACCGATCACTCGAAGAGCGTCACTCGAGCGCCAACGCATCGCGCACCCGGCCGCCCGTGGCGTCCAGCCGGCGCTCGGCTTCGCCCGCATCGCAGCCACGCAGCAGCATCACCACGGCGGGTTTGACCCGTCCTTGCGTCGCCCCGAGTGCGGCGGCGCCGGCGGCTTCGTCCACGCCGGTGACCTGCCGAACCATCCGCAACGCGCGCCGGCGAAGTTTCGCGTTGGTCGCCCGCACGTCGACCATGTACGGGCCGTAGGTTTTGCCGAGCCGCACCATCACCGCAGTCGACAACGTGCTCAGCGCGATTTTCTGGGCGGTGCCCGCGCACAGCCGAGTGGAACCGGCGATGACTTCCGGCCCCGTCAACAGTTCGATCGCGGTGTCGGCGACATCGGCGAGCGCACTGCGGGCATTGTTGACGATTGCGATGGTGCGGCTCCCGACCGCGCGCGCATGACGCAAAGCGCCGATCACGTACGGCGTGCGCCCCGATGCGGTGATCCCGACCACGGCATCGTTCGGCCCGAGATTCCTCGCCCGCAAATCGGAGGCACCGGCGTCGGCATCGTCTTCCGCGCCTTCGACGGCCTCCTGCACCGCGGCCGGACCCCCGGCAATCAGTGCCACGACCAATTCCGGCGGAGTATTGAACGTCGGCGGACATTCCGACGCGTCGAGGATCGCCAGCCGGCCCGAAGTGCCGGCGCCGACATAAAACAGGCGCCCGCCTCGCGCCAGGCGCGCGGCGATGGCATCCGCGGCGGCGGCGATTGCCGGGACGGCCGCCATCGCGGCGCTTTGCGCGGCGCGCTGGCCTTCCACGAGGGTGCGTACCAGCTCATCGGTCGAGCGGCGATCGAGATCATCCAGATCCGTCCGGACGGATTCGGTCGCGAGAACATCGAGCGCGGCATCTTGCGGTGCGGGCGTTTGCATGGATGAATTCACGGGTCTAGTCCTTTCGCTCGCGCCACCCATTGTTCGTGGATGCCATCATCGACGAGGGCAACGTGGCGGGCGCCGTCGATGGATGTGCCTGCCGCCGGCTGCAGCCGCAGCTTGGTGCCGCTCCGATCGAGTGCCGCTTGCAGCGGATCGAGCAGGACCGGCCCGAGATTCACGAGGCCGCCGATGATGACCGCCGTCACCGGCCCCTTACTTTCCAGCGCCCCGGCGGCTGCAACCATCGAATCGGCCAGCGCCGTCGCGGCCGCGTCGATCAGCTGCGCGGCAACCGCATCGCCGCGGCGTGCCGCTTCGGCCACGGCGGGCGCGAATTTGGCCAGGCTGCGCGCGGGATTCGGATCGAAACCGAGTTTCATCACGTATTCGCCGAGCGAGCCGAACTGCGTGGCCGCGGCTTCCGAAAGTGCGGTCGCAGGACCGCGGCCATCGTCGGCCCGCGCCGCCGCCTGCAAGCCTTGGCGACCGAGCCACGCACCGCTGCCTTCGTCGCCGATCCATGGGCCCCAGCCATCCACCTGGCGAAACCGTCCATCGGAACCGATCGCCACGGTCACCGCACCGGTTCCCGCTGCCAGTACCACCCCCGGTTTGCCGCCGAGCGCGCCCGCGTGCGACGTGATCGCATCGCTCGTCACGGCGACCATCCGCGCCGGCAGCGAGCGGGCAAGTTGCTCCGCCAATCGGCGCGCGGACGCCGGCGCGTTCAGGGCACCGGGCGCACCCACGCCTGCGGCATCGACGCGGTCGACACGGTGTGCCTTCAGCAGCGGCTCGACGATCGCGAGAATGGCCGCCTCGGCAACCTCGGGACCGTTCGCGGCGCCCAGGCCGAGGCTGCCGTCACCGCTGGCGACGGCTTCGGGTTCCGGTGCGTTGCCGCGCCACAACGCGGCGCGGCAACCGGTTCTGCCGACATCGATCGCCAACACGACCGGCGAGGCCTCTCCCCGATGTTCGGAATCGTGATGGGACCTTCCCACTCGACGTGACGACCCGGGCGCTCAGCCAGCGGCAGACAAGGGCGCCGGTGCCGCGGCTGGACCACCCGTTGCAGGGCCCGCGTCATTCCCGGCAGGCGTGCTTCGCTCGTCATCGGCAAGGCTGCGGATCGATGCGCCCAATTGCCGCAGCTTGCTCTCGATGTCTTCATAGCCGCGATAGATGTGATAGATGCGGCGAATTTCCGTAGTGCCCTGGGCCACCAGCGCGGCCAGCACGAGGCCGGCCGATGCGCGAAGGTCGGTCGCCATCACCGGCGCGGCCGTCAGGTTTTCGCTGCCGGTGATGATGACGGTGTTGCCTTCGATCTTGGCCTTGGCGCCCATCCGCTGCAATTCGAGGATGTGCATGAAGCGGTTCTCGAACAGGTTCTCGATGATCACGCCCGACCCTTCCGCCACCGCGTCCAGCGCACAGAACTGGGCCTGCATGTCGGTGGGAAAACCGGGATAAGGCGATGTCGTGATGTCCACGGCGCAGGGGCGCCGCCCGCGCATGTCGAGTTCGATCCAGTCGTCGCCGAGCTCGATGTGCGCGCCCGCATGCTGCAACTTGGACAATACCGCAAGCAGCAGCTTGGGCTGCGTGTCATGGATGCGCACCTTGCCGCGCGTGATCGCGCCGGCAACCAGATACGTGCCGGTTTCGATCCGGTCCGGCAATACATCATGGGCGGCGCCGTGCAAGCGGTCGACGCCTTCGATCGTGATGACGCTGGAGCCCGCGCCCTCGATGTGCGCGCCCATGCGTTGCAGGCAGTTCGCCAGATCGACGATTTCCGGCTCGCGCGCTGCATTGGCAATGACCGTGCGCCCCTTCGCAAGCGTCGCTGCCATCATCAGGTTTTCGGTGCCGGTGACCGTCACCTTTTCGAGCAGGATGTCGGCACCCCGCAGACGGCTTGCGCGGGCCTTGATGTAGCCCTCCTCCACCGAGATCTCGGCCCCCATCGCCATCAGGCCCTGGAGGTGCAGGTCGACCGGCCGCGCGCCGATGGCGCAGCCGCCCGGCAACGACACATCGGCCTCGCCGAAGCGGGCCAGCAACGGCCCCAGCACCAGGATGGACGCGCGCATCGTCTTGACCAGGTCGTACGGCGCGAAGCAGGCGTGCACGTCGCTGGCGTCCACATCGAGTTGCATGTCGCTGCCGAGGCTCAGCTTGACGCCCATCTGCGCCAGCAGCGTGTTCATCGTCACGATGTCCTGCAGTTGCGGGATATTGCGAAGACGCAGCGGCTCCGCCGCCAGCAGGGAGGCCGCCAGGATCGGCAGCGCGGCATTCTTGGCACCCGATGCGCGGATGTCGCCACGGAGTTGCGCCCCGCCGTCAATCAGAAACTTGTCCATCCATACCTCTTTCACTTCGCATGGAGATCGACTTCTCCGGGTCAGCCGCGGTTGCAGACTTCGGCATGCGCCGGCCCGGGCCGGCGCGAAGACGTGCGAGCATTTTTCGATCGTCGGGAACGACTGGAAAATGAAACCGCTGATCGCGCACGCGGTTTTGGGCGGCCGGCAAGCCACGCATCGGCTTTCCCGGCATCCTACCGGAGAAAATCAGGATTTGTGCAGTGATCGACGTCATGGATTCAGCGTGTCGGTGGCGCAGTTCATCCGCACTGACCATCACTGCGGCTCGGCCGCGTGCCGTTGCCCGTCGGAAGGGGTGCCCACGGAAACCGGTTGTCCCCGTGGATGGGTCAGCGACAGCCCGCCGCCGACCAGCAGCGTGATTGCCACGCCGATCGGGACGTACCAGGGAAACGCCAGCGCATGCCCGTGGATTTTCACGCCGAGCACCACCACGGCCATGATGACCACCGTGGCGATGAAGGCGACCGCGCCGTCGCGCTGGTTGGCACGCTTGACCAGCAGTCCGAGCAAAAACGCGCCCAGCAGCGCGCCATAGGTATAGCCGGTGATGCTCAATCCCAGCACCACGACCGCGCTGTGGGTGTCGGTGAACATCGACGCGAAACCGACCAGCGCGCCGGCCCAGAACAGCGTCGAAATCCGCGAGATGCGCAGCATCGTCTTGTCGCCATGATCGCGGCGGCCAAACAGGCGGATCAGGTCGGTAAGCGTCGAGTTGGACATCGAGTTCATGGCCGACGACAGCGAACCCATCGTCGCGCCGAGGATGCCGGCGACCATCAGCCCCGATATGCCCGGCGGCAAACCGCGGATGACGAATTCCGGGAACAGGTCGTCGGGCCCGCTCAGGCCAAGTTGCGCCGGGGTGCGGCCACCGAACTTGATCCACAGCAGCGTGCCGACCAGCGAAAACAGCGCGAATTGCGCCATCACGAACACCGCGCTGCCGACCATGGCCTTGCGGCTGTCGCGCAGGTTCCTGCAGGCGAGGATGCGTTGCACCATGAGCTGGTCGGCGCCGTGCGAGGCCATGGTGAACACGGCGCCGCCGAAGATGGCGGCCACGAACGCAAACGGGCTGGTCAGGATCGGTGCGTGAAAGTCGAAGACCTGGAATTTTCCGGCAGCAAACGCGTGATCCAGATCGGCCAGCGAAGTTCCATGCAACAGGATCCCGACACTCAGCAGCGCGCCGCCGAGGTAAAGCATCATCTGGATCGCGTCCGTCCACACTACCGCGCGGATACCGCCGATGTAGGTGTAGGCAACGGTCACGCCCGCCAGCACCACGATGATTTCCAGATAGCTCGCATGCACGCCGATGGCCGCGAGCAGCAATGCGATCGGAATCGCGGACGCGAACAACCGCACGCCTTCGGCCAGCAGGCGGGTGACCAGGAACGTCGCCGATGCCAAGCCCTGCACCTTGGGTCCGAAGCGCAGCCCGAGGTATTGGTAGGCACTGACCAGGTTGCCGCGCGCGTACAGCGGCAGCAGCACGATCGCGACGATGCTGCGCCCCAGCAAGTAACCGAACGCCAGCTCGACGAAGCCGTACGCGCCAAGGTAGGCAACCCCTGGCACGCTGATCACGGTCAGCGTCGAAGTCTCCGTCGCGACGATCGAGAAACACACCGCCCACCACGACAGGTTGCGTTCGCCCACGAAGTAATCGGTCGCCGAGCGCTGCCTGCCACTGATGCGCAGTCCGATCGCCGCAATCACGATCAGGTAGACGACGATGATGGCGAGGTCGAGCACTAACCGGCGTGCCGGATGGCGAAGACGACGCCGCTGCGACGATGTGTCATGCCGACATTGTGCATTGCGCTTGCCACCACCCGCACTTCCCCGGGAACGCCCCGCCCTCCCCAATCCGGTCCATCGTAACCAATCGGCGGCGCCGGTCACCAATGAAAAACCCGCGGGCTGGCATAGCTTCAAGCTATGGGCAGGGCTGCCACCTGCAATGCCTGGAAATGCAGTCGGGCTTCGCTGCGCTCGGCACCAGCCTGCAAGAGCACTCCGCTGCCGCTTGTTCCTCCGCAACCAATCGGGACATTGCAGCGCACGGTATGCTTGCCGGCACACTGATTCGAAGGCGAAACGAGCGTGGCAACCGACTTCAACGGAACGCCGCTGCGTCCACCGACCCGCGTGCTGCTGGGTCCAGGGCCCAGCGAGCTCGATCCCGAAGTGTTGCGGGCGATGACGCTGCCGCCGCTGGGATATGTCGATCCCGCAATGCTGCGGATCCTGGACGAACTCAAGCTGCTGCTGCGCGAAGCGTTCCAGACCACCAACGACTTCGCGATCGCGCTGTCCGGCACCGGCACCGCCGGCATGCAGGCGGCCCTCGGCAACACCATTGAGCCTGGCGACGCGGTGGTCATCGGCACCATGGGCTATTTCGGCGAGCGCCTGGCCGCCATGGCCGAGCGCCTGGACGCGAAGGTCACGCGGGTCCCTGCGCAATGGGGCACCCCGCTCGATGCGAACCAGATGCGCGACACGATCCGCAAGCTGCGTCCGCGCGTGGTCGGCGTGGTGCACGGCGAAACCTCGACCGGCGTCGCGCAGAACGACATCGCCGAGATCGCCGCCGCTGCGCACGAAGTCGATGCACTGCTGATCGTGGATACGGTCGCCTCGCTGGGCGGTCATCCGATCGACGTCGACGTGGCCGGGATCGACGTCTGCTACAGCGGCAGCCAGAAGGCACTCGGCGCGCCTTCCGGCATGGCGCCGCTGACCTTGAATGAACGCGCGATGGAACGCGTACGCAAGCGCAAAGCCCCAGTGTCGAGCTTTTATCTCGACCTGCAGGCACTTGAGAAATATTGGTACCAAGGTCAGTACCACCACACCATTTCGGCGCCGCTGGTGTATGCGCTGCGCGCGGCGTTGCTCGGTTTGCACGACGAAGGCTGCGACCAACGCTGGGCACGTCATCAGCGCAACTTCCAGGCATTCCGTAGCGGCATCGAGGCACTGGGACTGAAGATCCTGGCGGCCCCCGAACACAGCCTGCACACCGTGGCCGGCGTGCTGCTGCCCGATGGCGTGGATTCCGGCGAAGTGCGAAAGGCGTTGCTGGACCTGTTCGGTATCGAAGTCGCGACCGGACTCGGTGCATTCAAGACTCGCATGCTGCGCGTCGGATTGATGGGTTACGGCTCGCAACCGCAGTTCGTGTTGCGTTTGCTGGCCGCGCTCGAAGACGTACTGCACGCGCGCGGGCATGCACTCCAGGCGGGCGCAAGTTTGGTGGCCGCGCAACGCTGCTGGCAATCACGGGAGATCAGCACGTAGGGCGGGAGCAGCGCAGCGCATCCCGCCGCATGGCCGAAGGCGGGTTATCACCCCGCCCTACGACGCTGACTGATTGATCGGATCGACATACCCTTGAGGTCAAGAGCAGGCAACAGGAATGACTGATTCCGGCGATCCGACGACCGACAAGGGTGAACTGGTCGCCGCGCTGCGCCGGTTCCTGCCGGATGACGTGATCCTGCACGCCACCGAAGACTTGCGTCCGTACGAATGCGATGGCTTGTCCGCGTACCGCCAGACGCCGATGGTCGCCGTACTGCCGCGCACCATCGAGCAGGTCCAGCAGATCCTGCGCATCTGCCACGACCGCGGCGTACCGGTGGTGGCGCGCGGCGCTGGTACCGGTCTGTCGGGCGGGGCGCTGCCTGCGGGCGATGGGTTGCTGCTCAGCCTCGCACGCTTCATGTCGATCCTGGACATCGATCCGGTCAACCGCACGATGCGGGTACAACCGGGGGTGCGCAATCTCGCCATTTCCGAAGCTGCGGCGCCTTACGGCCTGTATTACGCGCCGGACCCGTCGTCGCAGATCGCCTGCACCATCGGCGGCAACGTGGCCGAGAACGCCGGCGGCGTGCACTGCCTCAAGTACGGCCTCACTGTCCACAACATCCTCAAGCTCAAAATGGTGACGATGGATGGCGCGCTGCTGACCTTCGGCGCCGATGCGCTGGATGCGCCAGGCTTCGATCTGCTGGCGCTCGCGACCGGTTCGGAGGGCATGCTTGGTGTGATCGTCGAAGTCACGGTCAAGCTGGTGCCGAAACCGGAAACCGCGCGCGTCGTGCTCGCCGCGTTCGCCGACGTGGTACAGGCAGGTGCCGCGGTAGGCGCGGTGATCGCCGCGGGCATCGTGCCGGCCGGCCTCGAGATGATGGACAACCCGGCGATCCGCGCTGCCGAAGCATTCGTCCACAGCGGCTATCCGGTCGACGCCGCGGCGATCCTGCTCTGCGAACTGGACGGCACCGCCGAAGCGGTCGCCGACGACATCGATCGGGTGAGCGCGATCATGGTGCGGTGTGGCGCCAGCGCGACGCGCCTGTCGCGCGACGCGGCCGAACGCGCGATGTTCTGGGCGGGACGCAAGATGGCGTTTCCCGCAATGGGCCGGATTTCGCCCGATTACTACTGCACCGACGGCACCATTCCGCGCAAGCACCTGCCGCGCGTGCTGCGGCGGATCCAGGAACTCGGGCGCCGATACAACCTGGCCGTTGCCAACGTGTTCCATGCCGGCGACGGCAACCTGCATCCGATGATCCTGTATGACGCGAGCCGCCCGGGCGAACTTGAGCGCGTCGAAAACCTCGGCGGTGAAATTCTGAAGCTTTGCGTCGAGGTGGGCGGCACCATTACCGGCGAGCACGGCGTCGGCGTCGAGAAAATCAACCAGATGTGCGACCAGTTTTCTTCCGCCGAACTGTCGCAATTCCATGCGATCAAGGCAGCCTTCGACCCGCTGGGCCTGCTCAACCCGGGCAAGGCGGTTCCGCTGCTGAAGCGCTGTGCCGAGTACGGCGGCCTGCACGTCCATGGCGGCGAACTGCCGTTTCCGGAACTGGAACGATTTTGACCGCGTCGCACGATGCCAGCACGGACATCCAGGCGCGCGTGTCCGACGCGATCGAACGGCGCGCGCCGCTGGCGATCGTCGGGGGCGGCACCAAACACTTCCTTGGACGTGAGACGCAAGGCGAACCGCTGGCGCTGGGCGAGCATCGCGGCGTCATCGACTATCACCCCGAAGAACTGGTCCTGACCGCGCGGACCGGCACGCGGCTGTCCGAACTCGAAACCTTGCTGGCCGGACAAGGCCAGATGTTCGCGTTCGAACCGCCGAACTTCGGCGCCGCGGCCACGCTCGGCGGCACGATCGCGGCAAATCTCTCTGGTCCGCGCCGCGCCTACGCGGGCGCTGCGCGCGACTTCGTGCTCGGCATCCGCATCGTCAACGGCCGCGGCGAAATCCTGCGCTTCGGCGGCGAGGTCATGAAGAACGTCGCCGGCTACGACGTGTCGCGGCTCGTCACGGGCGCGATGGGCACGTTGGGCGTGCTTCTCGACGTGAGCTTGAAAGTGCTGCCACGACCGCGCGAAACCATCACTCTGGTGCAGTCGCTGGCGTCGCGCGCCGCAGTCGAAAACCTGTGTCGATGGGCGACTGCGCCGCTGCCGGTTTCCGCTTCGTGCATCGAGGATAAACACCTCTACGTGCGATTGTCCGGGACGGCGAGC
Source organism: Lysobacteraceae bacterium (assembly GCA_040255405.1). Lineage (GTDB taxonomy): Bacteria > Pseudomonadota > Gammaproteobacteria > Xanthomonadales > Rhodanobacteraceae > 66-474. The sequence goes on from JBDZUX010000003.1 coordinate 112,182, forward strand.
GCACTCGCGAAGGCGCGCACGGTCATCGGCGGCGAAGTGCTTGATGACGCAGACACGTTCTGGATGGAGGTTCGCGAGCAACAGCGGCCCTTCTTTGTTGGTGAAACACCGCTGTGGCGCATCTCCGTGCCGCCGGCTACATCACTCGACTTGCCGGGCGAACAAGTGATCGAATGGGGCGGCGCGTTGCGCTGGCTCAAGAGCGATGCGCCAACAGCAATGATCCGCACTGCCACCGCAAATCATGGGGGTCACGCGATGCTTTTTCGCAGTCCCGTTCGGTCGCCCGAACCGTACCACCCGTTGCCCCAACCGCTGATGCGGCTCCACAAGCGCATCAAGGCTGCGATGGATCCGCACGGCATTTTCAATCGCGGGCGCATGTACGTGGAGTTTTGAGCAACCCTGAATTTGCTCGTCATCCCGGAATCGCGCAGCGATATCCGGGACCCAGCGCCTTGATTCTTCAACGTATCGCGAAAGGCACTGGGTTCCCGCTTTCGCGGGAATGACGAAGAGTAGATTATGCCAACCACCCCCGAGACAACTCTGGAAGCTCTGTCGGATAGACAATCCCGTTCTCCTGAAATGCAAACGAATCTTGTCGAACCATTTGCGCACACAAAGCAAGGCCGCGAAGCCGAGGCGATCTTGCGCGCGTGCGTGCATTGCGGCTTTTGCACCGCGACCTGCCCGACTTATCAATTGGTGGGTGACGAACTGGACGGACCGCGCGGCCGCATCTACCTCATGAAGATGGTGCTGGAAGGCGAAACGCCAAGCCGCAAGACCCAACTGCACCTCGATCGCTGCCTGACCTGCCGGGCCTGCGAAACGACCTGCCCGTCGGGCGTCCAGTATGGACGTCTCGTGGATATCGGTCGTGCCGCCGTGGACGCAAGGGTGCGACGCCCGCTCAGCGAACGCATCATGCGGCGCGTGTTGCGCGGGATCGTGCCGTATCCGAAACGCTTCGGCTTTTTCTACCGCCTCGGGCGACTCGCGCCGCAGCGCTGGTCGCGCGGCATGTGCAAGGCACCGCGGCGCCTCGAAGCCGCATCCTGGCCCACGAACCACGGGCTCAAGCGCAAGATGCTGGCGCTGGATGGTTGTGTGCAACCCGTCGCTGCCCCCGCCACCAACGCGGCGGCGGCGCGCGTGCTCGCGAAGCTCGGCATCGAACTCGTGCGCCCGGAAGGTGCCGGCTGCTGCGGCGCCATCAGCCATCACCTGACGGCACCCGAAGAAGCGCGGGCATTCATGCGCCGCAACATCGATGCGTGGTGGCCGCACATCGACGCCGGCGCCGAAGCGCTGGTGATGACCGCGAGCGGTTGCGGCGCGATGGTGCGCGAATACGGCCATTGGTTGCGCGACGACCCCGAGTACGCGGCGAAATCAGCGAGGGTTTCGGAGTTGACGCGGGATTTGAGCGAGGTATTGGCGCGCGAAAACCTGCAAGCCCTCGCGGGCGTCGGTCGGGGCCGTCGTATCGCCTGGCATTCTCCCTGCACGTTGCAGCACGGCCAGAAAATCGTCGGCATGGTGGAGGGGATTTTGCGAACGGCGGGCTTCGAACTCACGCCGGTGCGCGATAGCCATCTCTGCTGCGGCTCGGCCGGCACCTATTCGTTGCTGCAAAGAAAGCTGTCGGAGCCATTGCTCCACAACAAGCTCGATGCGCTGCAGGAAGGTCAACCTGCGGTCATCGCCACCGCCAACATCGGCTGCCAGTTGCACCTCGGCAGCGAATCGGGAGTGCCGGTCCACCACTGGATCGAGTTGCTGGATGAGCCGGGGCTTGCGTCGCAGGGCGGGTTTCAACCCGCCAGGACACAATGGCGGGGACCGGCCTAACGGCGGGGCAGGACCCGCCTTGCTTGTACTCGTCGATCTGTTCTTGCGCCGATACCCACGCACGTCGTCATTCCGGGACTCGCACCGGCCCCCGGTGCGAGAACCCGACTGCGTTTGCAGGATTGCAAACGCGAACGCCGACGGCGGCCCGCAGGGCGAGCGCCAAGGATGGCGCGGGTCAATCGGTTTCGAATCCACGCGCGATCACGGCAAACCGATTCCGGATCGCCGCTGCGCGGCATCCGGAATGCCAATGGGGGGCAAGGCGCCGCTGCGAGGCGTCCGGAATGACGCAAGAGGTTGTCCGGCACTTCCGGATGGGCGAAGCCTTATTTGTACAGCAAGTACTGCTGCCGGATTTTCTCGAACTGCGACAGGCCGGCCTGCCAGCGCCGCCGCATCTCCGCAACGGGTACGCCATTTTCGACGTCCTGGCGCACCCAGTCGTTTCCGACCAATCGGTCAAAATCGGAGGCCTTGAAGGCAAACTCGCGCGGATAGAGGTCGTGGATGGTCGCGATTACCGTGAGCCCGACGATCACCGGGTTGAACGCATCGCGGTCCATCACATGAATCTGGATGCCGTTGCACGGCTTGCCTTCGTACTTCGAAAAGGTCGGCGTGAAACGGACGGGGCGGAACCGCACACCATCCAGATGCTTGCCGTTGAGTACGCGCGACAGTTTTTCGGCGTCGATCCACGGCGCCCCGACCAGCTCGAACGGGCGCGTCGTGCCGCGTCCTTCGGACACATTGGTGCCTTCCACCAAGCCCATGCCCGGATACACCAGCGCGGTGGTTTCGGTCGGCATGTTCGGTGATGGCATCACGAATTGCAGCGGCGTGTCGTCGTAATACATCGAGCGCTTCCAGCCGCGCATCTCCACCACCGCCAGGTCGGCGCCGATGTGGAACTGGTGGTTGAAGAACTGGGCCAGTTCACCGATCGTCATCCCGTAGCGCAGCGGAATCGGGTATTCACCCACGAACGAGGCGAACTTCGGATCGAGCACCGGCCCCTGCACTGTTGTGCCGCCGATCGGATTCGGTCGATCCAGCACGACGATCGGGATGTGCGCCGCCGCGGCGGCCTTCATCGCGTCCGCCATCGTGTACAGGTAGGTGTAGAAGCGCGCGCCGACGGCCTGGATGTCGAACACCAGTACGTCCACCCCTTGCAACATCGCCGATGTCGGCTGGCGCGTCTTGCCGTACAGGCTGTAAACCGGCAAGCCGGTCGCCGGATCGCGGTCCGACCCGACGCTCGCACCCGCCTGGCGCGCGCCGCGGATGCCGTGCTCGGGACCGAACAGCGCGACCAGCTGTACGCCGGGCGTGTGCGCCAGCAGGTCGACATCGCTGACGAGTTCGCGATCGATGCCGGTCGGATTGGTGATCAGGCCGACGCGCTTGCCGCGGATCAGGTCGAGCCGATCGTGCAGCAGGACTTCGATGCCGGTCTGGAAGTCGGCGGTGGAATGCCTGGACGTCGTGGCGGCCGGCGCCGCCGCGAACGAGGAGGCGCATGCCAACAACGCCAGCAACGAGAGGATTGCCCTGCCCGCACGATGCCGATCAATAGTCACGCTGCTGCCACTGGTTGTCGGTGATCTTTGGCTGCGTCGTCTTGCCGGCGGCATGGACCTGCAGATCGTCCACGTACCAGCCGCGGCCGTTGATCTCGTCATCGGTTCGATACCGGAACTGGACGAACCGCGCATCCGCCGGCAATGCCACCGTCTTGGTTTGCCAACCGTCGCTGGAACCCGTCAATCCATCGAGCGCCTGCCAGTGCACGCCATCCGGCGACGCTTCGATGCTGCCGTAATCGTCGTCGGGTTGCAGGCGATACCATGTCTGGAAAGAAAACGTGGCGTCCTTGTGAGGTTCGATCCTGGCGGTCAACGTCCGGTTCAAATAATCGCCGTAACCCGAGAACCACGCCGGTCCGCCATGGGGCGCGGTGACGGGAATCGCGTTGGCGATATCGGTATTGATGTCGTGCAGCGCGGTGACGACGGAGGGGCCATGCCGGTTCGGGTGCACGCGATTGGTCAGGACCACGGCAATGATGTCGTTGCGCGTGTTGATGACCAGCGACGTGCCGGTGAATCCCTCGTGGCCGGATGAATGCGGCCCCGAAAGCGCGCCCATCAACCAGCCGCGGTCGATCGACCAGCCAAGGCCGGTGGCGTCGTCCGGAAATTGCTTGTCCCAGTTGGTCAGCAGCAGATCGACCGCACGCTGCGAGAGAACCCGGGCGCCGTCGTAAGTGCCACCGTTCAACATCATCTGTCCGAAAATCGCGAGGTCGTAGGCGGTGCTGAAAACCCCGGCGTGCCCGGCGACGCCGCCGAGTGCCCACGAATTTTCGTCGTCGACCGATCCCCACAGCATGCCGCGATGCGTCCAAGGCTGGTATTCGCTTGCGGTGATGCGCGGCTTCAGTCTTGCCGGCGGGTCGTACATCGTGTCCGTCATGTGCAACGGCCCGGTGAGATGCTTGCGGATGAATGCGTCTTCGCGCTCGCCGCTCAACTTTTCGATCAAGGCGCCCAGGGTGATGAAATTGATGTCGCTGTAGACGTAATGGGTCCCGGGCGGATGCTCGAGCGGCAGTTGCAGCACGTAGTCCATGCGGTCCTTGCGCGAGCCCTTGATTTCGTACAACGGCGTCGGCGGGTCGGGGCGGAACCCGGACGTATGCGTCAGCAACTCGCGGATCGTCACTTCCTTCTTGCCGTGCACGCCGAACTGCGGCAGGTATTTGGCGACCGGATCATCGAGCTTGAACTTGCCTTCGTCCCACAACTGCATGATCGCGATGGCCGTGAACAGCTTGGATACGGACGCCATGTCGAAGATTTCATCCCGTGCCATTGGCCGCGGACCACTCGCCAAGGCGTAGTCGCCATTCGTGTAGAGCGACGCGTAACCGTACGCCTTCCACTTGGCGATCACGCCGCGGCGTGCGACCAGCACGACCGCGCCGGGGGCCGCCCGGCGGGCCAGCGCACGGCTGACGGTGCCGTCGATGGCGTCCATCGCCTGCGGCACGAAACCCGCCTCGGCTGCCGAACCTTCGTGCAGCACCGTCGCACAGGGACAATCCGGATGATTCCAGGCATGGGCGTCCAACGGGTTGGCGGCTTTTGCAGGTGCCCCGCCTGCCAGCATCATCGCCAGAACGACGGACATCGCGACTCGAGCCTGGTTGCCTGCAAGCATGTTTCTCGGCCTTCCCAATGATGAAATTCGAAATCCTTTACTGATTCGCGACATATGTCAGCAACCGTTGCTTGTTTTCGTCATTCCGGGCGCCGCGCAGCGGCGATCCGGAATCGGTTTGCTGCCAATCCGCCACGGCTTCGCAACCGATGAATTCGCGCCGTCCTTGGCGCTCGCCCGTTGGGCCGCCTGCGGCGTTCGCGTTGGCTATCCCGCCAACGCAGTCGGGTTCTCGCACCCGCGTAACGCGTGCGAGACCCGGAATGACGATCATGAAAACCACGGTCGCGTGGATTCGCCCTAATAATGGATTGCCTGGGTCTGCTGCCCGAGCACTTCCCAGATCCCCGGATCTTCATAACCCAACACCCACGCCGAAATGCCGCGGAAGTGGTATTGACGGACCAGTTTCAGCTTTTCGGAAAACGAACGGGCGTTTTCGATGAACAACCATTCGAAGACGCCGTTGGGCCCCGGCCAATACGCGTAATCGACGCCCATCGCGTCCATCCATTGCGGCGTGAGCTGGTGGCGGTCGAGCAAGTCCTGCACTTCGCGCCAACTGATTTCGTCGCGCGTCGAATGCGGACCCTTCTTGTCACCGTACGCGGCGTACCAGTGATCCGAATACGTGGGAAGGCCGAATGAAACCTTTTGCGGATCGATGCCGAGCCGCACCAGGTAATCGGCCATTCGCCGCATCCACGGCAGGCCCGCGACAGGTCCGGGCGGCGTCAAGGCCGTGTTCTGGTCGTAGGACATGAACGACATGAAATCGCCGATCGCGGCCAGCTTCTTGAAGTCGAACGCACCCTTCCAGTTTTCATAGAGAAACTTGCTGAAATCCGAGTCGTCCTGTGCCGGCACGGGCTGCTCCGCCTTCACCACGGCCATCGAAATCTTGAAGCCTTGGGCGTGCAAGGCCTTGGCCGCTTCGCGGTAGAAATCCGTGTAGGCCTCGCCGTCGCTCACGTGCACGTTTTCGAGATCGAACTGCCAGCCGTAGTAGTGATGGTGCTGCGCGTCGTACAGCATGATGTCGATCGCGCGCGCCCGCGCCTTGGCATCATTCAGGAACGCGTGGATGCCCTCCTGGTCGAAGCTCGCGACGATCGGCATGACCTCGACCTTGTTGGCCGCCGCAATCCGCGACACGCGCGGATCGACGCCACCGTAGACCGTTCCGTATTTGTCGATGTGGTACGCCGCCGGCACGACGATCGAGATCTGCGACGCATGCGCCTTGAAGCTTTGCAGCGCGTCCAGGGTGTCGGTCATGTAGAAGAGGTTTTCCGATCTGACCGATTGGGCCAGCGCGCAGCCCGACACCAGCGCCAGTCCCCACCCGAACAACAGGGCAAGCCGAAAACGTTTCGATGTCATTGTCCTTCCTCGTCACATAGGCTTGATCGGCGGGTCCGCCTTGTTGCAGGCGAAGGCACGCGGAAGACGCGCGGCCGCCGGTCGCAACCACCCCCACCGCTGCTCGATGACGCGGTCCTGCACATCAATGCGAACGGATCGATGACGGTGTGCGCGTGGCCCGGAATCGTACACGCACGCAACGCTCATGGAGAGACGAGCCCGGGACGGGGCACGCGCACGCGACGGCGTCCGAACATGGCCAAACGGGCGGCGGACCGGCGGTTTCAATACGTTTCAGGCAGCTCGCCCGCCGGCGAAACCATAACTCCCAGCTATGTCGGGTGACTGTCTTTTCATTGGTGGTTTTCGCCGCCCATTGACTATGCTCGACGGCGTGCCACGAAGGCGCACGAGAAGGTTCGAGGGCCATGCTCGTCTTGCCGCTGCCCGCGACGCACCCGGTGTCCGCACCTGGCTCGCGACGCGATGCGGCCGATCGCGTACGACTCGACGTGACAACAACTGGAAGCGCCGCGCCCACCGTACCCGCAATCCCAGCTCGCTACACGCGTGAACCATCCACCGGGGAGTACGTAACATGATGAGCAAGTCTCTGCGTACCACACGTCACAACAGCATTTTCAAGCGCAAGGCCCTGGCCATCGCCATCGGCTCGGCCGCGCTGGGTTTTGCCGGTGCGGCCTGGGCGCAGGCCACCAATGGCACCATCTACGGCACCGTGCCGGTGGCATCCGGCGAAACCATCCAGATCACCGGCGGCGCGGGCTACAACCGCACCATCACGGTGGGACCCTCCGGCAAATATTCGATCACCCTGCCCGTCGGCACGTACACGGTGTCGTTGCTCCAGGACGGCAAGGTGGTACAGAGTCGAACCGGCGTGACGCCGGCCGCGGCTGGCGCGGTGGCGGTGGATTTCACATCCGCATCCGCCGCGGCAGGCGCCACCACGCTCGGTGCGGTCAACGTCACGGCCAACTCGATCCCCGCGATCGACGTGACCACCACCAACCAGGTCACCACGATCACCGCCAGACAATTGCAGCAGCTTCCCCTGGCACGCACTGCCGAGGACATCGCGCTGCTGGCGCCCGGCGTCGGCATGGGCAGCCCCGAGTTGAGCGGCGGTCCGCTCGGCACGCCCGCCAACGTGTTCGGCGGCGCCTCGACCGCCGAGAATGCGTATTACGTCGATGGCATGAACACCACCGAGGCGCTCAACCAGCAAGGCGGTATCACCCTGCCATACGGCGCGATCCAGCAGCAGCAGACCTTCATCTCGGGTTACGGCGCCAAGTACGGCCGCTCGATCGGCGGCGTGATCAACCAGATCGGGAAGAGCGGTTCCAACGAATGGCATTTCGGGGCGCGGGCGCAATGGCAACCGGCCAAATGGCGTTCCGATCCGATCAACTACTACTACGCCAATCCGCTGATCACGGATCCGGTGGCGGACGCGGGCACCCTGCCGGGTGACCTTGCCGTGTACCGCAAGGACAACAGCTCCAGCGAAACGATCTACGACGCCTACGTCAGCGGCCCGATCATCAAGGACAGGTTGTTCTTCTTCGTGGGCGCCGAGCAGGACAACAGCAACTACCGCACCACCGGCGAGTTCGGCGGCGGCGCCACCACCGAGGACGTGACAGTCCACGATCCCAAGCTCTACGCCAAGCTGAACTGGAACATCAACGACAGCAACATCCTGACTGTCACGGGCCTCCAGAACGAACACAAGGTATGGGGTACGGTTTACGACTTCGACTACGACACCCTGCAGAAGGGCGGTTTCAACAGCCTCGACCAGACCGGCAAGACCGCGTTTCGGATGTGGACGGCCAACTACACGTCCTACCTCACCGACAACCTGACCCTGAACGCGATGCTGGGCAAGATGCACGGCGAGTACTACACGCAGCAGCCGGGTTACCCCGGCTTCGATCCGTCGCTGCCGCACATCGCGAATGCTTCCTATCAGGACCCGGCTTTCGTGCCGCCGGGCGGCATCCGCAACTCGCAAGGCAATTCCACGGTCGCGGATCCTGGCCATCGCGAGACGGTGATGAACTACCGCGTGAGCCTCGACTACCGGCTGGGCACGCACGACTTCCAGATCGGCATCGACAACGTCAATTCCTGGGACCTGCTGGACGGCTCGGTCAACACCGGGCCGGGTTACCAGTGGATCTATGGCCAAAGCGACGCCGGCAAACCCGTGTTCGGCGTCGACCCCAGCGTCCCGCCGTACGTCGGCCCGTCGCCGCAATGCGATTCGAGCGGCAGCTGTTACTACGTGCAGAAGCACGTCGACATCAGCAGCGCCTCCGTGCGTGTGGCCCAGCGCGCGCAGTACGTCGAGGACAACTGGCAGGTCACCCCCAACCTGCTGTTGAACCTCGGGCTGCGCAACGACCAGTTCGTGAACTACGACGGATCGGGCGTGCCTTACATCCGCGAAACCACGCCGCAGTGGGCGCCGCGCGTCGGCTTCAGCTGGGACGTGCACGGCGACTCCACCCTGAAGGTGTTCGGCAACGCCGGCCGCTATTACCTGGCACTTCCGACCCAGTTGGCGTTGTCAATCGCCGCACCGGTGACCAACGCCGGGATTTACGGCACCTACACCGGCGTCGATCCGGCGACCGGCGAGCCGATCGGTTTCACGCCGCTGCCGCAAAGCCCTTCCACGGGCGTGTCGATCGACAGCGAATACGGCCAGCCGAAGGACCCGCGGGTCTCGGCCGCCCAGAACATCAAGCCGGAGTATTCCGACAACTTCGTGCTGGGCATGCAGCAGCAATTTGAGATGCTGGGCACAAACTGGGTGTTCGGCGCGACCGGCACGTACCAGAAGATGAATCGCATCATCGACGACTACGATGACGAGCAACGAGAGTGCGCGGCCGGACGGGCACGCGGCTATGACTGGATGACCCCCGATACCTGCAGCGACTGGACGCAAAGCCTGATCATGATCAACCCGGGCGAAACCAGCGACATCCTGGTGAAGGGTCCGGACGGCCAGTTGCATCCGATCGACTTCACCCGCGAGGAGCAGGGCCTCACGCGCGGACCGATACGCAAGTACTACTCGATCGACCTGTCCCTGCAGCACGAGTGGGACGGCAAGTGGTTCGCCAAGATCGACTACGTATTCTCGCGCACCTGGGGCAATACCGAGGGTCCGGTCAGCACGTATTCGCAGCAGAGCGGATCCTACGAATCGTTGACCACCGCGTGGGACTTCCCGGAAAGGATGGAGTATTCATACGGCGTCCTGCCCAACGATCGCAAGCACCAACTCAAGGTTTTCGGCGCCTACGCGATCACCCCGGAATGGACCGTCGGCGGCAACCTGTACATCGCTTCGGGCACGCCGCGCCTGTGCCGCGGCGGCTACGGTCCCGACCAGATCGCGCTGCACGGATCACACACCTATTACTGGTGCGGCGGCGTGCCGGTGCCGCCCGGCTCGCTCGGACGCTTGCCGTGGACCCATCAGTTGAGCCTCAACGTGGACTACCGGCCGGTGTGGGCCCAGCACAAGCTCGACTTCAATCTTGCCGTGTTCAATGTCTTCGACCAACAGACGGTGCTCTTCTACAACGACTTCTTCGGAACGACGTCCAGCCCCAATCCCGACTTCGGAAGGGTGCAGGACACGCGTTCGCCACGGTATTTCAGGTTCTCGGTTTCGTACGATTTTTGAGAGTTCCCCCCTCACTCTCCGCCGCCGGGCGCAAGCCCGGCTTTTTTTTACGACCACCGTCATCGGCGCAACGGCGAACGACCCCCAGCGACGCCGCTCCGGTCCGGCTGTCGACCGTTTAGTATTGACGCCACCATTGACCATCCAGTGAGCGCGCCTTCGATGCCGTCATCCGTGCAGGATCCGTCGCAGCGGCCCTTGTCTTCGGTGGCCAGGCGCCTGCTGGCGCGAGCCCGCGGGGAGTGGGAAGCACGGCGGTTCGACGCTGCCGAAGGATCGCTCAACGGCGTGCTGGCACTGGCGCCGGATTGCCTCGATGCCGTCCGGATGCTGGGCATGGTGGCGCAGCGCCGCGGTCAACACGCCAAGGCCGCCGAGTGCTTCCGGAAGGTGCTCGCTACATTCCCGCAAGACGACGAACTGCACGTCGGACTCGGGATTGCCCTGTTCGAACTCGCCGAACCCGAGCAGGCGCTCGCGCACTTGCGGCAGGCCTGCGCGCTGGCGCCGAATTCCGCACTGGCGTGGTTCAACCTGGGCGAAGCCCTCGGCCGGCACGCCCATTCGCAAGAGTCGGTCGCGGCATTGCGCCGTGCGATCGAACTCAACCCCGCGCACGTTTCGGCCCGTTTGTCGCTGGCGCGCGTCCAGGCCAGTCTCGGCCAGATCAGCGCGGCGGTTGCGGGTTACCGCGAAGTGGTGCGCCGCGACCCCGGCAACGCCGAAGGATGGTTCGGCCTGTCCAACCTCAACACGGTGCACTTCGATGCCGCCGATGCGGCACGCATGCAGCAGGCACTGTCACGCCCGGGCCTCGCCGGCCGCGAATACGAGTTGCTCGCCTTCAGCTACGCCAAGGCCCTGGAAAACCAGAACGAATACGCGCAGGCGTTCGACGTCTTCGAACACGCCAACGCCTCGCGCCGCCAGCGCGTGAAGTGGGACGCGCCGGGCGAACGCTGCCGCGTCAGGGCCATCGAGGAGGCGTTCTCGAGTGGTGTGCCCACGCCACTCGACGCGCAACTCGGCCGCGAGGCCATCCTGATCGTCAGCATCCCGCGCTCCGGCTCCACGCTCGTCGAGCAGATCCTCGCGTCGCATCGGGAGGTCGAGGGCGCGAACGAGATCAAGGACATGACACAGGTGATCGATGCGGAAACGCACCGTCGCCATTCGGCATTCCCGCTGTGGGTGCCGGATGCCACCGCCGAGGATTGGCAGCGCCTCGGCCGGGACTATCTCGCGCGCACCGCGCGCTGGCGCGCACGCAAACCGCGCTTTACCGACAAGAGCCTGGTCACTTGGTACCTGGTCGGCGCGGCGCTCACGATGATGCCGGCGGCGCGCGTCGTGATCGTCCGGCGCGACCCGGTGGAAACCTGTCTCGGTTGCTTCCGGCAGTGCTTCAGCGAGAACAGCGGCTTCGCCTGCAGCATGGACGAACTGGCCGATTACTGCATCGACTTCCTGCGCCTCACCCGTTTCTGGCTGCAGAAATATCCCGATCGCGTGATGGATCTCCCGTACGAATCGCTGGTCGCCGACCCGGGCACCGAGGTTCGCCGCCTCCTGAACTTCTGCGGCCTGCCTTTCGATCCCGCGTGCCTCGATTTCCACAAGACCGCGCGCACGGTGCAGAGCCTGCCAAGCGCCGCGCAGGTGCGCCAACCGATCCGGCGCGACACTGCGCGCAGTGCGTTGTACGGCGACAAGTTGGACCGACTGCGCCGGCGCTTGCGGGAAGCGGGGGCGTTGGCGGAGTGAAGCTCGCGCGCTTCGATCAGGCACGCATTCCGCGCATGGCGCGTTTGCTGGCCGCAGGGCTCGCGATTTCCATCATGGCCGCCTGCGCGCCACTTGCGCCGCGCAATCCGATGGCGACCTGGGTGCCATCGGAAAACCACGACATCCGCAAACCGCAGTTGATCGTGCTGCACTTCACCAACCAGGGTTCGGTGCAGCAGGCGCTGGACACCCTGCGCACCCGCAACCCCGACGGCCCGGTCAGCGCGCATTACCTGATCGGCCGCGATGGCCACGTCTACCAACTGGTCAGCGACGTCGATCGCGCGTGGCACGCCGGCGGCGGTCGCTGGGGCACGATCACTGACGTCAATTCCGCTTCCATCGGTATCGAGATCGACAACAACGGCCACGAGCCGTATCCACCCGCGCAGATCGCCAGCCTGATCCGGCTGCTCACCGACGTCACTGCGCGCTGGGCCATTCCGCGCAGGCAGATCATCGGCCACGAGGACATGGCGCCGTCGCGCAAGGACGATCCGGGCCCGCTGTTTCCGTGGGCCACGCTCGCGACCTACGGTTTCGGTTTGTGGCCGGATCCGATCGCCGCCCTGCCCGATCCGCCGTTCGGGTTCGATCCCTGGATGGCGCTTACCGCGATCGGCTATTCGCTGGACGATCCACCCGCCGCGGTGCGCGCCTTCCACGACCACTTCCGGGGCATGGGCGGCGACACGCTCGATACCGAAGACCTGCGTATCCTCGGCAACCTCGCCGCGAAGATCGAGCGCGGCGCGACGGAAAAATAGCGTGGCGGCAGGCGCCGCAACGCGACGCGCGGCAAGTCATGGGACCCGCCACGCGCCACCCCTCGTGCTTGGTCTATGCGACCTGGCGCCGCCGCCAGCCGTAACCCACGCCGAGCAGGAACAGCCCAAAACCGAAGAGGCCCAGTTCGCCCGGCTCGGGCACCGAAAGCGTCACGTTGGCGGCACCCGGCGAGTTCACGAAATCGGTGAACAGGTAGAAGTCCGTCCGGTTCGGGAGCGGTGGATGGGGGAAAAACGAAACCGTGAACAGGCTACCCGGGTCGGGCAATGCCTGCGGGCAATTATCGGTCGCGAAATTCGTGGGAATGCTGCCGCATTCCAGTTGGTCGCCACTGGCCGATCCCCCTTCGGGCACGATGAACTGGAACGTGAACTTGGAAGCGGCGTGCATGGTGACGTTGTTCATCCACAGGCAATAGCTGAATCCGGTGGTGTCGACGCCCAGCACATCGTCACAGGGGATGAAATTTACCTGGTACGTGTGGTTGAGCAGCCCGATGCTGCAGGGGGCGTCACCGGTGCACTGCGGCGGTGTGGTCGGCGGCAAGGTCGCTGCTGGCGGATCAAAAATCACCCGCGTAGCAAACGCTTCCGGCGCGGTGATGGCGAGCACCACGGCCGCGGCCGCGAGAATCAGATAACGAGTCATCACTGAATACCCTCTGGTTTGCGGATTGCGGGGGAACCCCAAAATGCTTGCTGCTTGAATGAGTTCCTTCTGCATGGGTTATGCCACCGGCGCAACCTGCTGATTTCATTGCATTCCCTGCCTTTAACACGCGCCGCGTTTGTAAGGATCACCGACACAAAAGAAGAGCGCAGTGATGGCAATGTCCTTCAAACCACTGTCTTCCCGAGCTTTATGGGAAACGTGATCGAACAGCAAAGGTGTAAAAGGTTTTGACAGCCGGACCGGCGCGCATCGACCCGAGCGGGCCGACAGGATGGCTCAGGGTTCGCCGGGCGTCTCGGTATCCGCCACTGCACGATCCGGCAACGGCAAGCCGGCCTGCTTGCACAAAGCGGCAAAGCGCGGATCGTGCCGGTAGGCCAGCACGAAGGGATCGGTGAGCAGGAGGCCGGAGAAATTCGGGTCGCGCTGGTTCCAGGCACGCTGCAGCCATTCGAACATTTCGTCGGGTTGCTTGCGCACGGCGTAAAGGTCGGCCACGAAATAAGGCTGGTCCTTGCCCTGTTTGGCGATGTAATCGCGTAGCGCCGCCTCGGCCTGCTTGCCATCGGGGCTGATCTGCGCCGCAAGCGCCTGGGTCCACGGCCCATTCACCGGGTCGGTCTCCTTGGCTGCGTTGCTGCGTGCCGCGTCCACGTCGCCGCGCAGGACGGCAACTTCGGCCAGGATGCCGTGCAACCACGGGTAGTTCGGCTGCCACGCCAGCCCTTTCCTGGCAACCTCTTCCGCCGCATCCAACTGGCGTTGTCCCAACAGGGCAAGCGCCAGATTGACATAGATGTCGACGCGCGCCGGATCGCTGGCAAGGGCCTTTCGATACATTTCGACCGCCGCCTGCAGTTGCCCGAGGTTCTCGAGCCCACTGGCAAGGTAGTTCATGCTGGTGATGTCATTGGGGGCCAGCTCATGGGCGCGCTTGTATTCGGCCAGCGCCCCGATGGAGTCGTTGTCGACGCTCGCCAGCAGGTAACCGCGATCGGTATGGGTGTACGCGGCATTCGGAGCCAGTGTCTGCTCCCTGTTCGCTGCGACGCGCGCCTGGGCGAAAGCCTGTTGGCGTGCATCGCCGTTCAGGAACAGCACGCCGAGGTTGATCGAAGCATTCGACATCAACCCCCACACGTAGGCGTAATCCGGGTCGAGCGCCAGGGCTTGCTGGAACAACGAAATGCCCTGGCGGATGCTGGATTCGGTACCGCGGCGGTAGGTGGCGCGCCCCTGCAGCATCAGCTCGTAGGCCTCCACGCTGCCTCCGGGTGGCTTGTCGCTTGCCACGATGGGTTTGCCGAGCAGCTTGACCTTGAGCGCGTCGGCGACGGCCTCGCCGATCTTCGACTGGATCGCGAAGACGTCGTTGAGCTTTTCGTCGTAGCTGTGCGACCACACGCTGGCACCGTCCTTGGCGCGGATCATGTTGACGGTGACCCGGATGCGATTGTCCTGCTGGCGCACGGAACCCTGGATCAGGTGGGCCACCCCGAGCGCGGCACCGATCTGCGCGAGGCTGTCTTCGCTGTCGCGGAACTTGAAGCTCGAATATTTGCCGATCACCTTCAGCCCGTTGACCTGGGTGAGGTCGGAAATCAATTCTTCCGAAAGCCCATCGGAAAAATACTGCTGCTTGGGATCGCCGCTGTCGTTGGTCAGCGGCAGCACGGCGACTGACTGGAATGGCACCTTCGCCAGCTCCGCAGCGATGGCCTTCGCGTCCGCCGCCCCGGCCGCGCTGTTGACGTCGCGATGCAACACGAACGTGTTGGTGACCAGCAGCACGATCGCGACCGCCATGACGCCGATGATCCACAAATCCAGCTTGCGCCCGGTGGCGCGATGGAACGCCTGATCGTGACTGGCGTCGTCGCTTTCGAGTTTCAGCCCTTCCGGCGTCAGCTTGTAATACCAGGAAAAGGCCACCCAGAAGGGAAAGCCGATCGCGCAGGCGATCACGAACCAGCGGGTGATCCACTCCGGCGCGTGGAACACGGGTGCAAGTTGCGCGATGCCTTGCGAGAGTGCCCACACCGCGCCGATGTAGACCGCCGCGGCGCGCCACACATGGCGGTAGCTGAGTTCCGCAATGATGCCGCGCTTCCCTGGCGACCCGTCGTGGCTGATCACTGTGCGCCCCGGGACTCCCACCGGCTACAGGCCGGTCTCCAGACGAGCGCCAGTGTCGGGCTTCAAGGGATGCGATGCAAGCCCGGAACCGGCCGGAAATGCCGGTCCCGCGACGCCGGCCGGCCGGCTTCACCGGTCCCGGTGGACGATGTAGCGCGCCATCCAGCGCAACGGTTCGGCGGCATCGCCGAAGCGCTCGAGCGCAGCCAGCGCGTCCGCGTACAACCCGTCGGCGCGGCGCTTGGCATTGTCCATGCCCAGCAAGGACGGATACGTGGCCTTGCCGCGCGCGGCATCGGCGCCGTGGGTCTTGCCGGTAAGCGCCTGTTCGCCTTCCACATCCAGCACGTCGTCCTTGATCTGGAACGCGAGACCCATGCATTCGGCGAAACGATCGAGCGCGTCGCGCGAGGCGGCCGGGAGACCACTGACCGCGCAAGTCGGCATCAGCACCGCCGCGCGAATCAACTTGCCGGTCTTGTCCCGGTCCAGCGCTTCGAGGTCGGCGGCGGTGAGCTGCTTGCCCTCCGACTCGAGATCCACCGCCTGCCCGCCGGTCATGCCTTCCGAACCGGCGGCGCCGGCGAGGATCGCGATCATCCCGAGCCGTTCGACGGCGTCGCGCGTGCCGCCGCCGGCAAGGATCTCGAACGCGCGCGTGTGCAATGCGTCGCCCGCGAGGATCGCCGTGGCTTCGCCGAACGCCGCATGCGTGGACGGCTTGCCGCGTCGCAGTGCATCGTCGTCCATCGCGGGCAGGTCGTCGTGCACCAGCGAAAACACATGCACGCATTCGACCGCGCACGCGGCATCATCCAGGTGCCCGGGCGCGACGCCCAGCACTTCGCCGCTCGCATAGCACAGCAGCGGGCGGATGCGCTTGCCGCCGCCGAGTGCCGCGTAGCGCATCGCCGTGTGCAGGGACGCAGGCCGTGCATCCGCCGGAGGCAATCGCGCATCCAGCGCGCGCTCGACGCGCGCGACGAATTCCGGCACCCGATCGGCAAACGACATCGACCCACTCCTTGCCCGGCGGCGGCCGCCGCGAATCGCCGCGAGCCTAGCGAGGGCGGCGCTTGCGTGTCAAAGCAATTTCCTCGCGACTTCCACCTCATCTTCACGCACAATGCGTACGATCACGAAGTCGGCTGACGATGCGCCGAAGGAGACCAGCAGGATGATCGCCCAAGCTTTCGCCAGTGGATCGCGACGCGGTGCCAACGGCTACCAGGCGCGCATCCTGCCGGAGGTTTCGCGCACCTTTGCACTGACCATCCCGCAACTCGACGTGCGCCTGCGCACGGTGATCGCGAACGCGTATCTGTTGTGCCGGATCGCCGACACCATCGAGGACGAGCACGCGCTGTCCGGCGACGTGAAACAGCAGTTCCACGACCGTTTCACGCGCGTGGTGGAAGCCACCGAAGACCCGGCATCGTTCGCCCGCGACCTGGCCCCGCTGCTCACCGGCAACACCCTGCCCGCCGAACGTGATCTGGTCGCGCACACCGCGGAAATCATCCAGGTCACCGACGGCTTCAACCTGGCACAGCGCGAATCGCTGGCGCGCTGCATCCGCACGATGTGCACCGGCATGCCTAGCTTCGAGCGCCGCACCAGCACCGCCGGCCTCGCCGACATGCACGAGATGGACCGCTATTGCTATTACGTTGCCGGCATCGTCGGCCAGACCCTCACCGACCTGTTTTGCGATTACTCGCCACGCATCGCCGAGCGCCGCGAGGCGCTGTCGGCACTGGACGTGTCATTCGGGCAAGGCCTCCAGATGACCAACATCCTCAAGGATTTCTGGGAGGATCGCGATCGCGGCGCCTGCTGGCTGCCGCACGACCTGTTCGCCCGCGCCGGCGTGGAACTGGCGGACATCCGCCGCCACGACGTCCCCGCGGAGTTCGGCAAGGCCTACGCACAACTGATCGGCGTCGCCCACAGCCATCTGCGCAACGCGCTCGACTACACCTTGTTGATACCCGAAAAAGAGGTGGGCATCCGGCGCTTCTGCCTGATCGCGCTGGGACTGGCGATGCGCACGCTCGGCTCGATCCTGGCCAAGCCCGATTTCACGGCCGGTGCGCAGGTGAAAGTGTCGCGGCAAGTGGTCAAGAAGATCGTGATCGTCACCCATCTCTTCGCCGGCTACAGCCGCGTCCTGCAACGCTGGTTCGCGCGCATGGCCGATGGCCTGCCGCTGCAGGCACTGGCGAGCGACTGGCGCGGGTTGTTGCCGGACCCGCACAGCGCGTGGCCGCGCAGCGAGGCGTGCGGGCCGGCGCAGGCTTTCACCTTCAAATAGCCATGGCGCCCGATTCCGGCATCCCGCACCGTCGCCCCGTCGCCAACCGCGCCGGTGCCAGCGCACGCGACCGCCTGACCGCCGCGATCGACGCTGCGCGCGCGAACATCCTCGCGCGCCAGCGCGCAGACGGTTGCTGGCAGTACGAGCTGGAGGCCGACTGCACGATCCCGGCCGAATACATTCTCATGCTGCATTACCTCGGCGAATCCGACCGCCTGCTCGAATCGCGGCTCGCCGAATACCTGCGCCGCCGCCAGTCGCGCGACGGCGGCTGGCCGCTATATCCGGGCGGCGCACTGGACGTGAGCTGCAGCGTGAAATGCTATTACGCGCTGAAACTGGCCGGCGACCGCGCCGACGCGCCGCACATGGCGAAGGCACGCGCGGCGATCCTCGCGCACGGTGGCGCCGCGCGCAGCAATGTGTTCACCCGCATCGCGCTGGCGCTGTTCGGCGAATTGCCCTGGCGCGGCGTGCCGTTCCTGCCGGTGGAAATCGTGCTCCTGCCGCGCTGGTTTCCCTTCAACCTGGGCAAGGTGTCGTACTGGTCGCGCACGGTGATGGTGCCGCTCTCGGTACTGACCACGCTGAAGCCGCGCGCGGCCAATCCGCGCGGCATCCGCATCCTCGAACTGTTCGTCACCCCACCCGATGAGGAAAAGCACTACTTCCACTCGCGCTCGTTGTTGAATCACGCCCTGTTCGCGGGCGAGAAAATCATCCGGCGCCTCGAACGCCTGATCCCGGAACGCCTGCGCCGGCACGCGCTGAAACGCGCCGAAACGTGGATTCTCGAGCGCCGCAACGGCGATGGCGGGCTGGGCGCCATTTTCCCCGCAATGGTCAATGCCTACGAAGCGCTGGCCCTGCTGGGTTACGCGGCCGAGCATCCAGCCCGGCGCGAGACCCGCAAGGCCATCGACGACCTGCTGGTGGTGCACGATCATGAAGCGTGGTGCCAGCCGTGCGTGTCGCCGGTGTGGGATACCGGATTGACCTGTCTCGCGTTGCAGGAGGACCGTGGCGCGCCGGCCGACGCCCAGCAGCGTGCGTTGGCATGGCTGCTGTCACGCCAACTGTTCGATGAACCCGGCGACTGGCGGGATTACCGTCCCCAGCTGCCGGGCGGCGGCTGGGCCTTCCAATACCGGAATGACGCCTACCCCGACCTCGACGACACCGCGGTCGCGGCCCGCGCCTTGCTCCAGTCGCCGGAACCGGAGCGGTTCGCGCATGCCATCGGGCGCGCCACCGACTGGCTGTGCGGCATGCAATCGAAGAACGGCGGCTTCGCCGCATTCGATGCCGACAACGACCACCAATGGTTGAACCAGATTCCGTTCGCCGACCACGGCGCCCTGCTGGACCCGCCCACCAGCGATGTCAGCGGCCGCGTCCTGATGTTGCTGTCGCTGCTCGATCGCGCATCCGATCGCGCGGTGCGCGAACGCGTCACGCGGTTCCTGCTGCGCGAACAGACGCCGGAAGGCGCGTGGTTCGGGCGCTGGGGTACCAATTACATTTACGGAACGTGGTCGGTACTGGCCGCGCTGCGTGCAGCAGGCATGTCCACCACCACACCGACGGTCCGCCGCGCGGTGCACTGGCTGAAGTCGGTGCAGCAAGCCGATGGCGGCTGGGGCGAAGGCAACGACAGTTACCTCGATCCGGAACTGCGCGGACGCGGCGCGCGCAGCGGCCCCGCGCAGACCGCATGGGCGCTGCTCGCGTTGATGTCTGCCGGCGAAGCCAACAGCCCGGCGGTGACGCGCGGCATCGAATATCTTCTGAAGGCGCAAGCCGCCGGCGATTGGCACGACGCGCGCTTCAACGCGCCCGGTTTTCCGCGGGTGTTCTACCTGAAGTACCACGGCTACAGCCGCTATTTCCCGTACTGGGCCCTGGTTCGCTATCGCAATGTCCGCGCCCGCCAGTCCTGACGGGGTCGGTTTGATCGTCGCCCTGCCGGCGGAGGCGCACAGCATCGGCGTACGCGGCATCGGCATCGGCGAATGCGCGCGCTGGCGAAACGGATGGGTGGCGGTGTCGGGCATGGGCCCGCACAACGCGATGCGCGCGGCGGAGCGCCTGCTCGCCTGCGGCGTGGCGCGCCTGGCGAACTGGGGCGTGGCGGGCGCGCTGACGCCTGACCTGATCACGGGCGACGTACTGATTCCCGATCACATCGGCTTCATGCACCACGACGCGGGGTTTGCCACCGATCCCGCGCTCGCCGCGCAGCTCGCCGAGCTGTTGTCCGCAAGCCTGCGCGTGCGCCGCGGCCTGCTGTGGTCGGCGCCGCAACCGGTTGCCACCAGGGTCGACAAACAGGCGCTGGCGACCCGCAGCCATGCGCTCGCGGTGGACATGGAAGCGGCACCGATCGCCGCGGTCGCCGCGCGCGCGAAGCTGCCGTTCGTGGCGGTGAAAGCGATCTGCGATCCGGTCAACCGCGAATTGCCCGCGCGCATGGCCGGCGCCCTCGAAGGCGCCGATCGCGGCTGGTCGCTGCGCATGGTGTCGGCGATCGCGCTCGGCGGCCCCGCCACGTGGCGCGCGGCGCGGACGCTGGCGCGCGACTTCCAGCACGCGCGCCGTTCGCTGGCGACCGCGGCAGCGCTCGCTGCATGAGCGGCCGCGTCCTGGTCAGTGGTGCCAACGGATTCGTCGGCTCGGCCGTGGTGCGCGCACTGTTGCAGCACGGCTATCCGGTGCGCGCGCTGGCCCGCGCCTCGAGCGACACGGCGAATCTCGAAGGACTGGACGTCGAAGTCGTGTACGGCGATCTGCTGGATCCGGCTTCGCTGGAACACGCGCTGCACGGTTGCGAGGGCCTGTTCCACGTCGCCGCCGATTACCGACTGTGGGCGCCCGATCCGCACGTGATCCACCGCGCCAACGTGCGCGGCACGCACAACATCCTGCTGGCGGCGCAGCGTCGCGGCGTGCGTCGCATCGTGCACACATCCAGCGTCGCCACGCTGGGGTTGCATCACGACGGCACGCCATCGACCGAAGACACGCCCGTACGCCTCGACGACATGGTCGGTGCCTACAAGCGTTCGAAGTTCCTGTCGGAAGCGTTGGCGCGCCGATGCGCGCGGGCCGACGGAGACATCGTGATCGTGAATCCTGCCGCACCCGTCGGGCCGCGCGACCGCAGGCCGACGCCGACGGGCCGGATGATCCTCGATGCCGCGCGCGGACGGATGCCGGCGTTCGTCGACACCGGGCTGTGCGTCGTGCACGTCGACGACGTCGCCGAAGGCCACGTGCTCGCGTACGAGCGCGGCCAGCCCGGCCGCCGCTACGTGCTGGGCGGCGAAAACATGAGCCTGCAGTCGATTCTCGGCACGGTCGCAACATTGACCGGTCGCCGCGCGCCGTGGCTGAAACTGCCGCACGCCGCCGTGTTGCCCATCGCCCACGCCGCCGAGGCATGGGCGCGCGTGACCGGCGTTGCGCCGAACGTCACGGTGGACGGCGTCAAGCTTTCGCGGCACCGGATGTACTTTTCGAGCCGGCGTGCGGAGACCGAACTCGGCTACAGCGCGCGCCCGGCGCGGGAAGCACTGGCCGACGCAATACAATGGTTCCGTGACAACGGGTATTGCAGCTAGCCGGCCAGATCGCTTCACGGTAGGCGGGTGCCAACCCGCCTTCAGTGTGTCGCAGCGGCGGGATACGCTGCGCTGCTCCCGCCCTGCCCGCTTTGCAACGGCGGGATGCGCTGCGCTCCTCCCGCCCTGCAAAACTCATCGATACCAACATGAGCACATCGCACCGGATGCACGCCACGGCGCAAGCCCAACCCAACATCGCGCTCGTCAAATACTGGGGCAAGCGCGACGACGCCTTGAACCTGCCGGCCGCGGGTTCGCTGTCGATCACGCTGGATGCGCTGCACACGCGCACCAGGGTGGGCTTCGATCCCGCGCTGGACGCCGACGACATCTCGTTGAACGGCAGGCGTGAAGCGGCGCAGACGCGCAAGCTCGGCGCGTTCCTCGACCTTTTCCGCGCACGCGCCGGCGTGACGATGCGCGCGCACGTCGAAACGGACAACGACTTTCCGACCGCGGCAGGGCTTGCGTCCTCGGCATCCGGGTTTGCAGCCCTGGCGGTCGCGGCCGATCGCGCGCTCCAGCTGCAACTGGAGGCGCGGGAATTGTCGGCGCTGGCGCGCCGCGGCTCGGGATCGGCCGCGCGCTCGATTTTTGGCGGATTCGTGGAAATGGCAGCGGGCACGCGCGAGGACGGCGAGGACGCCTTCGCCACGCCGCTGCTGGATGCCGCGGCGTGGCCGCTCAAGGTCGTGGTCGCGGTCACCAGCCACCAGCAAAAATCCATCGATTCGCGCGCCGGGATGCAGGCTTCGCAGCGCACCTCGCCGTATTACCGTGACTGGATTGCGACGGTGCCGATCGATCTTGCCACCGCGCGCGAGGCGGTGCGGCAGCGCGATTTCGACATGCTGGCGACAGTCAGCGAGGCGAGTTGTCTTGCAATGCACGCCGTGATGCTGGCCACGCGGCCCGCGCTCGTCTACTGGAACGGCGCCACGGTCGAGTGCATCCACTGCATCCGCGCGTTGCAGGCCACCGGCACCGGCGTGTTTTTCACCATCGATGCGGGTCCGCAGGTGAAGGCCGTCTGCCTGCCCGGCGATGCGGCGCGCGTGGCCGAAGCCTTGCGCGCCGTCAGCGGCGTGGAAGACGTGCTGGTCAGCGGCCTCGGCGAAGGCGCGCGCATCATCGAGGCCGCCCGCGCATGCGCCTGACCGCCAGCGCGCCCGGCAAGCTGGTGTTGCTGGGGGAATATGCGGTGCTGGAAGGCGCGCCCGCGTTGGTGCTTGCGGTGGACCGCCGCGCGCGCGTCACGCTCACGCCTGGCAACCGCCATTGGGCAATCGTCTCGCCCACCCTGCAATTGCAGGCGCGGCTGCGGCTGCAGGACGGCAACGCAGCGTGGGTCGATGCAACACCTCCCGAGCTCGAATGGGTCGCCACGCTGCTCGCGCGCCTTCCCCACGCCCAAGACCTGCGACCGTACCGAATCGAACTCGACAGCGACGCGTTTTACCTGGATCACGAAGGCACGCGCGAGAAGCTTGGACTCGGTTCCAGCGCCGCGCTCACCGTTGCACTGCTCGGCGCCTTGCACGCGGTTGCCGGAATGGCAGCCCCGGCGCTCGAAGAAGCCATCGAAACCCATCGCGCGATCCAGCAGGGCCACGGCAGCGGCATCGACATCGCAGCCTCATCGACGGGCGGTTTGTCGCGCTTCCGCCTGGACGATGGTGCCCCACATGTCGACCCCGTGAAGTTCCCGGACGGTCTCCATTGGGCGTGCGTCTACAGCGGCCGGCCGGCGTCGACCCGCGTGATGCTGGCCACCGTCGCCGCCTGGCGTGAATGCGAGCCGACCGCATTCGCGCAACATACGCATGAACTCGCTACAATTTCTTCACGCGGTATCGACGCCCTGACCGCCAACGATGCCGCCGCCTTCCTGTCCTCCCTCCACGATTACGCAACAGCCTTGGCGCGCTTCGGCGCGGCCGCGGACGCGGATATCGCCAGCCGCGAGCATCGGACCATCGCTGCAATCGCCGCGGACTGCGGGTGCGTGTACAAGAGTTGCGGCGCGGGCGGCGGTGACATCGGCGTCACGTTTGCCGTGGAAGATAAGCGGTTGCGTGAATTCCGGGCGCGCGCATTGCGCGCCGGTTTTCCCGTAATCGGGCTGGAAGCGGACCCCAAGGGTCTGGAGGTCGTTTCGAACGTTTGAGGCTTTGCAAGGAACCAACATGGACCAATCGAGGTTGCCGGGTTTCTACAAGTTGTCGGTACCGGAACGCGTGAACCTGGTGCGCGAGCGCGGACTGCTTTCGCGCGAGGATTTCCAGGTCCTGTCGAGCGGCGCGCACACGCTCACCGTTGCACGCGCCGACAAGATGATCGAGAACGTGATCGGCGTGATGGGCCTGCCGCTTGGACTCGGCCTCAACTTCCTGGTCAACGGCAAGGACCACGTGGTGCCGCTGGTGGTCGAGGAACCGTCGATCGTGGCCGCACTGTCCTCGGCCGCGAAGCTGGTGCGCAGCGCAGGCGGCTTCGCCACGCGCAGCACCGAACCGATCCTGATCGGCCAGGTCCAGATCGTCGACATCGACAATTCGGCCACCGCGCAGGCCGCGCTGCTGCAGCGCAAGCAGGAAATCCTGAACCTCGCCAACAGCCTGCACCCGAAGATGGTCGCCCGCGGGGGCGGCGCCAAGGACATCGAGGTGCGCATCCATCCCGCGGCCGACGGCCGCCGCGACATGGTCGTGCTGCACCTGCTGGTGAACACCTGCGACGCGATGGGCGCCAACATGGTCAACACCATGTGCGAAGGCGTCGCGCCGCTGGTCGAGGGCATCACCGGCGGCAAGGTGTTCCTGCGGATCCTGTCCAACCTCACCGACCGCGCGCTGGTGTGGGCAAAGTGCGTGATACCGACCGACCTCCTGGCCGGCAAGGGTTACGACGGCGAGCAGGTGCGCGACGGCATCATCCTCGCCAACGACCTTGCCGTGTGCGACCCGTATCGCGCCGCCACCCACAACAAGGGCATCATGAATGGCGTCGACGCCGCCGCGCTCGCGACCGGCAACGACTGGCGCGCGCTGGAAGCGGCCGCGCACGCATACGCGGCGCGCGGCGAGCATTACACGTCGCTGACGCGCTGGTACAAGGACGACCGGGGCAACCTGGTCGGCACCATCGAAATGCCGATGAAGGTCGGCA
This sequence comes from Lysobacteraceae bacterium, assembly GCA_040255405.1. Lineage (GTDB taxonomy): Bacteria > Pseudomonadota > Gammaproteobacteria > Xanthomonadales > Rhodanobacteraceae > 66-474. Next base: position 136,852 of record JBDZUX010000003.1, read on the forward strand.
CCGTCGGCGGCAACCTGCAATCGAACGCCACCGTCGCACTGAACCTGCGCCTCGCCAACGTCGCGACGGCGCGCGAGCTGGCGGAGATCATGGGCGCGGTCGGGTTGGCGCAGAACTTCTCCGCATTGCGCGCACTCGTCACCGACGGCATCCAGCAGGGCCACATGACCTTGCATGCGCGCAGCGTCGCCGTCAGTGCCGGCGCCACGCCCGAGATCTTCGAGACCGTGGTCGAGCGCCTGCTTGATTCCGGCGAGATCAAGGTGTGGAAGGCCAAGGAGATCATCGCCAAGGTCAAGAGCCAGGCGCAGCCCGAAGCCACGACGGTCGCGCAGGGATTCGAGCCGGTCGAGGAAGCCGAATACGCGACCGGCTACGGCAAGGCGATCCTGCTGGGCGAACACGCGGTGGTGTACGGCCGCCATGCGATCGCGGTCCCGGTGCCGATGGCGATCCGCGCGCGCACCGAGGAATCGAAGGACGGCACGCAACTCATCATCCCGCGCTGGGGCGTCGAACAGCGGTTGCACCCCGGCACCAAGCATCCGGGTTCGTTCCTGCAGTCGCTGGAACTGATCCTGCAACGGCTCGAACTGACGGACCGCCAGTTGACGATACGCGTCTACCCCAACCTGCCGCGCGCCAATGGCCTGGGCGGCTCCGCAGCGCTCGCGGTCGCGGTGATCCGCGCGCTCGACCGCCATTGCGCGCTCGGCCTGACCGACCAGCAGGTGTGCGCACTGTCCTACGAATGCGAGCGCGTCGCGCACGGCACGCCCTCGGGCATCGACAACACCGTCGCCACCTACGGCCAGCCGCTGCTTTTCCAGCGGGGGGAACCGGCGGTGGTCGAACCTCTGCACTTCGCCAAAAAGCTGCCGATGGTGATCGGCCTTTCGGGGGTGGAGAGCCTGACCGCACGCACCGTGGGTCGCGTGCGCGAAGCGTGGCAGCGCAACAAGCAGTTGTACGAACGCATCTTCGATGAAATCGATGCGCTGGCGATGCAGGGCATCAAGGCACTGGAGGCGTGGGACCTGCAGCAGTTCGGCGAGCTGATGAACATCTGCCAGGGCCAGTTGAACGCGCTGCAGGTGTCGAGCTGGGAACTGGAAGAGATGATCCAGGTCGCGCGCGCCAACGGCGCGGTCGGCGCCAAGCTCACCGGGGGCGGTGGCGGCGGCGCAATGATCGCGCTGTGCCCGGACGATCCGGGCCGCGTCGCGCGCGCATTGCAGCAGGCGGGTTACCAGGCGATGGAGAGCAGCATTGGCTGAGCACGACGACAACCGGGTGGTGTCGTTCGACTCCGAACGGCTGATCCTGGTCGACGAAGCCGACCGCGAGATCGGGCACGCGTCCAAGGCCGACGCGCACGCCGGCCGCGGCATCCTGCACCGCGCGTTTTCACTGTTCGTATTCAATCCGGCCGGCGAACTGCTGCTGCAGCAACGCGCGCCCGGCAAACCGTTGTGGCCGGGCTACTGGGCCAACAGTTGCTGCAGCCATCCGCGCGGCGGCGAGGACATGGAACCCGCGACCCAGCGGCGCTTGCGCGAGGAGCTCGGCTTCACCTGCCCGCTCGACTTCGTCTACAAGTTCCAGTACCACGCCGAGTACGGCGACGCCGGTTCGGAAACCGAATTGTGCTGGGTTTACGTCGGCGTGTCCGACGCGCCGGTGCGCGTCAACGACACCGAAATCGCGGCGTGGCGTTACGTCGCGCCTGGCGCGCTGGATCGCGAAATCGCCGAGGCGCCCGAACACTTCACGCCCTGGCTGAAGATGGAATGGCGACGCCTGCGCGGCGAATTCGCCAACCGCCTGCCGGGCGGTGGCGAAGCCCCGCGATTGCAGTGCGAAGCCTGATCGCCGGCAGCATTCGGCGCAAGGTGTCCTGAAACCGCGGTGGACTGCGCCCGCGGCGCCTCAACGCCGCGTTGACACGCAACGGTTCACCATGCACGGCAGACCCGTCTGCGTATACGCGCGGCCGGTCCATGCGCCGCAGGAGACCCGCAATGTCGATTCCCGTTCGCCAGCAGTTGAAGGTCGCCAGCTACATCATCGGACGTCGCCTGCACGGCGTGCGGCGTTATCCGCTCACGCTGATGCTGGAGCCGTTGTTCCAGTGCAACCTCGCCTGCCCCGGCTGCGGGAAGATCGACTACGAATCGCACGTGCTCAAGCAGCGCCTGTCGGTCGAAGAATGCATGCAGGCGGTGGACGAGTGCGGCGCGCCGATGGTGTCGCTGGCCGGCGGCGAGCCGTTGATCCACAAGGACGTCAAGGCCATCGTCGACGGTTTCATTGCCCGCGGCAAGTATGTTTACCTGTGCACCAACGCGATCCTGCTGGAAAAGAAACTCGACCTGTTCACGCCCTCGGACCAGCTGACGTTCTCGGTGCACCTTGACGGCATGCGCGAGCGCCACGACGAAAGCGTCGGGCGCGAAGGCGTGTTCGACATCGCGACATCGGCGATCCGCGAGGCCAAGCGGCGCGGCTTCCGGGTGAACATCAACACCACCTTGTTCACCACCGCCAAGCCTGACGAAGTGGCCGAGTTCTTCGATTTCGCGACGCATGACCTGAAGGTGGATGGCATCACGTTTTCGCCGGGCTTCGCCTACGAACACGCGCCGCGCCAGGACGTGTTCATGGGCCGCCGCCAGTCCAAGGAATTGATGCGCAAGATCTTCACGCGCCGAGAGGAGAAACGCAGCAAGTGGGCGCTGTCGCAATCCAGCCTGTTCCTCGATTTCGTGTGCGGCAACCAGGGCTACCAGTGCACGGCCTGGAGCATGCCATGCCGCAACGTGTTCGGCTGGCAGAAGCCTTGCTATTTGTTGGTGGACGAAGGCTACGAGCCGACCTGGCAGGCGTTGCTCGACAACACCCACTGGGACAACTACGGCGTCGGCCGCAACCCCAAATGCGCCAACTGCATGGCCCACTGCGGGTTCGAGGGCACCGCCGCCACCGACGCGATCGCGCATCCGCTGAAGGCACTGTGGGTCGGCCTGCGGGGACCGAAACTCACGGGTCCGTTCGTCGCCGATCCGCCGATCCTGTACGACACGCCGGAACCCAACCGGCGCCACCCGCACAGCAACATTCCCATCGCGCACTTCGGCGGCATCCAGCACTGACGGCCGTGTAGCCGGCGGCCATGGCCATGCTGATCCTCGCCGCCCTCGCACTGGCTTGCTGGGCCGGCGTGTTGTTGGCGCCGTGGGCCGCCTGGCTCTGCCGCGAACACCTGGAACCTGATCCAGGTCCACCCGCATCGCCTTCCGATTTCACGGTGCTGATCCCCGCCCGCAACGAGGCGGAGGTGATCGGCGAAACACTGCGCGCGCTGTCGATCGCGGCGCCGGCAACGCGCGTGGTGGTGATCGACGACCAATCCACCGACGCCACCGCGTCCATCGCGCGCGCCAGCGGTTTGCCACATCTGACCGTAATCGCCGGCACCACCCCGCCGCAAGGCTGGACCGGAAAACTCTGGGCGATGCAGCAAGGCCTCGAACGCGCGACCACTTCGCGCGTGTTGTTGCTCGATGCCGACATCCGGCTCGCGCCCGGCATGCTCGCGTCGCTGCAGCGCAAGGCGAATGGAGGCCACGCCATGGTTTCGCTGTGCGCGGAACCCTGCTGGGACGGCTTCGCCGCGCGCTTGCTGCTGCCGGTGTTCGTGTTTTTCTTCAAACTGTTGTACCCCTTTGCCCTGGCCAGTAATCGGGATTCACGCATTGCCGCGGCGGCGGGCGGCGTGATCCTGATCGACCGGGAGGCGCTGCTGGATGCCGGCGGATTCGGTGCGTGGCGCGAAGCCATCATCGACGATTGCGCGCTGGCGGCGCATGTAAAGCACAAGGGCTACCGCTGCTGGATCGGCCTGACGCACGGCGCCACCAGCCAGCGCCGCGCGAATCTCGCAGACATCGCACACATGATCGCGCGCACCGCATTCGTGCAGTTGCGCGAATCGCTGGCATTGACGCTGGCGGCTTCGGTGCTGCTGATCGTGGCGTTCTGGATTCCCGTATTGGCGCTGGCCTTCGGACCTACGCGTACCGCACAGGCCGTCGGATTGATCGCCATGCTCGCGATGCTGGCATGCTACCTGCCGACGTTGATGTATTACCGCCGCAGTCCGCTCGCCGCACTGCTGCTGCCGCTGGCCGCGACATTCTTTCTTGGCGCCACCTGGTATTCGTCGTGGCGCGCTTCCACCGGCACGCGCTCGGTCTGGAAGGGCCGGCGCTACCAGCGCGGAGACGCATGAATGCAGCAGCGTGCGACGCCGGCAACGACTACGGGCGGGCCATGGACGCGCTTGCCCGATGCCGTGATCGGCGCACACCCGGTCGGCAACTGGCTGTTGCAAATGGGTTTCGATCTGTGGATCCGCATGGGCTACGACCGCGAGATCGTGGCGCCCGCGGATTTCGAACTTGCGCCGGGTTCGCTGATCGCTTCCAACCACCAGCGCGACGTGGACGGCCCGATGCTCGGCAACGTGCTGGGGCGCCGGCGCGGGCTGCGCTTCGAAGGTACGCCGCCGTTCTACGCCACGCGCGAGGACCTGTTTCGCCCCGGCATCCTCTCGCGTCTGACCGTGGATTGGCCGGCGCCGCTGTCGGCGCTGATGGGCTGCATTTCCCTGGCGTGGTTCTTTCCCCTGGGGCGCACCGAACCGATGCGACGGGTGCGCGAATTCACGCTCGGTGAAGCGTTGCTCGCGCTGTGCGAGGAGGGCTGCGGCGGCGACGATTGCTGCGCCCTGCTGAATGCACGCGGCCGCCGCGAAACGGCGCTTGCCGCCGGCAGTTGCTCGGTGCGGGAGGCCCTCGCGCGCCGCGATCTGCCGCTGGAATCATCGTGGGGCCTTCGGCGGCTTTCGCTCCCCGCGTTCCGGAAACTGCTGCCCGCGTTCCGTGCCGTGGTGGATGCGCAACTCGCGCACTTCGCGAACCGGATCGACCGCGGTTGCTGCGTGTACTTTTCGCCGGAGGGAACCATCTCGATGGACGGCCACTTCGGGCGCGTCCGCGGTGGCTTCTTCCGGCTCACCCGGGCCACGCGCGCGCCACCCTGGATCCAGCCGATGGCGCTCGGCTACGACACGCTGGCGCCGGGCCGATCGCGCGTGGTAATCCGCATCGGCGAACGGATTCGCGCCGACACCTCGCTGGATCGGCGGGCCTTCGACGCCTCGCTGCGACGCACGATCCTGGACACGGTGCCGATCACGCCGAGCCACCTGCTGGCGCGCTTCCTGTCGCACGGCCCGCAGGCTTTCACCGCGCGTGACCTGGGACACTGGTTGGCAGACAGCCTCACGACACTACGCGAACGCGATGCCTCGCTCGACCCGTTGTTCGCACGCACCGAGTCCGAGCGGCTCGCGTCCGTACGCCTGCGCTGGCTGCGGCGCAAGCGGCTGGTGGCGCGCGACGGCGGCGGATTCCGCAACATCGTTCCGCGCAACGCGGCGCCCGGCTGGCGCACTCCGGCCGGCGTCGTGAACTACCTCGATAACAGCCTCGCCGATCTCCTGCCCGACGTCGCTCGGGCGTTGCCATGCTGAAAGTCTTCACGCATGCGCGTGCCGTCCTGAAGCCACAAGTCATCCTGCCGGTCCTGCTGGCAGCCGCGCTGCTGGTGTTCGCGTTCAACCTGGGCGACCTCGGCAAGGTGGTGGCGCGCCTGCGGGGCCTGCCGTTGCGCGTGCTGGGCATTTCGCTCGGCGCCGCAGCGCTCTACCTCGGCTGCAAGGCGGTGCAACTGCGCCTGATGCTGCGAAGGATCGACGTGTGCATCCCGCCATGGCCGTTCTGGCTCGCGTTCGCGGTCGGCGAACTCACGGTGACGCTGCCACTGGGTCTGTTTTCGCAGAACTGGGTGTTGTCGGCGTCGCGGCGCGTACACGTCGGCCGCAGTTCGGCCGCGACCGTGATGATGCTGCTGGTCGAGATCGCCACGGTGTTCCTGTTCCTCGCGGTGGTCGCGATTCCGGGATGGGGCGGGGTGCGCTGGGTATCGGTGGCGCTGCTGGCGATGTTCTCTGCGGCGGTTGCGGGCGCGCTGCTGTTCGAGGGCAAGGCACGCAAACTCCCCGACCGGTTCCACCGTGAATGGTTGAAGAAGATCGCGAGGGGCGCCATCGAGTTGCTGGACGGGCTGCGCAAGCTGTGCACGCCCCGCACGATCGCGGTGAGCCTGGTGCTGGCGGCGATCTACCTCGGCGCGCTCGGCACCGCGTTCTGGCAGGTCGGGCGCGGCATGCACGTGCAGCACCTCAGCTATCTCGATGCCACCACCATCTACATGTTTTCGCTGGCGGTCATCCTGATCGGCGCGGGGTTGATCAGCCAGATTGGCACGGTCGACCTGCTCGGCATGGTGATCGCGCGCGCCTGGGGCATCGGCTATACGGACGGGCTGGCGATGATGCTGGGGTTTCGCATCGTATGGACCGGTTCGATCTGGCTGCTGTGCCTGCCGATCGTCGGCATCACCTGGCGCGAAATGCCGACCGAATCCAACAAGCGCAAGAACAGGGAAGAATCAGGCGATCGCGGCAAGGAAGCGTCCGACTGACGCCGCCGCGTGCATGCGCGGGATGCCCGCGGCCGCGCGGGCGCGCTCCAGATCGCGCGGAAGATCCAGATGCTTCTGCTCCTCCGACCAGACGTAGCCCCTGTCGCGATGGAAGCGCGCCAGGTACTCCTGCTCGCTCTGTCCGGGCGTCGCGACGAACAAAGCCTTGCGTCCCAGCGCCGCCAGTTCCATCAGCGTGGTGTAGCCCGAACGCGTCATCACCAGCTTCGCGCGATTGAGCATTTCAGCCTGGCGCTCGCGATCGAGATAGTCGTACACGGCGGCGCCATCGACCTCGCGCACACCGTCGCCGTCGCCCGGCTTGCCCAGCGTCACCACGATGCGGCCTGGCAACTTCGGCAGCGCTTCCAGCACCAGTTCTTCGAGCAGGCCACGTTGCGGCTCGATGCCCGACACGGAAAAAAACACGTCGATGTCCTGCTCCACGTCCATGGGCTGGACGCTGGACAACGGCCCGATGTACACCAGCCGCCCCTCGCCCCAGTCGAATTCCGGATCGTGGCCCAGCCAACCCGACAGGCCGCCGTTTTCCGCGACGTCCGGTATCAGGATCCTTGTGAAGCCACGCAACAGATGACGCTGGCCCCATTCCGCAACCCATTGCGTGAACCCGCTGAAAAACGGCACGACTTGATGGATCGAATGGAGGATGCAGTAACTCGGCACCGCGCGCGACCACACCCCGAAGCGGCTGTCGGAAATCACGCAATCGAGGTGCCGTTGCGCGACCAGCGCCTCGGTCATGCGGTGTTCGCGGCGGAAGCCCGCGAGCACCCATGGCATCGAAGCCGTCATGCGCAGGTAGAACACGGCCGGGTAGCGGCTGAACGGCGCGGGCGTGTCACGAAACGGAAAGTATTCGCAGGCGTCGCCCAACTCGGATTGCAACAATCGCATGCCGGGGCCCGGCTGGATCATCACGATCACGTGATCGCCGCGATCCAGCAGTGCGCGGATCAATCCGAGGCTGCGCGTCGCATGCCCGAGGCCCCAATGGTAGACGCCATACAGGATTCGTCGCCCCATCCAGACTTCCTTTGCCGTCCCGGCGAAACCACGATGGCGCATGCTGGCACGCAAAACGTGTATGCGGCGCGAACGCGGCGAACATGCGAGAATCGCCGACTGCTGCCTCATAACTCGACGAGTGGGTTTCGCAAGCGTTGCGAGCGTCCACCGGACGCTCGCGCGAACGAAGCCTGCGAACCACGAATGGCTCGTGCGAAAATCCACAATCAGGCCCCGTAGCTCAGCTGGATAGAGCGTCCCCCTCCTAAGGGGAAGGTCGCCCGTTCGAATCGGGCCGGGGTCGCCAATTTCGCACACCGCAAGCTTTGGTCGCCCGCCAACCTCGCCATCCCGGATGCTCGCCCTTCGGACCGCCTTCGAGGTTCGGGCGCGCTCCTGCACGCCTCGTCGAATCGGGCCGGGGTCGCCGTCCATGCGCGTGCGCCGGCTCGCGCGCCGTTTACGCCCACCGCGCAAGCCCGCGTTTTGTGTGCGCGCTGCTACAATATCCGATTGATTTCACGCGCTGCACGTGCAGCGGACACAGGAGCCTGCATGACCCATCCCATCCTTTCCGCGCTCGGCCTCGGCGACACCAATTCCGGCACCTTTCTCGGCAATGACGAATGGTCGAAAACCACCGATGCGGGCGTGCTGGAACCGCTGAACCCGGCCACCAACGAACCGCTGGCGAAAGTGTATGCAACCAGCGACGCGGATTACGAAACCATCGTGCACAATGCGCAAAACGCGTTCGCGGAATGGCGCACGATTCCGGCGCCCAAGCGCGGCGAAGCGGTGCGTCTGTGCGCGCAGGCACTGCGCGAACACAAGGACGCACTCGGTTCGCTGGTTGCATTGGAAATGGGCAAGATCAAGCCGGAAGGCGACGGCGAAGTGCAGGAGATGATCGACATCGCCGACTTCGCGGTTGGCCAGTCGCGCATGCTCTATGGCCTGTCGATGCATTCCGAGCGCCCCGGCCACCGGATGTACGAGCAATGGCACCCGCTGGGCCTGGTCGGCATCATCAGTGCCTTCAACTTCCCGGTGGCGGTATGGAGCTGGAACGCGTTCATCGCCGCGGTGTGCGGCAACGTATGCATCTGGAAACCCTCACCGAAGGCGCCGCTGTCGGCGATCGCCGCGGTGCGCATCTGCAACGAAGCACTGAAGGCCGGCGGCTTCCCGGAAATCTTCTACCTCTTCAACGACGCCGGCAGCGAACTCGCACGGAAATTCGTGGACGACAAGCGCGTCCCGCTGATCAGCTTCACCGGCTCCACCAAGGTCGGCCGCATGATCGGCGAGCGCGTGGCCGCGCGGATGGGACGCTCGCTGCTGGAACTCGGCGGCAACAATGCGATCATCCTCGACCGCTCGGCCGACCTGGGCCTCGCGATCCCCGCCATCGTGTTCGGTGCAGTCGGCACCGCGGGCCAGCGCTGCACCTCGACGCGTCGCTTGTTCGTGCACGAATCGATCATCGACGACGTATTGGGCAAGTTGCGCCATGCGTACCAACAGGTCGAAAAGAAGATCGGCGACCCGACCAGGCAGGAAACGCTGATGGGTCCGCTGAACAGCAAGGCCGCGGTCGACCAGTTCGCGAACGCGGTGAAGACCGCGAAAGCCAGCGGCGCACGCGTCGTCAGCGGCGGTTCGGTGCTGGAACGCCAGGGCAATTTCGTGGAGCCGACCATCATCACCGGCGTGCAACCGTCCGACGAGATCGTGCAGACCGAAACCTTCGCGCCGATCCTCTACGTGATGCCGTTCAAGACCCTGGATGAGGCAATCCGCATGCAGAACGAGGTGCCGCAGGGCCTCTCGTCGGCGATCTTCACGCAGAGCCTCAAGGCGGCCGAGCAGTACCTGTCCGCGTGGGGTTCCGACTGTGGCATCGCCAACGTCAACATCGGCACTTCGGGCGCCGAAATCGGCGGCGCGTTCGGCGGCGAGAAGGAAACCGGCGGCGGACGCGAATCCGGCTCCGATGCTTGGAAGGCGTACATGCGCCGCCAGACCAACACCATCAACTGGTCGGATGCGCTGCCGCTGGCCCAGGGCATCAAGTTCGATTTGTGACCGGACTCGGGACTCGGAAAAGCATAGATCACGTCGTCATTCCGGGGCTGCCGCAGCTGCATCGCGGCGGAACCCGGAACCCAGTGAGGTTGTCACCAAGGCGCCGGGTTCCGGATCGTGGCTTCGCCACGTCCGGAATGGCGACAAGGTTGAAGTGCTTCGTCACTCCGGGGCCGTTCGCGGACTTATCGCGAACGGAACCCGGAATCGGTTTCTGCCAGCAATAGACGGAAACCGATTCCGGATCGCGGCATCGCCGCGTCCGGAATGACGGTAGTTGGAGATGTTGCGGCGTCGCGGGCCCGGAACGGCGCCAAAGGTTGCATCGCCCGTGGTTGAGAGAACCCGCAAGAGCGCGTGATGAACACACCGTCCGGTTCCACCGAATACCGCATCGCCGCCATCTCGGATATCCACGGCAACCTCGCCGCGCTGGACGCGGTGCTGGGCGACATCGACAGGCGCGGCTGCGACCTGATCGTCAATCTCGGCGACATCCTCTCCGGGCCGTTGCAACCGGCGGAAACCGCCGATCGCCTGATGGCGCTCGACCTGCCGACGATCCGGGGCAATCACGAACGGCAACTGCTCGAACATGCGCCGGAACACATGGGTGCGGCCGACGCCTTCACGCACGCGCGGCTCACGCGTGACCACCTGGATTGGCTGCGCGGCCTGCCGGCCAGCCTCCGGCTGGAGGGCGTGCATCTGTGCCACGGCACGCCCGACAGCGACCTCCAATACTTCCTTGAAGCCGTCGATGAACATGGCGCCCGTCCGGCTGACGCCGACCTCGTACTCGAACGTGCGGGCGACGTCGACGCCGAGCTGATCCTGTGCGGACACACCCACATGCCGCGCAGCACGCTGCTGGCTGACGGCAGGCTGATCGTCAATCCCGGCAGCGTCGGCTTGCAGGCGATCGCCTGGGACCGCCCGTATCCTCACGTGATGAATGTCGGTACCCCGCACGCGCGCTACGCGCTGGTCGAGCGCGGTGCGCGTGGCTGGACCGTGGTCCACGTTTCGGTCGCCTACGCCTGGGACGCCGCCGCCGCGCGAGCCGAAACGAACGGCTATCCCCGCCTTGCACACGCGCTTCGGCATGGGCGCATGCCTGCCTCCGCATTGCGGGAGCACGCCGCATGAGTGCGCCGGCGCCTTTCGACTTCACCGGCTATCGCATCGCCATCGCGGGCGGCAGCAAGGGCATCGGCCGCGCGATCGCGCTCGGATTCCTCGCAGGCGGCGCGCAGGTCGCGGTGTGTGCGCGCGGACAGATGGGATTGGACGCGCTGGCGAGCGATGCCGGCGCCCACGCAGGCAACCTGCACACCCGGGCCTGCGACCTGTCGCAGATCGATCAAATCGAAACCTGGGTTGGAGACGCCGCGCAAGCCATGGGCGGCATCGACGTGCTGGTCAACAACGCCACCGGTTACGGCTTCCGCGAAGACGACGAGTCGTGGCTGGTCGATTTCAACGTCGACCTGATGGCCGCGGTGCGCGCCTCGCGCTTCGCGGTGCCGCACCTGAAACGGTCGCCGCGCGCGTGCATCCTGCACACCAGTTCGATCGGCGCGTTCCGGCCGCGCACGATGGGTCCACCCTACGCCGCGATGAAGGCGGCGCTGAACCATTACACCCGCACCCAGGCACTGGCGCTCGCCGAGCACCGCATCCGCGTCAACGCCATCGCACCGGGTTCAATCGAGTTTCCCGACGGTGTGTGGGACCGCGTCAGGCACGACAAACCGGAGCAGTATCAAAAAGTACTCGGCACGATTCCGTTCGGGCGCTTCGGCACGCCGGAGGAAGTCGCCCATCTCGCGTTGTTCCTGGCCTCGCCTTTCGCGGGCTGGATCACGGGCCAGATCATGTCGGTGGATGGCGGCCAGTCGCTGCGTTTCTGAGGCGCCCGGTGGAAAACGCACGTCGCTGGTGTGCGATCATGAGGTAATGGAACCGGAAGCGTTGCGGCCATGAACACGGTCTATCCGCGCACCAATTCGCTCGCCGTGGTCAGCCTGGTGTTCGGCGTGCTCGCGTACGTGTTCCTGCCGGGCCTCGGAGCACTGATCGCCGTGGTCTGCGGGCATTCCGCACGTTCGGAAATCCGGCGCGCGGCACCCGGCAGCATGGAGGGCGACGGCATGGCGCTGGCGGGGTTGATCCTTGGCTGGCTGCAGCTCGGCTTCCTGCTGGCGCTTCTGTGCGGCGCGTTCCTGGTCTTGTTCGGCGCGATCGCCTTCAGCGGATTCCACTGACCCGATGTACCGCACGCTGCGTCCCCTGCTGTTCTCGCTGGAAGCCGAAGCCGCGCACCACGTGACGCTGTATGCGTTGGGCGTCGCGCAACGCAGCCATTTGATGCGCTGGGTGGCGCCGCCGCCACCGCCCGATCTGCCGGCGCGCGCATTCGGCATCGATTTTCCGAATCCGGTCGGGCTTGCGGCCGGACTGGACAAGAACGGCGAACACCTGGACGCGCTCGGCGCGCTGGGCTTCGGCTTCATCGAGGTCGGCACCGTCACGCCCCGCCCGCAGCCCGGCAATCCCAAGCCGCGTCTGTTCCGGTTGCCGGAGCACGAGGCCTTGATCAACCGGATGGGATTCAACAACGTCGGCGTCGACGCGCTCGCCCGCAACATCGAGCAGTCGCACTGGCGCGGCGTGCTGGGCATCAACATCGGCAAGAACAAGACCACCCCCAATGAACGGGCGGCCGACGACTACCTCGCCTGCCTCGAGCGCGTATACCCGTTCGCCAGCTACATCACCGTCAATGTGTCCTCGCCCAACACGCCGGGCCTGCGCGACCTGCAGCAAGGCGACTCGCTGCAGCGCCTGATCGGAACCCTGATGGATGCGCGCGAGAAACTTGCGGGACTGCACGGCGCGCACAAACCGGTCCTGCTGAAAATCGCGCCCGACCTGGACGACGCCCAGATGGATGCGATGGCCGCGGCCTTGCGGGGCTCGGGCATCGACGGCTTGATATGCACCAATACCACCATCGACCGCACCGGCGTGGCGGGCAGCGCGCATGCCGGCGAGACCGGCGGGTTGTCGGGCAAGCCGCTGTTCGAACCGTCCACTGAAATCCTGCGCGGCATGGCGCGGCGCCTGGGCGATGCGATGCCGCTGGTCGGCGTGGGCGGCGTGCTCACCGGCAGCGATGCGGCCGACAAGCTCGAAGCCGGCGCCAGGCTGGTGCAGATTTACTCGGGGCTGATCTACCGCGGACCGTGGCTGCTCACCGAATGCGTCGAGGAAATCCGCCGGCAATCGGAAGATTCGCCCGTGGATGCATCCCGGTGAGTATCGTCCAGGGTTCGGCTTTTACCCTCACCCGAAACGCATCGTTGCGCGATCGCAACACCCTGCGGGTGGATGCCCGGGCAGCGTGGCTGGCGGACATCCACGCGGCGGCGGCGATCCCCGATTTGCTGGACCAAGCTGCGTTGCGCGATACGCCGGTCTTGCTGCTGGGCGAGGGCTCGAACGTGTTGTTCACCGGCAACTTCGGTGGCGCGGTGATGACCATGAAGACCCGCGGCATCGAAGTCCTCGACGGTGGCGGCGGTGCGGCACGCATCCGCGTCGCCGCGGGTGAGCACTGGGACAGCTTCGTGCGCTGGACCCTGGCGCACGGTCATGCGGGACTTGAAAACCTGATCCTGATCCCGGGCAGCGTGGGCGCCGCGCCGATGCAGAACATCGGAGCGTACGGCGTCGAGGTGGGCGAATTCATCGAATCGGTCGAAGCGTACGATCTGCAGGCACGGCACCCAACCGTGTTCCCCAAGGCCGATTGCGAATTCGGCTATCGCGACTCGATCTTCAAGCGCCACCCCGATCGCTGGCTGATCACCGCGGTCACGCTGCGCCTGCCACGCGAATGGACGCCGCGCATCGAGTACTCGGGGGTGCAGGACGAGCTGCGGCGGATGGGCGTCGAAAGCCCGGCCCCCATCCACGTGGCCGACGCGGTGATGGCCCTGCGCACCCGCAAACTGCCCGACCCCGCCGTGATCGGCAACGCCGGCAGCTTTTTCAAGAACCCGCTGGTGCCCACTGCGCAGGCCGCTGCCCTGCGCGCCGAACATCCGCCGCTGCCATGCTGGCCGGCTCCCAACGGGACCTCGAAATTGTCCGCCGCATGGTTGATCGAAGCCTCGGGATTCAAGGGCTTGCGTGAAGGTGATGCCGGCATTTCGAATCGTCACGCGCTGGTGCTGGTGAACCACGGCGAGGCCACGGGCGAACAGTTGTGGGCGCTCGCGCAACGCGTGCGCAACGGTGTGCGCGAACGATTCGGCGTCACACTCGAACCGGAGCCGCGCGTCATCGGGGCCTGATTGGACTCCTTTCCCAAAGGCGGGTTCGGGTGAGCAGAATGCGACGGCGACGCCGAACCCTCATCCGGCGCTGCGCGCCCCCTTCTTCCAGTGGAAGAAGGGAAAACGTCGGAAGGGTTCGGGCGGAGAAGGAAACGCGCGTGGGCCGCTCACGCGATGGGTTTCCTACCGCGAATTGCCGGATGTCGGCACCGCCAGATAGTGCCGCTCGCCGCTGGCGGGATCAAAATACACGGCGGTCGTGAGACCGGTCTCCGGATCGACGAATCGCTCGCCGGTGTCGGTCCAGTGCGGGTCAGGTCCCGCGACGCGGATCGGCTTGTAACGCCAGCGCTCGATTGCGAGCGCGACGATCAGCAGCAGTGCGCCACCAACCACATAGAGCGCGATCATCAGCATCGTGCAGTCAGGCTTTTTCCATGACCACCGCCGTCCCGTACGCGACGATCTCGCTCATGGTCTGGCCGATCTCGGACGAATCGAAACGCATCATCACCACCGCGTTGGCGCCCATCGCCTGCGCATTCTGCACCATGCGGTCGGTGGCGTGGCGGCGCGCCTCCTCCAGCATCTGGGTGTATTCGTTGATCTCGCCGCCCACGATGGACCGCAAACCTGCCATCACGTTGCCGCCGATACCGCGGCTTCGCACCACCAGGCCGAACACCTGGCCCTTGGTCTCGGTGATCTTGTAACCGGTGATGTGTTCGCTGGTGACGATGATCATGGCGCGAAACCTTCAGGCATCAGCGACGGGTATTGGCGATCAGCCGCAGCAGTTCGAGATACAGCCACACCAGCGTCACCATCAGGGCGAACGCGCAGTACCACTCCATGTATTTGGGCGCACCCTGCGCGGTGGCGCGTTCGATCAAGTCGAAATCCAGCACCAGGTTCAGTGCCGCGATGCCCACCACGAACACGCTGATCAGGATACTCAGGGTGCCGCCCGCAAAGAGGATCGACGTGTCGACGCTGGTGAACGCGGACAGCGCCCACGACACCAGATACAGCAGCAGGATGCCGCCGGTGGCCGCCATCACGCCCATCCGGAACTTCTGGGTGACCTTGATGACGCCGCTGCGATACAGGAACAGCATCACCACCAGCACGCCGATCGAGGCCATGATCGCCTGCAGCACGATGCCGTGGTACTGCACCTCGAACAAGGCCGAGATCGCGCCGAGGAAGGTGCCCTCCGCAAGCGCGTACACGGGCGCGGTGAAGGACGACCAGTTGGGTTTCATGGCGCCGGCAATCGCGAAGATCAATCCCACGATCAAGCCGCCCCACAGGAATGGCTGCACGGCTGCGACGCCGGCCGCCATGTCTCCGGCTGCCGTCGCCAGCATGAAGCGATGCCACGTCCATGCGCCGGTGATCAGCATCAGCACCAGCAGCAGTCCGGTACGCACGAGCGTGCCGTTCAAGGTCATCGGCTCGGCGGTGGCCGGCAGGTTCTGGAAAACCTTGTCGCGCAGGACGGGGTTGTTGGTACGCAGGGCCATGGATTTCCTCACTCGAATGGCATGACGGGGCCGGTGACGGCATTCGCAAGACTGTAGCGCAACCCAAGGTTGCGCTGCCACGCCGAAATCCGTCCGGAATTCGACCCCATGCCAGACTTATGGTTCCGATTCGACCAGTTTCAAGCCGCGCGGGGCATGCCAAGGCGCTTGCCACCGCAGTTCCGCCGACGCCGACGAAGCAAAACCCGACGGCCAACCACTGGCCGGGCGTCCCGGGGACAGCGCAGTCTCTGCGGCACGGCGCGGCGACTCCCGGCAGGCGCCAGTCAGGCGGCGCCGTCGATAATCATCGACACGATGTCGGACATGGGTCGGTTCAACCTGCCGGAAGCGCCGGAGCGCCAAGGCGATCGGACGTCGCCGCTGGAAGGATGCTGGCGGCCGGCCAGGCCGCGACGCGGGCAGGCCGCATCCGGATCACCCGCCAATCCCGCACGCAACACCACCATCGACCTGTTCCGGGTGATGGCGATTTTCGGCGTGATCGTGGTGCACACCGACCCGGTCACGCGCAAGGTATTCACCAGTGCGCCCGAGCACCTTGCCAACCTGATGATCACCGGCGCCGGCAGGCTGGCGGTGCCGTTCTTTTTCGTGGTGTCGGGGTACTTCTTCGGCCGCAAGGTTCGCGAAGGCGCGCCGCCGTTGCCGTTGTTGGCGCGCTACGCAAGACGGCTGCTGCGCATCTGGGTGCTGTGGTCGCTGATCTACCTGTTGCTCCCGCTGCAGCTCGGCCAGTGGTTGCACCAAGGCTGGTGGCCGGCGGTGACGCAGCAATTCCAGCACATGGCGGCGCATCCAATGCTGATCGTGTTCGTGGGTGGCAAGGGCCATCTGTGGTTCCTGATGGCACTGGTGATGGCGTTGGCGATGGCTGCCATCTGCGAACGACTACGCGCGCGATGGCTGTTCTACGCATTCGGCGTCGCGCTCTACGTTTACGGACTGCTGACCGGCCTGTACGCCAATACGCCAGCGGGCTTCCAGGGTCTCCTCGATCCGCGCAACGGCCCGTTCATGAGCGCGCTGCTGGTGGCCTGCGGCTACTGGATCGCGGGTAACGATAACCTCGTCGATCCCGTCATTGCATTCGCGGTGGCGGTGACCGGCCTGATCGGGTTCGAGGCCGAATTGCACTGGGTTCCGCAGTTGTCGAGCGCGTGGCCGCCGATCATCGATTACGGACTGTTCACGCCGGTGTTCGGCATCGGCGCGTTGCTGCTCGGGCTGGCCGTGCCGCGCCTCGGCGGACGCTGGTGGCCGCGGATCGGCGCCGAATACGTGCTCGGGATCTACGTGTGCCACGAACTGTTCGTGGAACCGGCATGGAGGCTGCACGCCTGGTTCCACAGCTACGCGTGGGAATTCCTGTTCCCGGTGATCGTGTTCTTGCTGGCGCTGGGGCTGGCGATGCTGCTCGCGCGCGGGCGGTATTGGCGATTGTTGATACGGTGAGCGTGCAGCGGCTCAAGCGAATCGCCAAATCCGTTGGGCATCGCATGAAGCCGCTCAGCCCGACCTGCGACTGCGCGCTACGCCCGCGCTGAACCGGACGCGTCCGCCGCCTCCGCCGGCCGCACGTCCGGCAGGAAAACGGCCAATAGCCCGAGCAGCGGCAGGAACGCGCAGATCTCGTACACGAACGCCACGCTGGAATAGTCCGCGATCACGCCCAGCACCGCGGCGCCAATGCCGCCCAGTCCGAAGCTGAAACCGTAGAACAGGCCGGACACCATGCCGATCCGGTGCGGCAGCATGTCCTGCGCGAACACGATGATGGCGGGAAACGCCGACGCGAGGATCAGGCCGATCACCACACTCAGGCCGACCGTCCAGCCCAACCCCACGTACGGCAACGCCAGCGTGAACGGCGCGCAGCCGAGGATCGAAAACCAGATCACCTGGCGGCGCCCGAGGCGATCGCCGAGCGGCCCGCCGATCAGCGTTCCCAGTGCGATCGCGAACAGGAACACCGCCAACAGGTTGGCCGCCGCGTGCGCCGACAGGCCGAAACGGTGCATCAGGAAAAATTCGTAGTAGGTGCTGATGCTGGCGAGATAGAAGAACTTGGAAAACATCAGCACGAACAGGATGCCGACGGTTCGCTTCACGAGCGGCGCCGGCCACAACGGGCGGTCATTCGGCGCACGCTTGCGGACGCGCTCGTCGACGTGGTGGCTGTACCAGCGGCTCACCTGCAACAGGACCACGATCGCCAGCAGCGCCGCCAGGCCGAACCACGCCGCCTCCGGCCGGCCCATCTTCAACACGATCACTGCCGCAAGCAACGGCCCCAGCGCCTGGCCGGTATTGCCGCCGATCTGGAACAGCGATTGCGCGAGGCCGTAACGTCCGCCAGAAGCCATGCGGGCGACGCGGGAGGATTCGGGATGGAACACCGACGAGCCGCATCCGATCAAGGCAACCGCCAGCAGCAGGATCGGGTAGGTGGGCGCCACCGAAATCAGCAACAGCCCCGCCAGCGTGAAAAACATCCCGAGCGGCAGCGAATACGGCAATGGCTTCTTGTCAGTGACCATGCCGACCACAGGCTGCAGGATCGACGCGGTCACCTGGAACGTCATCGTGATCAGGCCGATCTGGATGAAGCTGAGCGCAAACTCGTGCTTCAGCAGCGGGTAGATCGTGACGATCACCGACTGCATCATGTCGTTCAACATGTGCACGAAGCTGACCGCGCCGATCATGCCGAAATGGGTCCGGCGCGGCGGCCTGCGGGCGGTTCCGTGCTGCGGCGCGCCGGCCTGCGTGGCTGCGTCGGCTTTCATCGGGTTGCGTTCGCGCCAATCACGCCAGCTTGTCCGCGGCAGCCATCACGTCGGCCTCGTTCGGCAGCACCAGCAACGCGGCGTCCGCCAGCGGCGTGTAGGTGTCGGCGCCGACCACGCGCTGCAGCGGCTTGTCGGCCAATCCGCCTTCCACGATCGCCGTGATCACGCCCTCGCCCACGCCCGCGCTGTGGCGGCCTTCGTCCAGCACGATGATGCGCTTCGCGCTCTTCGCCTGGGCCGCGATGAATTTTTCGTTGAGCGGCACCAGCCAGCGCAAGTCGACCACGCGCACTTTCCAGGCGTGCTTCTTCTCGATGTCGCGGGCGGCGCGCAGGGCCATCGGAACACCGTTGCCGAAGGTGAAGACCACCAGATCCTTCGCCTTGTCGTTGTACACCCGCCCCTCGCCCAGCGGCATTGCCTCGCCCGGCGCGGGATAGCCGAACTGCCACGCGCCATCGCCGTGCTCGTACAGATCTTTCGTCATGTACAGCGCGATGGGTTCCAGGAATGCGCACACGCGGCCATCGACCTTGGCGAGCGCCGCCAGCGTGCGCAGCATCGTCGCGGCGTCGTCGCCACGCGACGGACAGCCGGCGACCAGCCCAGGGATGTCGCGCAGCGCCGCGATCGAGTTGTCGTTGTGGAAGTGTCCGCCGAAGCCCTTCTGGTAACCCAACGATGCGATCCGCACGAGCATCGGATTGCGGTACTGGTCGTTCGAGAAGAATTGCAGCGATGCCGCCTCGCCGCGGATCTGGTCGCAGGCATTGTGGAAATACGCGAGGTACTGGATCTCCGGGATCGGCAGCATGCCCATGTTGGCATACCCCTGCGCCAGGCCCAGGATCATCGTCTCGTCGAGCAGCGTGTTGAACACGCGCGCGCCCTTGAACACCTTGTGCAGCCCCTTGGTGACCGTGTAGACGCCGCCCTTTTGCGCGACGTCTTCGCCGAACACCAGCGATTCCGGGTACTTCGCCAGCAAGTCGTGCAGCGCTGAATTGATGACCAGCGCCAGGTGGCGCGGGGGCAATTTCTCGGGCAGCTTGTCTTCGCCGCCGAAAACCGCGAAGCGCTTGTCCGCATAGTCCGCGCGCGCGGCTTCAGCGGCAACGGCCTTGGGCGTGTACGGCGCCAGCGGCTTCACCACCGCCGCGAGCGATTTCAGCTTGGGACGACCATAGGCATCCTCGGCCGCGGCAAAGCAGTGCTTGCGGGTGGACTCGTATTGTTCGAGCAGCGCCTGTTTCGTGCAGACGCCGGATTCCAGCGCGACCGCGGCCGAACGCAACAGCGGGTCGGTGGCCTCCAGCGCCATCAATTCCTCGAAACTGCGCCACTCGATTTCGAAATCCGTGCCCGCGTGTCCAGCCAGGCGCGTGGTCTTCAGATGCAGGAAGGTCGGGCGGCGCGTACCGCGGCAATGGTCGACCGCACGCTGCACCTGTGCGTAGCCTTCGGCAAGATCGAGGCCATCCGCGAAGAAATAGTCGAGATCCTTGCGGTCGCGGAAGTTGTTGGCGATCCATCCGCTCGGCGTCTTCACCGAAATGCCGATGCCATTGTCTTCGCACACGAACAGCACCGGCGCCGGCAGCTTCTGGTACGCCGTCCAGCCGGCCGCATTGAAGGCCGTCTGCGCGGTCGCGTGGTTGCTGGACGCATCGCCGAACGAGCAGATCACGATCGAATCGTTCGGCACCGGCAGCGCATGGCCGATGCGCTGCGCCTGTTCGATCGCGACGGCGGTGCCGAGCGCCTTGGGCAAATGCGACGCGATCGTGGATGTCTGCGGCAACACCCACAACGGCTTCGAACCCCAGACCTTGTGGCGTCCGCCCGACGCCGGATCTTCGCTGCTGGCCGCGAACGACAGCGCCGAATCCATCACCGGATCCATGCCGGGCAATTTCCGGAAACGCTCGGCCATGAACGCGCCCGAACGGTAATGCAGGAACGCGGGGTCGGTGTGGCGCGTCAGCCGCGCCACCATCGCATTGCCTTCGTGGCCCGACGAACCGATGGTGTAGAACACCTTGTTCTGCACGCGCAGCACGCGGGCCATCAGATCGAGGTGACGCGAGATCAGTTGCGATTCGAACAGCTCGCGGAAGTCGCGCGCGCTGCATGCGCTGCCCGGCAACACCGGCGCATCGTCGCGCGGCGTGACCGCGGGTTCCCCCTGCCACGCCTGCACGAATTCGGTGAAGTTCTGATCGACGATTTCGGCGCGGTTGAAACCCTTGTGGCGCGCGGGAATGGGAGTCTTGATGGCGTTCATGCAGGTAGTGTTCGAGAAGCGCCGGCGGCGCGGCGGGCCAACCATTCCTCACGCGACTGGCCCCAGATTTCGATGGGATCCCGGTCGTGCGGCGCCGGCATGTGGCCGGGTCCCTGCAACGTGGAGCCCAGCCTTTTGGCGACCGCCTGCGAAGCCGTATTGGTGGGCGCGATGCAATGGATGATCCCGGCCCAGCCGAGGTTCGCGAAAGTCCAATCGATCGCGGCGGACGCGGCCTCCGTCGCATAGCCCTTGCCCCAGGCTTCACGCGCCAGCGTCCAGCCGATTTCGTCGCCCGGCCAGCCTTCGGGGTGCAACGGGCCCACCCTGCCGATCCACTTGCGGTCCGCCTTGCGGATCACCGAAAACGGCCCGAAGCCGAGGACATGCCACGAACCGACATTCGCAAGGAAGTGCCGCCACGCCTCGAACGCCGATTTCCTGCCCCCGAGATGGCGCATGGCCTCCTCATCCCTGCCCAACGCAGCCCAGCCTTCGAAATCCTCCCGCCGCGGAACGCGCAGGATCAGGCGTTCCGTTTCCAGTACGGGTTCGGGCGATGGCACGGCGCTCGGCATCGGTCACTGGCCCGCCGCATGGTACGTGCAGCCTGGCTCGGCGCTGGCGATGTCCGGAATGTTGGGGCTGTAGCAGGCGTATTGCACGCCCTTCTTGCCATCCTTGTCGGTCACGATGTTCGGCACCAGTTGCACGATGCCGTCGGTGACGCCGACCGCCGGGCTGAGATACACGTTGATCACGCCGCCCCTGCTGACCAGGATCGAGCCGATCTCCTGGCTGCCCAACTGGTGGGGCGCAGCCACGTGCGCTTCGGCATTGCTGGACGGTGGCGTCGGATTGGCCAGCATCGCGTTCGCCACGCCGATCTTCACGAGTGCCAGCTTCAGCGACGTCAGCGCGAGATGCAGTTCGTTCGCGTTGACGGCAGCCGCCGCGCTGCCCGAAGCAAGCGTCGCGCCGATGGCGAACGCTGCGAGCCATTTGCTGCAAATTTTCATGAGCGGACTCCCAAGAAATTCCTCTTCGCCATTCCGGACGCCGCGCAGCGGCGATCCGGAACCCAGTGCGTTTGACTTCATTCAAAAGCAAGACGCCGGATTACTCGCCGCCTCCGCGGCTCGCCATTCGGGCCATCGGCTGCGCCGATGTTCGCTACGGCGCCCTGACTTCGCAGTCCCGCTTTCGCGGGAATGACGACATTGTCAAACTGCACATCTGCAAGCCTAAAACGCATTGATGCCGGTGAGTTCGCGCCCGACCACCAATTGATGCACGGTCTGCGTGCCTTCGTAGGTCACCACCGACTCCAGGTTCAACGCGTGACGGATCGCGACGTGTTCGGTCGTGATGCCCGCGCCGCCCAGGATGTCGCGGCACTCGCGCGCAATGTCCAGCGCCATCCGCACGTTGTTCCACTTGGCCAGCGAAATCTGCGTCGGATGCAGTTGACCGGCATCCTTCAACCGGCCCAGCTGCAGCGCCAGCAGTTGCGCCGTGGTGATGCGGCGCGCGATGTCGGCGAGGCGCAACTGGATCGCCTGGTTGGCTGCGAGCGGCCTGTTGAACAACACCCGTTCCTGCGTGTAATCCAGCACTTCCTTCAGGCACGCCTGCGCCGCGCCGATCGGCCCCCAACTGATCCCGAACCGTGCGGAATCGAGGCAGCTCAAGGGGCCGCGCAAGCCCTTGACGTTCGGCAGCATCGCACTGGCCGGCACGCGCACGTCGTCCATGAACAACGCGCTCGTCACCGACGCGCGCAGGCTCATCTTCTTGTGGACTTCCTGCGCGGCGAAGCCTTTCGTCGAAGTCGGCACCAGGAAGCCGCGGATGCCGTCGTCGGTTTTTGCCCACACCAGCGCGATCTGCGCAAGGTTGCCGTTGGTGATCCACATCTTGGCGCCGTTGATCACCCAGTCGCCGCCGTCCTGCTTCGCGACGGTCTTCATGTTGGCCGGATCGGAGCCGCCGTGCGGTTCGGTCAACCCGAAGCAGCCGATCACATCGCCGGCCGCCATCTTCGGCAGGTATTCGCGCTTCTGTTCCTCGCTGCCGAACGCGAAGATCGGATACATCACCAGGGAGGATTGCACCGAGGCGAAGCTGCGCAACCCGGAATCGCCGCGCTCCAATTCCTGGCAGATCAGGCCATAGCTGACCTGGTTCATGCCCGCGCCGCCGTATTCATCGGGAATCGTCGCGCCCAGCAAGCCCAGCGACGCAATCTCCGGAATCAGCTCGGTCGGAAAGCGTGCCTCCTCGAAGCAGTCGCCGATGATCGGAAGCACCTTGTCGTCAACGAAACGTGCGACCGAATCCTGCACCATGCGTTCCTCGTCGGAAAGCAGCGCTCGGACGTCGTACAAATCGAGGGGGTTGAGTGGTGCGTGGGGCATGGGGAATCCGGCTCCGTGGGCAAGCCGGCTATTGTATCGGGATGCGCGATCGTGGGCCCATTTCCTTTGGTTGACCATCCATGCAAGATCGTTGACGCCGCAGCCTTGGTGGCCAGCCGGTTCATGGCTCGCCGGACACCCGGCGGGCGGCGCGAAGTGTGCAGGTTGGGCTGAACAACGCGAAGCCCAACGGTTCCCCTGCCACCCGTTGGGCTTCATCGCATCCAGCCCAACCTGCCGCGCTTGCCAAGCCTCGGCGGACAAGCGCCGCACCCATCCCGGCTTGCATTGCAACTCGTCGCCGCGTGCGGCGCCTGCGACACCGATTCCGGATTCGGGCCTGCGGCCCGCTCCGGAATGACCAAAGCAGAAGATCCGGATTTGCGGTAGTCAGGCGCGTGGTTCGGAATCCGATGGCCGCAGGCCCGGGTCAGGGATCACGGCTGTTGCTCACCCCGTGGGGTACGTGCCCGGTAGCGACGTGGCGGCGCGCCGACTCCACGTTGATCGGGGAATCGTCGAAGAACAGGTCGGCGCCGAAGGCCTCCAGGAATGGCCCCTTGTCGCGGCCGCCCAGGAACAGCGCCTCGTCGATGCGCACGCCCCACTGGCGCAGCGTCAGGATCACGCGTTTGTGGGCGGGCGCCGAGCGCGCGGTGACCAGCGCGGTGCGGATCGGCGAATCCTCGGGCGGAAACGCCGCCTGCAGGCGATGCAGCGCCCCGAGAAAATTGCGGAACGGCCCGCCCGAGAGCGGCTCGTTCCAGCGTTCGGTTTCATTGCGATGAAACGCGTCGAGGCCCTGCTCCTGCGACAGCCGCTCGGATTCGTCGCCGAAGATCACCGCGTCGCCGTCGAAGGCGATGCGCAATTGGCCCGGATGCGAGTCGCGCACCTGCGAGGGCAGGATCGTCGCCGCCGCAACGCCCGAGTTCAGCGCACGCGCCACGTTTTCGGCATTCGCGGAAAGAAACAGATCCACCCCGAACGGCGCGATGTACTCGCTGGTCGCCTCGCCCGAGGTGAACGCCGCGCGGCTGATCGCGAGCCCGTGGTGCTGGATGGAATTGAAGATGCGCAGCCCGGTGTCGCCGGAATTGCGCGACAGCAGCACGACTTCCACATACGGCGTGTCCGGCGCCGGGCGGTTCAACGCCAGCAGCTTTTTCACGACCGGGAAGGCGACGCCCGGCTGCAACACATCGTTCTCGTGCGCGATCTGGTACTTGCGGTAAGCCTCCAGCCCCTCGCGCTCGAACAGCTCGTGGGATTCGTTGAGGTCGAACAGCGCGCGCGATGAAATCGCGACGACCAGCTTGTCGTCGCGCGGGGGCATTTCTTCATGCGGCCCGATTGCGCTCACGCGCGCAGTGTATCGCGCCCGCGGACGCCCTAACCCCAGAGCGGCCGCGAAATCACCACCAGCACCCATGCCATGAACGCGCTGATCGGCAAGGTCAGGATCCACGACCACACCATGCGTTCGACGACCGTCCAGCGCACGGCGTTGAAGCGCTTGGAGGCGCCGACGCCCATGATCGACGACGACACTACATGGGTCGTCGATACCGGCAGGCCGAAGATCGACGCCACGATGATCACCGCAGCGGAGCCGGTCTCGGCGGCGAAGCCGTTGATCGGATGCAGCTTCACCATCTTGTGGCCGAGCGTCTTGATGATGCGCCAGCCGCCGCCCGCGGTGCCGGCCGCCATCACCAGCGCGCACACGACCTTCACCCATACCGGGATCGGAAAGTGTCCGTCGACGTCCGCTATCCGGAGGAAGTGCAGCCATGCGGGCAGGTGATCGAAATTGTGCGCAAGGGTGGCGTCGGCGAGCGCCAGCGCGATGATGCCCATGGTCTTCTGCGCGTCGTTCATGCCATGCGAAACGCCCATGGCCGCCGCCGAAACCAGCTGCGCCTTGCCGAAGAACATGTTCACGAAGGGTGTGCGCCCGAACCGGCGCAGCCAGCCCCTGCGATTGGCGAACCAGGCGAACAGTGCAATCAACGCGCCCATCACCACGATGCCGAGCACGAACCCCGCGATGGGCGAGGCCACCATCGGCACCAGTACTTTCGGGATCAAGCCGCCCCCCTGCCACCAGCGGTTCGGGTTGGTGGCCCAGATGATCGCGCGGAAATTGCCGTCGGACGCAGCGAAGGCGGCGCCGCACAGGCCGCCGATCAGCGCGTGCGACGACGACGACGGCAAGCCCAGCCACCACGTGATCAGGTTCCAGATGATGGCGGCTGACAACGCACAGAGCAGCACCTCTCCGCCAACCTGGAGTACGCCGGCATCGATCAGGCCCGTGGCGATGGTGATCGCGACCGCCGAACCCAGCAACGCGCCGGCAAGATTGGTGGTCGCGGCCAGCAGCACGGCCTGCCCGGGCGACAACACCTTGGTCGCGACCACGGTCGCAATCGAATTGGCGGTGTCATGGAAGCCATTGATGTACGTGAACGCCAACGCGATCACGATGACGGCGATGAGGAGGCCGAGGCTCATCGCGGGGCCCGGAGATCGCGGCTCACGAGTTCTTCAACACGATCGAGTAAATGACGTTGCCCACGTCGCGGCACCGGTCGATCGCCTTTTCCAGCAACTCGAACAAGTCCTTCGCCAGCATCGCCCGGATCGGGTCATCGCTGCCCAGATATTGGGTGCGGTAAGGCTCCAGCAGCAACCGGTCGGCTTCCGATTCCACGGCCTGCAGGCGATCCTGCAGCTTGCGCATGCGGCCGATGTTCATGCCGTTGCGCAATTCACGCACCATTTCCGCCACCCCTTCGGTCGCGCTCATCAGCAGGCCCGCGCGGGACGTGAAATCGATGCCCTCCACGCGTTTCGCCACGATCACGTAACGTTCCGCGAACTTCTCGATGGTCTTGGGGATGCGGTACAGGGCCGACGACATCGCCTCGATGTCCTCGCGATCCAGCGCGGTGACGAAGGTATTCACCAGCGCCTCGCTGATCTGGGCCGCCAGGTCCTTCTCACGCCGGCGCGCGGCACGGAACTGGTCCAGCAGCATCGGTTCGCCGTGGGCCTCCAGCAGCCCCTGCAGCGCCTTGGCGCCATCGCGGGCCGCGCCGGCACTGGATTCCAGCAAATCGTAGAAGCGGTCACCCTTGCCGAACATCGTCTGCAGCGAAAACATGGCGTTCCATCCAGGCGCGTAATCGTGCAAATGGTACACGAGCAGCCGTTTCGGCCGAAGAAGTTCCGCGCTTGCTAGACTTGCGGGATGGACGCTCCCGCGCAGCTCAGGGCCTGCCAACGCCATGCCACGTGGCCGCGCCCCCGGATCGAGTCCGGGGCAGGCTTGGCCCTTTGTTCACAGGACAAGGAAGAGGGGGAAGATGCATGTCGATACATCGACGAGCGATGACGACGCCATGCGGGCAAAGGGCCCCGGCCCGAACGGTTGCTTCGCAGCGGCCGCCATCCGTGGGCGCGCACCTTGGCCATGAAACCACCATGGCGCTGCGGCGCGCACCTTGTCTGGCAACCGCTGCGAAGCAACGCGGCTCGCGCGGCATGGCGTTGGCAGGCGCTGGATGCTGACCGAACTCGGCCTGGTACTGGCGCTGGCGCTGGGCAACGCATTTTTCGCGCTGGCCGAAATCGCCCTGATCGCGGCACGCAAAAGCCGCCTGCGTTACCTCGCGCGCACCAGCACGCGTGCGCAGGTCGCCCTGCGGCTGGCGCAACGTCCAGACCGGTTTTTATCCACGGTGCAGATCGGCATCACGCTGATCACGCTGATCACCGGCGCCGCCACCGGTGCCTCGATCAGCGACGCCATCCGGGTGTGGCTCGCCCGGGCGGGCGTGCCGATGGAGCAACATGCGTCGCTGGTGATCGGGCTGGTGCTCGGTTTCATCCTCGTCACCACCATCAACATCACCGTCGGCGAGCTGGTGCCCAAGCGCGCGGCGCTGGTGGCGCCCGAGCGCATCGCGCAGATCGTGGCGTTCCCGATGCAGGTGATGTCGTGGCTGATGACGCCGTTCGTGTGGTTCCTCGATGTCCTCACGACCGGCGTGCTGCGCCTGTTCCGGCTGCAGCGTTTCACCCGCGAGAAAGTGAGCGAAGAGGAAATCCGGCTGCTGGTCGCCGAAGGCGCCGAACAGGGCGTGCTCGATTCCGACGAGCGCAACATGGTCTACCGCGTGCTGCGGCTGGGCGACCGCAGCGTCGACAGCGTGATGACGCCGCGCCCGCGCATCGCGTGGCTGGATGCGGCCGCGCCGCTGGCCGAAAACCTTGCCGTGATCCGCGCGACGCCCTACTCCCGCTACCCCGTCTATCGCGAAAGCGAAGACGAAGTGCTGGGCGTGCTGGAAGTCAAACGCCTGCTGCAGACCCTGGCGCAGGAGCCCGGAGCGGCCTCGTCGCACGCCGCCCGCCTCGACCTGTTCCGCAAGCTGTCCAAGCCGCTGTTCGTGCCCGCCACCACCCGCGCGCTCGACCTGCTGGACGAGTTCCGCGACGCCAAGACGCCGTTCGCGCTGGTGGTCGACGAATACGGCGACATCGAAGGCCTGGTGACCTTGAACGACGTGCTGACCGCCGTGGTCGGGCATCCCGCCCACGGCAACGGCAAGGATGCGTCCGGCGATCCGGACGCCGTGCGTCGCGATGACGGCAGCTGGCTGATTTCCGGTTCGCTCGCCACCGACGACCTGCGCGAACTGCTACAGCTCGACGAACTGCCCAATGAAGACGAAGGCGATTACTACACGCTGGCCGGCATGTTGATCGATCTGGTGGGACACATCCCCGTCACCGGCGAAAAAATCACCTGGCATGGACTCGAATTCGAAATCGTCGACCGCGACGGCGCGCGCATCGACAAGGTGCTGATCACGCCGGTTGCTACTGCCGAAGAACCGGGTGAGGAAAGCGGCTGACGGCTTGCCGCGCTAGCAATCAATTCAACCTTCGCGACTTTCAACTGGCGCCGGCGCCGCGGGGCTTCCGGATTTCATGCAACCGGATCCGGAGTGATAAGACATGGCACCTTCCCTTGCGCGATATGCAAGGCGACGCCGAGGGAATTCCAGCATGGTGTCGATGAGGGAAGGCCTTGCCCTGCGTGGAAAATTTCCGGCTGACAGCAGGCATCGCGAAGCTGAACATGTGGCGCTACACCCCGGATACGGGGTCTGCTTGGCGTTAGGCGCCAGCAAGTAGCGCAAGGCGGAATGGGTTGTCAGTGCTCGCACAAATCATCGCATACATAGTAAGTCCGCTGGCTACCTTGCTCGCCGTGTGGGTAGCCTACTTGGCCCTGCTCAGAGGCTCGCAGCCTCAATTACTTGCGTAGCATCAAGTTTGAAGTGCACGGCTGATCAGCTTTCCACTAGCCGTTTCCGTCGCCATCCTTCGCCAACCTCGCCATCCGCTCCGCATCCGCCAGCACGCCGTGCAGGATGCGCAGTTCCCGCGCGTCAGGCATCGCGCGATGGAACAGGCGACGCAGGCGTTGTTCGATCGTCACGGCCGAACGGCCCTTGTGGAAATCGATTGCGTGCAGCGTCGCGAACAGGTGTTCGAAGAAGCGTTCCATCTGGTCGGCGGTCGCGGGCGCCTCGGGCAAGTCGGGCGCTGCAACCGCGCCGGCCAGCGTCGCCATCCGCAGTTCCCACGCCATCAGTTGCACCGCCTGCGCGAGGTTGAGTGACGAGAAATCCTCGACGCTCGGAATCCGCACCATCGCGTGGCATACCGACAGTTCGTCGTTGTCCAGTCCCGATCGTTCGTTGCCGAACAGAAGCGCGACTTCGCGTCCCGCTTGCAACAGCGGCGCGATTTCCGCGACGGCCGCGCGCGGGTCGAGTTCCGGCAGGCTGACGCCGCGCCGGCGCGCGGACAGTCCGTACACGCGGGTGCATTCGGCGACGGCTTCGGGCACGCTGGCCACGGTCACGAGGTGCTGGAGCACGTCATCGGCGCCTGCCGCCATGGCTTCGACCTGCGGATCGGGGAAGCGTTGCGGCGCCACGAGGACCATGCGCCAGAAACCCATGGTGCGGATCGCGCGCGCGGCGGCGCCGATGTTGCCGGGATGCGAAGTGCGCGCCAGCACGAAGCGGATGGTTTGCGGCGCGGGCGGAATGGAGGCGGTGGATTGGTTCATGTCGCGGAGAATTTTGCTCTTGATCGTCAGCCCGGAAGACTTGCGCCATCCATGGCGCTCGCGCTGCGCGCCGCCTGCGGCGTTCGCGTTTGCAGCCTGCAAACGCCGTCGCGAAGCGAGAACCGGGAGCCGGTGACTTCGGCATTATCCAACGGGAAGGCGCTGGGTTACCCGCCGCATCCGCGGCTCGCCCTTCGATCCGCCGGCTGCGCCGATGTTCGCTCCGGCATCCCTGCCTTCGCATTCCCGCTTTCGGGGGAATGACGCAATGGGCAACGTTGAAGGTTACCGGGTCAACCGATGGCCCTGCTAAACTGCAGGCTGCGCCGCCCCGTGCGGCGCGTTCTTTTTCAAACCTCCGGAACTTCATCGCCATGGCCCGACCTGCCGTCACCATCGCGATCCGTGCCGCGCGCGCCGCCGGCAGCGTGATCCTGCGTTACATGAATCGCCTCGACAGCGTCGCCGTGATCGAGAAGCACCACCTCGATTTCGTCTCGGAAGTCGATCGCCAAGCCGAAGCCGAGATCGTGCGCGAACTGAAGCGCGCCCATCCCGACCATGCGATCCTGGCCGAGGAAAGCGGTGCGTCCGGCAAGGCCCACGCGCGCTTCACCTGGGTGATCGACCCGCTGGACGGCACCCACAATTACCTGCGCGGCATTCCGCATTTCGGCGTGTCGATCGCGCAACTGGATCGCGGCGAACCCGTGCATGCGGTGATCCTCGATCCCCTGCGCAACGAGATCTTCACCGCCAGCAAGGGCGACGGCGCGTTCCTCAACGATCGCCGCATCCGCATCGGCAAGCGCGAATCGCTGGACGGCGCGATGCTGGCAACCGGCTTTCCCTATCGCGAGCGGCGCCACCTCGACGCACAGCTGGGGATGACCCGCGAACTGCTGAAGCGCGCCGAGGATTTTCGTCGCACGGGTTCCGCCGCGCTGGACCTGGCGTGGACGGCGATCGGACGCTTCGACGGCTATTTCGAGACCGGCCTGAAGGCCTGGGACATGGCCGCGGGCTGCCTGCTGGTGCGGGAAGCTGGCGGCCGCTATTGCGATTTCATGGGCCGCGAAGGCTTGCCCGAATCCGGCAACCTCGTCGCCGCGAACCACGTGCTCGCGACCCAGATCGTCGAGACGATCGCGCCGATGCTGACGTCGGAACTGAAGCGCTGAGAATCGGCGCCCTGCCGACGCATGCGCCGAGGCGGGCGCCATCTGGCTGCCCAAAGCCCTGTCGTTCCGAGGCCGCGCGTCAGCGCACCCGCAACCGGTTATCTCCGGGCACGGTCCTCGAGAAACCGATTCCGGATCGCCGCTGCGCGGCGTCCGGAATGACCAGAAAACTTTCGGCTCACCTCTGCAACGCCAAGGCCTCAGCTGCCAGCCTTGATCGTCGCCAGCGTGGGACCGGTGCGCGCCGCCAGTGCCTTCTGGTAGCGCTGGTAGAGCAGCGCCACGCGCTTCACATAGACCTGCGTTTCCGCGTACGGAGGCACGCCGCCGTATTTCGCGACCGCGCCCGCGCCCGCGTTGTAGGCCGCCGCCGCGAGCTTCACGTCGCCCTGATAATCGCGCAGCAGCGTCGCGAGATAGCGCGCGCCGCCCGAAATGTTCTCGGCGGGATCGAAGGCATCGCCGACGCCGAGGTCGGATGCCGTGCCCGGCATCAACTGCATCAGGCCTTGCGCGCCCTTGTAGGAAAGCGCGCGCGCGTTGAACCCGGATTCGGCGTGGATGATTGCGCGCAGCAACGCGGCGTTCACGCCACTGACCTTCGCGGCCGAGCGGATGTCGTCGCCATACGCCGCGAGCTGCAGCGGTACGGTGTTCCAGTCGATCTTCGAATGCACGTTGCAGGCGTAGCATTCGACGATGTAGGTGAACAGCATCCTGGCGTCGTGGCCCTTCGCCAGCGACGCGACGTTGGTGTAGAGCACGCTGCCATTCGCCTGCACCACGCGATACACCGCGCCGCGCTTGGGCGGCTTCGGCGCGTCGGCATTCAGCTTCAACGGGATCGCGGTCGTCGCGGGGTTCGGTTCAGGCACGCTGTGGGCAGGTGCGGGTTCCGGGGCCGGAACCGACGGCGTCGCCTCGACGCCCAGCAACTGCGGCAACACGCGTCCGCCCAGTGCATCCAGGATCGCGATCGGCAGCGGCTGCCAGGCTTCGTGTCGAACCAGCTTCTTCACCTGGATCGAATCGTCCTCGCCCAACGGCATCACCTTCAGCACCGACGGGTTGGCCTTGACCTCGTGCGGCGGCTTGCCCGGCAGCACGGTGCCGCTCGGCTGGTTGCCTGGCCGGGTGGTCTGCAGGCTCACCTCAACCACGCGCGCGCGCGGTGCAACCCAGGCACCGATCTTCTTGCAATGCGCGTAGCCGGCGGTATGGCTGACGTAGGCCTGTTCGCCCTGCGGTCCGGTGCAGCGGTACAGCACGCTGGCCGCCGCGGGTCCTGCCCATGCCGTGGCCACCAGGAGCGCACACGCCATCGCCGCCCCCGAAAGGCGGAACGATTGCGACGGGGCCCCGGCTCGCCGGCCGCTGCGCGCCCCCAGGCGGAGCATGGCGTTCATGGGGCCCGAGTTTGCGCCGACGGACGTACGATGCCAAGCCTGTGATACCCAAAGCGCGCGACGGCGCACATCGCGATGGCGAAGCCGCTGGCGGTTCCCATCGGCGCTGCGTCCCCGCTGCATCGAACGCAGCATGGAACCCCGCTACAATGCGGGTTTCAGCGCGTTCCGCATCCCGATGGCCGATACACCCGCCCTTGCCCCTGCCGAGCCCGGATCGAAGCAGCCCGGTCCCGGGAAATCCGGTTCCGGAAAGCTCTACATCCAGACCCACGGCTGCCAGATGAACGAGTACGACTCCCGCAAGATGGAGGAGGTGCTCGCGGCCGAGCGCGGCATGGTGCGCACGCAGGACATCGCCGAGGCCGATGTGATCCTGGTGAACACCTGCTCGATCCGCGAAAAGGCGCAGGAAAAGGTGTTCTCGCAACTCGGCCGCTGGAAGGAATTCAAGCAGTCCAATCCAAGCGTCCTGATCGGCGTCGGCGGCTGCGTGGCCTCGCAGGAAGGCCAGGCGATCGTCGAGCGTGCCCCATACGTCGATCTCGTGTTTGGCCCGCAAACCCTGCACCGCCTGCCCGACCTGATCGACGCGCGCCGCAAAACCGGCAAGCCGCAGGTCGACATCTCGTTCCCCGAGATCGAAAAGTTCGACCGCCTGCCCGAGCCGCGCGCGAAAGGCCCGAGCGCGTTCGTCTCGATCATGGAAGGCTGTTCCAAATATTGTTCGTTCTGCGTGGTGCCCTACACCCGCGGCGAGGAGATTTCGCGCCCGTTCGACGACGTGCTGGCCGAAGTCGCCTCGCTGGCCGAACAGGGCGTCAAGGAAGTGAACCTGCTGGGCCAGAACGTCAACGCCTACCGCGGGCCGATGTTCGAGGGCGCGTGCGAGCACCCTGGTGCGAGCGAAAATGGAAATCATGCGGACCTCGCGCTGTTGATCCGCGCGGTCGCCGAGATCGACGGCATCGGACGCATCCGCTTCACCACCTCGCACCCGCTGGATTTCTCGGACTCGCTGGTCGCCGCGTACCGCGACGTGCCCAAGCTCGCGAACTTCCTGCACCTGCCAGTGCAGTCGGGTTCCGACCGCATTCTCATGATGATGAAGCGCAACTACACCGCGGCGATGTACAAGGAGAAGATCGCGAAATTGCGCGCGGTGCGTCCGGACATCTGCATCTCGTCGGATTTCATCGTGGGCTTCCCCGGCGAAACCGACGCCGATTTCGCGCAGACGCTGCAGCTGATCGAGGACATCGGTTTCGACCAGTCGTTTTCCTTCATCTACTCGAAGCGCCCCGGCACGCCGGCGGCCAACCTGTTCGATCCGACGCCCGATGCGGTGAAGCACGAACGCCTCACGACGTTGCAGAACGCGATCAACTTCCACGCGGCGAAGATCAGCGAGGCGATGGTCGGCAGCACGCAGCGCATCCTCGTCACCGGCCCGTCGAAGAAGAACCCCAACGAACTCACCGGCAAGACCGAAAACATGCGCCAGGTGAATTTTGCGGGCGAAGCGCACATGGTCGGCCAGTTCGTGGATGTGGTGATTACCGCGGCGCTGAGCAATTCGTTGCGTGGACGCCTCATGTAGGAGCCGGCTGGCGCACAGCGCCTGCTCCTTCTTTTCCGGCGACCGTCGCGAAGCGAAACGCTTCCGTCGTCCTGCTCTTTTTTGTCGCGCGCAGGCGCACTCCTACAACGCACGAGCAAGCCGTCGATATGGCCGATTCTCTCATCCAGCACGACTTCACCCTCGAACCCGACGACACCCAGCGGCTCGCCAACCTGTGCGGGCCGTTCGATGAGCACCTGCGCCAGATCGAGCTGCGGCTGGGTGTCGAGATCAACAATCGCGGCAACGTGTTCCGCGTGATCGGCGAGGAACCCGCGGTGAAATCCGGCGAGCGTGTGCTGCGCAACCTCTACGAAGCGACCGAACACGAAACCCTCAACGGCCGCACGCTGAACCTGCGCCTGTCCGAAGCCGGCGTCGATGCGCTGGCCGAGCAGCAGGCCGAAGGCGCACAGGAAGTCGCGATCAAGGTGAAGCGCGGCACCATCCGCGGGCGCGGCCCGAACCAGGTGCGCTACCTGCATGCGATCGCGACCCACGACATCAATTTCGGGATCGGTCCCGCCGGCACCGGCAAGACCTACCTTGCGGTCGCCAGTGCGGTGGAAGCTTTGGAGACCAGCCGCATCCAGCGCCTGATCCTGGTGCGTCCCGCGGTCGAGGCCGGCGAGAAACTGGGTTTCCTGCCGGGCGATCTCGCGCAGAAGGTCGACCCCTACCTGCGCCCGCTGTACGACGCCCTGTATGAAATGCTCGGCTTCGACAAGGTCGCGCGCCTCATCGAGCGCAACGTGATCGAGATCGCGCCGCTGGCCTACATGCGCGGCCGCACGCTCAATGATTCGTTCGTGATCCTGGACGAAGCGCAAAACAGCACCGTCGAGCAGATGAAGATGTTCCTGACCCGCATCGGCTTCGGCACCACCACCGTGGTCACCGGTGACGTGACGCAAGTCGACCTGCCGCGCAACACGCGTTCGGGTCTGCGCAACGTGATCGAGGTGCTGCGCGATGTCGAGGGCATCAGCTTCACGTTCTTTACCGCGCGCGACGTGGTGCGCCACCCGCTGGTCGCCAAGATCGTGCGGGCCTACGAGAGCGCGGAAGAAGGCGCCAACGCGAAGCTGGAAGCAGAGCCGCGCACGCGCGCGCCGCGTGACGGAGACCACGGATGAGTACCGCCCGCGCGGCTCGCCCGTCCCGGCCCCCGGGCGCCGCCGGTCCGCACCGTACGACGGCTGCCGTGGTGCACGTGGATTACGCGATCCCGCGCCGCGGCCTCCCGGCGCCCGTCAGCTTCAAGCGCTGGGTCGAAGCGGCGCTGTCCGCCGCGCGCCGACGCAAACCCGCCGAGTTGTCGATCCGCATCGTGGACGCCCGCGAGGGCCGTGCGCTGAACCGTCAATACCGTGACCGGGACTACGCCACCAACGTGCTGTCGTTTCCCGTGGAATTGCCGCCCGGGATCGCCTCGCCGCTGCTGGGCGACCTTGCGATCTGTGCGCCGGTGGTCGCCCGCGAGGCACGCGAACAAGGCAAGGCGCTGCGCGATCACTACGCGCATCTGACCGTGCACGGCGTGCTGCACCTGCTCGGTTTCGACCACCAGGAAGACACCGAAGCCGCGCGGATGGAAAAGCTGGAAACCCGCATCCTGGCCGGACTCGGCATGCCCGACCCCTGGTGACCGCCCCGCCGCCTGCGAGCCGGGCACGCTTCCGCTAGAATCAATGGTCCGCCCCTTCCGGGGACGCGCCCCACCCCAATGTCCGCAGAACCCCCAAGTACCAACGGCCCCGCCCACCGCTCACTGTGGGACCGTTTGGGCCACATGCTCTCAGGCGAACCCCGCAGCCCCGAGGATCTGCTCGCGGAACTCCGCGAAGCGCAGGGCAACGGCCTGCTCACCAGCGAAACCTTCGCGATGATCGAAGGCGCCATCCGGGTCACCGAGATGGTCGTGGGCGACGTGATGGTGCCGCGCGCACAGATGGTCACGCTGGAAGTCGACGACGACCTGTCCACGATCCTGGAAACCGTGACGGAGTCCGGCCACTCCCGCTTTCCCGTGCACGGCGAGGACAAGGACGAGATCCTCGGCATCCTGCTGGCCAAGGACCTGCTGCGGCGCGGGCAGGACGGTGCGCTCGATTTGCGCACGCTGCTGCGGCACGCGGTGATGATTCCCGAATCCATGCGCCTGAACGTGCTGCTGGCCGAATTCCGCCGCTCGCGCAACCACATGGCGGTGGTGGTGGACGAATACGGCGGCGTCGCGGGCCTCGTCACCATCGAGGACGTGCTGGAGGAAATCGTCGGCGAAATCGACGACGAGCACGACGAAGCCGTGCCGCCGCAACTGATCGTCGCGCAACCCGACGGCAGTTGGCTGGTCGATGCACTGACGCCCATCGAGGACTTCAACGAGCAATTCGGCACCGCGTTTTCCGACGAGGAATACGATACCGTCGGCGGCCTCGTCACCGCCGAGATCGGCCATCTGCCCGACCCGGGGGAAACCGCCACGCTGGGCGACTACGCGTTCGACGTGACGCGGGCGGATGACCGACGGGTATTGCAGTTCCGCGTTCGCAAAAACGCCGCCGCGTAGCTGGGCTCGGGCCAGCGTACCGCCCCCTCTCTTGATTCCGGGGCCGATTCCGGATCGCGCTGCGCGCTTCCGGAATGACGAGCACAAGCGCAAGTCCATGGCCTTCTCTTTCCGGGCGCCGTCAGGACGAACACCATGCATTCGTCATTCCGGGGCCGCTCACGCGCAGCGGTAGCGGCCCCGGAATCGGTGCGCCCGGCCATCCAACCCGTGCAACACCAATCACCCGTTTATCATGCGTCGTTTCCCTGCCAGGCCACATGAATCGATGCTCGCCATCCTGCGTCGAGTTGTCTTGCATCGCGCATGCTCATTCGCTGCCCTGCTGGTCTGCGCGCTGCTTCCGGCACTCGGTCACGCCGGCGTGGCGGACGCGCCCGGCGCCAACTTGCGCGTGGACCTCTACACCTACGGACCGGGAATGATTTATTGGGAACGTTTCGGCCATGACGCACTGGTGATCACCGACACGACGACGGGCGAGGCCTATGCGTTCAATTACGGCTTGTTCGATTTCGACCAGAAGGATTTCTACGTCAATTTCGCGCGCGGCATCATGATCTATCGCGCCGCCGCGTGGCCCACCATCGAAGACATCCGGGAATATGCCGGCGAAGGCCGTTCGATCACCGAGCAGCACCTGAACCTGACGCCCGCGCAGCGCGCGAAGCTTCGCGACTTCCTCGTCTGGAACGTGCAGCCCGAGCACGCGCGCTATCGCTACCGCTACTTCGCGGACAACTGCACCACGCGCATACGCGATGCGCTGGACGACGTGCTGGGCGGTGCGCTGCAACGGCAACTTGCCGGCCCGGCCCCAAGCGGCGAGACGTACCGCCGCGAAACCGATCGCCTGATGTCCGGCCAGCCATGGCTGATGTACCTGCTGGATCTAGGCCTCGGACCTTACGCCGACCAGCCGTTGACCCGCTGGAGCGGCGCCTTCATTCCGGCGCGGCTGATGCACGAACTGCGCGATACGCGCGCGACCGACGGCGCGCCACTGGTGCAGTCGAAATCACTGCTGTCACCCCAGCGCCTCCCTTCCCCACCAGCGTCACCGCCCGACACGCGCTGGCCACTGCTGATCGCCGGGCTGGTGCTTGGCGCGGCCTTCCTCGCATCGGCATGGTTGCGCAACCGGTACGAGGTGGACCGATGGTGGTTCGCCGTGGCCGGCAGCCTGTACGCGCTGCTGGCGGGCCTGGCCGGTGCATTGATGCTGGTGCTGTGGTTCGGCACCGCGCATCGCGCCGCCTGGGCCAACGAAAACCTGTGGCTGTTCAATCCGATCGCGTGGTTGCTGATACCGGCGCTGCTGCACGTGCGCAAACGCGGCGCCGCAGCCTCCCGCTTCAGCATCGCCGTCGCGGCGCTGATGGCGTTGCTGGCGCTGTGCGCGCTGGCTTCCAAGCTGTTCCCCGCGTTCCCGCAGCAGAACCTCCCGTGGATCCTGTTCGCGCTGCCGGCGTGGCTGGGGCTTGCAGGCGGCTTGTGGCTGATGCGCGAACGCCCGCTGCCCCGCATGTGAGCGCACGCCGCTAAAGGAAACCGCGGCGCCGGCCGATAATCACCATCGATCAACCGTGAACGCCCCGGTTACGAGGGTTACATGACACAAAGCGGCGACTTTCATACCCGCATCGCGCATCCAGGTGAAATCAGCGAGTTGCTGGAAACCTTGCGCGAGCCGGGCACCGCGTGCGTGGTCCTCGAACAGGATCCGACTGCCGAGTTGCCCGTGACGGTGGCGGCGATCCGCGCGGGCGAAGCGTTGCACCTCGATGTCAGCGCCATCGCCGGGGGCACCACGGCGTTCCGCGAGGGTGCCGCCTTCCGGCTGAACGGCCAGGGGCCACGGGGCGTGCTGCGCACGCCGGTCCTGACGGCCCGGCAGATCTGGGAGGAAGACCAGCGGCGGCTTTGCGAATGCGGATTCCCGGCGTGGCTCGAAAAGCACCAGCAGCGCGACACGTTTCGCGCGCGGCTGCGCCGTGGCATGAAGGTGAGGGTGAACCTGCAGGACGCCGGCGCCACCGCGACCGGATACCTGCGCGACCTTTCGCTGCATGGCTGCATGGTGGAAGCAGAGCTTTCGGCGGCGGCGCTGCTGGACGACCGCAACCGCCCCCTGCAACTGGAAATGACGTTTCCCGACGGCAGCCGGTTCACCGCGCCGGGCTGGCCGCGCCACCAGCACTTTCGCAACGATCGCATCCTGTGCGGCTTCCGGCTCGAAGTGGCCGGACGGGACAAGCAACAACGGTTGTGGTTCCTGGTGCGCGAAACCGAGCGCGAATCCGCGCGTCATGCCGCGTCCGACAAGAGCGACCTGCGCCCGTCGCCCCTGTATCTCGGCAGCACCATCGATGACGCGGCCGAGCAGTCCGACGCCTATCGCAATCCGATCGCCCGGCAGCTCGCAGGCTCCGCGTCGTTCCTCGCGACCCAGATCATGAAGCTGCGCCAGGGCGGGCTCGTCGAGCCGAAACTGCTCTCGCAGCATTCGGCCAGGCTCCTGGCGTTGCATGCGGAAGATCGCGAAGGGCTGTTGTTCGCGCTGACCTGCCTGCATCGCGAATTGCCACTGATCCGGCACTGTCTCACGGTCGCGGTGCGGCTGGCGGACCTGGGCGCGGCGCTCGGCCTGAAGCCGGAGGTGTGCCGGGCGCTGGCGGCGGCCGGCCTGGTGCACGACCTCGGCAAGGCGTTGCTGCCCCCGGCGCTTCGCGATGCGCCACACCTCGACGCCGAACAGCTCCGCCAGTTCAGGCAGCACGTGGCGCTGGTCAAGGACCGGCTCGCCGCCTGCCACTGGCTGTCGCCGGTGGCCATCCAGACCGTGATCGAAGGCGGCAACGAACGCCTGGACGGCAGCGGGTATCCAGCCCGCCGCAGCGGCGACAAGTTGCACGCGCTGATGCGTGTCGCGGCCATCGTGGACGTGGTGGATGCGATGGGACGCGACCGCGCCGACCGCGCCGGGCTGCCGATCGATCGCATCTATCAACACTTGCGGCAATCGCCGGCGCAATTCGATCCGCGCTGGGTGGAGCGCTACGTCGATCATTTCGGCACTTGGCCAGTGGGTACGCTGCTGCGCTATCCGCGCGGCGAATTCGGCTGGGTGCTGTCGCTGGATGCCGACCGCGCCGTCGCCGCGGTGCGCCAGGTAGACGAACCATCCTTCGACGACGCCACCAGCGGCATCCTCGTCCACGGCCGCGACCTCGCGCGCCTGGGCGAACCGGTGGAAGCACTGCTGCCGGGCGAGTGATGCGCCCGGCCTCCACCCATCCTGCATAATCGACACATGGATACGCTCGCCACCCGGCCGATGGTCGCCAACTGCGCCGCCTACGGCGCGGACGGAAAAAAGATCCGCGACATCACGCTGGACGAGATCAGCGATTTCGTTGCGCCGGCGCAGGGCTTCGTATGGGTGGGGCTGGTAGAACCCGACGAGGCGTTGCTGGAAAAACTGCAGGGAGAATTCGGGCTGCACGAACTCGCCGTCGAGGATGCGCACGGCGCGCACCAGCGGCCCAAGATCGAGTCGTACGGCGACTCGCTGTTTGTGGTTGCGCAGACCGCGCAGATGA
Source organism: Lysobacteraceae bacterium (assembly GCA_040255405.1). Classification (GTDB taxonomy): domain Bacteria; phylum Pseudomonadota; class Gammaproteobacteria; order Xanthomonadales; family Rhodanobacteraceae; genus 66-474. Next base: position 176,497 of record JBDZUX010000003.1, read on the forward strand.
CCGAGGGCAGCATCGCGTTCGGCGAAACCCACATCTTCGTCGGCAGGCACTATCTGCTGTCGGTGCGGCACGGCGCTTCGCAGTCGTATGCGCCCGCGCGCCGTGCCTGCGAACAGACGCCTGAACATCTCGCGCTCGGCCCCAGCTATGCGCTGTATTCGATCCTCGATCTGGTCGTCGACAACTACCTGCCGATCGTGCAGGACTTCAAGCAGGAGCTGCAGGAACTGGAACAGGACGTGTTTGCCGACGTCTCCAATCGCGACGTGACCCGGCGCCTGTACGACATGCAGCGCGAACTGCTGACGCTGAAGCTCGCGGCCACGCCGCTGCAGGACATGCTGGGGCAACTGGTGCGTCTGCACCCGGAAGTGATCCGCGACGAGGTGCGGCCCTACTTCCGCGACGTGCAGGACCACGTCACCCGCGTCAGCGATGCGATCAATTCGATGCGCGAAATGCTGGGCGCGGCGATGAACGTCAACCTGTCACTGATCACGGTGCGCCAGAACGACGTGGTGAAACGCCTCGCCGGCTGGGCGGCGCTGCTGGCCGCGCCGACCCTGCTGGCAAGCTGGTACGGCATGAACTTCCACGACATGCCGGAACTGGCCAAGCCCTACGCGTACCCCATCATCATCGGCATCACCATCGCGGTGTGCATCACGCTTTATGTCGTGCTGAAGCGGGCGAAGTGGCTGTAGCTCCCACGGCTTTCGGCTGGATCACCGGCGCACGGCGCGACATCCACAGCAGCACGAGCCCGACCACGATCAGCGGCAACGATTGCACCTGGCCCATGGTCAGCCAGCCGGTGTGGAACAGGTAGCCGAGTTGCGGATCGGGTTCGCGGACGAATTCGATCGCGAACCGGAAACAGCCGTACATCAGCGCGAACAGCCCGGAGACCGCGTAACGGTGCCGCGGCTTGATCGAGAACACCCACAGCACCGTGAACATCACCACGCCTTCGAGCAGGAATTCGTACAGCTCGGAAGGCTGGCGCGCGTAGGCGTCCAGCGCGCCGCTCGGATACAGCGCGCGCAATTGCTCCACCGACATGCCGGCGAATTTCGGATTCTCCTGCAGCGCGGTCGGATAAATCATCGCCCACGGCAGGTCACTGAGCTTGCCCCACAGTTCACCGTTGATGAAATTGCCGAGCCGCCCGAGGCCCAGCCCGATCGGCACCAGCGGCGCGACGAAATCCACCACGTCGAAGTAATGCGTGATCGCAGCGCGGCGCCGCCACCACCACCAGAGGCTCGCGACCAGCACGCCGAGCAGCCCGCCGTGGAACGACATCCCGCCATCCCAGACCCGGAACAACTGCAATGGATCATTCCAGATCCAGTCGATCGGCTGGTAGGTCAGCATGTACCAGACGCGGCCGCCGACGATGATGCCCAGCATGCAATAGAACGCAAGGTCGAGGAACCCATCGCGATCGACCGGCAGCCGTCCGCGCCGGCGCCGATATTCGCCCAGCATCAGGCCGCCGATGAAACCGCCGAGGTACATCAGCCCGTACCAGCGCACCCCGAACGAACCGATGTGGAACGCGATGGGATCGATATCGACGAAGAAGGGATGGGTCATTGGCTTTGCTCCCTTCTCCCTTCGGGAGAAGGACCGGGGATGAAGGTTCGGTGGCGCCGGAAACGCGGCATTATGCGCGGAATCGTACCCTCGCCCAACCCTTTCGCGGAGAAAGAGGAACCGTCAAGCCGGCAGCACGCGGCAGATGAACCCCTTCAGGTAATCGGTTTCCGGAATCGCCGGATGCACCGGATGATCCGGCGCCTGCTGCAACTGCTGCAACACCTGCACGCTGCGGTCGAGATGGCGCGCCCCGCGCTGCACCGCATCGAGCAGCGCCGTGCGCGGCATGTGGTACGAACACGAGCACGTCACCAGAATGCCGTCGCGCGACAGCACCTGCATCGCCAGTTCGTTGATGCGGCGATACGCCAACGCGCCTTCCTTCAAGTCCTTCTTGCGCTTGACGAACGCGGGCGGATCGAGGATCACGACGTCGAAATGCTCGCGGCGTTCGCGCAGGTCTTTCAGAAAATCGAAGGCGTCCGCGCGCTCGGCACGCACGCGCTCGGCCAGGCCATTGCGCTCCGCATTCGTACCGACCAGTTTCACTGCCGAAGCCGAGGCATCGACGCACACGACTTCCCTCGCGCCCATCGACGCGGCGCGCAGCCCCCACGCGCCGAGGTACGCGAACATGTCCAGCACCCGCGCGCCCTTCACGTAGGGCGCCAGCGCGTCGCGATTGGCACGCTGGTCGTAGAACCAGCCGGTCTTCTGCCCGCCGATCGCATCGACCGCGAATGCCACGCCGCCTTCGCGCACGCGCAGCGCGCCGGGCGGATCGCCGAAACCGACGTCGGCATAGCTCATCAGGCCTTCCAGTGCACGAATGCCGGCGTCGTTCTTCCAGATCAGCGCGCGCGGCTTCAGCACCTTCTGCACCGCCGCCTCGACCTGCGGCTTCAGGCGTTCGATGCCGGCGGTGGTCGCCTGCGCCACGATCACGTCGTCGAAACGATCCAGCGTCAGCCCCGGCACGCCATCGGACTCCCCGTACAGCAACCGGTAGTACGGTTCCGGATGCAGCCGTTCGCGCAGCGCCAGCGCCACCTGCAGGCGATGGGTCAGCAGCGAGGCATCCAACGGATGCTCCATGCCACGCACCACCAGCCGCGCACAAATCAGCGAATGCGGATTGACATAGCCGACGCCGATCGGCTTGTCGCGCGCATCCACGATCACGCACGCGTCACCCGGCTGGAATGAAGTCAACGGCGAGCGCGCGACGTCCACCTCGTTGGCGAACACCCACATGTGACCCGCACGCAGCCGCACATCCTCGCCACGCTTCAGGTACAACGCGGGGTACTCGACGCCTTCGTCCACGGCTGCATTCCTTCGAACCAGCACGCAACAGTATCGGGGAACCGCGCGCCTTAACAAGGCCGTATCGCACTGGCATACTCGGGCCGGGGTTTTCCACACGGGGACACACCGATGCGTTTTGCATGCCTTGCCTGCTGGCTGTGCATCGCCGGCATGTCGCTTTGCGCCACCGCCGGCGCGGCGGAACTGCCGGTTTCCGACTTCGTCAAGCACCCGACGCTGACCAATCCGGTCATTTCACCGGACGGCAAGTACCTGGCCGTCACCGTCAACGAAAACACCAACAGCACCGACGCCAGTTACCAATTGGCGGTACTGAGCCTGCCGGACCTGAAGCCCGTCAGCCGCCTCGACATGGCGCCGCGCTTCATGCCGTTCAACCTGCACTGGGTCAGCAATGCCAGGCTGATCATGGGCCTGGCCCGGGAGACCGGCACGCTGGTGGCGCCGTCGGCCACCGGCGACATCGTGGGCGTGGATTTCGACGGCACGCACAAGAAGACCCTGTACAGCCTGGAGCATCGCGGCGGCACGTTTTCGTCGGTGAACTCGCTCGACATCCCACAGGGTTTCCCCTCCATCGTGGGCACGCCCTTCCAGCCGAACGGGCACTTCTACCTGAGCCTGGATCGCATGCCGGGCGGCGCGGAGGGCGACGTCTGGCAATACGGCAAATCCGACCTGTATGACGTGGACGGCGCCAGCGGTCGCGCCATCAAGATCGGCGAAATCGACCACGGCGGCATGTCGCTGCTTCCGCACGACGGCGTCGCGCGCATTGCCTCGGGCGAAGACACCCGGATGAACGCGGTGGCATTTTCCAGCACCGACGGCAAGGCCTGGACGCGCATGCCGGATTCCGTGGTCGGCAAATCGTTCGATGCGCTTGCGATCAGCCGTGACGGCAAGCACCTGTACGCGCTGTCCAGCCTGGATGGCGGCCCCGATCAGCTGATCGAGTGCAACCTGGACGGCAGTGGCCGTACCGTGTTGGCGTCGGACCCGTTTTCTTCGGTCACGGACGTGATGTGGAATCCGGAAACGGGCGCCCCGATCGCGGCGGCATTCGGCGCCGGCGGCCGTCCGAAGGTCCAGTACATCGGCAACGATGCCTACGCGCAGATCATGCAGGCGCTGTCCCAGAGCCAGCCTGCCGATATCGTGTCGATGGAAGGCGCCAGCACCGACGGTGCGACGCTGCTGATCAGCGTGCGCAGTGATCGCAATCCCGGCGCGTTCGCGCTGTTCGAGCGCAACGGCATGCACGCGCGGCCGCTGTACCAGGCGTTGCCGTGGATCAAGCCGGCCGACATGCCCGAGCGCATGCCGATCCGCTTCAAGGACCGCGACGGGGTGGAACTGGCGGGTTTCCTGACTTTGCCGAACGGCGGGAATCACAAGCACCTTCCGCTCGTGTTGATTCCGCACGGCGGCCCGATCGGTCCAAGCGATGGCTGGTTCTACGATCCGTGGGCCGCCTTGCTGGCCAACCGCGGCTACGCGAGCCTGCAGGTCAACTATCGCGGTTCGGGCGATCGCGGCTACAACTTCCAGCGCGCCGGGTACAAGCAATTCGCGACCGGCATCCAGGACGACCTGATCGATGGCGTGCAATGGGCGATCGCCCAGGGCTATGTCGATCCGAACCGCATCTGCGTGTTCGGCGGCAGCTTCGGCGGTTATTCGTCGCTGATGCAGCCGATCCTCGCACCCCGGTTGTACAAGTGCGCGGTCGATTACGCCGGCGTCTACGACTGGCGCATCGGCATGGACAAGAGCGACACGCGCCGTTTCGCCGGCGGCCGCCTGTACTTCAAGGACGCCATCGGCACCCGCGAGGATGCCTACGCGATGTCACCGGTCAGCATGATGGAAAAGTTCAACGTGCCGGTGCTGATCGCGCACGGCAAGGACGACCCGCGCGTGCCGTACCAGAACGCCACCGACTTGCGCGCATACCTGGACAAGGCCGGCCAGCCATACGAATGGCTGGCCAAGGCCAAGGAATTGCACGGTTTTGCGAGCGAAGACCACAACGAGGAACTCTGGAACATGATCCTGCCGTTCCTCGGCAAGCACATCGGGGCCGGCAACACGGCTTCGGCGTCACACTGAGGCCACCTTTCGTTGCACATCACGAAGCCCGGCGCGAGCCGGGCTTCGTGTTTTCGCGTTCGCGCTAGCATGGAGCGATGACCATGACGGCACTCGATCGCAACCGGCTGGACAATAGTTCCAGCCCTTACCTTCGCCAGCACGCGGGCAACCCGGTGCACTGGCAGCCGTGGGACGGGCTGGCGCTTGCGCACGCGCGCGAGACCGACACGCCGATCCTGCTGTCGATCGGCTACAGCGCGTGCCATTGGTGCCACGTGATGGCGCACGAGTGCTTCGAGAGACCCGAGATCGCGGCGCTGATGAACGGGTCGTTCGTCAACATCAAACTGGATCGCGAGGAACGCCCGGACATCGACCGCGTCTATCAGCTCGCACACCAGGCGCTCAGCCAGCGCGGCGGCGGCTGGCCGCTGACCGCGTTCCTCGACCCGCAGACGCTGTCGCCGTTCTACATCGGCACGTACTTTCCGCCCACGCCACGCCATGGCCTGCCTGGGTTTCCCGAGGTATTGCAGCACGTGCGCGCCTACTTCGATTCCAATCGGGACGAACTCCGCGCACACGCCGAGAAGTTGCAGACGTGGATGCAGCATGCGGAAGCGGTATCCGGGGGAGAAATCGTCCCGATGGCGGAGGCGAACGCGCAAGCACAGCAGCGCGTCGAATCCCGTTTCGACGCGCGTTGGGGTGGCAACGCCGGCGCACCCAAGTTCCCGCGCGCCACCGAACTCGAATGGCTCTTGGATCCTTCTCCCTCCGGGAGGGGGTGGCGCGCAACGCCGGATGAGGGTTCGGAGTTGCCGTACCCTCACCCCTGCCCCTCTCCCGGAGGGAGAGGGGTTGCCATGGCGCACCTCACCCTCGCGAACATGTCCGCGCGTGGCTTGCAGGACCATCTCGGCGGTGGGTTCTTCCGCTATTGCGTGGATGCAAACTGGACTATCCCGCACTTTGAAAAGATGCTGTACGACAACGCGCAATTGCTGCCGGTGTATGCGCGGCTTGTCCGCGCATGCAAGAAGGGACACGATGCACGGCTCGCCGCCGATCCGGATGCCGACATATCGCTTCGCGAAGCAGCGAATGCGACGGTCGGCGGCATCGTGGATTGGCTCGAGCGCGACATGAGTGCGCCGAATCGCGCGTTCCACAGCTCGCTCGATGCCGACAGCGAGGGCGCGGAAGGCAAGTTTTACCTGTGGACGCGCGAACAGGTGAAGGCTCGGTTGACAGAGCGCGAGTTCGCGTTGGCCGAACGCGCGTTCGGTTTGGACCGTCCGCCGAATTTCGAAGGCACGGCCTGGCATTTGCTGCGCGTTGCACCGCTGGAAGACATCGCCCACGCGCTCGACACGCCGGTCGAAAGCGCGCCAATCGAGTACGCCGGGATCCGGCGGAAGCTGTTCGATGCCCGCGCAGGCCGACCGCACCCCGCGCGCGACGACAAGATCCTGACTGCATGGAATGCGCTCGCGATTTCCGGCCTCGCGCGCGCCGCGCGGTTGCTCGACGACGCGCGGTGCGGCGACATGGCCTTGCGCGCGCTGGACGCTTTGCGCGAAACGGCATGGATCGACGGCGCGCTGTGCGCCAACGCAGCGGAACCGCCGTCGCGCATCCCCGGCTTCCTCGATGACCATGCGTTCCTGCTCGACGCGCTGCTGGAAACCCTGCAGCTCACGTTCGCATCGCGCGATCTCGAGTGGGCGATTGCGCTGGCCGACACGCTGCTGGACAAGTTCGCGGATCGCGAAGGAGGCGGCTTCTGGTTTTCGACGTCCGCGCACGCCACGCCGCTCGCGCGCAGCCGCAACTGGACGGACGATGCGTTGCCGAACGGCAATGCGGTCGCCACGCGTTCACTGCTGCGCCTGGGTCACCTCCTCGGCGATACGCGCTATCTCGATAGCGCCGAGCGCGCGCTGCGTGCCGGCGCCAACGCACTGCACCAATATCCCGACGCCTGTCCCACCCTGCTGCGCGCGCTGCGCGAATTCGAACGCCCGCGCCCGCAGATCGTGGTGCGCTGCACCGCGAATCGGGCACCTGGGTGGCAAGCCGCACTGCAGACGGACTTGCGCGTCGCGGGCCTTGCGCCGGGCGGCGATCCGGTCGACGTCTTCATCATCCCGTCCGATGCCGGCGCGCTGCCCGGCGTATTGGCGGCCCGCGACTTGCGCGGCGAGCAAGGCACCGCGTGGATTTGTGCGGGACTGACCTGCCGGGCGCCGGTCGCCTCGCCCGGCGATTTCGCCAAGGCGCTGCAAGCCGCACTGCCGGCCTGACGGCCGCCGCTACAGCACGATCGGTTCGTCCGGCAATGCGTTGCGACGGCCAGGGCCGGGCGGCAAATACAGCTCCAGCAGGTTGTGCGTGGCGATGATGCCGTCCAGCGCGCCTTCCTTCCATTGTTCCTTGCGGAACTGCTCGCCCATGAAGCCGATGATGCGTTCCCACGAACCTTCGGGCACGCGCGCCACCACGCCGCGGTCGGGAATGATCTCGATGGTGTAATCGCCCAGCAGCACATAGATCAGCACGCCGGTGCGGCGTTCGGTATCCCACACCTTCAAGTCCGCGAAGACGCTTTCGGCACGCTGGCGCACGCGGCGCCCGCCAAGCAGATAGCGCGCAGGCAGGCGCGCCTCGACGGCAAAACAGATTTCACCGTCGTGCCGGGTTTCCCCCGCCGCGATCGCCGCCTGGATTTCCTGCATGGCGGCGGGCGGGAACGCCCGGCTGGCAGGTGCGTGGAACCAATGCCGCAACCAACGAATCGCATCCATCACCAACTCCCCGAAGCGCCGCCGCCACCGGTGGAACCGCCGCCGCCGGAGAACCCGCCGCCGCCACCGAAACCTCCACCAAAGCCGCCCCCGCCAAAGCCGCCCCAGCCCCCGGAGCCGCCGCGTCGCGCGAACATGCCCCCGCCGCCGCCCGCGAAGCCGATCAGCCAGCCAAGCACGCCGAGTCCAAGTCCCAACGGCCACAAACCGCTGAACAGCCACGCCAGCAGCCCGGTCACGCCACCGACCAATCCTGCCCGCGGCAGCCTCGGCACGCGCGCAAAGAGCCCGCGCGCCCACACCAGCACGATCCATGCGACGACCAACCCCGTGAACCAGTCGTGTCCGTGCGCGACGCCACCCGGATTGCGTTGCGATTCCTGCAGTGGAGGCGGAAGCTTTTCGCCGTCGATCAGTTTCGTCAGCGCCCCGATCGCGTCATCAAGGCCGCCATAGAAATCGTTCACCCGGAACTTCGGCGACATGTATTCGCGGATGATGCGCGACGCCGCGGCGTCGGGAATCGCGCCTTCGAGTCCGTAACCGGTTTCGATCATCGCGCGATGGTCATCCTTTGCAACCACCAACAGCACGCCGTCGTCGACGTTCCTGCGGCCAATCTTCCACTGATCGAACACGCGCGTCGCGTAACCGGCAATGTCTTCGGGCTGCGTGGTCGGCAACATCAGCACCACGACTTGCGCGCCCTTGCGCTGTTCCAGCGCGGCGAGTTGCGATTCGAGTTGCTGCGTCTGCTGCGCGGACAGCGTGCCAGTGAGATCGGTGACGCGCGCCTTCAATGCGGGCACGGGCACTTCGGCACGTGCGATGATCGCCAACGCAAGCAGACAGGCTGCAAGGATGGCAGGCGCGACAAGATTGCGCGCCGTCCCATGCTTGAACCCCTCTCCCTCCGGGCGAGGCTTCGCGCAGCGCCGAGCGCGCCGCGCCGGGGTGAGGGTTCGTTGCCTCAATGCGGTTCGCACGAGCGCGTTCCCTCACCCGGCCTGCGGTCGCGCTCCGTGCGCGTTCGCGTTCGCTCCGCCTCTTCCGGAGGGAGAGAAAAAAAATTCGGCGAAGTCGCAATCTTGTCCATCAATGCGCACTGGAAGCGGGTACTGGCGCGGATGGCGGCGTCGGTGCAACCGGCGGCGTCGGTGCCGAGGGCGCAGGCGCTGCAGGCGCCCTGCCGAAATCCACCTTGGGCGCGGTCGAGATCGCCGTCTCGTTGTCGACCGTGAAGTTCGGCTTCACCGCATAACCGAAAACCTTGGCGGTCAGGTTCACCGGAAAACGGCGGATAGTGCCGTTGTAGTCCTGCACTGCCCGCACATAACGACCGCGCGCGACGGTGATGCGGTTCTCGGTGCCCTCGAGCTGCGCCTGCAGGTTCTGGAACAGACCGTCGGCTTTCAGGTTCGGATAGTTTTCCGACACCGCCATCAGGCGCGTCAGCGCACTGGAAAGTTCGCCCTGCACGGCCTGGTACTTGGCGAGCGATGCCGCATCGTCGGCGTTCACCGTCACCTGCCCGACCTTGGCGCGCGCCTCGGTGACTTCGCGGAACACCTGCTCCTCGTGCGCGGCATAGCCCTTCACCGTCGCGACGAGGTTCGGCACCAGGTCGGCGCGGCGCTGGTACTGGTTGACCACTTCCGACCACGCGGCCTTGACCGCCTCATCCTTGGTCTGGATCTGGTTGTAGCCGCAGCCCGACAGCAGGCCGCACGCGAAGACCACTGCGAAGCACGAAACGGCAAGGCGGATGGCGCGCATGGGAGTTCTCCGTGCTGGGGCCTGTCAGCGCGAGGCCGCGTGGCCTGGCGTCGGCAGGCGGGGAGCGTGATTGCAGCATGCGCGGCAAGTCCGCGCAACGGGAAGCACGACGCTAGAACGCCCTTGGAACCAGGATGATGATCCAGATCACCAGCACGTTGACCATCAGCAGGAACACCGCGGCCGAACCCATGTCCTTGGCGCGGCCGGCGGTTTCGTGATGTTCGGGCCAGAGCTTGTCGACCAGGCATTCGACGATGGAGTTCAGCATTTCAGCGGCAAGCACCGGCAACAGCGAACCGGTCAACAGCGCCTTCTCGATGGCGCCGTCGCCCAGCCACAGCCCCGCAGGGAACAGGATCACCAACAGGATCACTTCGAGACGGAACGACGCCTCGGTGCGCCAACCTGCGCGCAAGCCCTTCACCGACCAGATCAGCGCCAGCCAGATCTGGCGCGGTCCGCGGTTGATGTTGCTGGCCATCGATGCTCCCCGCGCAAGGCGCGTTTGCTTTCCCCGGAACCGGTGCGGCGCGCGACCCGATCACGACACTGCGGGTGCGGTTCGCTGACGCGTTCCTCGTGTCGCCGGCGCCGCCCCCGCCATCATCCGTGCGCTTGGGTTCCTCGGCGGTCCGTGACCGGCGGCGAAGGCGCGTATGATGCCACGGCCGCCGCCGGGATGCGGCGGGCACGCGCCTTGCCGCCATCAGTGATCGCCCGGCACCGGCTGTTGATCCGCCCCTATCACGATGCCGCTGGCGCGCATGGTTTGGTTGAAGGCCGGCACCGTCGCGGTCTTGAGGTTCTCGAATGCCGTGCGGGCCGCCGCGAGCTCGGTCTGGAGCCTGGCGAAGTTTTCGCGTTGGGCGACGGTCGGCGCGTAATCCGAACCCCCGGCGGTGTTCTGGATGCCCTGCCCGACACGCCCTGCCAGCCAGCGAAGGTTCCAGTACATCCGGAACGGCGTCGAGTATTGCTTGTCGTCGCTGAGCCTCGCTTCCGGACTGACCAACTGGTTCTCGACCTCAAGGATCCGTGCGTCGAGATGCTGCAGCGCATCTGCCGTCTCACCCGAAACATGCGTCTTCAATTGGTCCTCGATCTGCTTGCGCCACGCTTCCATGGTATTGACCATGTCCGAAGTTTCGCTGATCGCGTCGGCGATCTGCACCTGCATCGCGGTCGAATCACCCAACACCGCATCGCTCGCCTTGACCGCCGGATCCTTCACCACCACGAAGGGCTGTGTGTAACTGCGGCCATCCACGGTCAGCCGCACCTGGTAGCTGCCGGGCGCCGCGATCGGCGTGCCGGTATGCGGCGTCATGCCCCAGTGGATGATGCTGCGATACGCCTTGCCCCGGTAGCGCGGCTCGTCCCAGATGTGCGGGTTTTCGGGCGGCGTCGTGAGCAGCTTCACGTCGGTCGGCGTGTCGTAGAAAAGATCCCAATATGCGCCGTTAAGGCCTTGGTGTGCCTTCAGTTTTTCGGTGCGGACCGCCTTCCCCTGCGCATCCAGGATCTGCAACTGCACCGGATTCTTGGGCGCTTTTGCGAGATAGAACTGGAACTGCGGCCGTGCCGGCTGGGCCGCGGTCGGATAGGCACTGCGCGCCTGCCGATAAACCTCGCCGGGTTTGAACAATCGCGTTGCGCCACTATCCGGCTGATCCGGGCCGCCGGTCTGCTCGAACGTCGCGATGTTCGGCAGGATGAAATCACCACGGCCGTAGGTGGACACGTCCACGTCGTGCATGTGCGGCTGGATATTGATCCACGTGACCGGCGCCGGCGGCAGGCCCTTGCGGAACCGCGTCCAGTGCCTGCCGTTGTCCATCGTGTAATAGAACGCATGGCCGGTGCCCGCGAACAGCATGCCTTCGCGGTTCGGGTTCTCGGCCACGCTCAGCGTGTAGTCCAGCGGATTGTCGGACGGCAGGTTGCCGCTGATGTTCTTCCAGGTCTTGCCGTAGTCGGTGGTCTCGAGGATGTACGGCTTGTCGTTGCCTTCGCCCGCGAAGCGGAAATCCACCGCGATGTAGGCGGTGCCCGCGTCGAAGTGCGACGGCGCGATCTGGTTGATGTTCCCCAGCGGCGGAATGTGCAGGTTCGCGGTGACGTCCACCCACTGCGGCTGGCCTCGCGACTCCGCGTCCTTCGTGTACCAGACCTTGCCGTCGTTGGTGCCGGCCCACAACAGGCCCTGCTCGATCGGCGAGTAGGCCAGCGACCAGACGAGCGCGCCGAAGTACTGGCCGAGGTTGTCCTGCATGATGCCGCCGCTCGGGACAATCAGCGACGGATCGCGCGTTGACAGGTCCGGGCTGAATTCCGTCCACGAATGGCCCTTGTCGGTGGTGCGCAGCACCATCTGGCAGCCATACAAGACGCTGTCGTGGTCGAACGGGTCGATCGCGAGCGGCGGCGTCCAGTGGCAGCGGTACTTCAGTTTGTCGGGTGGCGAATCCATGCCGACGATCGACGGCGACACCGAGTGCGGCGTGCCTTCGGCGAGGTCGAACCGGTACAACTCATTGCCGTAGCACGACGACCACACAATGTCGGGGTTGCCCGGTTCGGGGATGGTGAACCCCGACTCGCAGGCATTCGGGAAATACTGATAGGTCGGCAGCTTTTGATTCGGCCCTTCGAAACCGCTGCGATTGGGCGGCGTCTTCGGTTCGCCGTTTGGTCCGAGCGCCCAGCCTTTCGGCGGCGGCGCGGCTTTCGGATATTGCGCAAGCCGTTCCTTGTTGACCTTTGGTTTGCCCCCGGACCGGCCGTCGTCTTCCTCGTAGTACCGCCCGAAGCGGTGTCCCTGCGGCATGAACGCGTCTTCCGGCAGCAGGCCATTGCCGCTCGGTTGCGAAATGTCGCTGGAAATGCGCCAGCCGCCATCGTCCTGGCGGTTGCCGTAGATCCAGTACGGCACCTGGTCGTCGCTTGCGACGTGATAGAGCTGCCCGTTCGGCAGCGCGACGTGCATGGACGTTCCGGCGCCGGTCGCGATGTTGGCGCCGCCATCGTCGGTCAGCACGTAATGCGCGGGATCGGTCGGATCGATCCAGCCGTCATGGCAGTCGCCGCAGGATGCGGCACCGAACGGTTTCACGTCCTTGCCGCCCTCGCCCGAAAAGGTCTGGCCGCCATCGCTCGAATAATGGTCGCCGCTGTTGAGCACCAGCACGCCGTCGGCGTCCCTGGGATGGGCTTCGATGAAGATGTAGTAGCCGGCGCGCATGATGAGGTTGCGGTCCCAGCTGACGACCTTCCAGTGGCCGCCGCCATCGTCGCTGCGCCACACCGAACCCTGGTCCTTCGTCTGGATCAGCGCGTACATGCGCTGCGGATTGGATGGCGCGATGGTCACGTCGATCTTGCCGAGTGGCGGCGTCGGCAACCCGTTCGCACTCGTGAGGTGCGTCCAGGTCTGGCCGTTGTCGTGCGAGATGTACACGCCGCTGCCCGGACCGCCGCTCAGCTCGGCCCAGGTGCGCACGCTGAATTGCCAGGTGCCGGCGAGCACGGTGTCGGGATTGCCCGGGTCCATGCTGAGCCCGCTGCAGCCGGTCTCTTCGTTGACGAACAGCGTCTGCTTCCACGTCCTGCCGCCATCGGTGGTGCGGAACACGCCGCGCTCGTGCTGCGGCGCCGCGCCGGAACCTTCGGCGCAGACCAACACGTTGTCGGTGTCCTTCGGATTGACGAGGATCTCCGCGATGCGGCCCGTCTTCGGCAGCCCCATGTACTCCCAGGTCGCGCCGCCGTCGGTGGATTTGTAGACGCCGTCGCCCACGATGTCGCTGGGGCGGATCGTCCACGGCTCGCCGGTGCCGACCCACACGGTTTGATGGTCAGCGGGTGCAATCGCGATCGCACCGATCGCGGCCGTGTCCTGCCCGTCGAAGATCGGCTTGAAGGTATGCCCGCCGTCGGTGGACTTCCACAGGCCGCCCGACGCCGAGCCGAGGTAATAGGTCGAGTAGTCGCCGGGGATGCCCGCGGCCGAAGCAACCCGCCCACCGGCCGGCGGGCCCATGTAGTGGAATTGCAATGGAGGCGGGGTGGTGGTCTTCGGCAGGTGCGTGGCATCGCGCGCTTGCGCGAAAGCCGGTCCCGCCACCGCAACGCACAGTGCAGCCAGAAGCATCGAAGAAACGGTGTACCCGCTCACTTGCATGTGCATGGATCGACTCCCCATTCTCGCCGTCACCCGAACGGACCAGCTTGCTGGCGCCCAAGCATTCACCACAGTGCCAGAAGTAGCAACACGGCGCTCGATTTGCACGGCAACCTCGGACGTGAAGTGCTCGTGCCGGTTGGCGCTGACCCCGGACTTGATCCTGGGGAAGCCCAACAAGGGATCGCCGTTCGCCACACAGGTCACGACTCTGCGAACGTTGGGCTTCTCCCGAAACTTGTTCCGGAATCAGCCCGACACCGCCGCAGAGTAAACGAATGGCCTATGGCGTGATCGGGCAGAATCGTGAAAAGTGACCGATTGTCTTTCGCGTTTACGGAACCCACGATGCAACCCTTGCGTCCCGCTGCCCTGCCCTTGGCCCTGTCACTCGCCTTGTTCGCGCCACTCGCCCTCGCGCAGCAAACCAGCGGCACGCAATCCGTACCGCAACAGCAAGACCAGACCACGAGGACGCTCTCGACCATCAATGTCAAGGGCAAGCAGCCCTACGACTGGCGCAAGTACGTTGCGGCCAAGCTGAAGCACCAGATGTCCGAGGTGTCGGACACCGAGATCACCGTGACCA
>JBDZUX010000060.1:0-11387 GCA_040255405.1 Lysobacteraceae bacterium
ACCGCCAAGCCCTTCAGCCTGTGGTATGCGTTCCACTTCAAGGTGGTGAATGGCAGGCCGATCGTGCAGGCGGCGAAGCGCTGAAGCCGCATGGCAGGGTGCGCGATCCCCAGCCACAAGGCGCCTTCGGGGGATGCGCCGAAGGTATGACGGGCATCACACGGCGCGGATGTCAAGCCGGGAACAGGCATCTCGCATGCAACTTGTGTGATTGAAATCAATTGGGCGCCGGCGTGCGCTTCCATGCTTCGCGCGGTCCACGAAGCGAAGCCGCCGCATGATCCGTTGCGATGTCGTGATTGTCGGAGCCGGCCCGGTCGGGCTGTTCCAGGTATTCGAGCTGGGGCTGCTCGGGCTGCGCGCGCACCTGGTCGATGCCATGCCGCAGGTTGGCGGCCAGTGCATCGAGCTGTACCCGGACAAGCCGATCTATGACATCCCGGCGGTGCCGGTGTGCAGCGCGCAGGAGCTGGTGGATCGCCTGCAGCAGCAGATTCGTCCGTTCGCGCCGGAGTTCCATCTCGGCCAGACGGTCACCCGGGTCGACCGCAGGGATGACGGCCGGTTCCACCTGCAGACCAGCGCGGGCGCGGAATTCGACACCGCCACGGTGGTCATCGCCGGCGGGTTGGGCGCCTTCGCGCCGCGCACGCTGGACCTGCCCGGAGCCCTGCCGCTGGTCGGCCACTCGGTGCACTACAAGGTCACCGACGCGAATCTGTTCGCAGGACGCGACATCGTGATCGCGGGCGGCGGTGATGCGGCGCTGGACTGGACGCTGGCGTTGCTCGACCGGGTGGGCAGCCTGGTACTGGTGCATCGCTCGGGCAAGTTCCGCGCCGCGCCGGCGCACGTCGCGCAGATGCATGCATTGTGCGAGGCCGGGCGGATGCAGTTCCTCGAAGGCGATGTGGTCGGCCTGGAAACGCCACGAGGCCATCTGCAGCAGGTCCGCATACGCGCGCGCGACGGCGTGGTGCGGCGCGTGGGTGCGGAACACCTGCTGGTGTTCTGGGGCCTGCATCCGAAGCTGGGGCCGATCGCGGATTGGGGTCTGGCACGGGAGCACCAGCAACTCCTGGTGGATCCGGCCACATTCCGGGCTTCGGTGCCGGGCATCCATGCGGTCGGCGACATCGCCGCCTATCCCGGCAAGAAGAAGCTGATCCTGTCGGGCTTCCACGAAGCCGCCCTGTGCGCGTTCGCGTTGCGCGAGTACCTGGATCCCGGCGAGCAGGTACCGCTGCAGTACACCACGACCAGTCCCTTGCTGCAGCGCCGCCTTGGCGTGCGCGCCGAGGCCGAGGCGGCGCCGCGCACGTGCGCGGCGTAAGGGCGATCACGAATCCCGCTTCCATCCAACGAAACCGAACCATGCCCTCCACCCATCGTCCGACGGATTGCGATGAACCGCGCCTGCCTGCGCGCCGGCGCCTGCTGAAGCAGGCCGGGCTGGCCGTCGCGGCCGGCGCCATCCTGGCCGGTGGCGGCTGGGCGGTGTTGAAGCGCAACGCCAACCTGTGGCAGGTGCAGCGCGAGCGCAGCCTGATGCACACCTCGGTGTCGATCACCTGCCTCGCGGGCGATGCCGAGGCCGCGCGGGTCGCCATCGACGCCGCGTTCGCGCGGATGGCCGCGAGCGCCGCGGAGCTGACCCGCTTCGACCCGGCCAGTCCGCTGTGGCGGCTCAATCGCGACGGCCGGCTTGCCGTGGTGCCGCCGCACCTGCACGCGGTGCTCCGGGAAGCGCAAGCAATCTCGCGGCGCACCGAAGGCGCGTTCGACGTGACCGTGCTGCCGGAACTGCATTATTTCGAAACGTTGCGCGGAACCAACGCGCTCAACGCACGCGAACGCACGACCATCGCGCAACGCGAGCACCTCGTGGATGCGCGCGCGCTGGTGGTGGACACGGCGGGCGCGCGTTTGCTGAAGCCCGACATGGCGGTGACGCTCGATGGCATCGCCAAGGGCTACGTGGTGGACCAGGGCATCGCCGCATTGCGCGACCACGGCATCGAGTACGCAATCGTCGATGCCGGCGGCGATACCCGCACGATCTGCGGCAGCGACCCGAACCGGCACTGGAACGTCGGCATCGTCGATCCGCAGGACGTCGGCCGGGTGGCCGCGGTGGTGCAGGTGCGCAACGCGGCGCTGTCCACCTCCGGCAATTACCGGGTGTTCTTCTCGGCCGACCGCCGCCTGTTCCATATCGTCGACCCGCACACCGGCAATTCGCCGCAGGCGTATTCCAGCGTCACCGCGGTGGCCGAGCGCTCCGTGCTGGCCGATGGCATGAGCACCGGCGCGTTTTCGCTGGGGCTTCCGCAACTGGCCGCGCTGATGTCGGCGCAGGACCACCAGTGGCTGGTGTTCTCGCGCACCGGCGAGCGCCGCTGGCGTTCGCGCGACCTGCCGCTCATCGCCGGCCATGCGGAGGTGGTGTGATGCGCGCGCCACGCTGCCGCGGTTGGTTCGTTGGCTTGATGGTGCTCGCGGCGTTGCTGCAGGCGGGCACGGTCTTCGCGGGCATCGACGCCAGGTATCCGGAACTGCGCAAGGTGTTTCCGGAAGCCACCGCGTTCGGCGACATCGAAGGCACGCCGCCGGCGGCTGCGATCCGGCGCGACAACGAAGTGATCGGCTACGCCTTCGAGACCGGGATGGTGGCACCGATTCCGGCGTATTCCGGCAAGCCGATCAACGTGCTGGTCGCGATCGGCAGCGACGGCAGCATCCGCCACACGCGGGTGCTGTATCAGGACGAGCCGATCCTGCTGGTCGGCATCCCGGTGCAGAAGCTGTACGACTTCGTGGCGCGCTACATCGGCCACGGCGTCGACGACCGCATCGTGGTCGGCGGCGGTGGCGATGCCGGCACCGTCAACATCGATGCGATCAGCGGCGCCACCGTGACCGCGATGGTGGCCAACGACACCATCATGAATGCGGCCCTGGAAGTAGCGGCGTCGCGCCATCTGACGCAAGGCGAACAGCCCGCGGCCGCCGACGCTGCCGGGGCCGCGGCCCCGCACGTGCGCACCGACGGGTTCGAGCAGGCGGACTGGCCAGCGCTCACTCGCAGCGGCGCGATTGCGCACCTGCAGTTGTCGCGGCAGGCCGTGGCCGACAGTTTCAAGGGTGAGCAGCCGTCCAGCCTGGCCGACGATCCGACCGCACCGCCGCCGGCCGGCCACGGCGCCGGCACGTTCATCGACCTGTACTTCGCCGACGTCACGCCGCCCACGGTAGGCCGCAACCTGCTGGGCGACGCCGCGTATGCGGAATTGATGCAGCGGCTTGCACCCGGCGACACCGCGGTGGCGCTGATGGCCAACGGCATCTATTCGTTCAAGGGCCTCGGTTACGTGCGCGGCGGCGTGTTCGACCGGGTCCACCTGCTGCAGGACGGCAAGCTGACGCTGTTCAAGGACAGCGACCAGCTGCCGATGGGCGACAGCCCGCTCGCGGGCAAACCGGCGTTCGCCGAACAGGCCATTTTCCGGGTGCGCCACGGCGGCGGTTTCGATGCCACCCGCCCGTGGACCCTGCAACTGCTGGTCAGGCGCCAGACCGGCCCGCTCGACAGCATCTACCACACCTTCACCGGCGACTATCGGATGCCCGTGGCCTACATCGCCGGCGCCGGCACCACGACGTCCGGCGGCGGAATGCTGCCGGCCAATGCGCCGCTGTGGGCGAAGGTCTGGTACGCGCGCCGCTATGACATCGCGGTACTGGTGGCGGGCCTGGGCGTGCTGCTGGTGATCCTGACGTTCCAGGACTGGATCGTGAAACGCAAGCGCCTGTTCGAACGCCTGCGCGTCGGGTTCCTGATCTACACGCTGGTGTTCATCGGCTGGTACGGACTGGCCCAGCTGTCGGTGGTGAACATCCTCACTTTCATCCAGTCGGTGCTGCATGCGTTCCGCTGGTCGACCTTCCTGATGGACCCGCTGGTGTTCATCCTGTGGGTGTTCGTCGCGGTGATGTTGCTGCTGTTCGGGCGCGGTATCTACTGCGGCTGGTTGTGTCCGTTCGGGGCGCTGCAGGAACTGGTGAGCCGCGTCGCCAGGCGCCTGAAGGTGCCGCAGGTCGAAGTGCCGCCGTTCGTGCACGAACGCTTGTGGGCAGTGAAGTACATCATCCTGCTGGGCCTGTTCGGGCTGTCGTTGCAATCGGTCGGCCTGGCCGAGCGCTTTGCCGAAGTGGAGCCCTTCAAGACCGCGATCATCCTGCACTTCGCGCGCTCGTGGGGCTACGTGCTGTTCGCGGTGGGGCTGGTCGTGGTGTCGGCGTTCAACCACCGCTTCTATTGCCGCTATGTGTGCCCGTTGGGCGCGGGGCTCGCGGTATCCGGCAAGTTCCACCTGTTCGAGTGGCTGCGCCGGCGCAAGGAATGCGGCCACCCCTGCCAGATCTGCACCGTCGAATGCCCGGTCAAGGCGATCGATCCGCTCGGGAAGATCAACTACAACGAGTGCGTCTACTGCCTGGAATGCCAGGTCAATTACGCCGACGACCACAAGTGCCCGCCGCTGGTGCAGCGCCGCAAGATCCACGAGCGCGCCGAACGGCCGGCTCGCGCCGCAGCCGTGCTGATGAGCCCCGGCATCAACCATCCCGTTCCGCTGCGGCCGCCGGTGCGGCCGTCCCCCACCACAGAGGATGCAACGCCATGAACGAAGCAACGAAGAACATCCCGGGTCCGGCCACGCCGGACATCGGCACGGCGGACGAACAGCCGGGCGATGCGAGCCGCCGCAGTTTCATCAAGGCCACCGCCGTGGCCGGCCTGGCCGGCGCCGCCGGGTTGGCACTTGCTGCGTGCGGGCGCCAGCAAGCCGCTGCCGGCACCAACGCAGTTGCGGCTTCGACGGCCACGAGCGACACCCGTGTCAAGGACGTGCCCGAAGATTTCGTCGCGCCTGGCCAACTGGATGAGTACTACGGCATCTGGAGCGGCGGACAGTCGGGCGAGATCCGGCTGGTGGGATTGCCCTCGATGCGCGAGCTGATGCGCGTGCCGGTGTTCAACCCCGATTTCACGATCGGCTGGGGCATCACCAACGAAAGCAAGCGCGTGCTGGGGCCGCACTTTGCACCCGGCGGCGATTGCCACCATCCGCACATGAGCCAGACCGACGGCCATTACGACGGCCGCTACGTGTTCCTCAACGACAAGGCCAACACGCGGGTCGCGCGCATCCGCTGCGACGTGTGGCGCACCGACCGCATCATCGACGTGCCCAACGTGCAGGCGATCCACGGGCTGCGCGTGCAGCGCGCGCCGCGCACGGGTTACGTGTTCGCGAACGGCGAGAACTGCGTGCCGTCGCCGAATGACGGGCGCGACCTCGACGATCCGAAGCACTACCAGACCATGTTCAGCGCCATCGACGGCGACAGCATGGAAGTCGCGTGGCAGGTCGTCGTGGACGGCAACCTCGACAACACCGAGGCCGACTACGCGGGCAAATACGCCATCTCCACCTGCTACAACAGCGAAGGCGGGGTGACGCTGGCCGAGGAAATGCAGGCCGAGCGCGACTGGGCGGTGGTGTTCAACATCGCGCGCATCGAGGAAGCGGTGAAGCAGGGCAAGTACAAGACCATCGGCGACTCGAAGGTGCCGGTGGTGGACGGCCGCCACGGCTCGCCATTGACGATGTACATCCCGATCCCGAAAAACCCGCACGGCATCAACGCCAGCCCCGACGGCAAGTACGTGGTGGCGAACGGCAAGCTTTCGCCGACGGTCTCGATCATCGAATGGAGCCGGATCGACGACTGGTTTGCCGGCAAGCTGAAGGACCCGCGCGACGCGGTGGTGGCCGAACCGGAACTGGGACTCGGGCCGCTGCACACGGCCTATGACGGTCGCGGTAATGCCTACACCACGCTGTTCATCGACAGCCAGATCGTGAAGTGGAACATCGCCGACGCGATCGCCGCGCATGGCGGCAAGAAGGTGAATTACCTGCGCCAGAAGCTCGACGTGGCCTACCAGCCCGGCCACAACCACTCCTCGCTGGGCGAAACGCGCGATGCCGATGGGCGCTGGCTGATTTCGCTCAACAAGTTCTCCAAGGACCGCTTCCTGCCGACCGGCCCGCTGCATCCCGACAACGACCAGTTGATCGACATTTCCGGCGACACCATGAAACTGGTGGCCGACGGTCCGGTCTATCCGGAGCCGCACGATTGCGTCCTGCTGCACCGGCGCTTTCTGATGGACAAGATCAAGCGCAAGTGGAGCGAGGATGATCCGTTCTTCGCCGAGACCGTCGCCGCGGCCAAGGCGCAGGGCGTCAACGTGCGCGCCGACAACAAGGTGATCCGACAGGGCCACAAGGTGTTCGTCTACATGACCTCGGCCGCGCCGGTGTTCGGCCTCACCGACTTCAAGGTGAAGAAGGGCGACGAGGTGACCGTGGTCGTCACCAACATCGACCCGATCGAAGACGTCAGCCACGGGTTTTGCCTCGCCAACTACGGGATCAATTTCGAAATCAGCCCGGGGGCGACGGCTTCGGCCACCTTCACGGCCGACAAGGCCGGCGTGTACTGGTACTACTGCACCTTCTTCTGCCATGCGCTGCACATGGAGATGAAAGGCCGGATGCTGGTCGAGGACTGAGCCAGCGTCACGCCGCCGCGCGCGGCGGCGTGACCGGCGGTGGACGCCCGTGGACAGGTCGTACTTCCTTGTTGCAATCGCGTGGCTGGCGCTGGCGTTGCCAGCGATCGGGTCGGCGCGCGCGCTGCAGCCATCGCTGGCACAGGCGATCGCCGCCGCGCCGGCCGGGGCCACGCTGGTGGTGCCGGCCGGCGTCCATTCCGTTTCCGGTTTGCGGCTCGACAAGCCGGTCACGCTGGTCGGCGCGCCAGGCGCGATCCTGGATGGCGGTGGACACGGCGACGTGCTGCGCATCGCCGCGCCCGGCGTCACGGTGCGCGGCCTGACGCTCCGACATGGCGGCACCGACCTCACCGCCGAAAACGCCGGGATTTTCGTTGAGCAGTCCGGGCACGACGCCACGCTGGAGCACAACCGCATCGAGGACACGTTGTTCGGCATCTACCTGGACGGTCCGGCCCGCGTGCGCATCGCGCACAACGTGATCCGCGGCATGCGTTCGCTGCAGGTCGCCGATCGCGGCGACGGCATTCACCTGTGGAACGACACCGGCTGCACCATCGAGGCCAACGACATCGCGGGTGCGCGCGACGGCATCTACGTCTACGTCAGCTCCCACAGCACCATCACGCGCAACCTCGTGCACGACGTGCGCTACGGCATCCATTACATGTATTCCAACCACAGCGAACTGACCGGCAACACCAGCCGCGACAACGTCGCCGGGTTTGCGCTGATGTCGTCGGACCACCTGCGGGTGGCCGGCAACATCGCCGAGCGCAACGCCTCGTACGGCTTCCTGTTGAACTACATTTCGCGCAGCGTGTTCAGCGACAACCAGGCGCGCGACACCACCGGACAGCGCGACCTCGCCGGCGCCACCATCGACGGCGCCGAAGGCAAGGGGCTGTTCGTTTACCTCTCGCAATTCAATGACTTCCGCGACAATGTGGTTGCGGATTCGGAGATCGGCATCCACGTGACCGCGGGCTCCGAGCAGAACCGGCTGTGGGGCAACTGCTTCGTCGGCAACCGCACCCAGGTGAAGTACGTGCAGAACCTGGCGCAGGAATGGTCGCGCGACGGACGCGGCAACTACTGGAGCGATTACCTCGGCTGGGACCTCGACGGCAACAGCCTCGGCGACGTTCCGTTCCGCCCGAACGACGGCGTCGACGTGCTGATGTGGAAGTACCCGTCGGCGCGCCTGCTGATGTCGAGTCCCGCGGTGCTGCTGATGCGCTACGTGCAGCGCGCCTTCCCGGTGTTCACGCCGCCTTCGGTGCAGGACAGCCGGCCGCTCATGCACACGCCCCTTGCCTGCGGAACCCGCCATGCAACCCGCGATTGAATGCCGTCAACTCGGCAAGCGCTACGGTGCGATCACCGCGCTCGATGGCGTCAGCGCGACCGTGCCCCGCGGCCAGGTAGTGGGCCTGCTGGGCCACAACGGTGCCGGCAAGTCGACACTGGTGAAGCTGGTGCTCGGGCTGATCGCGCCAAGCAGCGGTACGCTCGGCGTGCTCGGCAAAACACCCTGGGGCGCGCCTACGTTGCGCCAGCGAATCGGCTACCTGCCCGAAAATGCGGTGTTCTATCCGAACCTCACCGGTGAGGAACTGCTGGTGTATCTCGCGCGCCTGAAACGCGCGCCGCGCGCGCAGGTCGCGGCGCTGCTGGAACGCGTCGGGCTGGCCGAGGCGTCGCGACGCCGCATCGGCACGTATTCCAAGGGCATGCGGCAACGCCTCGGCCTCGCGCAGGCACTACTCGGCGCCCCCGAATTGCTGCTGCTGGATGAACCCACCACCGGGCTGGACCCGCAGGCGTCGCGGGATTTCTACCGTACCGTCGCGGAGCTGCGCGCCGAAGGTTGCACGGTGCTGATTTCCTCGCACCTGCTGGCGGAACTGGAGCCGCACATCGACGCGGCCCTGATCCTGCGCCAGGGCCGGTTGCTGGCCGCCGGCGGCCTGGCGGAATTGAATGCGCGTGCATCGCTGCCTGCCTCGGTGCGGGTGCGCGTGCGCGACCAGCAGATCGCGTCGCTGCAGGCGCGCCTCGCGGCGCGCGGCCTGGCGGTGCAGGCTGGGCCGTCCGGCTTGCTGGAATTCCCGCTGGCCGCCACGGCCAAGCTGCCCACGCTGGGCGAGCTCGCGCACGATCCTGCCGTCGTCGATCTCGACGTACGCGAGCCGAGCCTTGCACAACTCTACGACTGGCTGGGTTCCAGCCCCGCATCCGCAACGGAGCACGCACGCGCATGAACGCCACCGCCGTGATTGCGTGGAAGGAATTCCGGGACGACTTCCGCAGCCGCTGGACGGTGGCGCTCACCGTGTTGTTCGCGCTGCTGGCGCTGGCGATCGCGTGGTTCGGCGGCGCGGCCTCGGGCAAGGTGGGCTTCACCTCATTCGACGCGACGCTCGCCAGCCTGACGACATTGGGTGCCTTCGTGATCCCGCTGATCGGACTGCTGCTTGCCTACGACACCATCGTCGGCGAGCGCAGCGACGGCACCTTGTTGCTGCTCCTGAGCTA
The DNA here is from genome assembly GCA_040255405.1 of Lysobacteraceae bacterium. Classification (GTDB taxonomy): domain Bacteria; phylum Pseudomonadota; class Gammaproteobacteria; order Xanthomonadales; family Rhodanobacteraceae; genus 66-474. Next base: position 9,185 of record JBDZUX010000060.1, read on the forward strand.
TCCGTTGCCGCGCAGCCAACTGGTTGCGGGCAAATTCCTGGGTCACTGCCTGGCGCTGGCGGCGGCGACGCTCGCGGGGTTCGGCCTGGCGATCGCGGCGATGCAGATGTTGCAGGCCTCTGCGCAGACGCTCGATGCGTGGCTGGCGATCGGGCGCTTCAGCGTGAGCGCCGCGTTGCTGGGCGCGTGTTTCGTCGGAATCGCGTGCCTCGTGAGCGCGTTCACCGCCGACAAGTCGCGCGCCGCGGGCCTCGCGCTGATCGTGTGGTTGGTCACGGTGGTGGTGTTCGACCTGGTGTTGCTGGCGCTGCTGGTGGTGAGCGGCGGCAATCCGGTCGAGCGCGCCGTGTATCCGTACCTGCTGCTGGCCAATCCGGTGGATGTGTTCCGGCTGGTCAACCTGACCGCGCTGGGCCAGGGCGCCGGCAACGAACTGCTGACAGGCATGACGGCCGGCCACGGCTATCCGGCGGCGCTGCTGTGGCTGATGCTGGTGGCGTGGGTGGTGGTGCCGTTTGCACTCGCAATGGCCGTGTTCCGGCGCAAGGAGGTTTGAGGTGATGCATGCGCGATTGCGTTGGCCGCGTCTTTTCGGGAGCGCTGCGGTACTGGTCGCACTGCTGGCCCTGCTGGCCGGCTGCGGCGCGGACCGCACGCCGGTGCCGACCGCAGCCGCGGTGCATGCCGACGACGCGTGCGCGGTCTGCGGAATGGATCTGGGCGACGCGCCGGGGCCGCGTGGCCAGGCTTGGATCGAAGGCCAGCTGCGGCCGGTGATCTTCGATTCGGTGCGCGACTTCTTCGCCTGGGTATTGCAGCCGGATCACCAGGTCGGCGTGCAGGCCCTGTTCGTGCAGGACACCGCGCGCATCGACTGGCAGCATCCGGCGGGCGAGGGCACGACCTTCATCGATGCGCGCCGGGCGTTCTACGTGGCGTGGCAGCCGTTACCGGGTTCGATGGGTCCGACGTTGGCGCCGTTCTCGACGCGCGCCGCCGCCGAGGCATTCGCGCGCCAGCACGGCGGTGCGGTACTGGCGTTCGGTGAAATCACGCCGGCGCTGGTGGCAGACTTGCAGGACGCGTGCCCCGGCAACAGCATCGAGGTGGGCGGCCACGCCATCGCCTGCCGTCCACCCGCAAACGCTGTCGCCGGCATCCCGCCGTCGCGGCATGCACGATGATCCCGAAGGAGGTTGCACCATGTTTGGCTTCAACAGTATTTGGCATTGGCTGATCTTGTTGGCGGTCGTGTTGCTGCTGTTCGGCACCGGCAAGTTGCGCAACGTCGGGCGCGATCTCGGCAGCGCGATCGCCGGTTTCCGCAAGGGACTCAAGGAGGAGGAACCCGGCGAGACGTCGACATCGGCACCCGGGCGGGTGACGCAGGACGATCACCGGCCGTCCTGACGGCCGGGCGCGCGCGGAACTCCCGTGCAGGATCGCTCCATCCCGAAGCGCAAGGCCGCAGCCGCGGCGGCGGAGCCGGCGTATTTCGAGCGCGAGCACCGCCGTCTCCACGCCCAGTTGCATGCCCACCTGCTGGACATCGTGGGCGGCAACTTCACACGCGCGCGCTTGCACCTGCAGCGCTGGCGGGATGCACTGGCCCTGCACATCGATGTCGAAGAATCGCGGCTGTTGCCGCACCTTTCGGCCGAGGCGCGCTGGCCCGCGCGCGTGTACCTGCTTGAGCACCGGCGCATCCTGCAACTGGCGGATGCGCACACGGCGCGGCTGCAGGCCGTCGCTGCGCATCCACCACATGGTGCGCGGGCGCGGCGCGAAATGGCGTTGGCCCTGTTGGATGGCGCCCATGCACTTCGCCACGTACTGGAACATCACCACCAGCGTGAGGAAATGGCACTCGCGCACGAGTTGCCCGCTGCGCTGCAGCAAGCCGCGTGGGCGCCTGGCCGCCGGCGCAAAACGCCCCTGAGCGGCAGGATCACGCCCCATCGCTTCAGCTAACCCAACCGATGACAGATGAGCCGAACGCTCCGACGTGGTATGTATGCCCGGCTGCCTGACCCCGTTCGGGAGCCGGAGCATTCCATGTGTCGGAGGCGTGTGCGATGAAACGCTACCTGCTTGTGTTGGGGATCGTTGCGGTGTCGGCTTGCGGTGTGTTCTGGGAGACCGGGGCGCACGCGCGCACGTTCGCCGACGGGTTGATCTCGCAGATGCAGTGGCGGCCGATCGG
>JBDZUX010000017.1:0-52917 GCA_040255405.1 Lysobacteraceae bacterium
CGCCGGTTCAGTTGCCGTGTTCGTGCGCCGGCGTCGCGCCCGGTTCGTGCGCGGCCGGGAGTCGCAGCTTCAGGTACTCACCGACGAGCATGGCAGCGGGATACATCACCTGTTCCTCCGTCTGGGCATGGTGCATCAGTTCCACGGCGAAGCGTTCGGCATCGGGTTTGTGTTCCGCCTTGCCGGCGGCAGCGAGCTGCAACAAGGCCCTGTGAAGTTCGCCGTGCTCGACCAGCATCTGCCGCATGTTGCGCTTGAGCTCCTCGGTCAGCGGCAAGACCGCGGCCATGTCCGGTGAAAGCTCGCCGTTCGCCAACGGCAACAGCAGCGCGAGCGGCGGCAGGGCGTATTTTTCTTCCTTGACGAAATGCACGTGGAGCACTTCGGCGACCGCCTGCGCGGCCTTGCCGGTCTCGCCGCCGGCCCGGGTGAGGGGCTCCAGTTCGGCGTGCAGCTGCGCGTGCTCTGCCTTCAGTACTTCCGGGACCGGGAACTTCATGGGCGCCTCCTCGGCGGTCGTTGGCTGCGCGCCCGGCGCTGGATGTTCATCGGCACCCGCACGCGCGGCGGCCGCCACCGATATCGACAGCAGCGCCATCGCGAACGCGTACCGGAATCGGACAACCTTGTTGATATTCATCGTTTCCTCCCTGGTGGCTCCGGGCGATGCGTCGCGCACATCTGCAACCAGCATCGGAGGCGTCACGCGGGTCGTTGTTGACCAGGATCAACGCAGCGTGCATCGGGACCTTCGGCAGCACCGCGCTGGCTAGCTAGCGCGCGTCGCCTTTCGGAAATTTCACGCGCGCCGGCTCGGCATTCAGGCGCTCCAGCATCTTCACGATCAGGCCACTTTTTACCCTGCCGGCCTGCTTGGGATCGACGAGGTACCTGACGGTCGCATCCAGCCAGGTGTTCGCATTGACCCGAAAGTGCACCGACGGCCGCTCGCGCACTTCCACTTCGTCGACCGGGGTGCGCGCCAGCAATGCGCGGTATTTCCCGATCTCCGCGCGCATGGATTCACCCACTTCTTCCTCGGCCGCGTGCTGCATGACTTCGCTGACGAAAGGCAGATCGCTGTCGTACGCAACCTGGAAGGTGATCTCGTTCCACACGTAGGGGAACAGCGCCCATGAGGAGTTGACCACCGCGGTGGTCAGCACGCGCGAGTTGGGGAACTTGATCACGCGGCCGCTCGGGTGGTGCCTGCTGTTGATCATCGGGCCGCCGACTTCCCACAGCGTGGTGTCGAGATAGGTCACGTCGATGACATCGCCGCTGGCGTCGTCGATCGTGATGCGGTCGCCCACCCAGTAAGGACGCTTGGCCAGGATGTAGATCCAGCCGATGAAGCTCGCGAGCGTCGTTTGCAGCGAAAAACCGAGGATGATCGAGATCACCCCCAGCGAGGTGAGTGCGGCGTACCAGTTGGCGAACAGCACCGTCAGCGCGATCACCAATCCCAACCCGAAAAGCACCAGCTTGCCGATGCGGCGCACGTTGTAACGAAGCGCCGCGTCGGGAATCGTGCACAACCGCTGGTCGATCAGCCGGTAGATGATCAGGAGCAGCGTCAGCGCACCGACGCCGAGCGAAAATCTTTCAAGAAAGATCAGCACCCGTTCGGGTGCATGCGGCAACGCGTGCAGGCGCAGGGCGGCGTACGCTCCCGCGGCCAGCACCAGCACCACGATGCTGATCGACCAGAACTCAACCGGGGAACGCTGGACGGGCGCCTCGGCCGCCTGGGTTTCGCTTCGCAGATGCTGCTGTTTGTCCATCGGGCGCCGCTCCCGGTTCCAGCGAGGGCGACCACGAAAGCGCAGTCACCCGGAGCCTGCTCGCTCGTCGATTGCCGAGTCCGATCGACCTGCCGAACATTCTGGCATCGGCGACGCTGCACGGCCGGTGAATTCCGGCCGCGATTCGACGAACCGGCACGACGCGGCACGCCGCCGTCGGCGGCGGCGCCGGACCCGCGTGCTTCGGATCACGCCTGGCCGGCGCGCACCGTCAGGCTTTGCGCGGCGGTGCCGACCGGTCCCCGCATGTCGCTCAGGATGGACAACGTTTCGCCGAGCCCGGTCGGACCGAAGTTGACGCGGGTATCGAAACCGACCCATCCCGCCTCGGGCTGGCGAATGAAATGCACGGTGAGATCCACGTTGGCGAAGAACACGCTGCCGGGATGTGCGCGGACGACCAACCCGTTGGCGGTGTCGACCAGCTTCAGGAAACCCGCGACCGGCGGATCGGTTTCGCCCGCCACCAGCGGGCAGCGCGTGCGGATCCAGCTGCGGCCGCGGCCGGGCCGGACGTCTTCGGCCTGGCGCGCCTCCAGCGACTCGATGAAGCCGCCGCTCCAGACCGACGAAAACGCGAACGGATGCATGGCTTCGGGCGGCGGCATCGGGGTCCATTCGATCCCTTGCACCGGCGTGGTGTCCGAGGCCAGGAGACGCCAGACGCGCGCACGGATGCTGGTCCGGTCGCCATGCCGCATGCTGGCTTCGATCAGTTGGATGGACCCGCCCGGCCGCACCACATCGACGTCGATGGTGAATTCACCGGAATGGATCACGCCGAGCACGTCGAACGACGCGCGCGACACCAGCTTGTCGCTCGGCAGCCGGCGTTCGACTTCCGCCAACACCAGGCCGGATGCCGGCGCCAGGTGTTGTTCGCCGGGTTGCCAGGCGCCCTGCGCGTGCAAGGTCGAGATGAACCGGTCCGCCCCGAGGCGGACGTAGAACGCGTCGGGGTACGCCTCGCCGGCATGGCCGAGGTGGAGGTTCGCGGCAGCGGGCATCGGTGCAGTTTACCGGGTCGGTGGCTCGGCCCGCTGCATGACGCGCGGTCCCGCGGCGAGATTTGTTGCAGCGCGCGGTCAGCCCGGCATGTCCTCCAGTTCCACGCCGCGGGTTTCGCGCACGAAGCGGACCACGAACAGCAACGAGAGCAACGCGAAGAACGCATAAAGGCCGTACGAGAACGGCAGGCTGAACTGGGCCATCGGCGGAAAGCTGCTGGTGATCGCGAAATTGGCCAGCCACTGGGCCGCGGCCGCGACCGCCAGGGCCATCGCGCGGATCCGGTTGGGGAACATCTCCCCCAGCAGCACCCAGACCACCGGGCCCCAGCTCACCCCGAAGAAGACCACGTACAGGTTGGCCGCGACCAGTGCGACCGGCCCCCACACTCCGGGCAAGCTCAACGCCGTGCCGCTGCCGGTGGCCTGGGCGAAGCACACCGCCATCACGGCAAGGGTGACCAGCATGCCCGACGAGCCGATCACGAGCAGTGCCTTGCGCCCGATCCGGTCGATCAGGGCGATCGCCACCAGTGTCACCAGTACGTTCACGATCGAGGTGATCACCGTGAGCATGAACGAGTTGGATTCACTGAAGCCGACGGAATTCCACAGCGTCGTGGAGTAATAGAAAATCACGTTGATGCCGACGAACTGCTGGAACACCGACAGCACGATGCCGATCCACACGATCGGCAGGAATCCCGCGCGACCGCCGATCAGGTCGCTCCAGCGCGGCTTGTGTTCGCGTTTCAGGCTGAGCTGGATGTCGCCCAGTTTTTCCCGAAGCGCTGCCTCGGAAGCCAGCGACAGCACCCGCCGCAACACACCCAGCGCTTCCCCGTGGCGGCCGCTCGCGACCAGGTGCCGCGGCGATTCGGGAACGCTGAACGCGAGCGCGCCGTAGATCACCGCGGGAATCACGCCCACGATGAACATCCAGCGCCAGGCGCCAAGGCCAAACCAGAACGTACTGGCGGCGCCGCCCGCGGCTTCGGCCAACGCCGCGTCACTCAGCAGCGCCACGAAGATGCCCAGCACGATCGCCAACTGCTGCATCGAACCGAGCCGGCCGCGTATCGAGGCCGGCGATATCTCGGCGATGTAGGCTGGCGCAACCACCGAGGCCATGCCGACGCCGATCCCGGCGATCACCCGCCAAGCCATCAGCCACGCCACCGAACCGGCCAGGCCGGCACCCACCGCGCCGGCGGCCAGCAGGATCGCGGCGACCTGCATCGTGCGCACACGCCCGAAGCGATCCGCCAGACGGCCTGCGTACCAGGCGCCCAGCGCCGAGCCGAGCAGGGCGATGGATACCGCGAATCCGGTGAGTGCCGCACTCAGCCCGAAGGCTGCGCGCAGGGAATCCACCGCGCCATTGATGACGGCGGTGTCGAACCCGAACAGGAAACCACCGAGTGCGGCCGCGGCCGCGATCAGCACCACGCGCAAGCTGGTATGCCGGGATGGATCTGCAAGGGTCGGGGAAGGCGTGTTCATCGGGCGTGTCCTCGTTGGGGCGCTTGGGGATGGAGTTGCCTGGTGTGGTTTGCCGGTCGCTCAGTGCACCGACGCTGCCTGTTTCGCGGGGGCTGCCTCGCAGCCGCCGTCGGCCGCGATGAGTTGCTGCATCTGCAAGTACACGCCGTTGGTCCAGCCGAAGCCGATCACGTTGGTCTTGTAGCCCGCGGTGATCTTCACGTCGGCGTTGCCCAGCACCATGTTGTACTTCTCGCGGATGGTGCCGTCCTTCGCAAGGCTGCGATCGACGGTACCGGTGAACGCGCACGAGACCCGCCGCGCGTCGGCGTCGAACCCGTAATCCTGGAGCCCCTTCGCCGCGATCCAGTTGGTCGGCGCCCAGCCGAAGGGCGCGTCCCATTGCGCGCCGGTCTTGCGCGTGCTCATGGCCAGTCCGCCGCGATGTTCGAACAGCTTCAGTTGTTTCACCAGCGCGTCGGCCTGTTGTTTCGATGCGGCGCCCGCCCACAGCGGGTAGAACATCGTCAGGTACGGGTCCGTGGAGGGTTGGCCTTTGATGAAATCGTAGTCCATGTAGCGACCCTGGTCCGGGCGCCACAGGTATTTGTCGATGGCGGCACGGCGTACTTCGGCGGCGTGCGCCCAGCGCCCGGCATCGGCGGTGTTGCCGAGCTCCTTCGCGAACGCTTCGAGGTCGCGCTCGTAGCGGTAGAGCAGGCTGTTGAGGCCCACGCCCGCATAGTGATGGGTGGAACCGCCCCACGGCCCGAAGTGGAAATCGGTATCGAAACCGGATTCGCGCATCGCGCGGTCGCCGAGGTAGTAGTCGGCGGTGAGGCGATGGCCATCCAGCCAATCGCCCGCGCAGATTTTCGACCGCGCGACGTCGCAACTGGTGGTCTTCAGTGCTTCGGCTTGCGCCTGGTCGGGGTGCCGTGGCGCCTTGATGAGATAGCCGGGGTCTTGCGACGGGTGCGCGAGCAGCCAGCGGATCACGCCAACGTAGTAGTCGCTGTCCGGCATCTCGATGACCGGCCCGTGGCCGAAATCGAAGTAGCGCGAAAGGCCGGTGTCGCCAGCCAGGTGCGGCTTGCGCGTCCAGATCTCGTAGTTGCGCACGGCCAGCGGGTAAGCCTTTTCGAGCCAGGCGCGCTTCGCGTCCGCGTCGGCGAAGCTGGCCGGATCGTCCAGCACCGCCACCATCATCGCGCTCAGCAGCGGCGGCTGTGAACGGGTGAGGTAATAGGTGCGGTTGGCGTTCAAGACCGCACCGTAATGCGCCACTTCGTAGAGCGCGTTGTCGACCATGTCGAGCGCGAGCTTCTGATGCTGGTCGGCGACCAGCCCGAGCACGATGAAGTAACTGTCCCAGCCATACATTTCATTGAAGAACCCGCCGGGCACCACATAAGGATGCGGCAGGTACAACAAGCCTTGCGCCGGCAACGTGGTCGGGTCGAAGTCGCCCAGTTGCGCGATCGGCGCGGGCAGGTTTTCGATGCGCACGCCGCAGCGCTTCGCGCTTTGTTCCAGCGAAGGCGGCACCGTCACCTGCGCCGGCAGATAGATCACAGAATGCGATGGCACCTTGGGATCGATCAGCGCCCGGCATTCGTGCACCGAACGCGTGAGGGTGCCCCAGGCGTGGGCGATGTAGCTGCGTGTTTTTGCGGGATCGGGCGTGGCCGCGCTGGTGGCGGTGGCGAACAACGCGCTGAAGGCGAAGACGACGGCAAGCGAACGAACTTTCATGGCAGGTTCCTCTCGATCGTGCGTTGGTGCATCGGCGCCGGCCCGGCTGGGAGGTTGCATCCGTGCGGGTACACATCCAGCGGTGCAGCGCATGGTGCAGGCTACCGGGGTTTGCGCCGGCGTGATTTCGGCCGCGGCGGCGCGGTCGAGCCGCGAACCACCAGTTCGGGGTTGAAACCTTCGTTGTCGACGTGCTCGCCCCTGATGCGCGCGATCAACATGCGCGTCGCGCGCTCCACGATGATGTCGGCGCGTTGCCGCGCGGTGGTAAGCGGCGGCCACGAGTGCCGCGAAAACGGGCTGTCCTCGAAGCCGGCGATCGACACGTCATGGGGCACGCTCAGCCCGGTGGATTGGACGGCAGCCAGCGCACCCGCGGCGATCTCGTCATTGCACCCGAAGATCGCGGTGGGCGGCTCGGCCAGGTCCAGCAGGCGACGCGCGCCGCGAAAGCCGTCGTCGAACACGTAATCGCCTTCGACCATCAGTTCGTCGCGAATCGGAATGCCGTAGTGCCGCAGCGCGTCCTTGTAGCCCTTGAGGCGCTCGGCACTGGCGTGATGGTGCTTGCCACCACGCAGGAAACCGATTCGCACGTGCCCCAACTGCAACAGGTGCGTGGTGATGGCGTAGGCGGCGTCCCGATCGTCGACGTACACGCACGGCACCTCGTCGCGGGGATCGCGCGCGGCCGAAATGATGCGGACGAACGGTATGTGGTAACTCGCCAGCTTGCGCAACGCCTTGGTGCGTTCCGAGACCGGTGTCGTCAGCACCAGTCCCGACAGGCGCGAACGGTGCACGAAATCGCGCAAGTCTTCGGCCAGCGTCGGCACCGCGGAATCGCAGGGCCGGATCTGCAGGCCAAAGTGCAGGTCGTCGCACGCGGCAAGCGCACCCTGTTGCATCGCGATGATGTAGTAGGCATTGGGATTGTCGAACACCAGGCCGATCGTGTACGCGTGCGCGCCGCTCAGGCCCCGCGCCAGCAGGTTGGGGCGGTAATCGAGTTGTTCGATGGCGCGCAGCACCCGTTCGCGGGTTTCCGGACGCACCGACCGCTCGCCATTGGCGACGCGCGAAACCGTTTTCGCGGAAACACCCGCGCGCCGGGCGACGTCATCGAGCGTTGCGGAGCCCACCTGTCGATCCATTTCGCGAGATTCTTGCGTCCTGGTCATTGATTGCGACAGCGCTGTCACGATGCCTGCGGATCACAGTGTGGCACAGGTTGGAAATTTGGCAACCGCGACTTGTTCGGCGCGCACCCGGCGTCGCAATGCGATATGCGGGACCCGCGCCAGATCGACTTCCAGCCCCGGCGCCCCGTCCCGGTGCGAGGCGTTTGCAGTCGCCTCGGCCGTGACGCACTGCACAATTGACAGCGCTGTCTTTGGCACGGCAGACTCGGCCCCGTCCTCGGGGGAATGATCGGTACGGATGCGAATACCGTGGTCGTTCGTTGGAGCCGGCAAACCTGGTGCATGCAACTGCTTTCGTTCGCGCGGACATCGCGCGGGCGCCGTTTCGTGCGCGGCCCGGCACACCGGAACTTCGCGATGCCGCCCCTGCCGTGACGCCGAGCCGGGTTGAACCTGTACCCGGATGATTTGCGCAAGCCGCCGCCGCGCGGCTTGTCGTTTCGCCAGAAGCAAGGGCGCGCCAGATGCCCGCAAACCATTCCCATCGCTGGAGGTGAACCATGAAGAACGACAAGTTGATCCGACTGGCGCTGACCAGCGCCATCATTGCGGCCCTGTCACCGATCGCATGGGCGGGCAGCCCGGGCGCCGATGCCACGGGCCAGGCAGCGGGCGACGTCGCCGCGCAGACCGCGGCGCCCGCCCAGGACCAGGGCAACAAGCAAGGCAAGACCACGACCCTGCAGGCGGTGGTGGTGACGGCCAGCCCGACCGGCGTCAAGAAACTGGACGCCAGCTACAACATTGTGTCGGCGAACCGCGAAGAAATTCGCCAAGCCAATCCGCTCAGCGTGGCCGACCTCCTGAAGATCTCGCCCGGCATCTGGCCGGAATCGACCGGCGGCCAGACCGGCGCCAACATCGAGATCGCGGGCTTCCCCGGCGGCGGTGACGCGCCGTTCTTCACCAACATGGTCAACGGCACGCCGCTGTACGGCATGCCGTCGCTGTCGTTCATGGATTCGAGTTCACTGCTGCGCCTCGACGACACCATCCAGCGCGTGGAAATCGTGCAGGGCGGCCCGGGCGTGGTGTTCGGACCGGGCCAGATGGGCGCGACCGCCAACTTCATCCTGCGCCAAGGCACCGCGCAACCCTCTGGCGACATCGGCATCACCTACGGCGACGAGGGCATGTTGCGCCTTGACGGCTTCTACGGCTTCAAGGTCGCCGACGGCTGGTACGCCAGCATCGGCGGCTTCTGGCGCAAATCCGACGGCGTCCGCGATCCGCGTGATTTCCCGTCCGACAAGGGCGGCCAGTTGACCGCCACCCTGAGCCACGACATGGACAACGGCTCGTTCATGCTGTGGGCGCGCAGGCTGGACGACAAGAACCAGTTCATCGTGCCGATCCCGATGATCCAGGGCTCGGGCGACAACTTCTACGGCTTTCCGGGCTTCGATCCGCTGACCGGCACTTACGCCAGCGGTGCGATCCAGCACGTGCAGGTACCCAATCCGCTGGGTTACCTCGAAAACGCGGACCTCGCCAACGGGCGCGGCGCGCAGATGAATTTCTTCGGCGGCAGCTACGACGCCACCTTCGGCGACTGGACGATCGCGGATCACTTCATCTTCAACAGCGGCGACGTACCCACCAACGCACTGTTCTCGGGTCCGAATCCGAAACCGCTCGGTTACTACATCTACGGTTGCAACATCCCGCAGCCCGCCGGCTTCTGCGATGCCAGCAACAATCCGGTCGACAGCGACACCCTGGGCTACCCGGCAACGCGGGCAGTGACCGCCACGTTGCCCGACGGCACGGTGGTGCCGCTCGACCAGAGCATGATCCGCCAGGGCTGGTGGTACATCCAGAAGCACCTCAAGAGCTTCAACAACGATTTCCGCGTCAGCCGGGAAATCTTCGACGGCAACACCGTGACGGCCGGCGTCTATCTTGCCCGCTACACCGACCACGACAACTGGTCGCTGGGCAACCAGATGCTGATGCTCAACCAGCCCAACACCAAGCCGATCGGATTGACCTACAGCGAGGGCGGCCAGACCTTCGTGGTCGCGAACCCGCAGGGTTTCGTCGACTTCAACAACAACTTCAACATCGTCGAAGCCGGCACGGCCACCAACAAGGCGTTCTACCTGTCCGATTCATGGACGATCGGCCCGTGGCTGCTGCAGGCCGCCGGGCGCATCGAGAACACCGACGTCCACCAGCGCACCTGCAACCGGTCCAGCGTGGATCTCGATGGCAACCCGAACACCCTGTACGACAACGCCACGCCGGTCTGCAACGGCACCTGGGACTACGAGGAATACAAGAAGACCCATCCGGCGTTCACCGTGGGCGCTAACTACCGCTTCAGCGACCACATGAGCGCGTACGTGCGCGCCAACACCGGCGGCCATTTCAACGATTTCGACAACGGGATCCGCGGCGCCGGCGGCAATTTCGCACCGATGCAGAAGATCGAGAACATGGAGGCCGGCTTCAAGTACGAGTCGCCGGTGCTGTTCGTGGACGCCAGCATCTACCACCGGTTGTTCACCGGCCTGCAATACCAGGAAACGGGTCCGGATGGACAGCCGACCGGCGCGGTCTCGAACTACGGCTCCAATTCGCACGGCGTCGATCTGAACGTCACGTGGTCGCCGATCGAAAACTTCAGCCTCAAGATGATCGGCGTGTACATGGACGGGCACTACACGCACCACAACGCCTGCGCCGTGTTCACGGACGTCAACGGCAATACCCAGTGCGTCAGCTTCAACGGCCAGCCGCTGCAGCGCCAGCCGAAGTTCCGTTACATGCTCACCCCCAGCTACACGCTGCCTACCAGTTGGGGCAGCATCATGGCGTTCGTGACCTACACCCACATCGGCCAGCACTACCAGGATCAGTCCGCGTTGCAGCCACTGGGCACGTACCAGACACTGGACGGCGGCATCGTGGCCAACGTCGGCGAAAACTGGCAGTTCCGGCTGCAGGGCACCAACCTGACCAACGAGGTCGGCCTGACCGAAGGCAACTCCCGCCGGCTGGGCGTCAACACCGGCATCGGCGGCGTGCTGATGGCACGGCCGTTGTTCGGTCGCGAAATCAATTTCCAGGTCAAGTACAGCTTCTGACAACGCGGTAATCGACGATCTGTCCCGGCGCGCATCCCCGCGCCGGGACAGCAGCCGCCGTGCGGGTGCTCCCGGCCCATCGATGCGATGACGTCCGCCCGGGATGCCGGCGCGCCGTGCGCAGGCCCGCGCGATCCGCCTCGCCATCCATTACCCGGAGCATTGCGATGAAACACCGCCACCTCCTTTATTCCGGCTTGTGTGCGCTCGCGCTGCTCGTGCCCGTCAGCGGGTTTTGCGCCACCGACCCGAGCTTCCTGCTGACGGCGACCGCGAAGGATTTCGACGCGTACTTTCCGTCGTATCTCGCCAACGGCTACTTTTCGACCATGACCTCGGTGCGCGGCACCGAGCCCGACCGCGCGTACATGGTCGCCTTCATGGATTACAGCAAGGACGACATCTCGCGGCCTGCGGCGATTCCGGGCTGGAGCGAGATCGACTACAACCCCGGCACCGGTTGGATGAACGCGACGCGCCTCGACCCGGAGATCTTCTCGGGCTACTCGCAGACGCTGGACATGCACGACGCTACGCTGACCACGCACTACCGCTTCGCGTACGTCAAGAATCCCACCGACGTGAAAGTGGAAACCTTCGTCAGCCAGGCCGATCCGCATCTCGCGGCCACGCGCATGACGATCACGCCGCAATTCGATGGCACAGTGCAACTCCGGTTTCCGTTCCGGTTGTGGTCGGGCCACCAGCCGCGCTTCCCGATCGGCAGCATGACCGGCGACCAGATGATCGACGCGGTGATCGCCAGCGGCCAGAACTTGAACGACAAGCCTGTACCGACGCCCGACCGCGCGCCGGTGTGGTATCCGGGTACGACCGTGGTCACCGGCGACGGCGGTGACGCGAAACAAATGACGCTGTGGCTGGACGGCCAGGCCGTGAATGGTTTGAAGATGGCCGAGGCCGCGGCAATCGAATTGCCGCGCGGCCTCGAAATCGAAAGCGTGAAGCTGGTGAAAACGCCTAACAAGCTGTCGCTGGACATCGTCGCCGAAGTGCGCAAGGGCCAAAGCTACGCCTTCACCAAATACATCGCGGCATCGCGCCAGGACTGGGGCGGCGACGCGCAGGCCGACCGCGCGCTCGCGACGCAGGCGCGGACCACCGGTTTCGACAAGCTGCTCGCGCGCCACGCGGCCGCCTGGCACGACTTGTGGAAAGCCGACATCGTGGTCGATCGCGACGAAGCCGTGCAGCGCGCGCTGCATTCCGATCTCTACTACATCCTGTCCAACAGCACCGCGAACACCGCCTGGGCGATGGGTGCCTGCGCGCTGACGCCGAACTACGCCGGCCACGTGTTCTGGGATGCCGACTCGTGGGTGTTCCCCGCGTTGTTGCTGCTGCACCCCGAACGCGCCAAGTCGATCGTGATGTTCCGTCATCGCACCATGCAGGGCGCGCGTGAACGTGCCGCACAATACGGCGTGAAGGGCCTGATGTATCCGTGGGAATCAGACCCGCAAAAGGGCGTCGACGTCACGCCGCATTTCGCCTACGAGGTGTATCGCGAAGTCCACGTCAACGCCGACATCGCGATCGCACAGTGGCAGTACTACCTCGCGACCGGCGATCGCGCGTGGCTGAAGCAGTACGGCTGGCCGGTGATCGAAGGCATTGCCACGTTCTGGAAAAGCCGCGTGACGTACAACAAGGCGAAGGACCGTTACGAGATCGCGCACGTCACCTCGACCGACGAGGCCTACAACGACGTGCTCAACGATACCTTCACCAACGCCGCCGCGGCCAAGGCGCTACGGATCGCGACCAAGGCCGCCGCGCTGGTCGGCGCGAAGCCGGATTCCGCGTGGACCGAAATCGCGGACAAGATGTACATCCCGTTCGACGAGAAGGCGCAGCGCCACTACGACTTCGACCCGTCGGTGCCGCACGACAAGGTGACGTGGTGGGGATCGTCACTGATCTTCCTGATGTATCCCAACCTCGACATGCCGATGTCGCCCGAAGTGCGGCGCAACGATTTCGACTTCCAGTTGCAGGCGCTCGAGACCCACGGCGACAATCCGAACGAGATGATGATGGTGATGATCACCGTCGGCGCGGCCGAAGTCGGCGATGCCGAAGCCGTGGGTTCCTGGATCCACCGCAACCTGGAGGGCTTCCTGCAACCGCCGTTCAACGTGCGTACCGAAACCGCGACCAACAACGCGGGTTACCTGCTCGCGACCTCGGCGGGATTCGTGCAGAATTTCCTGTACGGCTTGAGCGGTCTGCGCATCAACGACAAGGGGCTGGATGCGAAATACGCGCCGATCCTGCCGCCGGACTGGAAATCGGTGACCCTGAAGGACATCACCTTCCGCGGCAAGCACTACGACATCACGATCAACCGCAGTGCCGATGGCAAGGCGAACTTGACGCGCGAGGCAACAGGAGATCGGTAGAACCAATCCGGAATTTGCCTTGCCTTCATTCCCGGGGAAGCGGACTGATTCTGCAGGATCGCAACCGCGAACGTCGCAGGCGATGCGAAGCGCGAGCGCCAGGGACGACGCGAGTCAATCCAGTGTCTTTCCGTGATGCAAGAGGCATTGGATTCCGGGTCATCGATTCGTGGCGTCCGGAATGGCGAAAGGCTGTTTCTTTCCAGCAGGTCGCAGATATCACATGCACAATCTCCGGGTGAACTTCAGCTCCGCATTGTTGGCGCTCGCATGCCTCACATCGGCGGCCGGCGCCGCCACGGATCCGGGTTTCCTCCTCACCGCGACCTCGGAGAATTTCCAGAGCTACTTTCCGGGCCAGTTGGCGAACGGCTACCTCTCCACGTTCACATCGCCGCGCGGCACCGAAAGCAACCTGTCGTATCTCATCGCGTTCATGGATTACGGCAAGGACGACATCGCGCGGCCCGCCGCGATTCCGGGCTGGAGCGGCATCGACTACCGTACGGGTTCGAAGGGCGCCTGGTTGAACCTGGCACCGCTGGGGCCATCGGTATTCCAAAATTACGGGCAGGTGCTGAATCTGCACGAGGCCACGCTGACGACGCGCTATCGCTACGTCGATCGGGACAAGGCAACGCGTGTCGAAGTGGTCAGTTTCACCAGCGAAGCCGCGCCGCACCTCGCTGCCGTGCGCTTCACCATCACGCCGGAATTCGACGGCACGGTCGAGCTTTCGTTTCCGCTGGTGCTGTGGGCACCGGCGCAGCCGCGTTTGCCGCTGGCGAAGTTGCCGGGTGACACGGGTCTCACCGGCGACCGATTCCGACAGGCGCTGGAGGCACGCGGCCTGACCTTGAAGGCGCAACCGCCGGCCACCGCCGATCGCGCCGCGATCTGGTACCACGGCGACACGCGGATACTGGATGCCGAAGCGAATGCGTCGAAGCTGACACTTCGTGTCGACGGGCAGGCGACCAACGGTGCGCGGATGGGCGAAGCCGTCGCCGTGCAATTGCCGGACGGGATTCGCCCGGTCGAGGCGAAAGTGGATCGCACCGATAACCGATTGTCGTTGAATCTGCGTGTCGCCCTGCAGAAAGGCCATGCCTACGCCTTCACCAAATACGTCGCGATCTCGCGCGACGGTTGGGGCGGTGATGCGAAGGCAGACCTGGCGTTGGCGGAGTCCGCGCGCACGCGCGGGTTCGATGCGATGCTCGATGCACACAAGGCCGCATGGGCCAAGCTGTGGCACTCGGACATCCGCATCGACGGCGATCCGCACGCGCAGCTCGCCGTCCATTCCGATCTTTACTACCTGCTCGCCAATGCGCCGCCGGATGTGACGTGGGGCACGGGCGCGTGCGGATTGACCACCGGGTACGTTGACCACGTGTTCTGGGACAACGACACCTGGATATTTCCCGCGTTGCTGCTGCAGCATCCGCAACGCGCGCGTTCCATCGTGCTGTTCCGGGACCGCACGTTGCCGGCCGCGCAGCGGCGTGCGCGCCAAGCGGGTTTCGAAGGTGCCAAGTACCCATGGGAAGCCGATCCCGAGGACGGCACGGAACAGGTCATGTACGCCGCGCACCGGTTGAGCGTCGGCGAAATCCACGTCAACGCGGACATTGCGATCGCACAATGGCAATACTGGCTCGCGACCCACGATCTCGAATGGTTGCGCAAGGCCGGCTGGCCGGTGATCCGCAATCTCGCCGAGTTCTGGACCAGCCGCGCGACCTGGGACAAGGCGAAAGGGCGCTACGAAATACGTGACCTCGTCTCGGTGATGGAACCCTATGCCTACATCGACAACGACACGTTCACCAACGCTTCGGCGGCCAAGGCCCTGCGGATCGCCACCGAGGCGGCAAAGCTTGTCGGTGCCGAAGCCGATCCGCGCTGGTCGGAGATCGCCGCGAAATTGTACGTGCCCTTCTCGGGCGCGGAGCAGCGCCACCTCGCGCTCGATCCGGGTGTGCGGCTGCACGACCCAGGCGACAGCGATCTCACGTTCCTGGCGTTTCCTTCGCTCGATCTGCAAATGGATCAAACGGTGCGCCGCAATGACTACCGCCACGATGCCGCGCCGTTGCAAAAGAAACCCGGGCAGGCACTCACGAGCATGGGGCTCGCGCCGCTCACGATCGCCGCGGCCGCGCTGGGCGACGAGGCCGGGACCACGCGCTGGCTGGAAGACAACATCACCCGGGATATGCTCAAGGCGCCATTCAACGTGCGCACGGAAACACCCGGCAACAACACCGGTTATTTCCTCACGGGCTCGGCGGGATTCGTGCAAAGTCTGGTGTATGGACTCACCGGTTTGCGCATCGAACCATCCGGTCTGGTCCAGGCGTATCCCCCCGTGTTGCCGTCCAAATGGAAATCGCTGACGCTCACGAATGTCACCTTCCGCGGCAAGCATTTCGACATCACGGTCGACCGCGACGCCAACGGCAAGCCGCGGCTGCAACGCAATCCGCAATAGGTAATAAGAAGTGTAGACCGTCGCCAGGAGCGATAGCGCAGGGCGGCGACTACACTTGACCGGTGCCGGCCGAACGGTGCGTCGAGAGACATGATTTCGATTCCGCTCCACGCTGCGATGCAGCGCGTCAATGGCTTGCTGCAGGCCGGCAATTTTCGCGCGGCTCACGATCAGCTTCGGGGCATCGTTGAAACCCATCCCGACTACGCCGAGGCGCAGCGGTTGCTCGGTGGCGTCACGCTCATGTCGGGCGATGCGGCGGGTGCGGAACGAATCCTGCGACACGCCATCGAGCTGGATCCGGCTTGGGCGCCAACCCTCACCACCCTCGGCGAAATGCTGCTGGGCAGTGGACGCCACGCCGAAGCGGAAACCTTCCTGCAGCGGGCTGCCACCGCGAAGCAGCCCGATCCGCATGCGGCCCAGGTGCTGGCGCGCTACTACAACGACCGGAGGCAGCCGGCACGGGCGCTCGCGATCCTCGCGCCGTTCTGCGCCCGGGACGAGATCCCGCCCGAATTGATCGTCCAGCACGTCGCCGCGCTGGTCGCGCTGGGCCGCAGCGGCGACGCCGTCGAATGGAGCCGAAACCTGGTGGCGCGATCGCCCGGCAACGCCGCCGCCGAGCAGGCGTTGGCCACCGCGCTTCAGGCGGCGAACCGGCACGATGAAGCCGAAGGTATCGCGCGAAATGCGTTGGACCATGGGCCACCAAGCGCAACGCTGTGTTACACACATGCACGCAGCCTGATCGCGCTCGGCGAATACGATCGCGCGGAAGCAGCTCTTCGCGATTGCCTTCGGCTGGAGCCGCAATATGTAGACGCCCACGGCGACCTTGCAAAGCTGGTGTGGACGCGTACCGGCGAAGGCGAACAGGCCACCGAAGCCATCGACAAGGCGTTGCAGACCTTCCCCAACAACGATGCGCTGTGGGCGGCCAAGGCGGCCGTGTTGCAGGGGTCGGGCGACGTGCGTGCGGCCTACGCATGCCTCGCCGCGCGCATCGGGCGGCCGCAGGCGCCGCCGGCCTTGCACGTACGCGCTGGCCTCGCGGCACTGGAGTTCGATCCGCGGCTCGCGCTCGATCGCGCCGGGTGCGCGTTGCGCGCGGCGCCGAGCGATCCGGCGGCGCGCACGCTTCAAGTCGCGGCGATGCTGGGCGTCGGCGATGCCCAAGGGGCGCTACGGACGTGCGAGACGCTGAGTCTCGAGTCGCCCGACGATCAATATCTCATCGCGCTGCAAACGAGCGCATGGCGGATGCTAGGTGATGAACGTTACGCGCAGCTCTGCGACTATCCGAGCCTGGTGGTCGCGTACGAGCTCGAGGCACCATCGCCGTGGACGGGCCTGGCGGATTTCCTCGACGAACTGAAGCACGATCTTGGTCGAATGCACGATGCGTTCGTGCACCCGCTGCTGTTCCAGTCACTGCGCCATGGCACCGAAACCATCGGCGATCTGTCGCGCAACGAGAAGCCCGCCATTCGCGCGCTGTTCCGTGCCTTCGATGCGCCGATCCGCGATTACATCGCGCGCCTCGGCAAAGGCGAGGATCCGCTGCGCCGGCGGAACACTGGCGCCTTCCGCTTCAACGGAAGCTGGTCGGTCCGGCTGCGCGCCCACGGCTTCCACCAGAACCACGTGCATCCGCGCGGGTGGATTTCCTCCGCGTGCTACATCACCCTGCCCGACCGCAGGGCCGAGATGACGAACCGGGAAGGCGTACTGGCGTTCGGCGAGCCCGGCATCCTCACCACGCCCGCATTGCCGCCGCAGCACGACGTACGGCCGGAAGTCGGCACGCTGGTGCTGTTCCCTTCCTATTTCTGGCACGGGACGGTGCCGTTTTCCGGCGACCGGACGCGGCTTACGGTAGCGTTCGACGCCGTGCCTGCTCGCATCGCCTGATTCACTTCGCCTTCGCGCGCCACTCGATCGTGGTTCGATCGCGGATCGCGTGCGCGGGGACTAGAATCGTCGCGGTGGCGTTCGTCGCGTCCCAATTCCAGTCTCCGACGTTCCGCCCGTCCACCGCTATCGAAACCGGGCGGTTGATGCCATGGATCTGCAGGGCGTATGACCGCCGCTGCACCTGGCCGGCGAAGGCGCCGCGGGTGGGCCCGATCACGATGCGGTGTGTGCCGTCGGGTTCACGGATGCAGCGCATCGGCGTCAACGCATGGTGTTGGTCAGGGTCCAGCGAAGTGCCGTCGTCCTCGTACAGGTCGAACGTGCCGTTGCCCGATCCGTAAACATTCACGATCAGGTGATCCAGCGGTTGCGCGTTCGACCATGCGAAATCCGCGGGTTGCTCGGGAATGATCGCGCCGTCGCGCGCGAACACCGGTGTCTGGTCCGCGGCGTAGTGGGTGGTGAATGACTTGCCGCCGCCGTAATGCTTGCCGTTGAAGAAGCCGATCCATTCGCCGGGCGGCAGCCAGATGGTCCGTTCGCCGCTGGCGTCGAGCACCGGCGCGACCAGCATTTCGCTGCCGAACCAGTATTCATGCGGATGTTGGTACGCCTCCGCGGCATCCGGATTTTGCAGATACAGCGGGCGCAGGATCGGCAATGACTTCTCGTGCGCGATCCAAGCGTAGGTGTAGGTGTAGGGAATCAGTTGCGTGTGCAGCGTGAAGTATTTTTTGACCAGCGCCATGCCGCGCTCGCCGTAAATCCACGGCATGCGCAGGTTGCCCTCGCGCGGGTTCTCGTGCGCGCTGTGCAGACGCAGCAGCGGACTGAACGCGCCGAACTCGATCCAGCGCGCGTAGAGGTCGAAGTCGATCTTGCCACCATGGAATCCGCCGATGTCGTGGCTGATGTACGGGATCAGCACGTTGCCGCCGCGCACGCTGTAGGCGACCTCGTAGGCCAGCACCGGCCATTCCGAATAGGTGTCGCCGGTGAAGTAGGCCGGATAGCGCTCGCTGCCCCAACCGCCGTAGCGCGAAAGGATGAACCCGCGTTGTCCGGTTTGCTTTTGCGCATGCTCGTAAAAGATGCGGTTGGTCCAGAGCTGCGGGTCGAGTCCCGGCATGGCCGCGGCACCGCTGCCGCCATCGACCCACCAGAAAGCCACGCCCTGTTGCAGCAGCGGCCCATGCAAATGGCGCATGGAGACTTCCGCCTGCTGCTTGTCGGACAGGTCGAAGTAAATCCGCGGCGGCGGCTTGACGTCGCGAATCGCGGTCAGGCCATTCAGAAAGCCCCTGCCGTATTCGTTCGGTTCGATGCGCAACGCGATCTCGAGCGCCTGGCCCGCTTTCGCGCAAGGCGTGATGTCGGCGAAGGTCAGCCGCTGCGGCCAGCGTACGTGGCTGTGGTCGACTTCGCGTCCGTTGACGTAAAGCCGGTAATCCCTGGCTTGCCGGCTCAGGTAGAGGTAAAGGTGCGCCGGCAGATGACTCGGCAAGCGCACCCGGGTGCGATACCAGGCGATGCCTGCGTAATCGCCGTAGCCCTGTTGCGCCGGTGGCGCATCGCTGCGGATGGGTTTCCAGTCGACCGCACCGGCATCGGGTGCATACCAGTGCTCGCGGATGCCGATGTCGTGCGGATCGGTCGCGAACATCCAATCGCCGGACAAGTCGAGATCGAACGAAGACTTCGGCGGCAAGGATTCTCCCAGTGCCTTCAATACTGCCGGCGCGTGGCTGTCTTCCTGCGACAGGATGTTTTCCTCGGTGTTCGCGTAGCCGGGGTGATCATTCAGGGAAACCTTGATGCCGCGGGCGTGCATCCATTCGAGAAACCGGTGCGGGTGCGGGATCAGCGGACTCCAGTCGTAGCCGCCCTGCCAGCCGTAGTTGTGCCACGCGAAATCCAGCACCAGCGTGTCGAGCGGGATATGGTGCTGGCGAAAGCGCATCACCTCGTCCTCGAGATATCGTTCCGCGTAGCGTTGAAACGCCGGCATCCGGACCTCCGGATCACCGGGGAAGAATTCGAAATTGAGGTCCGTGATCATCGGCCCCAGCACGTAGCGCGGGATCATCGGAACCGGCCCGCACAATTGGGCGTACTCGTCCAGGACCTTTGCGTAATCGTTGCGGGCGTAGGTGAACAGGTACCAGTCCTGCCGTTTGTCGAACTTGCGCGGCTCGATCCATTGCGCCTTCGCGTTCCACAGCGGTGTCGTGCTGTCGTCGATGAATGCGAAGCCGTTGCGGCTCAGCAGGCCCGGTTCGGCTTTCGGCAGCAACACGTCGATGCCGGGGATGATGTCGTCGACGGGGCTGGCCAGGTCCTTGCCGTCGGTGGGCAGGTTTCTTGCGCTGACATTGTCCAGCGAATAGGTGAGCCCGCCCAGGTTGCCGTCGTCGACTTGGCCGGGATGCCAGGCGTGCGCACCGCCGTCGGCTTTCCATTGCACCCGCAGATTGGCCGCGGAAAACGCGCCGGATTGCAACCGATAACGCAACGTCATCGCGCCGGTGCTCACGACCAGCCAGCCGTTCTCCGTGTTCTGGCTGACATCGACGTGCGTCCAATCGCGTTTCAGCACGACGGCAGTCGCGGCATCCGTGAAATGAGCGGACGGCGAATACTCCATCCTGACCAGTGAAGGTGTCAGGAATTCGAAACGCGCATCGCCCGCGGCCACCTTGGTGGTGCCTTGCGGTGCGGCGAGTGCGCCGAGCGGCAGGCCGATCCACGCGACCAGCAGCCACCGGCATGCAACACCAATACGGTGATGACGAACGGCCATGCATACCTCCGATGCCTTGGGAAACACCGCAGCGGGCTCCGCTTCGAGCCATTGCTGCGGGCGTGTTGCGTCCGTTTCCCTGCCGCCTACGATTTCGGCAGGGCGTTGAAGGCGATCACGATGCGCGGTTCGTCGCTGCCGTGCGGTTCCACGTAGTGTTCCATCCAGCACGGGAACAACACCATCAACCCGGCTTCCGGCGTGAGTTGGATGTCGCTGTAGCCATTCGGCACCGCGCCCTTGACGTAACCGTGCACCACGCCCGGCCGCGGATCGCGGAACACGAAGCGCCCGGAACCGGGCGGCACCTTCAGGTAGAACGACCCCGACAACAGGCTGCCTTCGTGCACGTGCAGGAAGTTGAAGCCACCGCGGTCGTGCAGGTTCACCCACGACTGCAGGTCGAACGGAACGCCCACGACACCCATTTCGCGCAATGCACTGGCGCAACCTGCACGCACGGCGTCGCGCAGCGGCGCGAATACAGGCTGCTCCAGGACCGCCATGTCGCTGCTGTTCCAGCCGGAGCGATTGGTGCGCCCCGCGGGCTGCGGACTGGCCGCACGCATCCGCGCTACTTCCGCCACCCATGCGTCGAGGTTTCCGCGCAGCGCGGGCAGGCGCGCCTGCCAAATCCGCGTCGGAAACAGATCGTAAGACTGCAGCGCGGGCGCCGCGCCGAACGGCTGCACCACTACCCTTTCATCGTCGGCGGTTGTCACGGTGTCTCCCGAAGTCCAACATGGTTGGCGACTTGCATGGCCGGAGGACGAACATGGGGAGCTCGACCCGCGGATGCGTGCGCGGCTGATCGGTTGCCTGTTGCTGATGATCGCGCAGGCCCCGTTCGCGCGTCCGCCCTCTCCGCAGTCGTGGCAGCCCGACATCGACCGGTTGGTCGCCGATGATAGTGCGCATCCGCCGCCGCAGCAGGGCGTGCTGTTGGTGGGCATTTCCTCGATCCGGATGTGGACCACGCTGGCCGCCGACTTTCCGGGCGTGCCGGTGATCGATCGCGGGTTCGGCGGCTCCGCGATCGCCGATACCACGTACTACGCTCACCCGGGGCTTGCCGCAAGCCCCGTCGCTGCCAGGATATCGATGGTGGCGGGGAGAGCAATTCTCCTTGCCAATTTTTTTGGGCGCTGCAAAGCAAGGCGGTCTTCCGTAACAACCTGCCAGCGCGGTCGCGGCAGGTGATTGGCGTTCTGCTTTCGACCCCGTGGCCGTCGCCCGCAGGCGGGCTCCTGCCAAAGGCACGCTTGCATGATCAACGCGCTCAAGTGCGCGTGACCCGACGTGGCGGGAAGTGATGGGAAGACTGTTTCTGGCCGATTGCAGCGGCCACCTCTGCAGCTGACGATTTGTCTGAGCGGACGCGATTGCTCCACGCCTACCCGTTGACGCGATTCAAGCGCGGCTGCGGGGAATCCGCCGGCTCTGCATCAGCGCGGACGCGTGCAGCATCAGGAACAGCGGCACGAGGAATGCCGGGACGATCAGCAGCGGCAACGTGGCCATCGGCGCGGTGCTGATCGTTCCGGGGGCCGCCGCGGCCATCGAAGCGCCGAGGCCGAGCGCGACGACGAGATCGAGAATGCCGAGCCAATTCCAGCGAACGAATGTCGCGCTGCCGGCGAAATGCGGATCACGCGCAAGGCCGAGGATCACCCAGGGTGCGGCGAATCCGACGGCCATGTCGCCGAGGCCGGCCGGCAGCGCGAACGGTCCCGGCAACACTTTGTAGGCATACAGGAACAGGAAGCCCAGGCCCGCGAACCGCCACGCCTGCATGCCGGCAATCAACCGCAGGTCCAACGAGAGAACGAAATCGCGGAACCCAGGCGAGCGCCGCAACCACGCGAAGAAAAGCAGCAACGGCGCCGTGAAACCGATCGCCATGCCGATGGGCGGCGCGCCAGGCCGGCCGAGGAAAGCGCCCCTGGCACCCAGGGTCACGACCAGCGCGAACCAGATGGCGAGGACGATGAAGGCGCCGTAGCGGATGCCGCCCGGCGTGGCGGAATCGGAGGAACGCGGCGGAAAGACAGTTGTCGACATGGCAATGCTCCAGTGACTTGCATTTTGCAAGTTTGTGGGAACCGTAGCATACTGACTTGCAGTTCGCAAGTTACAGTGATGGTCCAGCGTCGTCGTTCCGGGCATGGACTGGCCGCATCAAGTGCATGGATGGGAAAGTCACTGGGTCCCGGCTTTCGCCGGGACGACGACTTCGCAAACCGCGTCACTGATTCTTCCGTCGGCTTCGTCATTCGGACATGAATTCCTCGAAATCCTTTACGCGCTCGCCCTGCCCGGTCGCCAATTCGCTCGACATCGTCGGCGACAAGTGGTCGTTGCTGGTGGTGCGTGACCTGCTGCACGGCAAGCACACGTACAAGGAGCTCGCCGAATCGCCGGAACGCATTCCCACCAACATTCTCGCGGATCGCCTGCGACGTCTCGAAGAAGCCGGCATCGTCGGCAGCACGCCGTACCAGCAGCACCCCGTGCGCTACGCCTACACGCTCACGGCCAAGGGCAAGGATCTGGGCGACGTGCTGCTCGCGTTCGTGCGCTGGGGCAAGCGGCACATCCCGGGCACGGTGGCATTGGGCAAAGTCGAGGCGAAGACTGGACCTGCGAAGCGCAAACCTGCGCTGCGCCACGCAGGTTCGAAGCGCAAGCCGGGCAGGCAGCCCCCGCCCGAAAAGCGATCGCTAGAATGACGGACTCGGTTGATCGACCGGACCGGCGCCTTTGCGCATGCACCTCGCCCGCAACCTCATCCTCAACACCGACAGCTACAAGGCCAGCCACTGGCTGCAGTATCCGCCGGGTGTCGATGCGACGTTCTTCTATCTGGAAAGCCGCGGCGGCGTGTACGAGCGCACGCTGTTCTTCGGACTGCAGTCGATCCTGAAGGAATACCTGTCGCAACCGGTGACGGCGGCGATGATCCACGAAGCCAAGGCGTTCTTTGCCGCGCACGGCGAGCCGTTCAACGAGGCCGGCTGGCAGCATGTCGTCGAGGCGCACGGCGGGAAACTTCCCTTGCGCATCCGCGCGGTGGCGGAAGGTACGGTGGTGCCTACGCACCAGGCGCTGATGACGATCGAGAGTACCTGCCCGCGTTGTTTCTGGGTGCCGTCGTACATCGAAACGCTCTTGATGCGGGTGTGGTATCCGGTCACGGTCGCGACGACCAGCTGGCACGTCAAACAGACGATCCGCGAATACCTCGACCGGACCAGCGACGATGCGGCGGCGCAGCTTCCGTTCAAGCTGCACGATTTCGGTTCGCGCGGCGTGTCCAGCGCCGAATCGGCGGCGCTGGGCGGGATGGCGCACCTCGTCAACTTCAAGGGCACCGACACAGTGCTCGGCGTGCTGGCTGCGCGCGAATACTACGGCGAGGCGATGGCGGGCTTCTCGATTCCCGCGGCCGAGCACAGCACCATCACCGCGTGGGGCAAGGACCGCGAGCTGGATGCGTACCGCAACATGCTGCGCCAGTTTGCCAAGCCCGGCGCGGTGGTCGCATGCGTGTCGGACAGCTACGACCTGTTCCACGCGATCGAGGCGATGTGGGGCGGGGCGTTGCGCGAGGCCGTGATCCGGAGCGGCGCGACGCTGGTGGTGCGACCCGACTCCGGCGATCCCGCCGAGGTGGTGCATCGCACGCTCAGCCTGTTGAACAGTGCGTTCGGCAGCACGACGAATTCGAAAGGCTATCGCGTGCTGAACCATGTGCGTGTGATCCAGGGCGACGGCGTGAACCCCGACTCGATCCGGCTGATCCTGGAACGCATCACGCACGCGCGCTATGCCGCCGACAACCTCGCGTTCGGGATGGGCGGCGCGCTGCTGCAGAAGCTCGACCGCGACACCCAAAAGTTCGCGTTGAAATGTTCCGCAGCGCGGATCGACGGCGGGTGGACCGATGTGTTCAAGGACCCGGCGACCGACCATGCCAAGGCATCCAGGCGCGGGCGGCTGACGCTGGCACGGCATCGCGAACACGGCACCTTCAAGACCATCGCGTTGCCGAATGGGGCGGTCGAAGGCGACCCCGCGACGCTCGGGCGAGGCTGGGAAGACGCGCTGGAAACGGTCTGGGAAAATGGCAAGCTGGTCCGCGACTGGACCTTCGCGGAAGTGCGCCGTCGCAGTGGGCGGGATTGAGGGGACGCAACCTTGCAAGGAGTGATGAATCCATGGACATCGTTCACGACGCCGATGCGCATCAGTTCCACGCGACGCTGGAAGGCCATCGCGGCGAGCTCGACTACGCGCTGCGGGACGGCACGATGATCATCACCCACACCGGCGTGCCGCGGGAGATCGGCGGCCGTGGCGTGGCCGCGGAACTGACGCGTGCCGCGCTCGATGCCGCGCGTCGCGAAGGCTGGACGGTTTTGCCGGCGTGTTCGTACGCGGCGGCGTTCATCCGGCGGCACCCCGAATTTTCCGACCTGCTGGCGTAACCTTCGGGCCGTCGCGGCAACCCGCGCCCCGCGAATATCGGTCAGAACAGCAGCAGCAGCGCCGGCACCACCACGCCCGCGGCCAGCACCGTGCGGTAGCGAGGCCGATTGCGCGTGCAGCGCCAGCCCATGTAAATCCCGGTGACTGTCGACAGGACCAGGCTGAGCGCGACCATCACGAAGAAGAGCTTCATCGGCCACGGATTGCGCCTGGCCGGCGCGGGCGGCGGTTCGCCATTCGTGCGCGCCGGTACGCCGTCCTTCGAAGCGGCGTCCGCATTCGCAATGGATGACTTGGGCAGCCCTCGCTTCACCGGCACCCCGAAGCTTTGCTTCTTGTGCATGTGTGCGATGCTGGCGATCCATGCCGGCGGCTTGTAGCCGCCGCCGCGCGCGGCTTCGTGCAGGTTCACGCTTTGCAGCGCACCGGTGAACGCGAGGAACAGCACCGGCGCGGTGAACACGCCAAGGTACAGGTGCAACGCGCGGATGGATTTCAACCAGCGGTGCGTGATGGCCATGCGGCGGGTTCGGGAAAAGGTACCGTATCATTCAATGAATACAAATCATTCGCAATAAAAGGAATGGCGAACCG
The DNA here is from genome assembly GCA_040255405.1 of Lysobacteraceae bacterium. Classification (GTDB taxonomy): domain Bacteria; phylum Pseudomonadota; class Gammaproteobacteria; order Xanthomonadales; family Rhodanobacteraceae; genus 66-474. The sequence goes on from JBDZUX010000017.1 coordinate 25,060, forward strand.
GCCGGTCTCAACCCGTGAGCACGCGGCAGGCATACTGGCCCGATTACCCGCGGGCCGCGCATGTTCCGACTGCACACCTCCAACGATGCCGCGAAGCTGGCCGACGCGCTGGGCGAGCAACTGTGCGCCACGCGCGCCGATCCGCTGGTTCCGGCCCGTGTGCTGGTGCCGCAGGCCGGCCTGAAACGCTGGCTGCAGGTGTACCTGGCCGAACGCAGGGGCGTGATCGCGAACGTCGAATACATGCCACCCGCGCAATTCGCGTGGGAACTCTTGCGCGCCGCGCGCCCCGAATTGCCGGAACGCTCGCCGTTCGAAGTCGAAGTGCTGCGCTGGCATATATATGCATTGCTGGGCGAACGGCTGGACGGCGCTTCGCTGGCGCCGTTGCGTGAATATCTCTCGGCCGGCGCCGATCCACTGCGACGCTTCGCGTTGAGCCTGGAACTCGCGCGCGTGTACGAACGCATGCAGGGTTACCGGCGCGAAAGGCTGCTGGCATGGGAGCATGGCGCAGACGCCGGAGACTGGCAGGCCGAATTGTGGCGTCGGTTGTTGCCGCGCGTGGGCGGCACATCGCGCGCCGCGCGGGTGGACGAATGGCTGCGCGCATTCGATCCGGATCACCCCGCCGACGGTTCCGGCGGCAAACCCTCGCCGCCCGGCCTCCCTGCGCGGCTTGCCTGTTTCGCCTGTGTCAACGTGTCGCCCGACGTGCTGCGGATGCTTGCGGTTGCGGGACGCCATGGCGATGTGGATTTCCACCTGCCGCTGCCGTCGCTGGAATATCTCGGCGACCTGCCGCGCACGCGTACCGCCGTGCGCGAGAGGCTGGGCGAACGCAACGGCGAAAACCCGCTGGTGCTGTCGCTCGGCGGCGCGCTGTCCGGATTTGTCGGTTTGCTGTTCGGCTACGAACACGTGCAACCCGACGTCGAGCACGACGATTACGACGCGTCGCTGCCGCGCACGACGCTGCTCGGCCGGGTGCGCGACGACATCCTGCAACACGCCGCGCCGCGCGACGACGATCGCGCGGAACGGCCCGACCCGTCACTGCAATTCCACGCCTGCCACACACCGCTGCGCGAAGTGCAGACATTGCACGACGCGCTGCTGTCGATGCTCGCGGACGATCCTTCGCTGCAGCCGCGCGACATTGCCGTGATGATGCCCGACGTCGCCGCATACCAGCCCGCGATCGAGGCCGTGTTCGGCGGGGTCGCGCGCGCGGACCCGCGCTTCATTCCCTACAATCTCGGCGATCTCGGCGCCGCCGCCCAGCATCCCGCGGCGGCGCTGTTCCTGAAGCTGCTGGACGCGCCCGCCTCGCGCTGGGAACTGGACGAACTCGCCGACGTGCTGGCCACGCCCGGCGTGATGCGGCGCTTCGATCTGGATGCGGACGCGTTGGAACGCCTGCGTGCACGCCTGCGCGCAGCCGGCGTGCGTTGGGGCGAGGACGAACACGCACGCAAGCGTGCCGGTGCCGGGGACTACCGCGAGTTCAGTTGGGCATTCGCGATCGACCGGATCGTGGCGGGCTTCGCGACCGGCGACATCGCGGACACCCTGGTCGGCGGCACCGCGCCGCTGGCCGGCGTCGAGGGCCAGGCTTTCGCGGAACTCGACGCCGCGCTGGCGCTTGCCGAAAACTGGCGGCGCCTGCGCCGCGAGGCACAGCGGCCGCGCAGCGCCACGGCCTGGCAGACAACGTTGAACGCGATCTTCGACGACCTCTACCAGCCGGATGCACGCGACCTTGCCGAAACCCGCGCTCTCGAGCGGGTCCGCGCGGCACTCGCGAAACTCGCGGACGATTGCCGCGCGGCCGACGCCGGCCTGGAATTGCCGTGGGCCGACCTGCGCGCCCACCTGCGCGATGCGTTGGGCGCGGCCGATCCCGCGCAGCGCCTGTTCACCGGCGGCGTCACCTTCTGCGGCATGGTGCCGCTGCGGGTGGTGCCATTCCGCGTGATCGCACTGCTGGGCATGCAGGCCGACGTGTTCCCGCGGCGCGACCCGAGTGGGCTCGATCCGTTGCTTGCCGATCGCCACGCGGGCCGCGCGCAGCCCGGCGATCGCGATGTGCGCGCCGACGATCGCCTGTTGTTCCTGCAACTGCTCGCCGCCGCGCGCGACGCGTTCTACGTCAGCTGGATTGGTCAGGACATCCGCAGCAACAAACCGCTGCCGCCTTCGGTGGTCGTGGACGGACTGATGCGCGAAGTGCGCGAGCACTACCTCGCGCCAGGAGCCGACAAGGATGTTCTGCCCGTGCGCGAACCGCTGCATCCATTTGCCGCGCGATTGTTCGACGGCGGGAGCGCGCGCAGCCACGCCGGCGAGTGGCTGCCGACCGCAGCGACCCGGATGGACTCGGCGGAAGAATCGCGCTTCGCCGAAACGGCGTTACCCGAATCCCCCGCCTCCACGGGCGAGGTCGCGCTGGATGACCTGAAGCGCTTCTTCGACAATCCCGCGCGCGGCTTCCTCGAACGCGGCTTGCGGATGCGCCTGCCGCGCGCGGTCGAGGTCGACGCCGATGTCGAACCGCTGCAACCGGACGAACCGCGCCTGCGATTCGCCCTCACCCGCGAAATGCTGCTGCGCGGCGAAGCCGCGGCACACCGGCAGCAAGCGCAACTCCGCGCCGAGGGCCGACTGCCGCCGGGTGCGCTGGGCGACGCGGCGTTTGCGATCGCGCGCGGACGCACCGATGTGCTGCAGGCCGAAGCGCGGGAATTCACTGGCGGCGCGGCGTCACAGGCCATCGAAGCCAGCGTCGAGTTGGGCGACGGGCGGCAGATCAACGGCCGTATCGAAGGCAGGTATCCACGCGGCCTGTTGCGCGCCGATCCCGGCGATCTTGATGGACGTCGCGCGCTGCGCGCCTGGATCGACACATTGTTTGCCGCGGCGGCGACCGACGCCGCCACGGGCTGCCTGCTACTGACGCTCCTGACCAGGGAGGGCGAACTCGAGACCTGCACCTTGTGGTACCGGCCGATCGAACCCAGCACGGCACGCACGCAGCTCAGGCAACTGGTCGAACAGATGCGCGCCGGCACGCGTGCACCGCTGCCGTTCCTGCCGCGGCTGGCCTGGGACAGCCTGAGGTGCGAACGCGTGAGAGGCCGCGCAGACGAATGGGAGTTCGGCTGGAATCTCGCCGGTACCGCCGCCAAGGCGCCGGGGGATTTCGGCGGCCGCTTCGAATTGGACGACGAAGCAGTGGCGATCGCCTGGCGCGGCTTCGCTTTCACCGATCGCACGTTGCTGAAGACCTGGCATGCGATGGCCGAAAGCGTGCTGCCGCCGGTGGACGCCATCGGCGGCGACTGGCGCGGAGCTGCGCCATGAATGCGCCGCTGGACGCCCTGGACCTGCCGCTGGAAGGCATCCGCGCCGTCGAAGCCAACGCGGGCACCGGCAAAACCTTCACGATCGCGACGTTGTACCTGCGGCTGATCCTGTCGCATGGCTTGATGCCGGCCGAAATCGTGGTGGCCACGTTCACGCGCGCTGCCACCGCGGAACTTGCCGAACGGCTGCGCGCGTGGCTGGCGCTGACCGACGAACTGTTGCGTGAATCCGACCCCGCAAGCCCGCGCGAAGGCGAAGCGGGCGAGCGAGCGGTGCTGCGCCGGGTGATCGAACAAGGCCGGCAAACGCTGGTCGATGCCGGATCAGCCGCGCCACTGGACACGCTGCGCAAACGCATCGACGACGCACGTCTCGCGCTGGATACCGCACAGATTTCCACGCTGCACGGCTTCTGCTTCCGGGTGCTGGCCGAGTTCGGTTTCGAAGCCGGGCAGTCGCTGCGCACGCGCAAACCCATCGACGACCTGCGCGCGCTGGATCTGGAAATCGTCCGCGACTTCTGGCGACGCGCCAGCGCCGACGAAGCCACCGCCCGGCTGCTGGCCAACATCTGGGGTACACCCGAAAAGTTGGCGGGTCAGGCAGGCAATGCACGTTGGGAAAACCTGCCGGCGGGATTCGATGCGCGCGTCGCCGTGCCGGACCCGGTCGTGCTCGCAGCCGCGTTCGACGCCGCGAGACGACGCATCGCGGAATGGGATGATGGCGACCGCGTGGCGTTCGTGGACGAGATCGAGCGCTGCGTGAGCACCGAGCGCACCCGCACGCAACGCATCCAGACGCGCGATGACCTGCACGCCTGGGCGCAGGCAGTCGGGGGCGACAGCGCACTGGATACGTTCGATGCCAAGGCCGCGGCCGGCATCCATGCCGATGCCATCGCATCGCTGACGCCCAAGGGTGTGCGGCCCGCCGGCAAGGTCTTCGGCGATCTCGCGACGCTCCGCGATACATGGCTTGGGATCGAACAGCGTTCCACGCGCGAAACCGAAGCCCGGGCCGCCAACCTGCTGTGCGATGCCCGCGGCATGTTGGTGGCCGAGCGCGCCGAACGGCTCGCCGCGCGTGACCTCGCAAGCCACGACCAGGCCGTGCGCGCGCTTTACGCGGCGCTGCAAGGACCGCGCCGCGGGGCGCTGATCGCCAGTGCGCGCACGCGCTGGAAAGCGGCACTGGTGGACGAGTTCCAGGACACCGACCGCGCGCAATGGGCGATCGTCCGCGCGCTGTTCGGTGAATCGCGGCTGGTGATCGTGGGCGATCCCAAGCAGGCGATCTACGGCTTTCGCGGCGGCGACGTGTTCGCGTGGCTGGACGCGTTCGACCAACGCGAAGGCGAGGCGTTGCAGCTCGCCACCAGTTACCGGTCGGGTGACGCGCTGTGCAAGGCTGTCAACGCGTTGTTTGGCGTCGATCGCGCGTTCGTCGATGCGGCGATCGACTATGTGGACGTCGCCGCATCCCGGCGTTCGCGCGACTGCGCCGTGCTGCACGACGGCGCCGCTCTGCCGGGCCTGCGCTTCTGGTGCCTTGCCGCCGACGAACCGGATGGCAAGACGAAACGCCGGGCGCCCGCCAAGGGCGCGGTGAAGGATCGGATCGAGACCCGCACCGTGCAGCACATCGCGTGGCTGCTCGGCTCCGCGCAACTGCGCGGACGCGACGGCAAGCTCGAAGCGTTGCAACCGAGGCATATCGCGGTGCTGGTGGGCAGCAACGCCGAAGCCGCCTCGATGCAGGCGGCCTTGGCACGCGCGGGCATTCCCGCCGCGAGCAACCTGCAGAAAAGCGTGTACGCCAGCGAGGAAGCCGCCGACCTTGCGCTGCTGCTGGAGGCGATGGCCGATCCCACCGACGGCGAGCGCGCGCACGCGGCCTGGGCCAGCCGGCTGGTCGGCAAATCGGCACCCGACATCGCCGTATCGCTGGCCGACGAAGGCGGTCCGCAGATCGAAGTCTCGGGCTGGGCCCACGACGTGCGCCGGCGCGGCGTGCTGGCGTGGCTGCACCGGATGCTGGTGGATGCCGCGCCGCGCCTGTTGCGCGAACCCGGCGGTGCGCGGCGCGTCGCGAACTACCTGCAAATGGCGGAACTGCTGGAAAGCATTCGCGCAGGCGATGCCGACGTCGCCACCCTGGCGGCGGATTTCGCACGTGCCCGCGCCAACGCCGGCGGACCCGGCACTCCGGACGACGATGATGCGCGCCTGCGTCTGGAAACCGATGCCGACGCGGTGACGGTATCCACGGTGCACGCGGCCAAGGGACTGGAATACGACGTGGTGTTCCTGCCGTATGCCTGTGCCGGCCGCGATCCCGGCCGGAACGGCGATGGCGTGCGGATGGCGTGGTTCCACGGCGGACACCGCCGACAGCATCTCGCACTGGGCCGCGCACCCGCCGAAGCCGACGCGCAGGCGCGCCAGGAAATCCTGGCCGAAGAAGTACGCAAGCTGTACGTCGCGATCACCCGCGCGCGCGCGTTGTGCGTGATCCCGTGGGGCTGGATCAACGATGGCCAGTACACCGCCTTGCATCACCTGCTGCACCGGAACGGCGAAGAACACTCCGACGCCGGATGTCGTGAGGCGCTGCAGAATCTGGCAATGCGCGCGGACGGGGTGGTGGACGTCGTCGCATGGGAGGACGTGCACACGGCGCCGCGCTGGATGCCTCCCGAAGCGCCTGCGCACGCACTGGCGGCCGCCGGCTTTACCCGCGTCGGACTCGAACGCGACTGGACGGTCTGGTCGTTCTCGCGGCTGGTGCGCGGCAACCATGCGGCGGCGGTCGACATCCTGCCGGGCAGCGGCGACGACGATGCCGAGTTCGGTGGCGCGCGCTTCGGCAGCGCGGTGCACGCGGTGTTCGAACGCACCGATTTCGCGGCGTGGCGCGACGCCTCCGGCATCCCGCCCGCGCAAGTGCCATTGATCGACCGCGCCCTGGCCGACCACGGCGCGGCCGAAGGCGCGGCGTTGCCGCGCGCCGTCGCCAGCGTGGGCGCGATGCTGCGCGATGCACTGAACGCGCCCTTGCCGTGCGGAACGCGACTGGCCGACGTAGCGCCGGAAGCGCGCCGCGCCGAAATCGAATTCCATCTTTCACTGGCACCGTCCGCACCCGGAGCGTTATACGAGCTGTTGCACGAGCATGGTTACCAGTGCGCCCGCAGCGGCGTCGCCGCGGCGAAGCTCGCGGGACTGCTGACCGGCAAGATCGACCTCACCTTCCGGCATGACGACCGCTACTGGATCGTCGACTGGAAGACCAACCGCTGCGCACCGTACGACGCAGGGGCGCTCGAGGTGGAGATTGCCCGCCACGATTACGACCTGCAATGGCTCATTTACACGCTGGCGCTGCACCGCTGGCTCGGCGCCACCCTGCCCGATTACGACTATGCGCGCGATTTCGGCGGCGTGTTCTACCTGTTCGTGCGCGGGATGCAGGGCGGCGCTGGCGTGCGCGCCGACCGACCGCCGCAGGCCTTGATCGAGGCGATGGATGCGTTGTTCGACACGCGCGACAAGGTGGCGGCATGAGCGCGCGACTTGAGCCGTGGGTACGCAACGATTGGCTGCGCCGCGCCGATGCCGCGCTGGCCGGGTGGGTCGCGCGTAAATTCCCGGATGCCGCACCCGAAGTGGTGCTGGCCGCCGCGCTCGCCGCGCGCGCGGTGGGCGATGGCCACAGCGCGCTGGAACTCGCGCGGGCGCCGGAGTGGCTGGCGCGCGCCGGTGGCCAGGGCAAACCGCCCGAACTGCCTGATACCGAAAGCTGGCAGGCGTCGCTGCGCGCGGCCGTGGGCGCCTGCCGCAGCGACGGAAGCACCGCGCCTGCTCCGTTGACACTCGACCCGCAGGGACGCGTTTACCTGTCGCGCTATTTCGACGCCGAGCAGCGTGTCGCGGCGGGGCTGGCCGCGCACGCGACGCAATCGCTTCTTCCGCTTGCGGAGCGAGCGGCTGATCGCGAGGCGCGGGCGGTTGCGGGAGACGGCACGCTCGATCCGGAACAACGGCGTGCCATCGACGTCGCGTTGACGCGTGGGTTCACGCTGATCACCGGCGGTCCCGGTAGCGGCAAGACCTTCACCGTCGCCTACGTGCTGGCGGCACTCGCGATGGCCGCCGCTGCCACGCCACCGCGGATCGCGCTGGCCGCACCGACCGGCAAGGCGGCCGCGCGGCTGGCGGAATCGCTGCACGCGCAACTCGCGCGGATGGCGTTGCCCGGACCGCTCACGGCAAGCCTGTCACGCGCACCGGCCACCCTGCATCGCCTGCTGGGCGTCTCGCCGTGGCGGGCGCAGCCACGCCACCATGCCGGCGCGCCGCTGCCATTCGACGTCGTGGTGGTCGACGAGGCCTCGATGGTCGATCTGCCGCTGATGGCGCGCCTGGTCGACGCACTGGCACCACATGCGCGCCTCATCCTGCTCGGCGATCCCGACCAACTCGCGGCCGTGGAAGCCGGCAACGTACTGGCGGCGCTGGTCGATGCCTCTCGCAACGATCCGCTCGCCGCCTGCCATGTGGCGCTGTCCGGCAGCCATCGTTTCGGCGACCGATCCACCATCGGCGCGCTTGCGCGTGCGATCGCCGCGGGCGATGCCGACGCGACGCTGGTCGTTCCCGACACCGCTGGTGCGGAAGTGCAGTGGGTCGACGGCAAAACACAGGCTGCGCTGGTCGAACACGCGTGCGACGCCTTTGCGCCGCTGTTGTCGGCGGGCGATCCCACTGCCGCGCTGGCGGCGGCGCGCGGCTTCCGGGTGCTGACTGCGTTGCGCCACGGTCCGTGGGGTTGCCTTGCGATCAATCGCGCCATCGAGGCGCGGCTGAAGCGCACGCAGGCACTGCGCGCGGACGGCGAATGGTGGCAAGCGCGGCTGGTGCTGGTGGTCGCCAATCGTCCGGAACTCGGCATCTTCAACGGCGATACCGGCGTCGTCTGGTCCGACACCAGCGGCCAACCGCGGGTGTGGTTCGAAGGCGCGGATGGCATGCCGCGCGCGATCCCGCCGGTTGCACTGCCGCCGCACGAAAGCGCGTTCGCGTTGACGGTGCACAAGGCGCAGGGCTCCGAGTTCGACGACATCGCACTGGTGACGGGGCCGGATTCGGCGGTGTTGACGCGCGAACTGTTGTATACGGGCGTGACCCGTGCGCGCGCGGGCATCAGCCTGTACGCGGACGCCGGGACCTTGCGCGCCGGGATCGCGCGGCGCACGCTGCGCATGAGCGGCCTGGCCGACCGCTTGCGCGAAGCAGCGGGCACTTGAGCGCGCCGGCGCGGTCCCAATCTCATGTCCATGCAATCCTTCCATCCCGCCGTCGCCGCCTGGTTCCAATCGGCGTTTGCCGTCGCGACGCCCGCGCAGCGCGAGGCATGGCCCGCGATCCGGCGCGGCGAGAACGTGCTGATCGCGGCGCCGACCGGTTCAGGCAAGACGCTGGCTGCATTCCTCGCCGCGATCGACGAACTGGTCCAGGAAGGTTTGGCGGGAACCCTCCCCGATGAAGCTTCCGTCGTGTACGTCTCGCCGTTGAAGGCGCTGTCCAACGACGTGCACCTGAACCTCGAAGTGCCGATCGCAGGTATCCGCGCCGAGCTCGAGCGCGCGGGTGCGCCCGATGTCGAGATCCGCACCGCGGTGCGCACCGGCGACACCCCGCAGGCCGAACGCAACGCGATGCGCAAGCGGCCCCCGCACATCGTGGTGACGACGCCCGAGTCGTTGTACATCCTGCTCGGTTCGGAGTCCGGGCGGCGGATGCTGCAGACCACGCGCACGGTGATCGTCGATGAAATCCACGCGCTGGTGCAAAGCAAGCGCGGCAGCCATCTGGCGCTGACGCTGGAACGTCTGGACGCCTTGTGCGGACGCCGCTGCACCCGCATCGGGCTGTCGGCGACGCAAAAGCCCATCGAACGCGTCGCCGACTTTCTGGTCGGCGCACCTTCCCTTCTCCCTTCGGGAGAAGGTGGCTCGCAGTTTGCGAATGCAAGCTGCGAGACGGATGAGGGTTCGGATCCGCGCGGAACGAGCGCCGCGACCGAACCCTCACTCCAGCGCTGCGCGCTCGGCGCTACGCGCCCCCTCTCCCGGAGGGAGAGGGGTTCGACCGCCTGCACCATCATCAACGCCGGCCATCAGCGCGCGCGTGACCTTGCGATCGAATTGACAAATGTCCCGCTGCAGCCGGTGATGAGCAACGACGCGTGGGGCCTGGTGTACGACCGCCTCGCGCAATTGATCGAACAACACCGCACCACGCTGATCTTCGCCAATACCCGCCGCACCGTCGAACGCGCGACCCGCCATCTCGCCGAACGGCTGGGCAGGGACGCGGTTGCGGCGCACCACGGCAGCCTGTCGAAGGAAAAGCGTCTCGACGCCGAACATCGTTTGAAGTCGGGACAATTGCGGGCGCTGGTCGCGACCGCCTCGCTGGAACTCGGCATCGACATCGGCGAGGTCGACCTGGTCTGCCAGCTTTCGTCACCACGCTCCATCGCCGCCTTCCTGCAGCGTGCCGGACGCGCCGGCCACGCGGTCGACGGCATTTCCAAGGCGCGGCTGTTTCCCACCTCGCGTGACGATCTGGTCGAATGTGCGGCATTGCTGGACGCGGTGCGCCGTGGCGAACTCGATACGTTGCGGATGCCGCCCGCGCCCCTGGACGTGCTGGCGCAGCAGATCGTGGCGGAGGTCGCCTGCGGCGAGCAGGACGAGGCCGTGCTGTTCGAGACGTTCCGGCGCGCGTATCCGTATCGCTCGCTCACCCGCGAGGCGTTCACCGAAGTGCTGCGGATGCTGGCCGAAGGCTACAGCACGCGGCGCGGCACCCGCGCCGCCTACCTGCACCGCGATGCCGTCAACGGCAAGCTGCGTGCGCGGCGCGGGGCGCGGCTGGTCGCGCTCACGTCCGGCGGCGCGATTCCCGATACCGCCGACTACGACGTGGTGCTGGAGCCGCAATCCCTGCGCGTCGGCAGTGTCAACGAGGATTTCGCGGTCGAGTCGATCGCGGGCGACATCTTCCAGCTCGGCAACCAGTCGTACCGGATACTGAAGGTCGAACGCGGACGGGTGCGGGTGGAAGACGCACAAGGCGCACCGCCGTCGATCCCGTTCTGGCTGGGCGAAGCACCCGGGCGCAGCGATGAGCTGTCGATTGCGGTCTCACGCTTGCGCGACGAGATCGCAGCGCGGCTTGATTTGCCTTCTCCCTCCGGGAGAAGGGGCGGAACGCCGCCGTTTCTTCTGCGCGAAGCGCCGGATGTGGGTCCGGCCCGGAGCGGACGACCGACTGGTCCCGAACCCTCACCCCCAACCCCCCTCCCGGAGGGAGAGGGAAGAAAAGCGGCGCTGTCGTGGCTTGCTGACGAAATGGGTCTCGGCGACGCCGCCGCACATCAACTAATCGATTACCTCGCTGCCGCGCGCACCGAACTCGGCCTGCTGCCGACGCAGTCGACCTTGGCCATGGAGCGCTTCTTCGACGAATCCGGTGGCATGCAGTTGATCATCCACTCGCCGTACGGAAGCCGACTCAATCGCGCGTGGGGCCTCTCATTGCGCAAGCGCTTCTGCCGCAGCTTCAATTTCGAATTGCAGGCCGCGGCGACCGAGGACGCGATCGTGTTGTCGCTTTCGACCAGCCACAGCTTTCCGCTGGACGAAGTCGCGCGTTACCTGCACTCCAATTCGGTGCGCGACGTATTGACCCAGGCGCTGCTGGACGCGCCGATGTTCGCGCTGCGCTTTCGCTGGAACGCCGGCGCCGCGCTGGCGCTGCCGCGTTTCGCGGGCGGCAGCAAGGTGCCGCCGCAGATCCAGCGCATGAAATCGGAAGACCTGCTGGCCACGGTTTTCCCCGACCAGGTCGCCTGCCTCGAAAACATCGTCGGCGAGCGCAAGATCCCCGACCATCCGCTGGTCGCGCAGACCTTGCAGGATTGTCTGTACGACGCAATGGATCTGGAAGGCCTCACGGCGCTGCTGAAGAAACTGGAAGGCGGCGACGTGCGCGTCGTGGCGCGCGATCTGACCGCGCCTTCGCAGCTCGCCGCCGAAATCCTGGGTGCTCGGCCCTATGCTTTTCTCGACGGCGCGCCGCTGGAGGAACGCCGCACCCAGGCGATGTCGTCACGCGGCTTCGTCGATGCGCAGAGTGCGGAGGATTTGGGCAAGCTGGACCCGGATGCGATCGCCGCGGTCCGCGAGGAAGCGTGGCCCGCACCGCGCGATGCCGACGAGATGCATGAAGCGTTGCTGGCGCTGGGTGCGATTAATGACGATGAGTTGGTCCGTGAGTCGCCCTGGCGTGCGTTGCTTGATGGCCTCGCCGGGGCCAAGCGCGCAACGGCTTTAGCCCCCTCCCCCGCAAGCGGGGGAAGGGAACAGCTGGACACACCACTTTTGTGGGTCGCCGCCGAATCACTGCCGATGTGGCGGGCGATCCATCAGGATGCCGCTTTGCATCCTGCGCTCGAAGCACCCGCCGAATTCAGCGCAAAGACATGGGCGCGGGAAGATGCGCTGGTCGAAATCCTGCGTGCACGCCTCGGTTGCATCGGCCCGGTCCACGCAAGCGACTTGGCGCAAATATTTGGCGTCGGTGAAAGTGATATCACCATCGCGCTGGCCGCGCTGGAACGCGAAGGCTGCGCGATGCGCGGCCGCTTCACGCCGGGCGCGAATGAAGAGGAATGGTGCGATCGCCATCTGCTGGCGCGCATCCATCGCCGCACCCTGCAGCGTCTGCGCCGCGAGATCGAACCCGTCGCGCCGCGCGACTTCCTGCGTTTCCTCATTGATTGGCAACACGTGGCGCCCGATGCGAAGCTGCGCGGTCCCGACGCGCTGGCCGCGGTGCTGGCGCAACTGGAAGGTTTCGAGGCGCCGGCCGGTGCCTGGGAATCACACTTGCTGCCCGCGCGCGTGGCCGCTTACGACATTGCCTGGCTCGACAGCTTGTGCGGATCCGGACGGATTGCGTGGACGCGGCTGCGCGCATCCACGGGCGGCGCGCACGCTTCACCGGTGCGCGCTTCGCCGCTCGTGCTGCTGCCGCGCCGGCAGTTGCCGACCTGGAACGCCATCGGCGCGCAGGCCAATCCGGAACCGCCGTCGCCGTCGTCGCGCGCGCAGGCCGTGGTCGAATTCCTCGCACAACATGGCGCGTCGTTCTTCGGCGAAATTGCCGACGGCACGCGCTTGCTGAACGTGGAGCTGGAAGACGCACTGGGCGAATTGGTCGGCGCCGGCATGGTCGGCGCGGACAGCTTCGCCGGCTTGCGCGCGCTGCTGCACCCTGCCTCGAAGCGCAAGCATCCACGCCAGCGGCGCCTTGCGCGACACATGTTGAACGGCATCGAGGACGCAGGGCGCTGGAGTCTGGTGCGGCGTGCAGATTCGTCCGGCATGCAATCGTCGGAGAAGGCGGAACAACTCGAACACGTCGCCCGCGTGCTGTTGCGCCGCTGGGGCGTGGTGTTCTGGAAGCTGCTGGAGCGCGAAGCCGGGTGGCTGCCGCCGTGGCGCGAATTGCGGCGGGTGTACCAGCGGCTCGAAGCGCGCGGCGAAATCCGCGGCGGCCGGTTCGTCGAAGGGATGGTGGGTGAGCAGTTCGCGTTGCCCGAAGCCGTCGAGGCGCTGCGTCGCGTACGCAAGCGCGAGCACGACGGCGCATTCATTGCGGTCAGCGGCGCCGATCCCCTGAATGTCGTCGGCAGTGTCTTGTCGGGCGGGAAAGTGCCGTCGGTGGCGAGCTCGCGCATCGTGTACCGAGACGGCTTGCCCGTCGCGACGCTTGTCGCGGGTGAAGTCACGCTGCTGCAAACGCTGGCGCCGGAGGAAGAACGCGCGGCGCGCGCGTGCATCCATGCGGTCGCACGTGATCGCCGCTTCGCCCAAGCTGTTTCGTGAATCCTGACGCCAACCGCCAGTCAGGCGGCACCAGAACGGCCATCCATGGCCTGACTTTGCACTGCAGCCGCTTCGGCCACTGCGTTCGGGGCCTATTTCTTCGCCGCGTACAGCTCCGACAGGTAGTCCGGCGTGCCCTTGATGCGTTCCAGGTCCGGGTACTTCAGGCCGCCGTGGTAGTCGATGTCGAGGGTCTTGTACTCGTTGAAATCCTTGACGAGCAGCTTGATCGGCTGGTCGCTGCCCTTGGCATCCTTGATGGCCTGCTTCATCCCGTCGGCACTGAATTCGGTGCCATTCACCGCCACGATCGTCATGCCCGGTGACAGCCCCGCCTTCCAGGCGGGGCTACCCCAGCGCACGTCGCGCAGATCGCCCTTGCCGGAACCGGAAAAGCCCACCGAATAGGTGAAGTCGGCGCCGTCCGCGTATTTGGGGAAACGCTTCCGGAAGCTCGCCATCACCGCCTTGGCGGCCTTGGATTGCTCGTCCTTGTAGACCAGTTGCCAGCCTTCGAGCTTCAGCGCCTCGGCGAGATTGCCATGGCCATCCAGGCGCTCGCGCAGGAAAGTCGCCCAGTCGTAGGGCACGATCTTGTTGAGACCCGCGACCACGTCCTCGAAGGTGTAGGTGTTGACGCCCCACGCGCCGGGATGGACGCCGAAGAATGCGCGCGCGAAATCATCCAGCGAATGCCTGTCGTGGCTCAAGCTGCGCAGCTTGCCGTCCACCGCCAGCCAGATCAGTTGGCCGGCGGAATAGTAATCTTCGCTGCCCTGGTAATTGCGCCACGGCAAGGGCGCCCGCTGCGCGATGGTCGGATCGTTGGTGGTGTCCTGGATGTTGCGCCAGGTTCGGAAGCCCGGGCGATCCATGTCATATCGCGCGGCCACCTGCGCCAGCAGCGCGAGACCGGTGTCCTTGGTCTCGAGGCCCGCGCGCACCGCCACCACGTTGCCCCAGAACTGCGTCTGACCCTCGTACACCCACAGCAGCGAGTCGCCCATCGGCACGTTGAAGTTGGGCGTGGAGAGATCCGCCGGACGCCGGTACTTGCCGTCCCACGAATGGTTGAACTCGTGGGTGAGCAGGTCGTGCGGCGTGGTCAGGTTCCACCCGGTAAAGAAATCCGGGCCGACACCGTCCTCGCTGGAACGATGGTGCTCCAGCCCCTTGCCGCTCAGTTTGTCCGACATCGAGAACAGGAAGTCGTAGTGGTCGAAGTGGAACGCGCCGTACAGGCGATCCATCTGCACCACGATGTTCTTCAGCGCCTGCACCGCTTCGTCGGCGGCTTCGAGATCCTTCGGCTCGTCGGCGACGATGTCCATGTGCACGGGCGGCGAGTGCTTGCTGGTGAGATCGAGCCGCTTGAAATACTTGCCGGCGTAGATCGGCGAGTCCACAAGGTTCATGTAATCGATCGGCTTGAAAGTCGTGGTGTCGCCGTCGGTGCTGGCCACCTCCAGCGCGCTGCCGAATTTCCAGCCGCTGGGCAGCGTGACGCTCGGAATCGTCTTAATGCAGTTGGCGTTGTAGCCGGCCGGATACAGCGACACCTTGTTCCAGGACAGATCCAGCATTTCCGGGGTCATGATGAGCGGCCCCTGGTCGCGGTCCTGCGCCGACAGGAACTGGAATTGCACATCCAGGGTGTCCGCGCCCGCGGGCACGTTCACGTGGAAGGCAAACACGTTGTACTTGTCGCGCGTCCACGGAATCGTCTGGCCGTTGGCCCTGATCACGAGTCCCGCGACCTTGTCGATGGGACCGGTCGGCGAGTGGTTGCCGGGAATCCATGCGGGGTACAAGAGATAAAGCGACGCGCCGGGTTTGACCGGAATGGTTTCGTGCACGTTGAAGATGCGGCGGCCGACGTCCGTGGCATCGACGTGGATTTTCAGCGTGCCGGGATAGTCGATGTCCTGCGGCGGCGGCTGGTTGCCGCCGGTCAGGGGAATCGATGCCTGCTGGGCGGTGGCGAACGGCGCAAAGCCCAATGCGGCGACGGCGATGGCGAACAAAGGGGCGGCAGCGAGCGCGGCGGTCTTCATGGGCGTCTCCAACGAAGGCGGCCCGCGTGCGCAGGCCGCGGGTGCGAGGGTTACTTGCGTGGAGCGATGATCTGCGACAGGTAATCCGGCGTGCCCTTGATCCGTACGAGGTGCGGATACTGCAGGCCGCCGTGGTAATCCACCGGCACGGTCGCGTAGTCGCCCTGGTACTTGATCAGCAATTCGATCGGCTGCTTGCTGTCCTTGGCCGCGGTGATCGCCTGCTTCAACACGCTGGCCTTGTAGTCCTGGCCGTTCACCGCGACCACTTCGCCACCGGAACCGATGCCGGCCTTGAACGCCGGACCATTCCAGCGCACGTCGTTGATGCCGCCGTCCCTGGTCAGCGTCAGGCCGATCGAGTACGTGAAGTTGTAGATGTGGCGCGGCGATTCGTCCCGGCCCTCGTACTGCGTTTCGTACGGGCTTTCCTCGTCGGTGTACACCAGCTTCCAGCCGGTCGCTTCCAGGCCCTTGGTGAACGGCGGTTCCAGTTCATCGATGTAGCGATCGAGGAAGCCGGCCCAGTCGTATTTCACGACGCCGTTCAGCGCGTTCACGACGTCATCGAAGGTGTAGGTGTGGGTGACGAAGCTGCCGTTGTCGACGCCGAAGAAATCCCTGGCGAAGGTGTCCAGCGACTTCCGGTCGTGGGTGAGCGCGCGGATCCTGGCGTCCGCCGCCAGCCACATCATCTGGCCGCCCGAGTAGTACTCCTCGCTCATCTGCCAGCTGCGGTACGGCAGCCCGGCGCGGTGCGCGGCGGTCGGGTCGTTGGTGGTGTCTTCCAGCGTGCGCCACTGGAAACCGACGCGGTTGCGGTCGTAGTTGGCGGCCACCATCGCCAGCGCATCGCGGAACTGTTCAGGCGTCCACATGCCGGAGCGCGCGGTCAGCACGAAACCCCAATATTGCGTCTGCCCTTCGTACACCCACAACAGCGAATCGCCCATGGGCACGTTGAAGTTCGGCGTCCACAAATCGGCCGGACGGCGGAACTTGCCGTTCCACGAGTGCGTGTATTCGTGCGCCAGCAGGTCACGGTTGGGGGCACCGTCGTCCCAGTTGGTGAAGTAATCGGGATCGGCGCCGTCCTCGCTGGACTGGTGGTGCTCCAGCCCGTTGCCGCTCAACTGGTCGGACAGCGAGAACAGGAAGTTGTAGTGATCGTAATGGTGGGAATCGAACAGCTTGACGGCCTGGGTGACGAGGTTCCTGTGCACCTGCAGCTGTTCGGGCGTCATCTCGAGGTCCTTGGGCGCATCCGCGAACACGTCGAGGTACACCGGCGCCTTCGCACCCGGATCGAGATCGACGCGCTTGAAATACTTGCCCGCGTAGATCGGCGAATCGACCAGCGTGTTGAACGTGGTGGTCTCGAAGGTGACGGTGTCACCCGTGCGCGAAGCTTGTTCCAGTGCGGTGCCGAACCGCCAGCCTGCCGGGAAGGTAACGCTCGGTTCGACCTTGATCTGGCGCGAGTAATGCCCGGCCGGATACAGCGACACCGTGTTCCATTCCAGCGACAGCATCTTGTCGGTCATCTGGATGAAAGCGTGCGAGCCGCGGCCGGACAGGAACTGGAAATCCACGCCGATGGCCGATACGCCCTGCGGCACGTCCACCTTGAAGGCGTAAACGTCGTACTTGTCGCGCTTCCATTTCAGCGGCTGGCCGTTGGCGGTGACCTTCAAGCCCGCCAGCATCGCGATCGGCCCGCTGGGCGAGTGATCGCCCGGCAACCATTTCGGATACAGCAGCGTCAGCTCGCCCGCCTGCACCGGAATGGTTTCGTGCACGCGGAAAATGCCCTGGCGCGTATCGCTGGCATCCACGTGGATCTGCAGGGTGCCGGGATAGGGCGTGTCCTGCGGGGGCGCGATGTGCGCATCAGCGGCGTCCGCGAACGCGCCGCCGGCGAAAGCGAGACCAATCAGGCCGAACGCAAACAGCGCGAACAGGCGGACGTGCGACGACGAACGACGGCGCAGGAAGGACATGCGGGGCTCCGCGAGGGTTGGCAACCCGTCGAACGTAGCACCGCGCGCGCCGCCGCGCATAGGCCGGATGGCATGGGCCCTGCGGAACCGCACGCAAGACGTTCACGCCCGCGACTGGATGTGATGCCATACGCGCAGCACGGCGATACTGCGGGCGGTAATGGCATGACGCACGATGTAGTTGCCAAACACCATGTCGCGAATCGATTCCGGATCGGGCGCCGCCCCCACCGAACGGCCCATCAAGGGCGCATCGCGCAAAGCCTCGATGTGTTCGACGAGCTCCGCGGCGATCCGTCGCGCGGCCCGGGGATCATGTTCGGCGATGAATTTGCGCAATCGCGCCAGGTCATTCACCGCGGCCGCCACATAGACGAGCCGCGGCGTGCGGATGGTCACCGCCTGGCCTTGGGCGGCCTGGCTTCTTTCGGCGTACCCCAGCTCCGCAACCAGGCATGCACATCCTTCGCAGGCAGCACCCGGCCGGCGGCGACGTCATCAAGGGCTTCCAGCGTTTCGCGCCAGCGCTCGCCTTCGCTCGCCTCGCGCCGTACGTATTCGCGTACCGCCTGATTGATGACCCAACTCTTGCTGCGGCGCTGCCGCTCCGCGACGCGCTCCAAGTCGCGTTTGACATCTTCCTGCAACCGCACGCTGGTGATGCTCATGGGTCCAAGCCCTACCCGAAGCGCGAGGACACTGTAATACAACGTATTCAGACAGGCGAACAATGCGACCGTTCAGCCCTTGCGCGCGCCCTGCCCGAACAGGATCTTCTTTTCCTCGTCGCTCATCGGCGCGCCGGATTTCGGATTGGCTTCCGGACCGCGGGCGTAAGCACGCTGGGTGGCCGGACGCAACGCGATCGCGTCACGCCAGCGCCGGACCTCGGCAAAGGGTTCCAGATCCAGCGGCGCCTTCGAATAGGGATCGATCCACGGATAACACGCCATGTCGGCGATGGTGTAGTCGGCGCCCGTGATGAAGGCGCGTCCGGCGAGGCGGCGATTCAGCACGTCGAGCAGGCGCTCCGATTCCTTGCGGTAACGCTCGATCGCATAGGGGATTTTCTCGGGTGCATACACGCTGAAGTGCCCGTGCTGGCCCGTCATGGGGCCGAGGCCGCCGACCTGCCAGAACAGCCATTCCAGGCATTCGATCTTGCCGCGCGCATCGGGCGGAATGAACTTGCCGGTCTTGCCCGCAAGGTAAACGAGGATGGCGCCGGACTCGAACACGCTGAGTGGCGCGCCACCGCCGACCGGATGGTGATCGACGATCGCGGGCATCTTGTTGTTGGGCGAAATCGCAAGATAGTCCGGCTTGAACTGGTCGCCCTTGCCGATGTCCACCGGCCGGATGGTGTAAGGCAGTCCCGCTTCCTCGAGGAACAGCGTGATCTTGTGCCCGTTGGGCGTCGGCCAGTAGTAGAGATCGATCATCGTGAACACCTCGCGGCAAGGGTTGCGCTGGCGCGGTGTGCAGGACACACGCCGCGCGACACCGTTCCAGATGGTGCCGCGCGCCAGCCGCCACAAGTCCCGCGCCACGAACTACCGGTCGCGATTCAGCGCGCTCTTGCGAATGCCGTACCCGAAGTAGATCGCGAAACCGATCAGCATCCACACGATGAACCGGATGTAGGTGTCGCGGTCGAGTCCGCCGATCAGGTGGAACTCGCCATTGGTGACCCACGGCCATCCGATGATCAGGAACAGCGAGAAGATGACGCCGATCGGCGCCACCAACCACAACGCCGGCATGCGGAAGCGGCGCTCCAGGTCGGGCCGGCGGACGCGCAGGATCAGCACCGAGGTGCAGATCAGGATGAACGCCGACAGCGTGCCGATGTTGACCAGCTTGGCCAGCTCGGTCAACGGAACGAATCCGGCCGTCACCGCCGTCACCACGCCCAGGATTGCGGTGGTGCGATACGGCGTGCCGTACTTCGGGTGCGATTTCGCGAACCAGCGCGGCAGCAAGCCGTCGCGCGACAGCGCATACCAGATGCGCGCCGCGCCCAGCATGAACGCAAACACCACGCTGGCGATGCCGGCCACGGCAGCCACGTTGATCACGCCACTGATCCAGTGCAGCCCGCGCTCCTGGAACGCCGCGCTGACGGGCGCCGGCACGTTGAGTTCGGTGTAATGCACCATCCCGGTCAGCACCAGCGACACACCGAAGTACATCGCCATCGCCACCAGCAGCGACAGCACCACCGCCCGAGGCAGGTCGCGTTGTGGATTCTTCGATTCCTCGGCGGCGGTGGTCAGGGTGTCGTAACCGAAGCACGCGAAGAACACGATGCTTGCCGCCGCCATCACGCCCGCCCAGCCATACTGCAACGTGCCGTCCGCGTGTTCGACGACTTCGGGAATGAACGGGTGCCAGCGGCTGGTATCGACATAGAACGCGCCGACCACGATCACGATCGCCACGCCGAGTACCTTCAATGCCACCACCACGGTATTGAAGCGCGCGCCGATCTCGGTGCGGAAGATCTGCAACCCCGCGACCAGCAGCGCCACCACGGCGGCCCACAGGTTGAACAGCATGCCGTCGCCCTCGCCGTAGGCGCCCTGCAGGAACACCGGCAGCTGCCAGCCGGTGATCTGCTGGATCAGCGATTGCAGGTAATTGGACGTGCCGGCGGCCACCACCGCCACGATCAACGCGTATTCGATCAACAGATCCCAGCCGATGATCCACGCGGGCAGTTCGCCCAGCACCGCGTAGCCGTAGGTATAAGCACTGCCGGTGACCGGGATCATGCCCGCGAATTCGGCGTAGGAGAGTGCGGCGCACGCGCTGCCGATGCCGGCAATCAGGAAGCTCAACACGATCGCAGGGCCGGCGTGCAGCGCCGCCTCGTGCGGCGCCAGCACGAACACGCCGACGCCGACGATGGCGCCGACGCCGATCGCCGTAAGCTGCCAGACGCCCATCGTGCGGCGGAAATCCTGCGACTGGCCCGCATCCGCTTGCAGCTGCTCGACCGATTTGTGGCGGGTGATCTTCTTGAAAAAGCCCATCGCCTTTTTCCGTTGACCCAGGGAACGCCCGAGGATAGCGGCACAGGCCTTGGCATGGCTGTGCCGAAGGTCCCCGTGGTTGGCCGCGGTCGCGTGCTGCGCGACAATCGGACTTCGATTCAAGGGACGTACCCGTCGACGCATGCCCCGCAAACGCAGATCGTCCAAATCCAGGCGCCCGTCGTCGGCGCAAGTGACGCAGGAAGAGCTGCCGTTGCTCGATCTGCGCGCGACCGATCTGCCGGCAACGCCGCCTCCGCCCGACACCTCGCGGCCGGCGGACGCTTCGGTGCGCTCGACGCGCACGATCGAATTCCTGTTGCGCGCATTGCCCGTCGGCTGGCGCGACAAGACCCGCGATCTGCTGGTGCTGGTACGGATGGATCGGCCGATCGGCGCACTGCTGCTGCTGTGGCCAACCTGGTGGGCGCTGTGGCTGGCCGCCGACGGATTTCCGCCGTGGAAGTACCTCATCGTGTTCACGGTGGGCGTGTTCGTGATGCGCGCCGCGGGTTGCGCGATGAACGATTTCGCCGACCGCAAGCTCGACCCACTCGTCCAACGCACCGCCGGGCGGCCCATCGCAGCGGGACGCGTGAAGCCCTGGGAAGCCTTGGTGACCTTCGTGGTGCTGGCGCTGATCGGCTTCGCACTGGTGCTGGCATTCACCAACCGGCTGACGATGTACCTGTCGTTCGCCGGCGCCGCGCTGGCCGCGCTGTATCCGTTCTCCAAGCGTTACACGTACCTCCCGCAAGTGGTGCTGGGCGCCGCGTTCGGCTGGGGCATTCCGATGGCGTTCGCCGCCGTCACCAACGGATTGCCACCGGTGTGCTGGCTGCTGTTCCTCGGCAACGTATTGTTTTCGACCATTTACGACACCGAATACGCGATGGTGGATCGCGACGACGACCTGCGCGTCGGCGCGAAATCCACGGCAATCCTGTTCGGCGAGGCAGACCTTCCGATCCTCGGCATCCTGATGGCGACGCTGCTGTTCACGCTGCTCCTGGTGGGGCAACGTGCGCAACTCGAATGGCCGTTCCTGGTCGGATTGGCCGTGGCGCTACTGCTGTTTGCGTGGCAACTCTGGAACATGCGCTGGCGCCAGCGCGACGCGTGCTTCGCGGCATTCCGCAACAACAACTGGGTCGGCGGCGCGGTATGGCTGGGGCTGGTGGTGGCGCTGGCGATGAAGTGATGCGCTTATCAGCGCGCCGGCGCGCGCGCCAAGGCCCACACGTCCACCCGCGCTGCACCGGCTTTCTTCAGCACGCGCACGCATTCAGCAAGGGTCGCGCCGGTGGTGAAGACGTCGTCCAGCACCGCGACGTGTTCCGGCACCGTGCCGGAGAAGCGGGCCTCGAACGCGCCGCGCACGTTGCGGCGACGCTGCACCGCAGTGAGTTCGGTTTGCGCGTGGGTGGCGCGCGTCCTGCGCAACGCGTCATGCAGCAACGGAACGGCGAAATGCCGGGCCAGCGGTTTGGCCAATTCGAGCGCCTGGTTGTAACCGCGCCGGCGAAGCCGGGTGCGATGCAGGGGCACCGGCACGAGTGCCTCGGGCAGGGCCTCCGGCGACGGCTGCGATGCCAGCCAAAGCAGCGCGAGCGTGCGTCCGGCTGCAAGGTCGCCGCCGAACTTGAAGCGTGATTCCAACTGCGCCAACGGCCACTCGTAGCGGAATGGCACCCACGCCGCATCCCAGGGCGGCGCGTGCCTGAGGCAGCGCCCGCACAAAGACGCGGGTGTTCCCAGGGGCAGCGCGCAGCGCGTGCAACAGGTGGTATTGCGCGGCGCCTCCGCCTCGCAGGCCGTGCAAAGACTCAACGCGCCCTGTCCCCGCGCACCGCACAGCAAACAATGCGAAGGCAGCACGGCATCCAGTGCCTCGTCAACCAGATGGGTGGCTTTGAAGTTGACAGGGGTCTCCTCGGGGCCCGAAACTTCACGATTACTGTAACGCGGAGCGCCCCAATGGACGGCATGGATCCCGATTCACCGGTCAGGCACGACTGGAAGCTGGCCGAGATCGAAACCTTGTTCGATCTCCCCTTCATGGATTTGCTGGCGCGTGCCCACGCGGTGCACGCGGCCAACCACGACCCGAACGCGGTGCAGGTTTCCACGCTGCTGTCGATCAAGACCGGCGGCTGCCCGGAAGATTGCGCGTACTGCCCGCAGGCACAGCGCTACCACACCGGTGTCGAAGCACAGAAGTTGCTGGGCGTCGACGCGGTGCTGAAGCGCGCGCGCGCGGCCAAGGCCGCCGGTGCTTCGCGTTTCTGCATGGGTGCGGCGTGGCGCGGCCCGAAGGATCGCGACATCCCGAAGGTCGCCGAAATGATCCGCGAAGTGAAGGCGCTGGGGATGGAAACCTGTGCGACGCTGGGGCTGTTGGGCGAGGGCCACGCGCAGCAATTGAAGAATGCCGGACTTGACTATTACAACCACAACATCGACACCTCGCCCGACTACTACGGCGAGATCATTCATACCCGCGAATTCGAAGACCGCCTCGACACGCTGCAGGACATCCGCGCGGCGGGCCTGAAAACCTGCTGCGGCGGCATCGTCGGCATGGGCGAAACGCGCACGCAGCGCGCAGGCTTGCTGCAAGCCTTGGCGAACCTGCCGGAGCATCCGCAATCGGTGCCGATCAACCAGTTGGTACCGGTGCCCGGCACGCCGTTGGCCAATGCGGAAAAAATCGACCCGTTCGAATTCGTGCGCACGATTGCCGTTGCGCGGATCGTGATGCCGAAGTCCATCGTGCGCCTCTCGGCCGGCCGCCAGCAGATGAGCGATGAGATGCAGGCCCTGTGCTTCTTCGCGGGCGCAGGTTCGATCTTCATGGGCGAGAAACTGCTGACCACCGGCAATCCCGACGTCGAGCACGACCACGCCTTGTTCCGTCGCCTCGATCTGCATCCGATGCAGGTCGATGTCGAAGCGGATGACGCCGCTACCGTACACGCCGACATCCTTGAAGCATGCCCGCACGCGGCCTGACCTCTCGCGCTCCCCACTCCGGAAGGGGGTTGCGGAGGAGGGTTCGGGACCGCCTGTCCATTCATGTTTGTAATGCGCTTGGCCACATCTCGCATACCCGTCCCCTCACCCAAGCGCTGCGCGCCCGGCGCTTCGCGTCGCCTCCCCCGCGGGGCGAGGGATCGACGTTGATGCGCGCCGACCTGCTGCAATCGCTGGCCGGGCGCGTGGCGGAACGTGAACGCGCGGGTTTGTTGCGCCGCGTGCGCACGCTTGATGCCGCACATGGCGTGCGCGTCACGATCGATGGTCGCGAGTTGCTGAACTTCTGCAGCAACGATTACCTCGGGCTTGCGCAGGACGCGCGCATCATCAAGGCCTTGCAGCACGCCGCGAACGAATGCGGCGTCGGCGGCACCGCCGCGCACCTGGTCTGCGGCCACCGGCGCGAACACGCGCAACTCGAAGAACTGCTGTGCGAATGGACCGGTCGCGATGCCGCGCTGCTGTTTTCTTCCGGCTGGCTGGCCAATCTGGGCGCGATGCAGGCGTTGCTCGGGCGCGATGGCCTTTGCGTGCAGGACAAGCTGAACCACGCAAGCTTGCTGGATGCCGCGCAGCTCGCGGGCGCGGCTTTGAAACGCTATCCGCACAACGATGCCGAAGCCGCCGCGCGTCAACTCGCGGGTATCAGCGACAAACCGGCGCTGCTCGCCACCGATGGCGTGTTCAGCATGGACGGTGACGTCGCGCCGCTGCGCGAACTGGCTGCGCTCTGCAAACACGAAGGCACCACGCTGATGGTGGACGACGCGCACGGGCTCGGCGTACTCGGCCCGCACGGTGCCGGCAGTGTCGAGGGCGCTGCGTTGTCGCAGACAGATGTTCCGGTGCTGATGGCGACCTTGGGCAAGGCGCTCGGCTGCATGGGCGCGTTCGTGGCCGGCAGCCGGGGGTTGATCGAAGGCCTGACCCAATTCGCGCGAACGTTCGTGTACACCACCGCCTTGCCGCCCGCATTGGCCGCGGCCGCGTGCGAGGCGATTCGCATCGCACGCGAAGACGAGGGTCGACGCGAAAAACTCCACGCGCTGGTCACGCGTTTCCGCAAGGGCGTCACGCAACTCGGGTTGTCCTTGATGCCGTCCTCCACGGCGATCCAGCCGATCGTGTTGGGCGATGCCGGGCGTGCGCTGCACGCATCGCGGGCGCTGGAACAGGCCGGCTGCCTGGTCACGGCAATCCGTCCGCCGACCGTGCCGCAAGGCAAGGCACGTTTGCGGGTCACCTTGTCCGCGGCACATTCGGAGCAAGACGTCGATCGGCTGCTGGATGCGCTGGCGCTTCAATCGACCGACGAAAAGTCGCTGGCTTCCAAGTTCCATCGCCGATGAATCCGGCGACGGCCCCCGAATGACGAAGATTGTCGCGTTGTTCGATTCCCGATTCCCGATTCCCGATTCCCGATTCGCATGTCCACCCTTTTCATACAAACCGAAGGCCGCGGCGACACGCATCTCGTGCTGCTGCACGGCTGGGCGATGCACGGCGGCGTGTTCGCGCCGTTGGTCGAAGCCCTGCGCGACGCGTACACGTTGCACGTGGTCGACCTGCCGGGGCATGGCCGTTCCCGCGATTGCACGGTTTCCCTGCAACCCGCCGCCTGCGCGAAGGCCATCGCCGCGCGCGTGCCGCCCGCGCTCTGGCTCGGCTGGTCACTGGGCGGCCTGTATGCGCTGCAGGCCGCGCTGGATGTTCCGCAACAGGTGCAGGCGCTCGCGATGCTGTGCGCCTCGCCACGCTTCGTGCGCGGCGAAGACTGGCCGTACGCGGTGTCGCCGGAAATCCTCGAGAACTTCGGCCACGACCTCGGCGCCGACTACGAAGGCACGCTGGAACGTTTCCTGGCGCTGGAGGCATTGGGCAGCGATTGCGCGCAGGCAGACCTGCGCAAGCTGCGCGCCGACACCTTCAACGACCATCGCCCCGACGTGCGGGCGCTGGTGGACGGCCTGGATGTGTTGGAGCACGCCGACCTGCGCGCGCGCCTTCCGGAACTCGCGTCGCCGAGCGCATGGATTGCCGGGCGCCGCGACCGCCTGATCCCGTGGCAGGCGATGCGATGGAGCGCGACGCAAAGCGCCGGGACATTCACCTGCGTCGCCGGCGGCGGCCATGCACCTTTCATCGGACACACCGCCGACGTCGTGGCGGGACTGCGGCCGCTGCTGGAAACCCTCCACGCATGAATACCTTCGAACTCGATCCGCTGCAGGTGCGACACGCCTTCGGCCGTGCCGCGCGCGGCTACGAACGCCACGATGCGCTGCAACGCGAGGTGCAGGCGCGCCTGCTGGAGCGGCTGGACTATTACGAAGGCACCCCGGAACTGGTGGTCGACATCGGCAGCGGGACGGGCCGCGGCACCGCGGCGCTGCGCAAGCGCTGGCGGAAGGCCCGCGTGATCGCGATGGACATCGCGATGCCGATGCTGCGTACCGCGCGCCGCCGCGCGGGCCTGCTCAAGCCGTTCGCGCGCGTGTGCGCCGATGCGCGCGCGTTGCCGCTGCCGGACCAGAGCGTCGACGTGCTGCACGCCAACCTGTGCGTGCAGTGGTGCGGACCGGCGCAACCGTTGCTGGAGGAGTTCGCGCGCGTGCTGAAACCGGGCGGCTTCCTCGCGGCGTCCAGCCTCGGACCGGACACGCTGAAGGAACTGCGCGCCGCCTGGGCCGAAGCCGACGCAGCGCGCCCCCACGTCAGCGCGTTCCTCGACATCCACGATCTCGGCGACGCCGCATTCGCGGCCGGCCTGCGCGAGCCCGTGCTGGACGTCGACCGCATCGTGACCCGCTACGACGCGCCGCGCGACTTGTTGCGCGAACTGAAAGGGCTCGGGGTCACCAACGCGGATGCACAACGCGCGAAAGGTCTTACCGGCAAGGCACGCTTCACCCGCATGTTGCAGGCTTACGAGCAAACGCGGCGCGACGGCAAGATTCCCGCGACGTGGGAAGTGATCGAGCTGCACGCCTGGGGCGCGGCCGCGTTCATACCACGGCGCCGGCCGGGCAGCCGCGGCGGCGCGGCCATTCCGCCGGAACTGTTGCGCGGGATTTGATGCCGCGTCGGTAGCGGGCCGCCCGCTGTCAGCGCGCGTTGCGCGAGGCGAGGTTTTTCGCGAGCCGGATTGCGTCGAACGGCGCGTGCACCTTGGCGTCGTTGTCGAAATAGCAGTAAACGTCGCGCGATCGGCGGCGTGGCGGCGATGGTGCTGTGGCGACCCGCACCGCACCGCGCGGTTGCGAACCGGCGTGCCAGTCGCGGATGCGCGCGGCCCAGCGATCCAGCGCCGCATCGGTGTAGCCGCTGGCGTACAACTCCTTGTCGCCGT
The DNA here is from genome assembly GCA_040255405.1 of Lysobacteraceae bacterium. Lineage (GTDB taxonomy): Bacteria > Pseudomonadota > Gammaproteobacteria > Xanthomonadales > Rhodanobacteraceae > 66-474. Next base: position 51,861 of record JBDZUX010000017.1, read on the forward strand.
GCAGCCGCAGATACATGAAGCTTGCGGTGACCTCCTCCACGTACGGCCACTTGCCGGCGGTGTCGGCCACCACCAGCGCAATGTCGTGTTCACGCAACAGCGCGACGAACGACGCGTCCAGGAATCCGGGATGCCGTACCTCGATGGCGTGGCGCAGGCGGCGGTTGCGGCCGATCGCGAGCCGTACGCGGCCTTTCACGTGGAAGTCGCGCCGGCGCGCCAGTTTCAGGGCGGCTTCGGTATCGCGCGGAAGGAGGTCGAAGAACCGTGCCAGCAGATCATGGTCGTATTTGAAGTTGGCCGGGAACTGCCACAGCAGCGGCCCGAATTTTTCGCGCAACCCGAATACGCCGGACGCGAAGAAATTCGCCAGCGGCACTTCGATGTCGCGCAGCCGCAACACGTGGGTGATGAAACGCGGGCCCTTGATCGCGAACACGAATCCGCGCGGCGTCTGCTCGCGCCAACGGGCATAGCTTTCCGGCCGTTGCAGCGAATAGAACGATCCGTTCAATTCGATGGTGGGAAAATGCCGGGACGCGTAGCGCAACTCGTCACGCTGGACCAGGTCCTCCGGATAGAACACGCCGCGCCATGGCGGATAGCGCCACCCCGAGATGCCGATGCGAATGCCTGCCATGCCTTCCATTGGACGGGCGCACGGCTGATCGCGGGATGAAGCGCGTCACGAAGTGTCGGCCAAAAGTCGACCCGCGCGCCGTCAATCCGACGCCTTGGGCGGTGTGTAGTTGCACGTCCCGACCTGTTTGCCGGTGTATTCGGTATCCACCGTCATCGGATGCCCGCCGCCTGCATCGAACGATGCGTGCATGCTGCCCGTGAAATTGGCGCCACCCGTGGTGCGGAAGGTGCCATGCATGGTCATCGCCATCGGCGCGGTGCAGACCTGGTCGAAGGTGACCGTGTCGCCCTGCTTCTTGAAGTTGGCGATCTTGCATTGGCTGTCCGGGTTCATCTTGTTCAACGCGTGCGGGTCGAACGAACCCGGTGCCGAGCAGACCTTGTTGGTCACCGTGTGCGACGGCATCGCCGGCAT
>JBDZUX010000018.1:0-20398 GCA_040255405.1 Lysobacteraceae bacterium
GGCCAGGGGCTGCAAGCCATGCAGACGATGATCCAGGCTATGGCGCCGATTTGAGAATCACATGCGAGCCGGGGGACCGGAAGTAGGTTCCGTGATTGACACCCATACCGCACGGCGGGACGATTCCGCTACCGCCCCTCACCCGGGGCAAAAGCGGTGTCAGCCCATAGGACTAGCATGGAAAAGTGCTTTGTAATGCAGCCCTTCGACGGAAGCGTCTTCGACAAGCGGTATGAAGATACCTTCGCTCCCGCAATCGTTGATGCAGGTCTGGAGCCGTATCGCGTTGACCAAGATCCAAAGGTAAGCATACCAATCCAAGATATCGAATCGGGAATTCGTGATTCGCGAATTTGTTTCGCCGAAATAACGTTAGACAATCCAAACGTATGGTTCGAACTGAGATACGCAATTGCGGCCGGTAAGGAAGTTGTGATGGTCTGCTCGTCGGAACGGACGGCAAAGTTTCCGTTCGATGTCCAACACAGATCTGTAATTCGCTACTCAAATGAATCCGCACGAGATTTTGCTTCGCTACGAAGCCACATTTCTACAAAGATGAAAGCTATTCTTCACCGCGAAGAGCAGTTGCCTAGAATTAGCGAACTCGCAAGACTGAATAAAATTGATGGATTAGAACAGCACGAGATTGTATGCCTTGCAGCTCTTGCGGAGAATCTTGATTACCCTGAAGACCATGCTTCAGCACGCCAAATTACACGAGATATGGATCGGATTTGATTCACGAAGATCGCTGCAACCGTCTCAGTAAAGAGCCTCGTTCAGAAAGAATGGATTTCTTACGAACGCTACAACGATTTTGACGGTGAATCTTATATTGGCTACTCACTCACAGAAAAGGGTTGGAGATGGGTATTGGAGCATCAAGATCAATTTATGTTAAGACAGCCTGCGCAAGCTCCAGAAGACGACATTCCATTCTAAGGTCGCGCCGATCGAGGTCGTAAACGGTGAGTTCGACTATTTTCTCCTCACAACCGAGAGTCGTGTCATTAAAGCAAGAGGTAGAGGAGTGGGGGCAAAGAGTCACCAGCTGCCGACCTATCTCTCGGCAGCTTCAACACATCACTGACTCAGGCCTCAGGTAGCTTGTCCGGTCTGCAAAAATTGGCTCAGCAAGATTCTCGATAAGCCGTCAAAACCGAGCATCATCGGCGAAGGCGTTTGGCACGACCCCTTGCGCAAACTGAGCCTACAGCAGATCGAACAGGTTCATCTGCCGCATCGACATGAACGCCTTCTGTGCGGCCTGCAGCCCGACGCTGCGCAGGCTGTATTCGGAGATCGCGGTGTTGTAGTCGAGGTCGACGAGATCGGACTTGGTCTGCGCGTAGTTGAGCTGCCGGTTGCTGGCGACCTTGTCGACCACGTCCAGCTCGTTGAGGCGCGAACCGACCGAAGCGCGCACCATCAGCACGTTGTCGAGACTGCCGTCGAACTCGGTCATCGCGTTGCCCAGGGTGTTCTGCAGTGCGGCTTGCTGGGCGGCCGTGTCGGCGGGCTGCTTGAGGATCGCCAGCGCCTTCTCGAACGTCTTGAAGAGGTCGGTGTTCAGGTTCTGCGCCTGGTCGACGTCGATCGCGTCGCCATTCGCGGGCGTGCCGCTCAAGGTGAGCGACAGGCCGCCATACTGGATCGCCTGGCCCGATTGGTAAGGTTGCGCCGCCTGCAGCACGGCGCCGGAACTGTCCTGGATTTCATAGGTGGCGACACCAGCGGCCACGGAGAACGCGACCTTGAAGGGCGTGCCGAAATTCGGATCGCTGCGGTCGACGACGTCCGGCCGGCCCTGGAAGGTGACGCTGCCGGCGTTGGCGCTTTCGGCGACGGCCATGAAGCCGGACGCGCCCCGCGTGCCCTGGAACACGCTGCTGCCCGTGTCGCTCACGTCCAGCAGGCGCGATGCGTCGATCTGCTGTTGCCGGCTTGAATCGAGGGTCGGGCTGACCGTGTAGTTCACGCCTGTCCCGCCCATCACGTACGGCACGGATTTGTCCTGATACCCGCCGAACAGGTAGCGGCCGTTGCCGTCGGTGGCGTTGGCCTGGCCGAGCACGGTTTCATAGACGCCCTGCAACTGGCTGGCGATGGACGCGCGGTCGGCGTTGGTCAGGGTGCCGTTGGCCGCTTCCAGCATCAGCGTCTTGGCGCTGCTGACCGCATCGCCCACGCTGTTGAGCACGCTTTCTTCCATCGACAGCGCGTTGCGTGCGCTGACGCGCGAATCGGTGTACTGGCTGGTGATCGCCTGCGCCTGGCTGACCTGCACGGCGCGCGAGGCGGCCTGCGGATCGTCCGACGGACGCATCACGCGCTGGCCGGAAGCGATCTGCTGGCCCACGTGCGAAAGTTCCGCCTGCTGCTGGTTCAGCGAGCGCATGCTCTGGGCATAAAGGGTTTGGGTGCTGATGCGCATGGCAGTTTTCCCTGTCGATTACCGCAAGCCCAGGATGGCGTCGAGGATGGTGGAGCCGGTCTGGATGACCTTGGCGTTGGCCTGGTAGTACTGCTGGTAGCGCACGAGGTTGGCCGCTTCCTCGTCGAGGTTCACGCCGGACTGCGACTGCTGTACGTCGGTCAACTGTTCGCTCAGGCTTTGCTGGGCTTTCAGGTTCACCTGCACGATGTTGGTGCGGTTGCCGACGTCGCCGACCAGCGACGCGTAGGCCTGGTTGAAACTGGCGGTGCCGCCGACCAGCGACTGCGACTGCAGGGCTTGCAGCGCCAGCGCGTTCCTGTTGTTGCCCGTGCCGCCGGCGGTGTCGGCCGCGGCGAGCTTGACCGGGTCACTGATGATGTTCTTGAAACCGGACGCGGCGATCCGCGTGGGCTGCACCTGGAAACGATCGCCGTCGGCCAGACCGGCCGGGTTGCTCACCGTGACCGTGACGCCGCCGAAGCTCAACTGGTTGCTGGCATCCAGCGTCGCGGTGGTGCTTGCGCCGGTGTCGGCGCGCGTGATCCTGAAACTGCTGCTGGCGGCGTCATAGCGCACGTCGTAGTCGCTGGCGGTGAGCTGGTCTGCGTTCGCGGAATCGAACGCGACGCTCATCGACGCCGTGCCGGTGTTGCGCGCGTTCGCGTACACCAGCGGCTGGCCGATCGCGAACATGTCGCCGCCGGCGTCGCCGTTCAGATCGAGGCCCGCGCGGTGCTGCGTGTTGATGCCTTCGGCGAACGCCACCGCGAGCTGGCCGAGCTTGTTGCGGGTCGGATTCAACGTTTCATCGCGAAACGTCAGCAACCCGCCCAGGGTGCCGCCGGAAAAAGTGGAATCCTGGATCTCGATCAGGTTGCCCGAGGCATCGCGGTAACCAATCGAGGTGCGGCTGGGGTCGACGGTCGACGGCATGGTTTCCAGGTCGAACTGCCTGCCGCCGCTCACCAGCGGCTGGCCATTGCCGAAGGAAATGTTGTAGCTGCCGCTGTCCTGCGTGGACACGCGCACGTTGACGCGCTGGCTCAAGTCGGCGACCAGCTGGTCGCGCTGGTCGAGCAGGCTGTTGGGCGCCTCGCCCTGCTTGGCCTTGGCCAGCGCGATCTGGGTGTTGAGGTTCGCGATCTGCGTGGCGGTGTTGTTGATCTGGGTGACTTCGTCGTGCAATTGGCCGTCGAGCCCCGAGGCCATGTCGGCGAGGTAACTGTCGAACGAACGGAACTGCGCGCTCAAGGTATCGGCGCTGCCGATCACGCCCTGGCGCGCGGCCGGGTCGGACGGCGTACTCGCGAGATCCGACACCGAGGAAAAGAACTTCTGCATCAGTGGTGCCAGGCCCGAATCCTGATCGGCCAGCAGGTTGTCGATCTGGCTGACCTGGGTCTGGTAGGCGTCCAGCGCACTGGTCTTGCTGCTGGCGCTGTTGAGCTGCTGGGCGATGTAGCTGTCGAACTGCCGCTGGATGCCCTCCACCTTCACGCCCTGCGTGGCCGGCAACTCGCCCAGCTCCACCACCTGCCGGTTGTAGCCCGGGGTGTAGACGTTGCTGATGTTGTTGCTGGCGGTGTTGAACGCCGCACTGGCGGCATTCAGACCACTCAAGCCGATGGAAAAAATGCTCACGGTCGGTTTTCCTTCGAAGCTCGATTGACGTTATCGGCAGGTTGCGGAGTTTCTTGAACGATTGTGAATTGCTGTCCCGGTCCAGAGGGCTCCGGATAAACCTTCGTCATTCCGGGGCCGCTTCAGCAACGCGGGAGCGGAACCCGACTGCGTTTGCAGGACTGCAAACGCGAACGCCGAAGGCGGCCCGAAGGGCGAGCGCCAGGGATGGCGCGAGTCAATCGGTATCCTTCAAACCGATTCCGGATCGCGCTGCGCGCGTCCGGAATGACGAACGATTTGTTGTCTAAGGCATCACCACCCGACCTATCTGCTGCATGATCGAGATCAACTTGTCGGCGTAGCGCGGATCGGTGGCATAACCGCAATCCTGCAAGGCCTGTGCCGCCTGCTCGGGGCTGCCGGCCTGCCGCACCGCCGCGTAACGCGCACTGTTGCCGAGCAACTTCGCGTGATCGACGAACGATTCGAGGTACGACCCGTAGGCCCGGAAGGTCTCGCGCACGCCGACCTTGCGGCTACCCACGTATTCGTCGGTCATGTTGTCGGCGGTGGCGCCGTCCCAGCTTGCGCCGGCCTTGATGCCGAACAGGTTGTGGCTCTTGGCGCCGCTGTCGGCCGTCATTTCGTGGCGGCCCCAGCCGGTTTCCAGCGCGGCCTGCGCCAGGATCAGGCGTGCCGGCACGCCGCTCAACTGCGCCGCTGCGCGTGCGGCGCCGACGAAGCGGTTCACGAAGCGGGTGTAGACGTTGCCTTCGCCATCATCGGGCCGATCGGTGGCGCCGGAGGTGGAAGCGGACGCGCCAACGCCCGCGATCGCACCGGACGCGACGGGCTTCGCCGAAACCTGGGCGGCGCGAATCTGCGCGGCGATCGCGGCGATCAGGCCGCTGTCCTGCCCGTCGTCGCCGTCGTGGTCCACGGCCGCGACGGCGGGCATGCCTTCCAGCGAACGCGGCGTGCCGCGCGGAATCGCGGCGATCCGCATGGCCATCGCGGCATCGCCGGCCGGTTGCGGCGGCGCAGCCTTGTGGTGCGACAACTGGCGCACCAGCATCTCGGCGATGCCGGTGCCCTTGCCCGCCATGTTCTGGGCGAGCTGCTGGTCGAGCAACGACTGGTAGAACTGGATCTGGCGATTGTCCGTGAGGTCGGACTTGAAACCGGCGTCGCGCATGCTTTTCAGCATCTGCCCAAGGAACACCGCCTCGAACTGCTTGGCCGCTTCCTTCAGCTGCGCCTGTGGATCCTTCATGGCCGCCCGCTTCAGGCCATCGAGGCCCTTCACGTCCAGCGCGAATCGCGCCGCGTCGAGCGAGCCGACCGCCATCACATCATCTCCAGGTCCGCGTTCAGCGAACCCGCGGCCTTCAAGGCTTCGAGGATCGACATCAGATCCTGCGGCGTCGCGCCGAGCGCATTCAGCGCGTCCACCACCTGCATCAGGTCGGCGCCCTTGACGACGTTGAGGCTGCCCCGCTGCTTGGTGATGTTGATGGCGCTGTTCTGTACCACGGTGGTTTGGCCGCGGCTGAAAGGCGCGGGCTGGCTGACGGTGTTTTCGGTACTGATCACCACCGACAGGTCGCCGTGCGCGACCGCGGCCGGTTGCAGCGTGACGCGCTGGTTCAGGACAACCGAACCGTTGCGCGCATTGATGATCACGCGCGCCGGCGCATCCACCGGCGTCACGTCGAGACTCTGGATGCGCGCGATGAAATCGACACGCTGGTTCGGATCCAATGGACCGTCGACGCGGATCGTGCGGGCATTCTCGGCCGACGCCACCTGCCGGCCCATCGCACCGTTGATCGCGTCCACCACGCGCTGCGCGGTGCCGAAATCGGCGCGCTTCAATTGCAGCGCCAGCATGCCGCCGTTCTGGCCGAGTTCCAGCGGCACGCTGCGCTCGACGATCGCGCCGTCGCTGATGGTGCCGCCCGACTGCTGGTTGATCTGCACGCTGGACCCGCCGGCGCTGGCGCCCGCGCCACCGACCAGCATGTTGCCTTGCGCGATCGCGTAGGTGTTGCCGTCGACGCCCTTCAGCGGCGTCATCAGCAAGGTGCCGCCGCGCAGGCTTTTGGCGTTGCCGACCGAGGACACCACCACGTCGATGTGCTGGCCGGGCGCGGCGAACGGCGGCAGGGTCGCGGTGACCATCACCGCCGCCACGTTGCGCAACTGCATGTTGGTGCCGGCCGGCACGGTGATGCCCAGCCGCGAGAACATGTTGGTCAGGCTTTGCGTCGTGAACGGCGTCTGCATGGTCTGGTCGCCGGTGCCGTCCAGGCCCACCACCAGTCCGTAACCGACCAGCGCGTTGTCGCGCACGCCGGCGAAATCCGCGAGTTCGCGCAGCGTCTGCGCGTGCACCTGCGCCGTCGCCAGCAAGGCCAGCAGCAACCACAGCGCGCCTTTGCGCGCCGACCCGAACAGCTTGTCCAATCCACGACTGACGATCACGAGGTTGTCCTTCAGAACGGCGACACTTTCATCATCACGCGCTGCAGCCAGCCCATCCGCTGCGCGTCATTGATGTAGCCGTCGCCCACGTATTCGATGCGCGCATCGGCCACGCGCGTGGACAGCACCGAGTTGTCGGCGCTGATGGTGCGCGGGTCGACCGTGCCGGCGAAGCGGATGTATTCGGTGCCCTGGTTGATGGCGATCTGCTTTTCACCGTGCACGCGCAGGTTGCCGTTGTTCAGCACCTGCACCACGGTCACCGTGATCGTGCCGCTGAAGGTGTTGTTGGCCTTGGCGCCGCCCGAGCCCTGGAAATCATGGCCGCCCTTCAAGTCGATGCCGAGCTTGCCGAGATCCTTGAGGCCGTTCGGCACGATGGTCGGATCGAAGCTGGATTCACTCTTGCGGCTGGCGCTGGCCTGCGCGTTCTTGGATGCGCTGACCTGCTCGTTGAACACCACCGTCAGCACGTCGCCCGGCATCCGTGGCCGCTGGTCTTCGAACAGCGGTCGGTTGCCGTAGCTCGCTTCCTGGAAGATCGAGCCGTTGGCGACCGGTGGCGGCGGCGCGGGAATTTCCACCGGCGGCATCTGCGGAACGACGGGCTTGTGGACGAAGTGCGAGCAGCCGGTCATCGCCAGCGCGGATGCGGCGAACAGCGCGACGCGGAGCATCCTGGGGAGGGTCCCACCCACCCCGGCCTTCGTCACCCCGGCGCGCGCCGGGGTCCATTTTGCTCCTGATTTCGCTGCACGAAAATCACAATGGATTCCGGCTTTCGCCGGAATGACGAGCGAAATCCGGGATTCCTCAGAGCTGGCTGAGTTTGGCGAGCATTTCATCGGAGGTCTGAACCGCTTTGCTGTTGATTTCGTAGGCACGCTGGGTCTGGATCATGCTGACCATTTCCTCCACCACGTTGACGTTGGAGGTTTCGACGTAGCCCTGGTCGAGGCGGCCGGCACCGTTCAGGCCCGGCGTCGATTCGTTGCGCATGCCGGACGCGCTGGTTTCGAGATACAGGTTGTCGCCGATGCTCTGCAGCCCGGCGGGATTCACGAACGTCGAGAGGCTCAACTGCCCGACCTGCGTGGACTGGTTGCTGCCCGGCTGGGTCACCGTGACCACGCCGTCCTTGCCGATGGTGATCGACAATGCGTCCTGCGGGATCAACACCGCGGGCTGGATCGGATAGCCGTCGGCGGTGACGAGCTGGCCGCTCTCGTTCACCTGGAAACTGCCGTCGCGGGTGTAGGCGTTGTTGCCATCCGGCATCAACACCTGGAAGAAACCCTTGCCGTCGATCGCGACGTCCTTGGAGTTGCCGGTCTGTTCGAGGCTGCCCTGGGTCTGGATGCGTTCGGTCGCGACCGGGCGCACGCCCGAGCCGATCTGCAGGCCGGCCGGCAAGACGTTCTGCATGTCGTTGCGGCCGCCGGCCTGGCGCATGTTCTGGTACAGCAGGTCCTGGAACACGGCGCGCGATTTCTTGAATCCGTTGGTGCTGACGTTCGCCAGGTTGTTGGCGATCACGTCCATCTTGGTCTGCTGCGCTTCGAGGCCGGTCTTGGCGGTCCAGAGTGACTTGATCATCGGTTAGTCCTCCAAAGTCTCAGCCGAGCGACAACAAGCGGTCGGCCTGGCGTGCGTTGTCCTCGCTGGACTGCACGGCCTTCATCTGCATTTCGTACATGCGCGAGGTGGCGATCATGTCGACCATCGATTCCACCGCGCTGACGTTGCTGCCTTCCAGCGCGCCGGTCTGCAGGCGCGCGTTGTCGTCGGCCGCCAGCGGCGCGGGGTTGCCGTTGGGGTCGAGCGAGCGGAACAGGCCGTCGTCGCCACGCGCCAACGTCTTCTGGTCGGGCGTGACCAGCTTCAACTTGCCGACCTGCACCAGCGCATCGGGTTTGTCGCCGGGGCCGATCGCGCTGATGGTGCCGTCGGCGCCGATGGTCAGTTCCGAGCCCAGCGGCACGATGATCGGACCGCCGTCGCCGATCACCGGGCGCCCCGCGCTGGTGATCATCCCGGTGCCGTCGACTTGCAGGTCGCCGCGCCGGGTATAGGCTTCCTGGCCGTTCTCGTCCTGCACCGCGAGCCAGGCGCCGCCTTCCAGCGCGACGTCGAGGTCGCGGCCGGTGGCGTTGATCGGGCCGGGCGCGAAGTTGCTGGTCGGCGTGGTGGCCATCACCGACACGCGGGTGCGCAGCGCGCCGTCGCCCTGCACCGGCACCGCGCGCATCGCGTCGATCTGGCCACGGAAACCCGTGGTCGACACGTTGGCCAGGTTGTTGCTGACCACCGCCTGCCGGTTGAAGCTTTGCTGGGCGCCGCTCATCGCGGTGTAGATCAAGCGATCCATGGGAATTCCTCAAGCTCTCATCAACGCAGGTTGACGACGCTTTGCAACACCTGGTCCTGCGTCTTGATGGTCTGCGTGTTGGCCTGGTAGTTGCGCTGGGCGATGATCAGGTTCACGAGTTCGGTGGCGAGATCGACGTTGGACGATTCCAGCGTGCCGTCTTCGAGGCTGCCGAGCTGGCCGCTGCCGGCGGTGCCGAGCAGCGGCTGGCCGGAATCGCCGGTCTCCGTCCACGCGTTGTCGCCGGCTGGTGACAGGCCTTCCGGATTGCGAAAGTTGGCCAGCGCGATCGTGCCGAGCGTGCGGGTCTGCTCGTTGGAGTAGCTGCCGACGATGTCGCCGTTCTTGTCGAAGCGGATGCCGACCAGGCTGCCCGAGGTGTAGCCGTCCTGTACCAGCGAGGACAATGCGAAGTCGTTGCCGAACTGGGTGGTGCCGGTGAAGCCCAGCGTGAAGTTCATCGTGACGGCGCCGCCGGCCGGCGTGAACGTCACGTTCGGCTGGGTGCTGGCGGCGGTGTTCAACACGCCGTTGGGGTCGAACACCAGCGTGCCCTGGTTGGCGGGATCGAACGTGCCGTCCATCCCGACCTGGACTTCCCAGGTGTTGTCGGCGGTCTTGGTGAAGTACGTGGTCATGATGTGCTGCACGCCCAGCGAGTCGAACGTGGTGCCGGTGTTCGCGTACGAATAGGTGCTGGCGTCGGTGGCGTCGAACGGCACGGTGGCGCGGTCGATCGTGGGCGAACCGGCGTCGAGGTTCAGGGCCGCCTGCACCGAGGTGGTGGCGTTCGCGTTCATCGCGTCGGTCGGCACGTGCAACGCCTCCGGCGTACCGCCGGTGCCGACGCCGGCGGCGAAGCCGGTGAGCTTGGCACCCGCGGCGTTCACGAGGTAACCATCCTGCGTCAACGTCAACTGGCCGTTGCGGGAATACACCACCTGGTCGCCCTGCTTGAAGCGGAAGAAACCGCCGCCGTTGATGCCGAGGTCGAGGTTGCGGCCGGTGGTTTCCAGCGTGCCGTTCGCGAAGTTCTGCAGCACGCCCGCCACCCGCACGCCCTGCCCGATCTTCGAGCCGGCGTAGACGTCCGCGAACTGGATGCTGGAACCCTTGAAACCGTAGGTCTGCGAGTTCGCGATGTTGTTGCCGATGGCGTCGAGGTTCTGCGAGGCGGCGTTGAGGCCGCTCAGTGCTTGCGAAAAACTCATGGGTGCGCTCCTGGGAAAACGATGGTTGGATCAGAGGATCTGGCGAACATCGCCAAGACCGACTTGATTGGTGATGCCGCCAAGATCGAGCAGCGGGCCGTCCTTGCCGGTGCTGATGCCGGTGACGAGTGCGTAATTGAGGCCGGTGACGTCCACCGCGTCGCTGCCGCTGACCGCCTTGATGGAAACGGTGTACGCGCCCTGCGGCGCGTGCGTGCCATCGTCGAGCTGGCCGTCCCAACTGAACGATTGGGTGCCGGCATCCACGGCGCCGAGGTCGAAGCTGCGGACCACTTTTCCGGAGCCGTCGGTGATCGTGATCTGCACGTCGTCGGCCGGCGCCCCGAGTTCGAGGCCGAACGGGGTGGTGGTGCCGTCGCTGCCGACCAGCACACGGTCGCCCGGGACCAGCACGCCCTTGCCGATCAGCGCCGCGGCCTGCAGCGACTGGCCGGCGTTGATCTGCCCGGTGATGCCTTTCAGGGTGGTGTTGAGGTCCTGGATGCCGCTGACCGTGTTGATCTGGGCCAACTGCGAGGTCATCTGCGAGTTGTCCATCGGGTTCAGCGGATCCTGGTTCTTCAACTGCGTGACCAGCAGGGTCATGAAGTGGTTCTGCAGGTCGCTGGCGGTGTCCGTCTTGGCGGTGGTGCTGGCGTTCAACGCGCCCAGCACGCGCGGATCGATCGATTGCGCGGCGGAAACGGCCATCAGCCTTCTCCCAGCGCGAGGGTCTTGGTCATCATCTGCTTGCTGGTGTTCAGCACTTCCACGTTGGCCTGGTACGAGCGCGAGGCTTCGATCATGTTGACCATCTCCTCGACCGGCTGGACGTTGGGCAGGCTGACGTAGCCCTGGTCGTCGGCGTTCGGATCGCCGGGACGGTATTCGCGGCGCAGCGGCGTGGTGTCTTCCACGATCCTGGAGACGCCGACGCCCGCCGCGCCGTCACGGCCGCGGGCCTCGAACACCACTTGTTTTGCGCGATACGGCTGGCCATCGGGACCGGCCACGCTGTCGGCGTTGGCGAGGTTGCTGGCCGCCACGTTCATGCGTTGTGACTGGGCCTGCATGGCCGAGCCGGATATCTGGAAAATCGAAAACATGGTCATGGATCAGTCCCCTTCTTGATCGTCATTCCGACTGCATCGCAGCCTTCAGGTTGCGCAGGCGGGTGTTGATCAGCGTGAGCGAGGTTTCGTAGCGCACGGTGTTGTCCGCGAACGCGGCGCGTTCGACGTCCATGTTCACGGTGTTGCCATCGAGGCTCGGCTGGTCGGGCACGCGATACAGCATCCGCGGCGCGGTGCCGACGCTCTCGCCGCCGCCCTGCAGATGGCCGGCGGACGTAGTGGTCATCGCCAGTTGCCCCTGCGCACCGTCGCGCGCGGTGGCCTGCGCCAGCGCCCGGGAAAAGTCGAAATCGCGCGCCTTGAAGTTGGGCGTGTCGGCGTTGGCGATGTTGCCGGCCAGCATCTTCTGGCGTTCGAAACGCAGGCCCAGCGCCTGACGGTCGAAGTCCAGTGCCGAAGCAAGCTTGTCGAGCATGGTCGATTCCCCTGTTGCGCCGCGGCGGACGTGATGCGTCGCCGTCGGTGGAAGTCCGGCATCGAGAATACGCGCGGGGGTGGCGATCCAATCGGACAAACAGACCGGGTTTTTGCGTTCAATTCGGATGCTCGCGGACCGCCGCGCCTGCCTACACTGCTGCTCGTCACGATCCCGCCGTCCACGGCGCGGGCCCACCCGCAGCCAAGGCTACAGACATGGTTCCGAATCAAATCCGCTCGCGATGCCTGGTGCCGGCGCTGTTGCTGCTGGCCAGCGGTGTCGCCCACGCCGGTGCGGCCGAAGACGCCGCGCAAGCTTTCCTGCAGGACGCGACCCGGAATCTCGGCAACGACGTCACCGTCACGGTGCCGGCACCCGAAGCCGCGTTGCCGCCCTGCACCGATCCACAGCCATTTCTGCCCGGCCACGACCAGCGTCTGCTGGGACGCGTCACGGTAGGGGTACGTTGCGGCGATGGCCGGACGCGCTATCTGCAGGCACGCGTCACCGCGATCGGGGCGTACTGGGTGGCCGCCCAAGACATTCCGGTCGGCGCGCTGGTGACCGCATCGATGCTGGAAGCACGCGACGGCGACCTGACGGCGCTGCCGCGGCAGGCGGTGCTGGATGAAGACGCAGCCGTCGGCAAGATGACCACCCGCAGCCTGGCGCGCGGCAGCGTCGTCCAGAGTTCGCAATTGCAGGCGCCGTCGCTGATCCAGCGCAACCGTACCGTCTCGGTGGAAGCGGTCGGCCCGGGCTTTCGCGTGGTACGGCAGGGCGAGGCCCTGCAGGATGGTGCGCTGGGTGATACCGTGCGGGTACGGATGGTCAATCGTTCGATCCTGACCGGGGTCGTGGCCGGCAACGGCGTGGTGAAGGTAAGCTTTTGAAGTTTCTGGAACCCGCCCTGATCCACAGATTCTTTTCGGCCACCCCTAAAGAATGTCTGGGTTGCGCCGATACACAGGTCGCGGGGGCGAACTGATGGAGAGCGTCTCATGAAAATCGACAATGTCTCGCATCTGACGGCTCCGACCCGGATCGATCAGGCGAAGGGCAAAGAGAAGACTGGCGATGTCGTGCCACAAGCCAATGCCGAGTCGCAGTCCGCGACCCATCTGAACCGCGCCAGCGCCGATACCAGCCAGGACATCGATCACGCGCGCGTGGCCGAATTGCGCCAGGCGATCTCGGAAGGCCGCCTGCACGTGGATACCGGCCGCATCGCCGATCGCCTGATCGCCAGCGTGCGCGACCTGCTGGGCCACGGTCCATGAGTCTTGCCGCGCACCTGCGCGATCAGCACGACCGCCTCGACCGGCTGATCGGCCTGCTCGACCGCGAGCGCGACCTGCTCGGCGAGGGCACGGTCGATGGCGAAGCGCTCGGCACGCTGGCTGCGGAAAAGCAGCGGGTGCTGGAGGCGCTTGCCGACGGCGAAGATCGCCGCCGCACCGCACATGCCGGCCGGCGCGACGGCGCGGACATGACAGGCGACGAACGCGCCGCCCGCGAGCAAGGCTGCCTTGAATCGTGGCAACGGGTCCGTGGCCGCGCTTGGCGAGCAGCGCAACTCAATCATTTCAACGGGCAGTTGATCAACATCCGGCTCACCAGCAACCAGCGCCTGCTCAACGACCTGCGTGCGCTGGCGGGCAAGGATCTGTACGGGCCCGACGGACAGGCGCGCGGCGGCGACAACCGGATCGCTTCGCAGGCTTGATCATTCATCAGTTTGGGAAGTCAGCAACGTGTCGACACTTGCGCGCGAGGTCATGGCCACCGAGGACCGGCTGGGCATCCTGCTCGCCTTCCGGCCCGTCTACACGCGGAACAAGACGGTCGCCGCCTACGAAGTCCTGCTGAACCATGAAGACGGCGACTGTGGCACCGCGCTGCCGGAGCTGACCAGCAGCATCGTGCTCGGCACCTATGCCGACACCTTCCAGAACGGCCGCATCGAAACCGTGCCGACGTTGCTGCGCGTCTCGCCGGCGATACTGCTGTCGCCCGAAATCACGTCGCTGCCGTCGAGCCAGTACATCCTGGAAGTCGCAGTGCCTGCGAACCCGTCGCCGGAACTCGTCGCGCAATTGCGCGCGCTCACCGGCAGCGGCTACAAGCTGGCGCTGGCGGGCTACGGCCCCGGACGCAATGATCTCGAACCGCTGCTGGACTTGTTCGGCGTGGTGCGGCTGAACCTGCCGCAGCTCGGGTTGCCGGGCATCGCGGAAGCCGCGCGGCGCCTGTATTTCCACCAGCCGAAGCTGCTGGTGGACGGGGTCGATGCGATCGACCAGTTCTACGCCTGCGCCGATCTCGGCACCCACTGGTTCCAGGGTGATTTCCTGGTCCAGTCGACGCCGGTCAAGGACAAGAAGATCGCCAACAACAAGGTGCTGTTGCTGGAGCTGCTGTCCGAACTGCACCGGCCCGACACCACGCCCATGGCGCTGGAACAGATCGCGATCAAGGACGCGGCGTTCTCGTTCCGCATCCTGAAGGTCATCAATTCCGCCGCGGTCGGGCTCCATCGCGAGATCAGTTCGTTGTCCAAGGCCATCAGCCTACTGGGCACCAACGAACTCGGCCGCTGGGCCAACATGCTGCTGGCGCATGGCGAGCCGGGCAAACCCGAGGAGTTGATGCGCAACATGCTGGTACGCGGCCGGATGTGCGAAATCCTCGCCGAGCTGTCGGGTCGCGACGACGCCATGACCGGGTTCATCGTGGGCCTGCTGTCGCGGCTGGACGTGCTGATGGACATTGCGATGCGCGACCTGATGCGGCAGGTGCCGCTGAGCTTCGAGGTGAAGCAGGCGCTGTTGCACCGCAAGGGTCCCCTGGGCGAGCTGCTCACCGAAGTCGAGCACTACGAAAGCGGCCGTTTCGACCACCTCACTTGGTTCGTGGAGCCCAATCTCTACGAAGTCGCCTATCGGCACAGCGTGATCTGGGCGCGCCGCGCGCAGCAGGCGCTCGAAGCGAACTGACGCTTCGTCCCCGGAAGTCACCATCGATCGATGCGGGGTGCGCAAGCCGCGCCGATGCCTCGTGGACCAGTCCCGAAGCCGCTTCCGGTACCTCGCCGGCGCGCCTACCCCACCACGGCGTTGCACCGCAACATCCAATATCCGTTGGCCGAAAACCCAAGTTGCTGATTAAACTGATTTATTTGAACTGAGTGTGAATGCCCCGAAGATATATGTTGCATTGCAGCATGGAATGTCCTAGAGTGGGCACCAGTCCCCACCGACCCTCTGCGAGAGGAGCACACCATGTACAGCCAATTCCAGAAGCAGTCGCTCGATCTCGGCAAGCAGTTCGCCGAGCAGGCCTGCAAGGCGCAGATCGCCGCGCTGAAGGGCTTCGCCGAAATCCAGAGCCTGCAGGTCAAGGCGCTGGAATCGCAGGCCAAGTCGAACCTGGCGTTCGTCGCCGATTCGCTGGAAGCCCGCGAAGTCCAGGACGTCACCGCGCTGTGGCCGAAGGGCATCGATTTCGCGCGTGACAGCGCGGAAGCAGCCTACGCGACCAGCCAGGAAATCCTGGGCATCGCGCAGAAGACCGCCGAGCAGCTTGGCGATCTGACCCGCAACAGCCTGAAGGCGGCCAACGACGCCTCCGCTACGCCCGCCAAGAAGGCGCGCTGATCCCCGCGGGGGATCGCGAAGATACCTCCCGCGAGGTATCGAAGAAAGTACGCGCGGCCGAGACCCCCCTCCCTCCGCCAGCGCGACTCCGGCCGGACGGCGCAAACCGTCCGGCTTTTTTGTGCACCACGAAACCAGGGCGCCGCGACAGCTGGGCATCGTCGGCGCGATGCACCGTCGACGGAGTCATCGCAGTCCGGCGATGATCCATTTCCGCGATGTGACGACGTGCCCGGCGTCGCACCGGTTCGCTGCGCCGGCCGTCTTCTTCGCCGCATCCCGTGGTGCGCGCCAAGCGGCATGGCTTTCGTGGAACGGCGGGATCGTGCGCGCGAGACCCGCGAGCTTGTGCAGGAAAGCGTTCATGTCGCCATCTCCATACTTGAATGGACGTCCATGCTACGTAGCCCGCAAGCCCTAAGGTAGCGACGTTTTTGCAAGATGGCGTTGAGATTGCTTCAACCCTCGTCCGCGTCGGACCGATCCGCTCCAGATGGCCCCGGGTACGGGTCCGCCGTCCGCACAAAGGCGGCGCTCGCGCATGGCGCACGTTCGCCGCCTTTGACGAAGCGACCCCGAGAGCTGCGCGCCCGGGCCGGAACAGCCACGCCCCGGAGTGGTCCGAACTGTGGATCCCTCCGGATCACCGGCCGCCGTCCGCCGACGCTCGTCAGAACCGCCCGGCCTGGTAGTCCTGCATGGCCTGCACGATCTGCTCGGGTGTATTCATCACGAACGGCCCATAGCGCGCGACCGGTTCGTCGAGCGGCCGGCCCGCAACCAGCAACACGCGCGCGGCTTGCGCATCGTTGCCGACGGCAAGTTCAACGGCATCGCCTTTCGACAGCACGCCGAGCTCGCGCAGGCCCAGCGTTTCCGCGCCGACCTGCACGGCGTCACCTTCGAAGACGTAGGCAAACGCGCTGTGGGCTTCGGGAAGCGGTACCGACAATGTCGCGCCCGGCTCCAGCGCGATGTCGAGATACACCGGCGCGATCGCGATGCCGTCGACCGGCCCGCGCACGCCGAACATGTCACCCGCCACCACGCGTACCTTCACGCCCGGCACGGGTTCGGCAGTCGGAATCTTTTCGGGCGCGATGTCCTGATAGCGCGGCTGCGTCATCTTGTCCTTCGCGGCCAGGTTCACCCACAACTGGAAGCCGCGCATCAGGCCCTGTTCCTGCTCGGGCATTTCCGAATGCACGATGCCGCGGCCCGCGGTCATCCATTGCACGCTGCCCGATTCCAGCAGCCCGGAGTTGCCGTGGTTGTCGCGGTGGCGCATGCGGCCGTCGAGCATGTAGGTGACGGTCTCGAAACCGCGGTGCGGATGGTCGGGGAACCCCGCGATGTAGTCGGTGGCCGCCTCGGAACCGAACTCGTCCAGCAGCAGGAACGGATCCAGCGAATCCAGCTTCGGCTGGCCGATCACGCGGGTCAGCTTGACGCCGGCGCCGTCGCTGGTCGGAATGCCGCGTACGCGGCGGGTGATGGTGCGGGAAGTCACGAAACACCTCCGGATCGAGCTGTTGTGAAAATTCAGGCCATCGATGGCCGTTCTGAAGTTGCGCAGCCGCCGCGAGCCTTTCGGGTTCCTGCCGAACCAGGATGCCGCGATCACGGACGATCGCAAATCAGATGCCACCAAGATGCGCCTTTCCGGCCGCAAAACCAATGCCCGGCGTGCGAACGCAGCGTTCGCCCGGCGCAACGCAGATCAATCCAGCCAGCGAAAGGCCCGGCGCAACTCGGCCTCGGCGTTTTCCGGGTACCAGCGGCCATGAGCAAGGATCGCGCGGCGCGGATGCCATGCCATGATCCGTTCGAAGCACTGCCGCGCCACCGGTTTGCGCCCGAAAAACGTCATGCGCATGTCCAGCGGCGTCTTGCCGTCCGGATCGAGCACCCCGCCGAGGCGCGCGATCCAGCGCACCCCGCGTGTCAGTTTCCGCGCCTCGAAATTCTCGATCAGGTCCGCCAGGATCACGGTGGCGCTGGCGCGGTGGAAGAACACGAATTCCTCGATCACGCGGCTGCCGCGGAAATGTACCTGGTCGATGTCTTCCGCCCAGGCTTGCGGCGGCGCATCGGGAAGATCGGCATCGAACGCGACGGCGATCCCCTGGGACGCCGCGCGCTGGCGAATCCCCGGTGATGCCCACGCGCGCGCAGCGGGATAACGCTGCTTCCAGGCCGCGATCGCGGCGTAGTGCAACGGGTTGGGCGACACCAGATGGCGCACCGGCCCCAGCGCGTCGATTCGATCGAACAAGCCTTCATCCGGCGCA
This sequence comes from Lysobacteraceae bacterium, assembly GCA_040255405.1. GTDB lineage: Bacteria > Pseudomonadota > Gammaproteobacteria > Xanthomonadales > Rhodanobacteraceae > 66-474. The sequence continues at coordinate 17,625 of JBDZUX010000018.1, forward strand.
ATCGGCGAATGGCACCAGAGCGCGCCATCACGCAAACGCACGATCGTCATGCGCGTGGGAAACGGTGCGCTCGTGCCAAACGGCGCAGCCATCCGCACCACCGGTCCATCCACGATCCAGATGTCCGGCGCGACGGTCTTCAGCGTATTGGTTGGTTCGTAAAGCCCGGCATCTGTCATGCAGCCAACCGAAGTATTCGGAAACAAACGCGGCAATCAGGCGCCCGCGTCGATCGCACCCAAGGCAAGAACGGGTTGCCTTGCGGCTCCTTTCGCAGCGGTTGTTGGTGAGAAGTCAGGGCAGGGATGCCCGTTCTGGAGTTTGCGGACGCTGAATCCTCGGGATTCGACAGCATTCAGCGAAGCCGCGTCATGGACGATCGCACACTAATGCACCCAACGCCCACCCCGCCGGGCCGGTGCATTCGCAAACGCGCTCGATGACGCGCCGCCGCCTGCGGTGCGCTCGCGCTCCGTGGGTGGCCGCACGCGCCAGTAGTGCGCGACGGCTTCGACCGCGTCCGGAATCTGCGCGAGGCAGGCTTCGTACTCGTCGTCGTCGAGCTTGGCGATCGGCACGTCCGCGGCCAACACGCCTTCGTCAACCGCCAGCGCCATGATGGGCGACAGAATCTCCAGCAGTTCGCCGTCTTCGGCCAGCCGCGCTTCCCAGATCGATGCGCGCAGGTCGATGCCACGGCTGAACCCTTCGCACCAGCCGGCCGCGCTCAGGTCGCTGTCGACGGCCGGTTCGGGCGCGACTTCGCCGAGCACGGGCTCGTACACTTCGCTTTCGAGCTCGGCCGGAATCGAGTCGTTGAGCTTGGCCAGCAGGCCCAGCACCGCGGCGCCCTGCTCCGGATCCTCGAAGGGCGCGTGCAGGACTTCCGGCAACCACTCCTCGGGCAGGGCCGGGTCGGGGCCGATCGCCAGTGCGGTCAGCATGCCGTGCACGCCATCCAGCAACATGGTTTCATCGGAATCGCGCGCATGCCCGCGCAGATAACGATCGAGCACTTCCAGCTCGGTGTCATCGATGATTTCGCGATGGGCGGGCGCTTCGTCCATGGATCAGATGATCGGGGCGCCCGCTTCAGTTCGCAAGTTCCAGCACGACCGGTGCGTGGTCGGACGGACGCTCCCAGGTGCGCGGCGTGCGATCGATCGATGCCGCCGTCATGCGCGGGCGCAGGGACTCGCTGGCGAGGATCAGGTCGATGCGCAAACCGAGGTTGCGACGGAACGCGGCCTGGCGGTAATCCCACCAACTGAAATGGCCCGCGTCATTCACGAACGCGCGGAAGGAATCGACGAAACCCAGATCGAGGATCCCGCGCAGGGCTTCGCGTTCGGGTTCGGAACACAGCACCTGCCCGCGCCACGCTTCCGGATCGTGCACGTCGCGGTCTTCGGGCGCAATGTTGAAATCGCCCAGCACGATCACCTTGCCGTGGCGCTGCAATTCCGCGCGCAGGTGCGCGGTGACGGCGGCCAGCCACGTGAGCTTCCACACGTACTTTTCGCTGCCGACACTCTGCCCGTTCACCACGTACAGGTTCACGATGCGCACGCCGCCGACCGTCGCCGCGAGCACGCGCCGGTGTGGATCGTCGAAGCCCGGCATGCCGGCGACCATGTCCTCGATCGGTTCGCGCGACAGCAATGCGACCCCGTTGTAGGTTTTCTGCCCGGAGAACACGCAACGGTAGCCGAGCGTTTCCACCGCCTCGCAGGGAAACTTGCCGTCCTCGGTCTTGGTTTCCTGCAACGCAAGCACGTCCGGCTGCGCGTCGCGGCACCACTGTTCGACGTGCGGCAGGCGTACTTTCAGCGAATTGACGTTCCAGGAAGCGATGCGCATCGCGGCATTGTAATCAAGGCTGGATGGCCCCCATCATTCCACATCGTGCCCGGAGTTGCGCCATGCTCGCCACCGACCTCCTGCTGCTCGGCCTCGACGACGAGCGCGGCACGGTGTTGTCGCAAGCCGCGATGGGTCTCGACTTCGGCCTTGCCGGCGCGGTCGTGATGGAACTGGCCCTGCGCGGACGCGTCCGCATCGACCACGAGGCCGTCTCGACGACCGGCCCCGCCACCGACGATGCGCTTCTCGATGATGCGTTGCGGGTGATCGCGGCGACGCCGGGGAAAACGCTTTCGCATTGGGTTTGGCATCTTTCGCGCGACCTGGACAGGCTGCGGCAGCGCCTGCTGGACCGGCTGGTTACGCAAGGCACGCTCGAAAAGCGCGAGCGGCGCGTGCTGCTGCTGTTCCACCAGAACGTCTATCCCGAGCGCGACGCGCGCGTCGAATACGACATCCGCAAGCGCGTGGACGATGCCCTGCTGCACGGCCGGTCACCGGATGCGCCAACCGCCTGCCTGATCCATCTTGCGGCCGCCTGCCGCGTGACCGACGCGATCTATCCGCGCGACCGGCACAAGGCGATCGCGGCACGCATCGCCGCGCTCGGCGACGCAGGCCTCGCAGGCGCCAACGCCGTCGCCGCACTGATCGCGCAAGCCGAAACCGCAGCCGTCACGGCGGCGACCATGGCGGCGATCACGGCGGCCACGGTAGCCGCCACCAGCGCCGCGACCACGGCGGCGTGCACCGCCAGTTCGGCGGCGTGCACCTAGCGCAATATCCATCCGCCGTTGTGGATGCGGCGCAGCGGCCATCCGGAATCAACCTCTTGTCATTCCGACGTCGCGCAGCAGCGACCCGGAATCGGTTTGTTTCGACCGCCGTCAGGATTCGAAACCGATTGACGC
>JBDZUX010000018.1:20498-52123 GCA_040255405.1 Lysobacteraceae bacterium
GCGACCCGGAATCGGTTTGTTTCGACCGCCGTCAGGATTCGAAACCGATTGACGCGCGCGGTCCCTGGCGCTCGCGCTGCGCGCCGCCGGAGCCTGCCCCGGACTTGATCCGGGGGCGTTCGCGTTGGCATGCCTGCAAACGCAGTCGGGTTCCGCGGAATGACAAGGGGTCCGTGATTCCGCGCTGCGCTCCCGGATGACCCAGGTTTCACCCAGCAAGGCCGTACGCGCGCAACAGCGCGTCGGGTTGCGGTGCGCGTCCGCGGAAGGCAATGAAGCTTTCCAGCGCCGGACGGCTGGCGCCCACGCTCAGGAACTCGTCGCGAAAACGCGCGCCCGTTGCGGCATCGATCACGTCGCCGGCTTCGCCCGCCTGATTCCGGAGGGCATTTTCCTCGAACGCACCGAACACGTCCGCCGACAGGACCTCGGCCCACAGATAGCTGTAGTAACCCGCCGCATAGCCGCCCGCGAAGATGTGCGTGAACGCGTGCGGGAACCGCTGCCACGCCGGCGGATGCATGACTGCCGCTTCGCGGCGCGCCGCTTCGAGCGTATCCATCACCCGCGCGCCACGCGCCGGGTCGTAATCGGTGTGCAGCAGGAAATCGAACAACCCGAATTCCAGTTGCCGGACAAGGAACATGCCGGCCTGGAAATGCCGCGCGGCCAGCATCTTGTCGAACAGTTCGCCGGGCAGCTTCTCGCCGGTCGACCAGTGCCTGGCGAACAGGTCCAGCGCCTGCCGGTTCCAGCAGAAGTTCTCCATGAACTGGCTGGGCAATTCCACCGCATCCCACTCCACGCCGTCGATGCCGCCGATCGACGGCAGGTCGATGCGCGTCAACATGTGGTGCAGGCCGTGGCCGAATTCGTGGAAGATCGTCTGCACGTCGTCGTGCGTCAGCAGCGAGGGATGTCCCCCCGCGGGCGGCGCGAAATTGCAGGTGAGGAAGGCGACCGGCAGTTGCACGTTTTCGCCGTCGCGGAAGCGCGCACGGCACACATCCATCCAGGCGCCGCCACGCTTGCCGCTGCGCGCGTACAGATCCAGATACACGCCGGCGACCAGCTGCCCGGCGGCATCGCGCACCTCGCAGTAACGCACGTCCGGATGCCACACGTCCACCCGCTCGCGCGCCGGCTCCACCGTGATGCCATACAGCTTGCCGGCAAGCTGGAACATGCCGTTGAGTACCGACGGCAGCGGGAAATAGGCCTTCAGTTGTTCCTCGTCCAGCGCGTAGCGCGCCAGCCGCAGCTTTTCGGATGCGTATGCGACGTCCCAGGCCTCGAGGTTCTCGAGCTGCAATTCGCTTCGCGCGAAGGCGCGCAGCTCTTCCAGCTCGCGCTGCGCGACCGGTTTGGCGCGCGCGATCAGGTCGCGCAGGAATGCCAGCACCTCGTCGGGCGTGGCCGCCATCTTGGTCGCCAGCGATTCCTCTGCGGCGTTAGTGAATCCCAGCAGCTGCGCGGCTTCGTGGCGCAACGCGAGGATTTTTTCCATCCGTTCGGAGTTGTCGAACTTGCCGGCATTGGGTCCCTGGTCCGATGCGCGGGTCTGGTAGGCCCAGTACACGCGCTCGCGCAAGGCACGGTCGTCGGCGTAGGTCAGCACCGCCTGCACGGAGGGTTGTTTCAGCGTGACCAGCCAGCCGCCCAGTTCGTGCTCGTGCGCGTATTCATGCAGCACCGCGCGGCCCGATTCGGGAATCCCGGCGAGGTCGCGCTCGTCCTCGATGTGCTCTTGCCAGGCATCGGTGGCGTCCAGCACCGCGTTGGCGAACGCGGTGGTGAGTTTGGAAAGTTCGTTCGCGATGTCGCGGAACCGCGTGCGCGCGGGTTCTTCCAGCGCCACGCCCGACAACCTGAAATCGCGCAGCGCGTGTTCGACCAGCGCGCGCTCGGGCCGCGCGCGCTGCGCGAACCCCGGCGAGTCGGCGACCGCCTGCACGGCGGCATACAGCGCGCGATTCTGCCCCAGTCCGCTCGCGAAATCGGTGATCTTTTCCTCGGCCTGTTCGTAGGCGGCGCGCAACTCCGCCGTGTCCGCCACCGCGTGCAGGTGCGACACCGGCGCCCAGGCGCGCGACAGGCGCTGGTCGAGCCGCTCCTGCTCCAGCATCACGTGGTCGAAATCATGCGCGGCGCCGGCGCCCGTCAGGCGATCGATGCCGGCCTGGTAATCGGCAAGGATCGCGTCGATCGCAGGCACCACGCCGGCGGCACGGATGCCGGAAAATGCGGGCAAGGCTGCATCGTTGAGCAGGGGATTCTCGCTGGACATGGTGCGCTCCGGTGGATTCCACAGCGTGGCGCTCCGCCGGCCCGAAATCAAGCGGGCGGCTGCGCGTGCATCACCGCAACAGCCACCGCAGCAAGCGCTCGGCACGCGCGCCGTAGGGCGGCCGCAACCATGCCGTCGCCGACCAGCGCGCCTGCCGGAACACCGGCATCTGCTTCGAGAACGCGAGGAAGCCCGCATGGCCGTGGTACGCCCCCATCCCGGACGGACCGACGCCCCCGAATGGCAGCCGCGACTGCGCGAACTGGAACACGCAATCGTTGACCGCCACGCTGCCCGCGGTGCATGCATCCAGCACCCGTTGGGTACGGGCGTGGTTGTCGTCGAACACATACAGCGACAACGGGCGCGGGCGCGCGTTGACATAGGCGATGGCGGCGTCCAGGTCCGGGTAAGTCACCACCGGCAACACCGGACCGAAGATCTCCTCGCGCATCAGGGTCACCGCCTCCGGCGCATCCAGCACCACGAACGGGGCGACCACGCGGCGCGCGGCATCGGCGGCGTCGGCGCCCGCCAGCGGAATCACCGTCGCGCCTGCCGCGCGGGCTTCGTCCAGCCAGGCGATGAGCCGTGCATGATGCACGTCGTTGACGATGCTGGCGTAGTCGGACGACGCGGGCAGCGCCGGATAATGGCGCGCGACGTAATCGCGCAGCAACGCCACGCACGCGTCGCGCTCGGCCTCATGCACCAGCACGTAGTCGGGCGCGATGCAGGTCTGCCCGGCGTTGAGGAACTTGCCCGCCGCGATCCGGTCGAGGTTGCGCGCGTTCACGCCGCCCGGCGCCACGATCGCAGGCGATTTGCCGCCCAACTCCAGCGTCACCGGCGTCAGGTTGGGTGCGGCGGCAGCCAGCACTTTTGCGGCCACCGCGGTCGAGCCCGTGAACAGCAGGTGGTCGAACGGCAACCCCACGAACGCGGCGGCAATCTCGGTCCCGCCTTGCACCACCGCGATGCGCTCGGCCGGAAAAACCCCCGCCAGCATTTCGGCCAGCAACGCCGATGTGCGCGGCGTGTGCTCGGAGGGTTTCAGCAGCACGTGGTTGCCGGCCGCGAGCGCATCGACCAGCGGCACCAGTGCAAGGTTGACCGGATAGTTCCACGGACTGACGATGCCGACGACGCCCAGCGGCTTCATCACGATTTCGCAATGCGCGGGCAAGAAGGTCGCGTCGGCGGCGACGCGGCGCGTGCGCATCCAGCGGCGCAGGCTTTTGCGGACGTGGTCGATCTCGTTGAGCACGGGCAGGCCGTCGGCCAGCAGCGTCTCGACGCGCGGACGATGGCCGAAGTCGGCGCTGACGGCGCGCGCGAAGTCTTCCAGTCGCGCCTTGAACGCGTCGCGCAGGCGCGCCAGGTCATCCATCCGCTGTGCGTAGCCGGGGGTGCGTGCACCCCAGGCCACGCGCTGGGCTTGCAGCAATGCATCCAGGTCGATGGTCGGCGTATCCATGGGAGGGGTCCGGGGTTACGATGCCCCGGATCGTGATCCACGCAACGGCGAAGCGCAATGACCAACCTTCGTGCCTACCGGAACGTCCGGCCGAGACTCGGGGCCAACGTGTACGTCGATCCCGCCGCCACCGTGATCGGCGATGTCGAACTCGGCGACGACGTGTCGATCTGGCCGGCCGCGGTGCTGCGCGGCGACGTCGAGCGCATCCGCATCGGCGCGCGGGCCAATATCCAGGACGGTGCGGTGATCCACGTCACGCACGATGGTCCGTACACGCCGGGCGGCCAGCCCTGCATCGTCGGGGCCGACGTCACGATCGGCCATGGCGCGGTGATCCACGCCTGCACCATCGAAGCCTGCTCCCTGATCGGCATGCATGCGACCGTGCTGGATGGTGCGGTGGTGAAACGCCACGCCTTCGTCGGTGCCGGCGCGCTGGTCGCGCCCGGCAAGGTGGTGGGCGAAGCCGAATTGTGGATCGGCAACCCCGCACGCCGCGTGCGCACGTTGAGCGATACCGAAATCGAGGCATTGCGCTATTCGGCCAGTCACTACGTCGAATTGAAGGACGAATATCTCGCCATGGTTCGATAGGCGCGCGCCTGCGCGCGACAAAATGCCCGCCTGCGAGTCGTACCTCAGGTCGCGCGCGGGCGCGCTCCTACGCCCGATCGCGCAACGAACGCAACGCCGCGTAGGCGTCCGGCCGCACGCCGTGCCACCGTTCGAACGATGCCGCGGCGGTTTCGACCAGCATGCCGAGCCCGTCGCACGCGGACGCGCAACCGGCGCGCCGCGCCCAGTCGATGAAGGCTTGCGCAGCCGCGCCATAGCTCAGGTCGTAGGCGGCCGTGCGCGCATGTGCGAGCGACGATGGCAGCGCCAGCGCGGCGTGCTGCACGCCCGCGGACGTGGCGTTGACGATCAGGTCGAACGGAGGTCGCGATGCCAGGTCTTCCCACCGGACGACCGGCACGCGCGCGGCGCCGGCCAATGCCGCCGCCAATGCCTGCGCGCGTTCCGGGGTGCGATTGGCAATCGTGACGCCGCGGATGCCGCCATCCAGCAATGCGAATGCAGCCGCGCGTGCGGCACCGCCGGCGCCGAGCAGAAGCACCTCGCTGCCGCGCGGCTCGATGCCGGCATGCCGGCGCATCCCGGCCAACATGCCTTCGCCATCGTTGCTGTCGCCCTCGATGCGCCCGTCCGGCAACGCCGTCAACACATTGGCGACGCCCAGCCGCCGCGCGGTTGCCGAATGCACATCCGCCAGCGCGCAGGCCGCCGCCTTGTGCGGCAGCGTGACGTTGGCGCCGCGCCCGCCCTGCGCGAAGAACCCGCGCAGCGTGTCCGCAAACGCCTCGGGCGCGGCGTCGATCGTGGTGTACGCCTGCGCGATGCCGGTCTGGGCCGCGAACAGCGCGTGCAGGCGCGGCGACAACGAGTGCGCGACGGGATGACCGATGACGGCGTAGCGTGGAACGTTTGCGGACATGGCTTCGGGTTTCGGGGCCGGACGCGCGATCCGGCGAGCATAAGGCCGCAGGTTCCCGGCGGGTAGAACGGGCCGGCGTCGGATGTCTCAATCGGCGAGATGGCCCAGGCCCAAGCTGGCGTGGACCCCATCCAGGAGCCCGTCATGCCACGCCCTTCCCCATCCGCGTTCGAACGAGACCCGCTGGCACTTGGCGCGGGAACCTGGCTTGCCTGTGGCGTGGTGCTGTACGGATTGACGCCGCTGCCGCTGCACGACGCCGCGCTGGGCTGGTCGCCCGCGTTCTGGTTGCTGGCCGCTCCCTGCCTGCTGCTGCTTGCCAGGGGTGCGTTCGGCCTGCGGGTGGATGCGCAACCGCAACGCACCGCGCGATCGATTCACCACCCGAATGTTGCGCCAGCGCGCCGGCGGATGACGCCCGCGGACCGCAATCGGCGAACGCACGCGAAGCAGCGTGCGGCGGCGTGACCCCTGCTCAGGCCGCCGTACCGTTGCGTTTGGCTTCCATCCGGCGCAGCAGCTCGCGCATGATGCGCTGATACAACTCCTCGCCGAGTTCGGCATCCTCGACGCCGGCGTCGATCGACGGATTGTCGTTCACCTCGATCAAGACGGTGCGGTCCTGCGCCTGCTTGATGTCGACGCCATACAAGCCGTTGCCGATGGCCGATGAACCGCGCACCGCCAGCTTGACCACATCGGCGGGCGCGTCCTCGATCTTCATGCATTCGAACCCGCCGGAACGCGCGCTGCCGCGCGCACTGTGGTTGTAGATCTGCCAATGGCCGCGCGACATGAAGTACTTGCAGGCATACAGCGGCTTGCGGTTGAGCACGCCGATGCGCCAGTCGAATTCGGTGTAGAGGAACTCCTGCGCGATCAGCAACGCGGTGCTCTGGAACAAGTGTGCCGCAGCCTTGGCCAGTTGGTCGGGATCGTCCACCTTTATCACGCCCCGCGAGAACGACCCATCCGGGATCTTCAGCACCAGCGGAAAGCCGAGCTTGTCCGGCAGTTCGCGCAACTGTTTCGAATCCTCCCGGAACAGCACCTCCGAACGCGGCACCGCGATCTTGTGGGCGCGCAGCAAGTCGTTCAGGTAAATCTTGTTGGTGCAACGCAGGATCGAGGTGGGATCGTCGATCACCACCATCCCTTCGCGTTCCGCCTTGTGCGCGAAACGATAGGTGTGATCGTCCGGCGCGGTGGTTTCGCGGATGAACAACCCGTCGTATTCCGCCAATCGCGGATAGTCGTGTTTGTAGATCGGGTCGACTTCGATCCCGAGCTCCTTGCCGACGGCGATGAACTGCTTCAGCGCGCGCGCATTCGAAGGCGGCATCGCTTCCTTCGGGTTGACCAGCATCGCGAGGTCGTAGCGGAATTGCCGCCGGGTGCGCGGCTTGCGCCACAGCCGTTTCGAGAAGGTATCGAGCGCCTGCGCGAAGGCGTCTTCCTGCGCATCGTCGAGGGTGTGCAGGCCGACCGGTTTGATCGCGCTGATCTGCCACACCCGGTCGCGCTCGAACTCGATGCGCAGCAATGGGCACGGGAAGGTTTCGAACACCTGCCGCGCGAGGTCCTGCAGCGCGGGATACGACGTGACGCCGAAGTAGACCAGGATGCCGAGATCGGTGGTGTCCTGACCGCCCGCCGGCAGGAAGTGCGTCAACTTCTGGTTGAGGTCTTCGACATCGAGGTTGTACAGCGCGCGCTTGCGCAGGTCGCTGATGGTACGCACCGAGGGCACCACCCGATGGCCGCGCGCCTCGCCCAGCAACGACACGTAGTGGCCGATGCCGAGGTACTTGTAATTGCGGCACAGGTTGATGACGTGGGTCCGTTCGTCACCCCCCACGGGTTCGCGCAGATATTGCATTGCGGTGACGACATTGTCCGACGGATAGTACGAACCCCAATCGGAGGCTTTTTCGACGACGATGACCAGCCGGCTCATTGCGGATCTTCCCGATTCGTGCCCGGTGTCGCGACCTGTGTTGCGCAGCTTCCGGAACGCGCAGTGTCGGCACCGCGCAGGGCAAACGCAAGAGGCGAAGCGTTCCCGGCAGGCACCGATTCAGCCTTGCGCCGGCGCACGCCGCACGCCACCCTTGCGGCATGCCGTCCCGCCCGTTCGCCCCAGTCCGGCAGGCAACGCCCGCCGACCTCGACGCCCTGCTCGCGCTGGAGCAGGCCAGCTTCGAAAGCGATCGCATCAGCCGAGCGCAGTGGCGGCGTCACATCAAGAGCGCAACGGCCGTGGTGCTGGTGACCGGCGGGGCAGCCGACGGGATCGACGCGGCCGCAGTGGTGTTCTACCGGCGCCGTTCGCGAATCGCGTGGTTGTATTCGCTGGCCGTCGGCGCGCGCTCGCGTGGCGCGGGACTCGGCGGCACGCTGCTGGCCGCCGCGGAAGCGGACGCGCGTGCCCGTGGATGCGAATCGATGCGCCTCGAGGTGCGGGTCGACAATGGCTCCGCCATCGCGCTGTACGAGCATCGCGGCTACGTGCGCGGCACCCGGATCCCGGGGTTCTACGAAGACGGCACGGCCGCGTGGCGATACATGAAACACCTGACAACTGTCAGCCATGGATAGATGACATCCGGGACATGTACGCCGGGTCTCGCAGCCCCATCATCGGCTTCATCGTGGTCGGTTCACTCACGGACGTGGCGCCTGTCAAGCTTACTTGACACCACGGGTTGCCATGGCTATCTTTGTGTCAAGCAAACTTGACAAGGAGTCAACGCGATGAACCGTTCAATGCCCACCGCGCTACTGTGCGCGACGCTGCTGTTTGCCGCGGCATCGGCCTCCGCAGGGGCGGCGCCGCCACCGCCCGCCTCGCCCACGACCGCCGCCACCCCGCCTGTACCGACCAAGCCCGTCGTGCAACGGCCGCAGGCCGATCCGCAGATCGAACGGGTCCTCACCTCGATGAACAACGCGTCGACCTGGGGCCATCCGGATCTGTTCGGCGAATTCGCCGGGATGCGCTTGTATTCGGAAGGCCACTACAAGTCCGCAATCAAATACTTCAAGTACGGCGCGCGTTATGCCGACAAGCTGTCCCAGCTCAGCATCGGCTTGATGTACGAGAATGGGCGCGGGGTCGAGCAGGATTCCGTCACGGCGTGCGCGTGGCTGGCGATGGCCGCGGAGCGCAAGTACCCGAGCTTCATCGCCACCCGCGACCGGGTGTGCGAGGCGCTGACGCCCGCGCAGCACGACCAGGCCGTCGCGGTGCTGGAAAAGCTGATGCCGGAATATGGTGACGCCGTGGCCAAGAAGCGGATGGCGCGCGCGCTGGAAATCGCCAAGACGCAAGGCACCGGTTCGCGGCTGGGATTCGACAGCGGCGTCACCACCATCGGTGTCAACAAGGGCGGATGCGGCGGCCCCACCATCGCCGATGCGCCAATCGCCGGTTGCGGCAGCACTGATTTCTGGAGCCCGTGGCGCTGGGATCCCAAGCAATACTTCACGGCCCGCGACGCTCGCTGGCGTGGCGTCGTCACGGTCGGATCCGTCGAGGACGTGCACCATGCGGCGGCCGCAGCGAACCCCGCGAACGCTGCCGACAAGGCCCAACCGGCCGCCCCGTCCAGCACGGGCCACTGACGCAACGAACACGGCGGGCCGCGGATGGCCCATGGCGGAGCTCACCCCGAAGCGCACCTTTATACTCACCGCGACTTGTCAATCCGGATCGCGTGCATGCGTCGTCGCGTCGTGGTTTCTGCTTTGCTTTTGTCGTGCAGCGCCGCGCTGCTGGCCGGTTGCGGGCAGAAGGGACCGCTTTTCCTGCCGGCCAGAGGCGCGATCCCGGCCACCGCGGCGAGTTCGCCGCCGGCGCCCGCGGTATCCACGGCCCGGCCCGCACCGGCTTCGACGGCCGCCGCGGCGGCGGGTTCGTCGGGCGGCCTTTGACGCGCGCCGGGCGTGGGCATCCGTTTCACCAAGATGCACGGTCTGGGCAACGACTTCGTCGTGCTGGATGCACGCGCCGCACCCCTGCGGCTGGACTCGGCCACGATCCGGGCGATGGCCGACCGCCACACCGGCGTCGGGTTCGATCAACTGCTGATCATCGAACGCGCACGTGATCCGGCATGCACCGCGGCGTATTCGATACGCAACGCCGACGGCTCGCCTTCCGAACAGTGCGGCAATGGCGCACGCTGCATCGGCGCGTGGCTGCACCGTGCCGGCGCGCTCCCGACGGGCCGAGCCGTGAAACTGGAAAGCCCCGCCGGCATCATCGGCATGCGCCTGACCGATCCGGCCACCGTGGCGGTGGAAATGGGTGAGCCCGAATTCGAACCGTCACGCATCCCGTTCGACGCCCCGGCAGCGGCGGACCTCTATCTGCTGCACGTCGACGGCGAGCGCATCGAGATCGCGGCCGTGTCGATGGGCAATCCGCACGCGGTACTGGAAGTGGACGACCTCGCCGATCCGCGGATCGGGCGGCTCGGCCCGGCCATCACCGCGCACCCGCGCTTCCCGCGCGGCGCCAACGCGGGTTTCGTCGAAGTCCTGGATGATCGCAACGTGAAACTGCGCGTGCACGAACGCGGCGCCGGGTGGACGCAAGCCTGCGGCACCGGCGCCTGCGCGGCGATGGCGACACTGCATCGCCGGCAGCGCGTCACCCATGAGGTCCGCGTCGCACTGCCGGGCGGCACGCTCGACATCGCATGGCGGGGTCCCGGCCATGCGCTGTGGATGACCGGCCCGGCGGCCTTCGTTTTCGATGGCGAGTGGCTTGGAGCCGGCTCCGAACAGCCGTGAAGGCCATCTGATACGGACTGAAAGCAGATCGCCACGGACAGGACCGTGCGCACTTCCGTGTCGGTTCGACAGGGTCCGTGTCCAAAGCTTCGCCGGCATTTGCGTTCGCGTCGGCGAACGCCCAAACTTCGCGGCAACCCGCAAGGTTGGACACGCATGGCCGACTTGACCCTGAAACAAAGCCTCGAGGCGATGGACATCGCCGAATACCTGCGCCAGCACCCCCGCTTCCTCGAACACTTTCCCGACGTCGCCACGGAGCTGGTCATGCCGCGCGAAAACGGCCCCGCCGCTTCGCTGGCGGCGTACCAGCTCGAAGCGTTGCGCGCGCGCAACCACAAACTCAACGAACGCCTCGCGGAACTGGTCGCGATCGCGGGCGACAACGAACAATTGATGGTGCGCGTGCACACCCTCACCGTGGGGTTGTTGCGCGACGACAACCTCGCCGACGTGCTGAAGAGTTTCGTCGGCGCGCTCAACGAAGACTTCCATACCGACCTGGTGCGCGTGGTGCTGTTCCGCGACGTTTCCGGCCTGCCCCATGCGAACTGGCTGGTCACCGTACCGGATGGCGCCAGCGCGCTGCCGATGTTCGCGGACTTCCTCGCACGCGGCGAACCCGCCTGCGGACGCCTGGCGCAGGCCAAGCTCGACCGCCTGTTCGGCCACGACGTCGGCCGCGTGCAATCCACCGCGCTGCTGAAAATCGGCGAAGCCGGGATGCTGGCGATCGGCAGTGACGATCCGAACCGCTTCCATCCCGGCATCGGCACGCTGTTCCTGAAGCTGATCGCGCAAGCGCTGGATGCCGCGATCGCGCGCTTCCCGGCCGAATGAACCGGTCCGCGTGAGACGTGAATGTCCGCACTGGATGCCGATACTGCGCGCTTTCTCGAATACCTGAAGGTCGAGCGGCATTATTCGCCGGGCACGCTGCGCAACTACACACACGCACTCGAAGCCTTGGCGCGTTTTGCCGACGGACTCGCCCTCGCATCGTGGAGCGAATTGCGCGGCGAGCAGGTGCAAACGCTGGTCGCCAACGAACACCGTCGCGGCCTTGCACCGCCGTCGTTGCGCGCAATGCTGTCGGCATTCCGGAGCTTCTTCCGCTTCCTCGCACGCGAAGGAAAGATCCAGAACAATCCCGCCGCCGGCGTGCGCTCGCCCAAGGTGCGCCGCAAGCTGCCCGAAGTACTGGACGTGGACGAAGCGGCCGCGCTGGTGGAAGTCACGGCCAGCGACCCGCTGGCGCTGCGCGATCGCGCGATGCTGGAGCTCCTGTATTCCAGTGGCGTGCGCGTGTCGGAATTGTGCGGCGTGCGCTGGCGCGACCTGGATACCGAGCAGGGGCTGCTGCGCGTCACCGGCAAGGGCCGCAAGACGCGCATCGTTCCGGTCGGGCGGATGGCGCTGGAGGCGCTGTCCGCACTGCGCGACTCGCAACCCGCCGGCGAAGACGACCCGGTCCTGCGCGGCCGCGGCGATCGACCACTGACGCCGGGCGCGGTGCGGACGGCGATCAAGCGCCGGGCGCGATCACAGGGCGTGTGGCGGCGCGTGTATCCGCACCTGATGCGGCATTCGTGCGCCTCGCACCTGCTGGAGTCCTCCGGCAACCTGCGCGCGGTGCAGGAACTGCTGGGCCACGCCGACATCGGCACCACCCAGATCTACACCCACCTCGATTTCCAGCACCTCGCCAAGGTCTACGACGCCGCGCATCCGCGGGCGAAGCGGAAGTAGGAGCGCGCCATGCGCGCGATTGGCAACCCATATACGCAAGGCCAGCGAGGTCGCGGGCGTGGTCCGCTCCTGCAATGTCCGTGTAGAGCCTGCTTGCAGGCGACCTGCACGCAAGCTCAGATGTCATACCCGAACCGCTCGAGCCACGGCTGCAACACCGGCAACACCGGCTCGAACTGTTCCCGGTAATTCATCCAGCGTCCCACTGCTGCCGTGTTCATCGGTTGCGTGACCTGCGCATAGCTCGGCGTCGCGATGAACTGCTTGCGTCGCGCGTTGCCGGCGAAATCCATCATGGATGACGCATCCGCGACTTCCAGGAAATCGCCGAGTCTCGCAACGGCCCCGCCGGGATCGCCGACGACCGTTTCATACCGCCACTCCAGGACACGCGGCTTGAACACCTCGATGTGCCCGCAGCACTGTTCGAACGCTTCGGTGTATCCCCGCGCCAACCGGGGCAGCGAAGAACACATCGTCCTGAACGCCGGCGAGCGGAACGCCTGCATGCTGCAACTCAGCAACACGTCGCACGGATGCCGGATGCACAACACGATGCACGCATCCGGGAACAGCCGCAGGATCATCGGCAGGCACAACATGTTGAGGGGATTCTTGTCGACCAGCCGGCGCTGGCCGAGCTCCGGCAGCGTCTGGCCAACCAGGCGCCCGTACACCGCGCGCAATTGGTCCACTTCCTGCTGCGTCAGTTTGGCAAGGTCCGCGGGGTAACGCTGTCCCGCGTGCTCCATGCGCTCGATCAACTGGTAAACGTAGCCGCGCTCGTCCATCGACCGGAAATCCGGGTGCGCGTCCAGCATCTGTTCCAGCAAGGTGGTGCCCGAGCGAGGAAACCCGATTACGAACACCGGACTCTGCGGCATGGAAGGGCCCGCCACCGGTTTCCAGGTCGCGTAGGCCTGCGCATCGACCGATCGCGTCACCATCGGCAAGGGCTGGCCGCTCGCCGTCGACAGTTCCGGCGCAGCCTGCCGTGCAATTTCCATTTGTGCGGCGTGCGCAACTTCAAGTGCGTTCCACGCCTCCCGATAATGCGCCTGCCGGTCGAGCGCCGAGGCCAGGCCGAAAGCGGCGCTCGCCACGGTCTCCGGATCCTTCGCGACCTCCAGTACGCGCCGATGGAGCGCAGCCGCGTCGGCAGGGCGATGCTCGCGCATCGCCATCACCGCGTGCGCGCGCCACACGTCGATGCGCGCGTTGAGCTCGCCTGCCTCCAGCGCATCGAGGGCGCCCAACGGCAACTGTTGCAGTTCGCGCCGCGCCGCATCGATCAGGTTGTTCCGCTCATACAATGCGACGCGCTGCGCCGTGATGCGAAGCTGCATGGCGTGGGCTGCCGGCCCCTCGGGCAGGCGCGCCTGCGCCAACACTTTCAGCGCGATCTCCAGACGTCCCAGGGCGGACAATATGGAAGCGAGGACCAACGCCTGGCTGGCGGGCTGCGGCGGCCAGTCGACCGCGCCTTCCAGCATGGCTTCCTCGCCCTCGATATCACCGCAGACGTGGCAGGCATGGGCCGCCTCCAGCCGCGCCTCGACGAACCGCGGCGCAAGCCGTACCGCATCCAGCAACATGCCGCGCGCCAGCGACCAGCGCTGCTGCTGGATGTAAAGCAGGCCGAGGTTGTAATGCACTTCGGCATCGCCCGGCGCCAGCGACCTGGCCTTCAACAGGGCGCGTTCCGCTGCCGGCAGGTCACCCGCCTGGCGGCATGCTTCGCCGAGATTGTTCCACCACGCCGGAATATCCGGCTGCATGCGTGTCAACCGCTCGAAGGTCTGCGCGGCCCGCGGGTATCCGCCGGTCTGTTGTTGCGCCATGCCAAGCAGCGCGAGGAACGCCGCATTGTCGGTTTCGGCGTCGGAAACCTGCGCCGCCAGCACCAGCACGCGTTGCATGTCGCCCGCATTCCACGCGGCGGCCATAGATTCGACGATGGCGATGACCGAAGCAGTCATGCGAAGACGTTCCTGCAGGATGGCGCCACTCTAGCGGATGAAAAAAAGGGCACCGCTTGCGCGGTGCCCTTGCCCAGCCGTGCCGTCGTACCTTGGCGGCGGACGCTCAGAACTTCAACGTCGCACGCGCCCAGTAGTAGCTGCCCATCATGTCGTAGGTGGCGGAATCGGTGTTGCCTTGCCCGTTGTGGTAGATCAGCGGCGGCCGCTTGTCGAACAGGTTGTCCACGCCGATATCGAAACGGGTGTGGATGCTCGGCACCGCCACGCCGAACTGGAGGTCGTTGTACACCACCGAGGCGACCGGCAAATCCGCACCGGTGACGTAATCCGCATTGAGGGCGGTCACGCCGCTGATGTAGCGCGTCCGCCACTGCGCGTCCCAATTGCCAAGATTCCAGTTGAGCGAGGCGGTGGCCCGCCAGCGCGAGACATTGCCGAACTGTGCATTCCACGTGCCGGCCAGCTTGTCGACGGTGGAACCCGGCAATCCGGGGGTCTTGTTGTTGTTGAAGGTGGAAATGTAGCTGGTGGCCAGACCGAGCTTGAAGTCGCCCGGATTGAAGCTGCCGAAATCGAAGTGCGGCAGCTTGTAGTTGGCCGTGAAATCGATGCCACTGGTGCTGAGCGTGCCGAGATTGACGACGGGCGTGTCGATGTAGAAGACCTGCCCGGGCTGCTGGGTGGTGGTGTCGTAGCGATGGATGAACGGGCAGAACGGGCTCGCGGCATTGTTGAAGCACGCCTCGACCACCGTGCGCCCGTCGATCGCCACCAGGGTGTCGTACAGGTAGATATGCCAGAAATCGAGGCTGGTATTCAGGCCCGGTGCCCAGCCCGGGTTGTAGACCAGCCCGAAGTCCACCGACTTGCCGTGCTCCGGCTTGAGGTTGCTGCCCACCACGTTCGCACCCGAATAGTACGTGTTGACCTGCGCCGGACTGTTGCCCGGCCAATTCGGCGGCACGGACTGGCACGCGGCCGTATGCTGCGCAAGCTCCGCGGCCGAAAGATGCGCGCAGGGATCGTTCAAGGCCGGCTGGATAAGCGAACGGCCGTCGTAAAGCTGGTCGAGATTCGGCGCCCGGAACACCTGCGAGATCGTGCCGCGCACCAGCAGGTCCTGGATCGGTCGCCATTCGATCGCGACCTTGCCGTTGGTGGTGGAACCCGCACTGTTGTAGTCGGAGTAGCGCACGCCCACGTCGACGTTCAACGAATACGCACCGGGCACTTCCTTCAACAGCGGAATCAGCGTTTCCGCGAAGGCTTCCTTGACGCTGTCGTTGCCACTGCCGGGCGAGCCGCACGCCTCCTGCGAAATTTGGCAGAAGCCGGTCACCGGGTCGAGCAAGGCGAGCGGATTGATCGTGTAGTTCATACTTTGCTTGCGATACAACGCACCCACCGCCAACTGCACGTCGCCGCCGGGCAGCGAGAACACGTTGCCATTGGCGCCCGCCGAGATCTGTCGCAGGATCTCGCGCTTCCGGTAAATCGCATCGACCGCACCCGCAGCGAGGGCGGGACCGTTGTTGGCCTGGTCGAAGATGTTGACGCCGGAGTCGATGGCGGCCTGCAGCGCGGGGATGTACAGCTCGTTCTTGTCGTTCTGGGTGCGCGAGGTATGACCGTAGTCGACCGCGACATTCCAGTTCCAGCTGCTCTGGCCGACCGCGCCGCGCAGCCCCGCGATCAACTGGCCGGTGCTGGTGGTGTACGGATGGATGCGGGTACCCACGCCGGTCAGGCGGGTCTGGTACACGTAGCCGCTGTTCGGATCGCCGGGAATCGGATTGGGGCTGAAGGTGACCCCGAACGGATTGAACGGCGCGGTTGAAGGAATCACCAGGCCGTCACCGGTACCGACCGGGATGGACGCATCCTGGCCGGCCGACTCGGTGTGGTTGTAGAAGGCATCGACGAACGCCGTGATGTTGTCGGTCAGGTTGTAGCTGCCGACCATGAAACCGTCGGTGCGCTGCTGCTGGACCTGGATGTAGTTGTAGGCGGCGTAATTGAACGTGTCGCTCGACGTACGGCAGCGGTAGTCGCCAAGCCCCGTGCCGTCGCCGCTATCGCGCGTCACGACGATGTGGTCTGACGAATCGGGTGTGCACCCGTACTGCGCGGCAAACGACCCCGGCAGCTGCATCCGGCCGTTGGGGATGGAACTGGACCCGGCCACGCTGACCTGGCCATCGTAGAGGTACAACTGGTGCGCCGCGAAGTCGCGCCGCGAGTTGGGCACCGCGTTGTACTTGTTGTAGTTGATGCCGCCGACGATGTTGAACTTGTCGCCGGTATGGCCCAGGGTCAGGCTCATGCCGTGTCGCTGGCCATCCCCGTTCCCGGAGATGCCGCTGTTCACGCTGACTTCGGCGCCATCGAAGTCATGGCGCAGGATGATGTTGACGACGCCGCCCACGGCATCGGAACCGTAAGTGGTGGAGGCGCCCTCGGCCAGCACGTCGATCCGCTGCACCATGTTCTGCGGCACCAGGTTCAGGTCGGCGTTGAGCATGCGCTGGCCATCGATCAGCACCAGCGTACGGCCGGTGCCCAGGCCGCGCAGCGAAACACGCGAGGCGCCGTCGCCGCCTTCGGTCAGCGGCGAGGCCACGCCACCACCGTTGCTGTTGTTCTGCGGGTTGGTCGCGGCGCCGGCCACGCTGGGCAACTGCTGCAGCACGTCACCGAGCGTCGGCTTGCCTGAATTGGTGATGTTCTGGCGATCGATGATGGTGACCGGGCTGGCCGTTTCGGTATCGACGCGCCGGATCAGCGATCCGGTGACGACCACGGTTTGCAGCGTCTTGGGTTGGTCATTGGTGGTCCCCTGATCTTGCGCAGGCTGTTGCGCCTGGGCCAATCCGGCGGCTGCAACCAGACCAGCGGTCAAGCCGACGCGCACCGCGAGCGACAGGCGTTTCATTTGGTGGTTCATGGGCTCTCCAGCGGAAATCGAACTATGCAATCGCGTGCGCCGCGTCCCGCCGGATTCCCCGGCGTGGTGCCGCATGTGCCGCGTACCTTCCCCCTTGGGATCATCTAACCGCGATTTAACGATACTCGCTGTGAAAATTTCCCGCAATGCAAGGGTTTGGGGCCATGTCCCATGCGGCTTCCGTGGCCGGCAAGGCGTGTTTCCCGCGTCGCGACCCGCCCGCGCCGGCCGGTGCCGGGCGTCGCGGCCCGCTTGGGATCGGCGGCAGGAATCCCCACCTTTGCGGCATCCCCATCGACGAGGCCGCCATGGAATCCTTCCACGCCACCACCATCCTGTCCGTGCGCCAGGGCGACAAGGTCGTGCTGGGCGGCGATGGCCAGGTCACGCTGGGCAATACCGTGGTCAAGGCCAATGCGCGCAAGATTCGCAGGCTCGGCAAGAACTCCGACGTGCTGGCGGGATTCGCCGGCGCGACCGCCGACGCGTTCACGCTGTTCGAACTGTTCGAGGACAAGCTGGCCAAGCACAACGGCCAGTTGACGCGCGCTGCGGTGGAACTGGCCAAGGAATGGCGCACCGATCGGCGCCTGGGGCGCCTCGAGGCGATGCTTGCGGTGGCCGACAAGGACGCATCCCTTTTGATTTCCGGCAACGGCGACGTCCTGGAACCCGAGCATGGGCTGATCGCAATTGGTTCCGGCGGCCCCTATGCGCAGGCGGCAGCCAAGGCGCTGCTGGAGAACTCCGGGCTGGACGCGCGCCAGATCGTCGAGAAGGCGCTGGGCATCGCGGGCGACATCTGCATCTACACCAACCACAACGTCACGATCGAAGAACTGTAGAGGCCTGCCAGCAGGCGATCTGCACGTCCGATCGCGCGCAGGTGCGCTCCTATCCCGCAAGGTATCCCATGTCCGAATTGACCCCAAGAGAAATCGTCAACGAACTCGATCGTTTCATCATCGGCCAGCACAACGCCAAGCGCGCAGTCGCCATCGCGCTGCGCGACCGCTGGCGTCGCATGCAGCTCGATCCGGCGTTCCGCAACGAGGTCACGCCCAAGAACATCCTGATGATCGGTCCGACGGGCGTCGGCAAGACCGAGATCGCGCGGCGCCTCGCGACGCTGGCGAAGGCGCCGTTCGTGAAGGTGGAAGCGACCAAATTCACCGAGGTCGGCTACGTCGGCAAGGACGTCGATTCGATCGTGCGCGACCTCGCCGACGTCGCCTACAAGCTGACGCGCGACCAGGCCAAGGAACGCGTGCGCTCGCAAGCCGAGGAACACGCCGACGAGCGCCTGCTCGATGCGCTGCTGCCGCGCCGCGAACAGAGTGGCGGATGGGACGGCCAGGGCGACCAGCAGCAAATCGAATCGGACACGTCCACGCGCGGGAAACTGCGCAAGCAGCTGCGCGAAGGCGCGCTGGACGAGCGCGAAATCGAGCTCGAGTTCTCGATGAACGTGGGCGTCGAAATCATGGCGCCACCGGGCATGGAAGAGATGTCGCAGCAATTGCGTTCGATGTTCCAGAGCATGGGCGGCGGCAAGACCCAGAAACGCAAGCTGAAGATCAAGGCCGCGCGGCCGCTGCTGATCGACGAGGAGGCCGGCAAGCTGCTCAACGACGACGAGCTGCGCGCGCACGCGATCGAGAACTGCGAGCAGAACGGCATCGTGTTCATCGACGAGATCGACAAGGTCGCGCAGCGCAGCGACTGGGGCGGCGCGGGCGTGTCGCGCGAAGGCGTGCAGCGCGACCTGCTGCCGCTGGTCGAGGGCTCGACGGTGTCCACCAAATACGGCCAGGTCAGGACCGACCATGTGCTGTTCATCGCCTCGGGCGCGTTCTCGATGTCCAAGCCATCCGACCTGATCCCGGAATTGCAGGGCCGCCTGCCGATCCGGGTGGAGCTGTCGGCGCTGTCGGTCAAGGACTTCGAACGGATCCTGTCCGAACCGCACAACGCCCTGACCAAGCAATACGCCGCGATGCTCAATACCGAAGGCGTGAAGTTGGAGTTCACCGATGACGGCATCGCCCGGCTGGCGGAGGTGGCGTTCAAGGTCAACGAAAGCACCGAAAACATCGGCGCCCGCCGGCTGCAGACGGTCATGGAGCGGCTGCTGGAATCCATCTCGTTCGAGGCTGCCGACAAAAGCGGCGAAAAGTATGTAATCGACGCCGAATATGTCGACAAAAACCTGAAAGACCTGGCTGCGAACGAAGATCTCTCCCGTTATATCCTGTGAGACCGGTATCCGGGCAGTCCCTGTCCGGTCCGGCTAGAATGCTGTCATGGGCAAGGTTCTGAAATTCCAGTCCGCCAGCCCGCGCCCCAAGCTGAGGGGTGCCCTGCAACGCGGCGAACTGGTGCGCGTGTGGCGCGGCGATCTCGAGGATGGCAGCTTCTGCGGTTACCTCGCCGGCATCGGCAAGGAGTGGCTGCTGATGTGGGTGGTCGGCGACCAGATCAGCTTCGATGGCCTGTATGCGCTGCGGCTGGCCGACATCACCGAGGTGGAGACGCCGGATGGCCACGCAGGCTTCATCCAGAAGGCGCTGGCCATCCGCAACATCCACCCGCGCCTGCCGCGCAACTTCCCGCTCGACGACATCACCCAGGTGGTGCGCGCCGCGGCCGAGTATGCCGCGGTGATGTGCGTGCACGTGGATACCGAGGACGAACACGAGGTCTGCTACATCGGCCGTCCGCTCGGCATCGAGGACGACGGCTTCACGTTGCAGGAAATCACCCCCGACGCCGAATGGTTGCGCGACCCGTCGTTCTTCGGCTGGGACGAAATTTCCACCGTCAGCTTCGACGAACCCTACGCGCAGGTGCTGCTGGATGTCGCGGGGCAGCCGCCACGGATCGACTTTGCGGGGTCGGGCTTCGGCAGCGTGCACTGAGGCCGGAACTCGAGACTCGACTCGGGAAAGCGTCATCCTTCCAGCTTCGTCATTCCGGACGCCGCACAGCGGCGATCCGACTGCGTTTGCAGGATTGCAAAACGCGAACGCCCCCCGGATCAAGTCCGGGGCAAGTTCCGGCGGCGCGCAGCGAGCGCCATGGATGGCGCGAGTCTACCCAACGGCGTTCCCGGTCCAGCCAAATCAGGTGGCGGCTGACGGGAATCAGGGTCTCGCGGCAATGTGCCGATAAAATCATCTGCATGGCCAACCCCAAACCCACCGACATCACCCTCCACAAGAAATCGCGCACGCTGGAAGTCGCCTTCGACTCCGGCGAACATTTCGTGTTGCCGGCCGAATACCTGCGCGTCTATTCGCCTTCCGCCGAAGTCCAGGGCCACGGTCCGGGCCAGCAGGTGCTGGTCGCGGGCAAGCGTGACGTCGGGATCATGGAACTGGAGCCGGTCGGCAACTACGCGGTGTCGCTGCGCTTCACCGATGGACATGCCACCGGGATCTATTCCTGGGAAACGCTGCACGACCTCGGCACCCATCAGGACAACAACTGGCAGTCCTATCTGGATGCGCTCGACAAGAACAACCTGTCGCGCGACCCGGCCTCGCTCTATGGCCACGCGGTGCCCATGCGCGGCCCCAAACCGAGATAGGGGTTTGTGCGTTGGGCTGACGCCAGCCCCATCGGCGGAAGCCCAACATCGTGAGCACCAGTGTCGGGCTTCACCGGCAGAAGCGCCGATTCAGCCCAATCTACATTGAAGATTTCGCCAGCACCGCAGCACGCCTCGCCAGACTTTCCTTCGGCCAGTACATCTCGCGGTCGTAATACTCGCGCACCGCCGGCACCCCTTCGGGCAGGATCACCCAAGGTTGCCTGGACATCGTGAAGATGTGGATGTCCGGCGGGAACCGGTCGGGATCATCGAGCGTGCCGACGCGCACGAAGGCGAACTTCGGACCCGCGCCAGAGTAATGGCTCCACAGTGCGACGTGGCAATCCGGGCAGCGCGCGATGGTCTGGCCCTTGCCGCTGGCCGAAGGCGTCATCACCATTTCGGGATCGCCGTCCAGCACCTGCACGCATTCGGTTTCGATCATGGCGTTCAGCACGAATGCGCTGCCGGTTTCCCGCTGGCACCAGCGGCAATGGCAGCAGTGCACGAACAACGGCGTGCGGGCGAGGCGGTAGCGGACGAACCGGCAATCGCAACCGCCTTCGATCGCTTCGACCAGGGCCACGGTCGCCACCTTCGCTAGAACGGAATGTCGTCGTCCTCGAAACCGCTGTCCTGGGGTGGCGGCGCGGGCGCGCGCCCGCCGCCCTGCGATCCACCCGCGGGCCGCCCTTGCGACGGACGCGGGCGGTAGTCACCGCCTTCACCCCGGCTGCCACCACCTTCACCCTGGCCGCCGAGCATCTGCATCTCGTTGGCGATGATGTCGGTGGTGTAACGCTCGACGCCTTCCTTGTCGGTGTACTTGTCGGTGCGCAGCGAGCCTTCGATGTAGACCTGCCGGCCCTTCTTCAGGTACTCGCCCGCGATCTCGGCGAGCCGGCCGAAGAACTTCACGCGATGCCATTCCGTCTTTTCCTGGCGCTCGCCGGTCTGCTTGTCCTTCCAGCTGTCGGTGGTCGCGACGCTGATCGAGCAGAACGCCGTGCCCGACGCGCTGTAACGCGTTTCCGGGTCCGCGCCCAGATTGCCGACCAGAATGACCTTGTTGACGCCACGTGCCATGTGCGAATCCTCAATGAAAACTGCCCGATCGCAGGATGCTAACACCACACCAACCGCGCGTCTGCGGGCGCACGCCGCGCCACCCTGTAGGCGTTCGCCGGCCGCATGGCAGGCCGCACTATAATTGACGGCTTGCCGCGCCTGGATGCTTATGAACCGCCCCTCGCCCGCCGCATCGCCCGAACCTTCAAACGCCTTCACCGCGGCACGCGACCTCGCCGCGCCCGACATGCGCCAGGTGGACGGCATGATCCGCCAACGCCTGCACTCGGATGTGGTGCTGATCAATGCGATCGGCGAACACATCGTGGGCGGCGGCGGCAAGCGGCTCAGGCCCATGCTGCACGTGCTGGCCGCGCATGCCGCCGGCTATCGGGGCGACGCGCACATCGAACTGGCCGCGGTGATCGAGTTCATCCACACCGCGACCTTGCTGCACGACGACGTGGTGGACGGGTCCGACCTGCGACGTGGGCGCAAGACCGCCAATGCCGCCTGGGGCAACGCGGCAAGCGTACTGGTGGGCGACTTCCTGTATTCGCGCGCGTTCCAGATGATGGTGGAAGTGGATCGCATGGAAGTGATGCGGATCCTGGCCGACACCACCAATTCCATCGCCGAAGGCGAGGTGCTGCAACTGCTCAACATCGGCAAGGCCGAAACCGACGAAACCGCTTACATGCGCGTGATCGAGCGCAAGACCGCGGTACTGTTCGCCGCCGCGACGCAACTGGGCGGCGTGCTGGCCGGCCTGTCCGAGGACCAGTGCCTCGCGCTGCGCCGCTACGGCATGCAGCTCGGCTGCGCGTTCCAGATCGCCGACGACCTGCTCGATTACGTTTCCGATGCCGACACGCTGGGCAAGAATATCGGCGACGACCTTGCCGAGGGCAAGCCGACGCTGCCGCTGATCTACGCGATCCAGCGTTCGACCCCGATGCAGGCCGAAATCCTGCGCAACGCGATCACCAGCCAAAGGCTGGCCGCGTTGGACGTGATCGTCGCCGCGATACGCAGCTCCGGCGCGCTCGACCGGACCCGCGCGCGCGCGCAGATGCATGCCGACGCCGCGCACGCGGCACTCGACACGCTGCCCTCATCGAATTATCGCGACGCGTTGGCGGGACTCGCCGATTACGCGGTGAACCGCAGCTGTTGATCGCCCCTGCTTCGGAGCGGATCGTAGGGCGGGTGCAACCCGCCGCGGTGACGCGATCGGCGGGATGCGCTGCGCTCCTCGCGCCCTACGTATCAACTTTTACCGGCAAACGCTTCGTCCAGCCACGCGTGCATCAATGCGAACGCACGCTTGGCCACCGGTGCGTCGTACACGCAGCCGGGCGGCGAATGTGACCACGGCTCGGCGAAACAATGCACCGCGCCGCCGAACACCACGAACTGCCAGGGTGCGGGGCTCTGCTGCATCTCCTTCATGAAATCCGGCGCATCCGGCATGGTGCCGCGATCGTCGCCGCCGTTCATTGCCAGCACGCGTGCCTTGATGTGCTTCGCGAGTGCCGCATCGTCGGTACCGAGTCCGCCGTGGAAACTCACCACCGCGGCGATGTCGCTGCCGGCGCGCGCGAGATCGAGCACCGAGGTACCGCCGAAACAGAACCCGATCGCGGCGAACCTGGACGCGTCGATCGGCGCCGCATGTCTGGCCGCCAGCGCCTGCAACTCGTCGAATGCCGCCACCACCCGCTTGCGCAGCAGCGCCCGGTCGGCGTACAGCGGTTTGGTCGCGGCCTGCGCTTGCTGGTTGTCCTTCGGCCGCACGGCCTTGCCGTACATGTCGCCCATGAAGATCACGTAGTCCTTGCCCGCGATCGTCCTGGCGAAGTCGATGCTGCGGGCGTTGACCCCGGTCCAGTCGGGGATCATCAACAGCCCGGGCCGTGGCGTTTGCACCGCGTCGTCCCACACCAGCACGCCCTGCATGGCGGTGCCGTCGACGCTGTAGTCCACGGTTTGCGTGCGCATCGCGGCGTGCGCGAGCGATGCAGAACCCAACAGCAGCAGCAACGCGAGGAATGTCTTGCGCATGATCGTCTCCCCACCTTTTGGTGGTCCAGGGCTGCAGCCCTCCCCTTCAAGAGGAAGGGAAAGGTCATCAGGTTACGCGACACCTTCAGCATGCGCCGACAAGCGCCGCTTCAGTGGGCCGAAAACATCCAGCGCGCGTATTCCGGCGCCGCGCAGCATGCCCCAACCCGGCGCCTGCCACGCGAACATCCGCTCGATCGCATCGAATGCCCGCGCGTCCAGCGTGCTCGCGGCGCGTCGGCGGCGCGCGTAACGTTCCAATACATGTGACGCGGCGAAATCCCGCCCCGCGTCGCGCGCCTCGCCGAGTACCGACGCCAGCTCCGCGACATCGCGCAGGCCGAGATTCGCGCCCTGCCCGGCCAACGGATGCACCGCGTGCGCGGCATCACCGATCAGGACGCAGCGTCCGGCCGAAAAACGTTCGGCGATCTGCAGGCGCAACGGAAAGGACGCGCGCGGCGTCGTTGACGTGAGGCGGCCGAGCCGGAAGTCGGACGCCATTCCGGCCGCTTCAAGAAACGCGGCATCGTCCAGCGCCAACACCTCGTGCGCGCGTGTTTCCGGCAACGACCACACGATCGAGCTGCGCCCGTCCGACAGCGGCAGCAGCGCGATCGGCCCTTCGCGCGTGAAGCGCTGCCAGGCCGTCGCTTCGTGCGCGCGTTCGGTCGCGACGTGCGCGACCACGGCCCGTTGCGCGTAATCGCGCCCACGCACGCCGATCCCGGCTTGCTCGCGCAATGTCGAACCCGCGCCATCGGCAATCACCAGCAACGCCGCGGACAGGACTTCGCCGTTGTCGAGATCCAGCGTGATGCGATCGTCGCGCTGCGCGAACGTGGTGACGCGCGCGGGACAGACGCGACGCACGCCGGCGCCCTCCAGCGCGTTCCACAACGTGCTCGCAATCAGGTCGTTCTCGACGATCCAGCCGAGTTGTGCGCGACCTTCATCTGCGGCGTCGAACCCGAGTTCCGCGCCGGACGCCGCATCCCACACGCACATGCGGCGATAGGGCGACACGCGCGCGGCTTCGATGCCTCGCCACACGCCAAGTTCGTCGAGCAGGCGCGCGGACGACGGCGCCAATGCGATCACACGCAGGTCTTC
This sequence comes from Lysobacteraceae bacterium, assembly GCA_040255405.1. Classification (GTDB taxonomy): domain Bacteria; phylum Pseudomonadota; class Gammaproteobacteria; order Xanthomonadales; family Rhodanobacteraceae; genus 66-474. Next base: position 45,070 of record JBDZUX010000018.1, read on the forward strand.
GGGTTCGACACCCAGCCAAGGTTTCGGTTCGCGCGCTTCCAGCAACGCCACGGCAAAACCGCGGCGCGCCAAGGCCAGCGCGCAGGCGGCACCGACCATGCCGCCGCCGGCAATCGCGATGTCGAGCGCGGGCCGCCGCGCGTTCACGGACCGGTATCCAGCACCGCGACTGGCGGGATGCCGTGAAAACCCATGCCTTTGCGGGCGACGGCGTGGCGCAACGGCGGGATGCCATCCAACGCCAGCAAGGCCAGCGAACGCAGCGGTGCCAGCGCAGGCTGCGCAAGGCACCCCAGCGCGATCAGCCCGTGGCTGAAAGCCAGCACGCCATCACGGTCGGGTGCGCGGCGTGCGGCATAGTCGCCCAACAGCGCAGGCGTGCCCGGATCGTCGGCGGCGGCGATCAATTCCGCGAGCGTCAAGGCATCGCGCAAGCCGAGATTGAACCCTTGCGCGCCGACCGGATGCACGGTCTGCGCGGCATTGCCGACCAGCACCGCGTGCGGGGCGGTGATCGCATCCGCCAGCACGCGGCGGATGCGATGCGGGAAACGTTTGCCCGGCCGCGACAACGCGCCGAGCTTCCAGCCGAAACGCCGCTGCGCCAATGCCAGGAACGCTGCGTCGTCCATCATCGCGACTTCATCGTGGCGATCGGCCGAAACCGTCAATACCAGTCCGCGCCGCTGGTTCGGCAACGGCAACAGCGCCACCGGGCCGTCGTCGGTGAAACGCTCGAACGCGCAGCCCGGCATGTCGCGTTCGCACGCAACCGTGCAGACGAACAGGCTCTGCCCGTAATCATGTTCCGTCGCGCCGACGCCGACCCGTGCGCGCACCAGTGAATCGCTGCCGTCGGCGCCGACCACCAGTCGCGCCTCGAGGTCGTGTTCGCCGGCGGCCGCGGCGATGCGTGCACGCCAGCCCGAATCGACCGGCGTCAGTGAAGCCAGCTTCGCGGGGGCGAGGCGCCGCACGCGCGTGCACGTCGCGAGGTGCCGCTCCAGCGCCGCCCCCAGCACGCGTCCCGGCACCACGCGTCCCAAGGCATCGACGCCCGCTTCCTCGGCGCTCATCCGCAACCGGCCGAACTCGCCGGCGCGGCTGACCTCGACGCGGCGGATCGTGCCGGCGGCCGCTTCGAGTTGTGGCCACACGCCGAGATGGCACAGCGCGTTCACCGATGCGCGCGCCAGCACCAGGTTGCGATCGTCGTCGCCCGGCGTCGGCTGTGTCCCGCCGCGTGGCAAATTTGCTTCCAGCAACGTCGCGGGCCTTCCGGCGGCATCCAGCGCCAGCGCCAGGCTCACGCCCACCAGCCCACCGCCCACGATCAAGATGTCGGTGCGTTCCGTCATCTGGGGAATGATAGCCGGTTGATGCCGGTCAGCCCGCGGCCGCGTCCATTTGCGCTAAGCTTTGCTGCTAGACGCAACGAGGATGGATTCCATGTCGCAACCCGCCCGCTCTCCGCAATCGGCCTTGGTTTCCCCCGGCACCCTGGTGCTGTGCGGGATGGTCGCCTTCACCGTCGTGTACCGCCTGATGGTGCACTACGCGGCGGGCGCGATGCCGTGGAATTTCACGCCGGTGGAGGCGATGGCGCTGTTCGGCGGCGCGTATTTTGCCGATCGCAAACTGGCGCTTGCGGCGCCGTTGGTTGCGTTGTTCCTGGCTGACTGCTTCATCGGCTTCTACGGCTGGATGATGCTCGTGGTGTACGGGTGCGTGGCGCTCACGGCGTTCGCGGGCTTCGGCCTGCGCGGTCGCGTGCGGTTCCTGAACACCGCCTTCGCGGCGGTGGCGAGCGCCACCGGTTTCTACCTCGTCACCAATTTCGCCGTGTGGCTGGGCGGTACGATGTACCCCCACACCGCGGCGGGCCTGGTGACGTCGTTCGTCGCCGGCTGGCCGTTCTACCAGTACGGCAGCCTGCCCGGCACGCTGCTGTGGACGGCGCTGCTGTTCGGCGGGTTCGCCCTGCTCGGCCGCCGCTGGGACGTGCTGCGGGTGACCGCCGCGCACTGACGGGAAGATGGGCATGCGCGTCACCAAGGTCTATACGCGCACGGGCGACGATGGCACCACCGGGCTCGGTGACGGCTCGCGCACGCCCAAGGACGCCGCGCGCGTCGAGGCCTACGGCACCGTCGACGAGTTGAACTCGCACATCGGCGTGCTGCTTGCCTGCACCGACGTGCCCGACGACATTCGCGAGCTGCTGGGGCGCATCCAGCACGCGCTGTTCGATCTCGGCGGTGAGCTGTGCGTGCCCGGCATGGAAACGGTCCACGAGGCCGACGTCACCGCGCTGGAACAGACGCTCGACCATTACAACGCCGACCTGCCGCGCCTGAAGGAGTTCATCCTGCCGGGCGGCGGCATGGCGGCCGCGCAATGCCATGTCGCACGGACCGTCTGCCGGCGCGCCGAACGTCGCGTGGTCACGCTGGCGCGCAACGAAAGCGTGCGGGCGGAAGTCATGCATTACCTCAACCGCCTGTCGGACCTGTTGTTCGTGCTGTGCCGCGTGCTGGCGCGCGCCAGCGGGCACGGCGAAGTGCTGTGGCAGCACGAGAAACGGCCCCGGCCGAAATAACCGCGTCACGACGCCGTACGCGACCGCCCGATCGCGGCAGCGCGCACCCCGATCGCCCCGTCACCCATGCACGCGTCACCGGGGCCGTCCGCGGCTTCGGCGGGCGGAACCCGGGATCCGGCGGCTGTCGTTCGCCGGGCAGCACCCGACTTCGATAGCATCGGCATCATGCGCATCTACACCCATGCCGCCTGCCTCGGCCACGATCCCGGCGGCAGCCACCCCGAATCGCCCGCGCGCCTGCGCGCGGTGCTGCAGGCCCTGGACGCGCCCCAATTCGCCGCGCTGCCGCGCCTCGAAGCGCCGCGCGCCACCCGCGAACAACTGGAACGCGTGCACGACGCCGCCTACGTCGATCGCATCTTCGCCAGCGTTCCCGGCGAGGGCCACGCGCGCCTCGACCCCGACACCGTGATGTCGCCCGGCTCGCTGGAAGCCGCGTTGCGCGCGGCCGGTGCCGCCTGCGCCGCGACCGATGCGGTGCTCGGCGACGAAACGCGTCGCGCATTCTGCGCCGTGCGGCCGCCCGGGCACCATGCGACGCACGGCGAGGCCATGGGGTTTTGCCTGTTCGACAGCGTCGCGGTCGCCGCCGCGCACGCACTTGCCGTGCATGGATTGCAACGTGTCGCGATCGTCGATTTCGACGTGCACCATGGCAACGGCACCCAGGACATTTTCCGGCACGACGTGCGGGTGATGTACGCGTCCAGCCACCAGATGCCGCTGTATCCCGGCACCGGCGCCGCAAGCGAGCACGGCGACGGCAACATCTTCAACGCGCCGCTGGCGCCGGGCGCGGGGTCGATCGAATTCCGCGCAGTGTGGGACAAGACCCTGCTGCCCGAACTGGACATGTTCCGGCCCGAACTGCTGCTGATCTCCGCGGGTTTCGACGCGCATGCGCGCGATCCGCTGGCCGACCTGAAACTTGCGACCGACGATTACACGTGGATCACCCGGCGCCTGGGCGAACTCGCCGACCGCCACGCCGACGGCCGCATCGTGTCGGCACTCGAAGGCGGTTATGACCTCGTGGCGCTTGGCGAATGCAGCGCCGCGCATGTCGCGGCACTGGCCGGTCCCGCCCGCGCGTAGCGGCCCGCATGCCATGCGGCAACACGGGGGCCGGTTCAACAATTCCGCTTGCGGAAATGCAGCCTGACAAATCGTCCGGCACGCACCGCGCCGGCACGCAGCACAACCCACCCCGGCAGCCCGAACGCCCGAGGCCGGGCGATCATTTTCCCGGCACGGAGGGAAGCCCCTGCAGAATTGTTCGGCGACGGCTGTCAGCCGCCCATTTTCCGGAGCATGTGCTCGATCACTTCGCTGTGCTCGTGCTGCGGGCTGAACAGGATGACCTCGGCGTCCTGGCCGACTTTGACCGTGTGACCGGGAGGCCAGTAGAACAAGTCACCACCATTGACCGCTTCGGCCGTCCCGTCTGCGTAGGTGACGGTGAGCGCACCCTGCAGCACGTAGCCCCAATGCGGAGCCTGGCAAAGATCGTCCTCCAGCCCCTTAAGCAGCGGCGCGATATCGGTACCGGCGCCAAGCGAGAAGTACTCGCCGCTGATGGTGCCGTAGCCGGCAGCGCTGCCGAATTCTGTCTTTTGACGGGCGATTGCGCCCGGTACATTGATCCTGGCTGGTATGTCTTGCCTGGCGATGCGCATCGCAGTCCCTCCTCGCGGGGATGAAGCCGAACAAATGACCTGGCGCCTGGATCGAGCCGTACCGCGAAGCGGCGCCGGCTCGAAGGAACGGTCGCACGCGGCCGCGCAAGTCATGCAGCGGGCACGCGACTTTTCATGTCAAGGTATGCCGTTTCGATCAACTTCTCCAGCGCCGGAGCATCAACTTTTTCTTCCGGGCGAAGCTTCACGTGGCGCATGAATTTCCCGGTGCCTTCCAGCAGGCCATTCGGGTCCGGCAAACAGGCGCCGAGAAAGAACCCGACGTTGACATGGGCCGTGAAGGCATTGACGTAGCAGAATGCCGCCTCGCCCACGCAGGCAGTCGGGTGGCCGTCGTGGAGAAGCTCCCGGACATCGCCGCCGCAAGCGCGCATGATCTCGAACCAGTGGCAGGCGATCGCTGCCAATGCCTGCGGATGCCGGTGCATCCACTGCTCGATCGCGGGCTCCCGTTCGACCGCGGTGGGAAACAACATGAGTCGGCGCATGACGCTGACACTCCCGCCCGATAACGCCTGAACTTGGCGGCGCGCCCAGCGCGGCCGCCGGAATGCCTGTCAGGTGCCAGTCACTTGCACATCCGGCACCCAAACCTCCAGCCACCTCGCCACCTTTTGCTTCGGGCTCAGGGCTTGCGGTGACGCCGGGATGCTGGGCGCAAACTCCAGCCCGCCATCGAGGCAAGTGGCATTGACCGCCCCATAGAGCCGACCGTCATGCTCGAAGGTGACGGCGACCAACACTCCACACGCCGGGCACAGCCGAAACTCCGCGGTACCGGAGCCCTGGCGATAAGAACGCAAGGCGCTCGGGCCACTGCTGACAATGCGTAGCTGTCCCGCGGGATCCGAAACGTATGCGGCTCCATGCTTCGTGCAAAAGCTGCAATCGCAGGCGCGTGGAACCGTAGCCCGCAGTTCTTGGCGGGTCGTGAACTCGATTCTGACGCGCCTGCAATGACAGCCGCCATGGAGCGTCATGGGTTCCTGCATGGGCGACATGGACTCCTTCCGGCCTGATGCTGAGGTGAACCGGCGCGCGGCCTTCCGCGTCCGCTGGAGCGACTGGGTGGGCCGCACACATGCCACCGGCACCACGGACATCTTCTAGTCCAGGAATTTCCAGGTTTTGGCACAATCAAATCTGCGAATCCGAATTGTCTCGATGACCGATGGATCGAAGTTGCGGAAGTTTACGCCCATCCGCTTTCCATCCGGAGCGATGGGTTGCCAGTGCGTTACGCAGCCGCACGTCGCGCATCGGCACAACGAGAGGCACTTGTCGCCCCACGCGTAGCGGTCGACAGCTTCCTTGCGAGCGATGATCTGCACCCGGCTTGGGTCGTAGTAACCCCAAAGCCCGGCATGGCGGCGGCAGATCGAGCAATTGCCGCTCGTGAGCCACCGCGGCTTTCCTGGAACCTGAATCCGGACTGCGCCGCAGTGGCAAGAACCTGTGAGCATGGGACTGCCCTCTCTGTGTGGCCTGACGCTCAGTCGAGTGCAACGTGAAGCTGCGTCGTCGTGGACGCATCAGGCCTTGGCGCTGATTGGCGCGGGAGCCGTGTGCCAGGGATAGCCCGCCGTGCGCACCGTTCCGCCGGCTTTCCAGGCGGCGTATTGCTCCGGCAGGCACTTGCCACAGGGCCTATACCCGGCCGCTATGGCTTCCGGCTCGCCGGCGAAGAAAACGCGATGCTGGTGGTAGTGGCCATTTGCCAGGTAGCGATTTGCCGAGGGGCAATCCAGGCGACCGTAGATCTTCCCGGGCCGGTAGCCGCCCAGCGAGCCCGGCACCGAACTCTCGTACTGCGAGCCATCGGCAGCCGTGAGGCGATAAGCGTTCACGGGGCCGCTCGAGGCGCGATGAACTTCATTCGGGCGCCCAACCCTTGAATCAAGTCGCGCCGCGAAACGGCGTCGGCTTGAACGAATTGTCAGATTGCACTGGCGACCTCCGGGACGACCGCATTCAGCATACGCAAGGCTGCACGCTCGGTGAGTGCGCCAGCCGCGGCGAGCGTCGCCGGCGGCACCCAATCCGGGAAGGGCACCGCTCTTGTGACGTGCCGGCCCGATGAAGTGTGTTCCTCACGTAGCTGCGATAGCTGAGCCGCAGGAAGGCATCCGGACGCTCGAACCAGAGCGGGCCACAGACGCCGATGAATAAACGTGACTTTTCCATCAATGAGTCTGCATACAAGGATTTGGTCGGAAGCGCGGACTGCGCGCGTGGCTTGGAATATGTTCCGGCCGAACGGATGCGACCACCAACTTCCACGAATCGGGCCGCCGGCCATGGCTTCGGCAAGCGAAGGCACGGAACCGCGAGCAGACTCAAGAACGATGCCATGTCTTTGTACGAAAGCGATGGCCTGCTCGGGCGTCACGATCATCGCTCTACGCAATCCAGCGACCGAGGCGACCGGCGCAACCCGCGTAGCGGGTCCGCGTCCGCTTGACCGAATTACCATGCGTCACCTCTGCGGCACCAGCTTGACCTGCAGGTCGCAGCCCACCGCTTGGGCGTACCGCTGAAGTGTAGCAACGGAAGGGGCGTGCTTTTTGCCAGCAGACTCAAGCCTGGAAATAGCGCTTTTGGTAGTGCCCATGCGCTCCGCGACGGCATCTTGGGTGAGACCTGCACGCGCGCGAGCCTTGAGCATTTGACTGGCAAGTTGGTACTCCAATCCAGTGCCTCATACGCCTCAGCGAAGCCTTTGCGTTTGGACGCACGGGCCAGGAACGCTTGATGA
>JBDZUX010000061.1:0-10746 GCA_040255405.1 Lysobacteraceae bacterium
GGGCATTGAAATAATTGTTGCGGTCATCACATTGTTTAGGCAAGCCTGTAGCGATGTCCGGGGAGCTCCCTTAGACTCATCGATGCAGGGTTCCCCCTTTCCTCGGTTGCCGCCCATCCCGTGATGTTAGACGCTTTCCTCGATTTTGCCGCGCATGGCCTCACCAACGCCGGCTGGCCCACGCTGCTCGTGTACCTGCTGGTCACCACCCAGCTCACCATCTTTGCCGTCACGCTTTACCTGCATCGCAGCCAGGCGCACCGCGGGGTGGATTTCCATCCCGTCGTTTCGCACTTCCTGCGTTTCTGGAACTGGCTCGGCACGGGCATGGTCACCAAGGAATGGGTGGCGGTGCACCGCAAGCACCACGCGCATTGCGAAACCGCGGAAGATCCGCACAGCCCGCAGGTCGCGGGCATCGGCAAGGTGTTCTTCGAAGGCGCGGAGTTGTATCGCCAGGCGGCGGCCAACGAAGCCGACCTTCAGAAGTACGGCCGCGGCACGCCGAACGACTGGATCGAGCGCCACGTCTACACCCCGTATCCTTATCTGGGGGTCAGCTTGTTGCTGGTCGCCGACGTCGCCTTGTTCGGCGTGCTCGGCGCCGCGATGTGGGCCGCGCAGATGGCCTGGATTCCGTTCTGGGCCGCGGGCGTGGTCAACGGCCTCGGCCACTGGTGGGGTTACCGCAATTTCGAAACCGCCGACAAGGCCACCAACCTTACGCCGTGGGGCGTGTGGATCGGCGGCGAAGAACTGCACAACAACCATCACGCGTTTCCGAGTTCGGCCAAGTTCGCGCTGCGCAAGTTCGAGGTCGACATCGGCTGGCTGATCATCCGCGGCCTGGAAAAGGTGCGGATGGCGAAAGTGTTGCGCGTGGCGCCGTCGCTGGACGAGCGCGCCAACGTGTCGCTGCCTGACATGGAAACCCTGAAGGCGCTGTTGACGCACCGCTTCGAGGCGATGACCGATTACTACAAGACCGTGATCAAGCCCACCGTGCGCGAACAGTCGCATGCCGAAGGCACGCGCCGCTTCGGCGTGATGACGTGTCGCCGTTTGCGCCGCGCGCTGGCCAATGGCGGTCGCTGGCTCGACCAGACCGGCAAGGCACGGCTCGCGGCCGCGGTGGAAAACCGTCCGCGCCTTCAGCAGATCAGCGAGTACCGCGCACGTCTCGCCGCGTTGATGGAACAGCGCAGGCCCGAATCCGCGCTGGCCGCGCTGCAGCAGTGGTGCCGCGAAGCCGAAGCCAGCGGCAACCGCAAGCTGATCGAGTTCGCCGCGCGGTTGAAGCGGTATTCGGTGGCGCGGGCGCAGGCGTAGTTTTTTGCGCCGCCTCGCGATTGTCGGAAATTGAAAGCCCGCCGCAAGGCGGGTTTTTGCTGCGCGCCGGTCGCGTGCCACAATCCACGTCGATGACGGCCCTGTGGCATCCCGCGATACGCGCCGACTGGCTTGTGCTGCGACGCGCAGGCGTGGCGGCATTCGTGCGGATGTTCGGTGCCCCGGTGTTGTTGCTGGCCTGTTGCGTCGTCCTCGCATGCGGTGATTTGTACCCGGGTTACGGCTGGTGCCTGGCCGCCGGCGTGTTGCTCGCGCTCGGCGGCAGTTACGGCATCGCACACCAGCGGTTGCTGGACGCACTGGAGCGATGGCGGTTCGGGTGGTGCGGTGCGTTGCCAGCCGTACGCGGTGCGACGGCGTATACCTTGTTGCTCGTCACGATCTTGGGATTGGGCGCTTCGCTCGCGTTCGTCACGGCACTGCTGTTCAGTGCCTCCGCGTTTGCGCCGCATGGCGAGGATTTGTTTTATGCGTTGGCAGGCATCGGTCTTGCGCTCGTGGCGGGCGCCGCCGCGGCCGCCATCCGCGTATTCCGCCGCAGTGCGCTTGCGCGGGTTCACCACGTGGACGGCATCCGCGAACCTTTGCTTGCGCTGCCGTGGTTGAACGATCCGCGCCTGCCGCATCTGCTCGACTGGCAGCGTCGCGCGGCGCTGGTGCGGTGGCGGCGCGGCGGCAGTTTCGTGACGGCGGGAATCGTGCTGGCGGCGGTCCCAATCGGCGCGCCGATGCTGGAAGTGAGCGCACTGGTGTTGCTGGTGCTCGCGTGGTCGTGGTTGGCGGTGGTGATGCACGCCAGCGCCGACGCATTCGCTTCGGCCGCGCGGTTGCTTGCTGCGGTGCCTTGGGATGCCCGTTCCTCGCGGATGGCCGCCCACCGCTATCCGCTGATCGCAACGCTGTGTGCGCTGTTGTTGATGGCGATCGGAACCGCGCTGCTCCGTCACGGTGTGGTTGCGCTGGCGTGGATCGTCTGCGCGGGCGCGGCTTCGGCGTGGCCACTCGTTCGCCTCGCGCGTGCCACGCACCCTGCGGATCGCCGTGCATGAGAGGGTTGCTCCGCGCCACGAACTTGCGCGTGGCATACGGCGACGTCCGCGTGCTCGATGGCATCGATTTGGAAATCGCGCGCGGCGAGTTCGTCGCGCTGATCGGCCCAAACGGCGCGGGCAAGACCACCTTGCTGCATGCCATCGCCGGCATCGCGCCTTTGTGCGGTGGTCACGTCGGCATCGATGAACACGATCTTGCGAAAGCGCCGTGCGCGGCTAAACAGGCGATCGGGTTTGCCATCGATCCAGCCAGCCTGCCCGCGCTGTTGACGGGCCGCGAATGCCTGGCCTTGTTTGCCGGCGCACGTGGATTGCCGTCCATTCCGCCCGCCACGCTCGCGCTGGGCGAAACTTTGTCGCTCACGTCGGTATTGGATCGACGCATCGACAGCTATTCGCTCGGAATGCGGCAGAAACTCGGGATCATGCTGGGACTGATCGGCGAGCCGCCCTTGCTGCTGCTGGACGAACCGTTCAACGGGCTCGACCCACGCAGTGCGCTGGCCTTCAAGAGACATCTTGTTTCGCTGGTTGCGCGCGGTGGCACCAGCGTGCTGCTCGCCACACATTCGCTCGACGTCGCTGGACGGCACGCGACCCGCGTGATGTTGCTGGTGGACGGCCGCGTGCGGCGATCTTGGGAGGCTGCCGAGCTGGCTGCAATGCGCGAGAACCCGGAGCATTCGCTGGAAAAGGCGATGGCGGAGGCGTGCGAAGGGTAACGGCGAAGAGAACCTGCCGGACCGTTTCCCCGATTGAGGTTGCGCTGCAACCTGAAATGTCGCCAGCGCCGATCGAAGATCGGGCCAGAGCTCGACCGGTCAGCGGGCCAACGTTCGTTTCCGGACGCTTCGCGATGCTGCAGGGACCCCCAACGAGTCCCGGTGCGTTCGCGTTCGGCAGGTCGCGCGGCAAGCCCCGGCCGTGGCAGCCGCGGCGGTGCGTCCGAATACCTTACAGTTGGAACCTCTGTACTTTCGATCGCAAGCGATTGATACATGTCATGATTTTCATGGACAGGGAGGGCCCTGAAATTCCACGCGTCGGGATCCCTGACAGTTCGCGTCTTGTTTTTTTGGGGTGTGGAATTGCATGGCATTGATATGTGGAAGGATTGTTCCGTGGCACAGAAGTTGCCGTGCCATGGGCACCAACCACGCGGAGGGAACCTGCCATGCGCCTCATAGCCTTCGTAGCGCTCGCTGTGCTCTTTTCGGCCAACGCATTTGCGGTGCCGATCTACTGGAACACCTGGGGTTCTGCTTCTTCGGGTTCCCTCGCCACCGGCAGCGATACGGTCGCCGTCGGATTTGCCACGACCAACGCCCACAACAATGTCGCGAACTATCCGTCCTGGTTGCCGTCGGGCACGTTCGCGGACGGCGTGGCGGTGGACAACGGACCGGTGGCATCCAACGGCATCATGCAATTGACCGGCGGTACCACCGCCCTGAACACCCTGACGTTCTCGGTGCCCGTCGTCAATCCGGTGATCTCGATCTGGAGCCTGGGCCAGCCCCGCATCCTGGCATCCTTCGAATTCGTGGGCGTCAGCCCGGTGCTGATCGCCGGCGGCACGAACGCGGAGTACGGCGGCTCTGCCATCACGGTCTCGGGCAATACCGTGAGCGGCGAAGAAGGCAACGGCACCATCCAGTTGATCGGAACGTTCTCGAGCATCCAGTGGACCAACCCGACGTACGAGAACTGGTACGGCTTCAACCTGGGTATCGCCGACGTGGGCACGCCCACCCCGGTACCCGAGCCAAGCCAAGCGCTCTTGTTCGTCCTCGGTCTGGGGCTGCTGATCGGGTTTTACACCCTCGCACGCCCGCGCGACTGACGGATGACGGCGCGCGCGGCCCGATGGTTGGGCCGCGCGCGCGGTAGTGTTTCAACAAGCCGGGCAAGGCGGGAGTAGAAGCGCACCCGCCGTGTCGGTTCGGCAATGGCGGATCGTCACCCGCCCTGCGAAAGCCAAGCCCGCCTGAAGGCGGGCTTGGCGTTCAAAGCACTGGATACTCGCGCCATCCTTGGCGTTCACCCTGCGGGCCGTCGGCTACGCCGACGTTCGCTCCAGCATGCTGCCCCGCAGTCCGGATCGCCGTTGCGCGGTGTCCGGGGTGACGTTCTGGCAAAGGCGTGCGCCTTGCGCGCGCGTCAGAAAAGCAAACCCGCCTTGCGGCGGGTTCGCGTTTTTCAAGCTGGATCCCGGGTTCCGCGCTGCGCGCGACCCCGGGACGACGCATCGTAAAGGCGCGCACTGCGTGCGGAAAGGCACTGGATCCCGCATCACCGCTGCGCGGTGTCCGGGATGACTTTTTGGCAAAGCCGCGCGAAGCGCGCGGGCCAAAACGTCACTTGATCTTGCCTTCCTTGTAGATCACGTGCTTGCGGACGACGGGGTCGTATTTCTTGACCTCCATCTTGTCCGGGGTGTTCTTCTTGTTCTTGTCCGTGGTGTAGAAGTGGCCGGTGCCGGCCGAGGAAATCAGGCGGATCTTGTCGCGTTTGGTTGCCATGAGGATTCTCCTTAGACCTTTTGCCCGTTCTTGCGCAGGTCCGCGAGCACGGCGTCGATGCCGTTCTTGTCGATGGTGCGCAGGGCCTTGCCGGACACGCGCAGTTTCACCCAGCGGTTCTCGCTTGCGACCCAGAACTTGCGTTCGTGCAGGTTGGGCAGCCAGCGGCGGCGGGTCTTGTTGTTGGCGTGCGAGACGTTGTTGCCGGTGCTCACACCTTTACCGGTGACCTGGCATACGCGTGCCATGGCTTCTCTCCTCATGGTGATCCGCGTGGCCCGCGGAAGTTCGGCCCGGCTCGATCCACGCGATGCGCCGGAGTTGCCGCGTCGATCCCGCGTCGCGTCGCGGAATGCCCGGGGGTGCCGGGCCGGCTTGAAGTCAGCCGCGTAATGTAGCAGGCGGCGGCCTGCGGGGCAATCCGGAACGTGCATGAAACCGCTTGGTGTGGGACAATCCCGGTCTTTCACCCTTTTCCCAGCGGAGCTTGCAAGAACATGGCAGAAGAGACCCCGGCCCCGGGCAACGGCCAAGCCGCCCCCCAGATGCAGATGTCGCTGCAGAAAATCTATGCGCGCGACGTCTCGTTCGAGGTTCCGAACGCGCCCAAGGTGTTCCAGGAAGAGGGCCAGCCGCAGGTCCAGTTGAACCTGGGCCACAAGGCCACGCCGCTGGAGGGCGACAACTACGAAGTGGTGCTGACCCTGACGGTGACGTGCACCCTGAACGAACGCACCGCCTACCTGGCCGAAGTGCACCAGGCCGGCGTGTTCTCGTTCGTGGGCTTCGACCAGCAGAACCTGTCAGTAGTGCTGGCCACCTACTGCCCGAACGTGCTGTTTCCGTTCGCGCGGCAGGTCATTTCCGATCTGGTCCTGAATGGCGGCTTCCCGCCGCTGCTGCTGCAGCCGATCAATTTCGACGCGCTGTACGCCGAACAGCAGCGCCAGCAGGCGGGGCAGATCGGCCAGGGCGACGCCAAGCCCGCCTTGAACGCCTAGGAACTTGGGCGGCGGAAACGCAAGCGGCTGCGGCTTCGCCGTTTCGGGCAGATTCCGCGCCGCTTTTTGACCCATGGACCCACTGTGGGTCTTCAAATCGGCACGAAATCTGCCTCAAAACGGCTTTGCCTCGCTCACATGGTTTCTATCGCCCAAGCCCCCGCCATGACTCGCGCGACGGTTGCCGTTCTCGGCGCCGGCTCGTGGGGCACCGCGCTGGCCGCATTGCTGTGCGGCAATGGCGTCGCGGCCCGCCTTTGGGGTCGCGATGCCGTGGCCCTGGCGCGCATCGCGGCCAGCCATCGCAACCAACAGTACCTGCCGGACGTGGACCTGCCGGCAGGACTGGCTTGCGTGCCGGATCTGGCCGAAGCGCTGCGCGGTGTGGATGTCGCGCTGGTCGCGGTTCCGAGCCACGCGTTCCGGCAGATGTTGGCCGAGGCCGCGCCGCTGCTGCCGGGCGGCGCCGGTTACGCATGGGCGACCAAGGGCTTCGAACCCGGCACCGGGCGTTTCCTGCACGAGTTGGTGGCCGAACGTCTGCCGGGTACGCCCGCCGCCGTGGTGACCGGTCCCTCGTTTGCGCGCGAGGTCGCGGCCGGCATGCCCACCGCGATCACAGTGCATTCGGGCGATGATGCGTTCGCGCATCGCGTGGCCGAACTCCTGCACACGCACACTTTTCGCGCGTACACCGGCAACGACATGCTGGGCGCGGAGCTGGGCGGTGCGATGAAGAACGTGCTGGCCGTGGCCACCGGCGTCGCCGATGGCATGCGGCTTGGCCTCAACGCGCGCGCCGGATTGATCACCCGCGGCATGAACGAGATGCTGCGGCTGGGCCACGCGCTCGGCGCCGAGGCGCAGACGCTGGTGGGGCTGGCGGGTTTGGGCGACCTGGTGCTCACCTGTACGGGCGAGCTTTCCCGCAATCATCGATTCGGCTTCGCACTGGGGCGGGGCGTGCCGCTCAAGCAGGCGTTGGCCGACATCGGACAAGTGGTCGAAGGCGCGGTGACCGCCGACGAGGTGATGCGGCTGGCCGATCGGCACGGGCTCGATTTGCCGATCTCCCAGCATGTGCAAGCAGTGCTGCGCGGCGAGATGACGCCCCCCGACGCGCTGCATTCGTTGCTGGCGCGCGAGCGCAAGGCGGAGTACCCGGAAAACCTGTTCCACTAGGAGCGCTCTGATTTTGCTCGCCATCCCGGCGCAAGCCGGGACCCAGTGACTTTCGCGCAACACATTGAAAGCGAAGTCGCCGGGTCCCGGATATCGCTCCGCGATTCCGGGATGACGAGCAAGGGGATTCACAGGGATTTTCCGGGCCCCCACTCGTTACTTACGCTATGCTTGAGCCTTTTGATCGCCAAAAGCATTGCGCATGCAACACGGCAGCAACCAGAGCGAAGCGTCCGCGGGGCGCGCTTCAGGCAAATCCGCGACGGGGGTGGCGCTGCCCGCCGAGTGGACGCGCCTGCTCGCGGCGGCGGGTGGCGAGGCGGGCGCGAGCCCGGCGCCGACGCTCGGCTTCCTGCTGGAACTGCTCCAGGATGAACCGGCGTTGTCGCGGATCGAAATCGCGCCCGTGCTGCTGGAAACCGTTGCCGAGGGACGGCTCGGCCGCGCGATACCGCTGGATTCGAAACAGCTTCTGAACGCCGGGCTGCCGGAAAACGAAACCCGCCTCGCCGCGAGTGTCATGGGCCTGCCGCAGACCCAGCGCAAGGGCCGCACCTATGCGCAACTCTCGGGCGCGTTCGGCGACGCGCTGCTTGGCGAAATCCTGAAAGACGCGCCGAGCTTGCTCGGCGGCGTCGCCGGCTTGCGCCTGTCGCTCGGCAAGCCGCGCCCGCTGGAATGGGCTTGGCAACTGGAGCGCGACGGCCGCCAGAAGCTGCTGCCGAAGTTGCCGGCGCACCAGCGGCTGATCCGGGTCGGGGGCTTGTGGTATCTCGATCCGGAACGCGCCGAACTCGGTCCGCTGGATGGCGACGCCGCCGAGGTCGCCCTGATCGAGGCGCCGCCGCTGGCCCCGGAATACGCCGAAACCCTGGCAGGACGGTTGGCGGCTTCGCCATGGGCTGCGCGCATTCCCGCGCCGCAGGCGTTCAATGCGGTGCAACGCGCCGACCTTGCGCCCAAGCCGGTGATGATTTTCCAGGCGCTGACCCGTCACGCGCGGATCGGCGCCGGCACGCCGCCGCTCGCCTATGCGCGGCTGGCGTTCGATTACGGCGGCGAGCGCCTGCCGGGGCGCGGCGGTGAAGCCACGGTGCGGCGCGTGCGCAGCGGCAAGCTGGTGGAGATCATCCGAAAGCGTGCCGAGGAACTGGCGCGGATGGAGCGGCTGGAAGCCCTCGGCCTCGCGCCCGCGGTCGATTGCGAGGGCCTGCCGTGGGACATGGCCGATGCGCTGCCGGAGGACGCCTGGGTTTTCCCGGGCAAGGGTTATGCGGGCGCGCTGGAGGTAAACACGCCCGCGCGCTGGCTTGGTTTGCGGGAGAAACTGGAACAGGACGACTTCGTCGTCGAGTACGCGTCCAGTTTCCCGTTCGAAGTGCTGGAAGGTCCGCCGCGCTGGTACGGCGTCGCGCACGCCGACGATGGCGGCGAGGCGTTCGAGTTCGAGATGGGCATCGAGGTCGAAGGCAAGCGCGTCAACCTGCTGCCGACCGTGGCGCGCGCGCTGTCGGAACGCACCTTGTCACTGGTCGCGCCCGAAAACGAAACGAAAGACGCGGTGTGGTACGCGCCGGTGGACGACCGTCGCCGCGTCGCGGTGCCGCTTGCAACCTTGCGCAAGCTGCTGGCGCCGCTGGCCGAATACCTGGCGCATCCGCGTGACAAGCTGCGCCTGCCGCGGGTACAGGCGGGCCGGCTGGAAGAGTTCGAAAGCGCACTGCCGAAGAACGGCAAGCTGGACGCGCCGAGCGACTTGACCGGCTTCACCACGCGTCTGCGCGAAGCCGCCGAGCACGCCTCCGATGCGGTGCCCGAAAAGCTGGTCGGCGAATTGCGCGGATACCAACGCGAAGGCTTGCGCTGGTTGAACGCACTGGCAGCCGCGGGCCTGGGCGGCGTGCTGGCCGACGACATGGGACTCGGCAAGACCGTGCAACTGCTCGCGCACGTCCTTGCGCTCAAGCAGAACTCCGCGCTGTCGCAACCCGCGTTGATCGTCGCGCCGACCAGCCTGATTCCCAACTGGCAGGCCGAAACCGCGCGCTTCGCGCCGTCGCTGAAGCTGCTGACGCTGCACGGGCCGGAGCGCGTCAAGAGTTTCGCTCGCCTCGCCGGCCATGACGTGATCCTCACGAGTTACGCGCTGCTGCCGCGCGACCTGTCCGTGTTGCGCGAGCAGCCGTTCGCGCTGGTGGTGCTGGACGAGGCGCAACAGGTGAAGAATCCGCGCACGCAGGCCCGGCGCGCCTTGCTGTCGATCGCGTCGAAACGGCGCGTGTGCATGACCGGCACGCCGCTCGAAAACCACCTGGGCGAATTGTGGTCCCAGGTCGACCTGGCGGTGCCCGGCTTGCTGGGCGACGAAGGTTCGTTCCGCCGCCACTACCGCATCCCGATCGAGCGCCAGGCCGATGCCGATTGCCAGGCGCGCCTCAACCACCGGATCGCGCCGTTCATCCTGCGCCGCACCAAGGCCCAGGTCGCGAAGGAACTGCCGGAAAAAACCGAGATCGCACGGCGCGTGGTGCTGTCGGGCAAGCAGCGCGAACTGTACGACGCGCTGCGGGTGTCGCTGGGCGACGAGGTGCGCGAAGTGGTGCGCCAGCGCGGTCTCGAGCACAGCGGCATCATCGTGCTGGATGCGTTGCTGAAACTCCGCCAGACCTGCTGCGATCCGCGCCTGGTGAAACTCGAATCCGCGCGCGGCGTGCGCGAATCGGCCAAGCTCGAACTCCTGATGGACATGCTGCCCGACCTCCTGAGCGAAGGCCGGCGCGTGCTGCTGTTCAGCCAGTTCACCGAGATGCTGGGGTTGATCGCGCGCGAGTTGAACCGCCGGCACTTGCAGTACGTGACGCTGACCGGCGACACCCGCGACCGGGCCGAACCGGTGCGCAAGTTCCAGGACGGCGAGGTGCCGCTGTTCCTGCTGTCGCTCAAAGCCGGCGGCGTGGGCTTGAACCTCACCGCGGCCGACACCGTGATCCACTACGACCCGTGGTGGAATCCCGCCGCCGAAACCCAGGCCGCCGATCGCGCGCACCGGATCGGGCAGGACAAGCCGGTGTTCGTCTACCGCCTGATCTGCGCCGACACCGTCGAGGAACGCATCGAGGACCTGAAGGCGCGCAAGGCCGAACTCGCACAAGCCGTGCTGGAAGGCGGCGGCACCCGCGACAAGCTGCGCTTCGACGAAACCGACCTGGACGCGTTGTTCGCGGCGGAATGAGAACTTGTCCGTACATGGCTGGTCGCACTGAGCGTAGCGCCAAAGGCGCGAAGTCGAAGTGCAACAGGATGCGGGATTCCGGCTTCGACTTCGCGAAGCTTCGCCGTGGGTTGGGTTGAATCGGCGCTTCGCCGGTGAAGCCCAACACGCCACGCGCACCACGTCGGGCTTGCGCCGATCAAGCCGGCGTCAGTCCAACCCATTCACTGCAAACGCAGTCGCGAAGATATCCGGGGCCCAGCGTTTTTGCGGATCAACGCACGATCCGCTTCAGGAATACCCCCATTTCTTTCGCAGCCTGCACGTCGCCCCGCGATGCTGCCACCGCGACACCACGCTGCCACGCGTTGGCGGCGGCCTTTGTATCGCCCGATTGCAGGCACGCCTTGCCCAGCAGCTTCCACGCG
>JBDZUX010000004.1:0-141377 GCA_040255405.1 Lysobacteraceae bacterium
GCGCGCAGCGTGGACATTCCGCGCGCGGTTTCGAACCTGCGGTTTTTTGCCGAGGCGATCACCCAATGGCCGGGCGAGTCGCATGTCGATGCCCGCGCGATCAACATCACCCTGCGCCAGCCGTTGGGCGTGGTCGGCTGCATTTCGCCGTGGAACCTGCCGCTTTATCTCTTTACCTGGAAGATCGCGCCGGCGCTCGCGGCCGGCAATGCGGTAGTGGCGAAGCCGAGCGAAATTACGCCGTTCACCGCGTTTCGCTTGTCGGAACTTGCGATCGCAAGCGGTTTGCCACCGGGCGTGCTGAACGTCGTGCACGGGCTCGGGCCGAAAGTCGGGCAGGCGATCGTCGAGCATCCCGGGATCAAGGCGGTGTCGTTCACGGGTTCGACCCGCACCGGCGCGTCGATCGCCGAGTCCGCAGCCAGACAGTTCAAAAAAGTGTCGCTGGAAATGGGCGGCAAGAATCCCGCCATCGTGTTCGCCGACGCGGACCTTTCCGACGCCAACCTCGCCACGATCGTGCGCTCCGGGTTCTCCAACCAGGGCGAAATCTGTCTGTGCGGCTCGCGGCTGCTGGTCGAACGCTCGATCCACGACGATTTCAGGCAGCGCTATCTCGAAATGGTGGAAGCGCTGCGGGTCGGCGACCCGAATGACGAGGCCAGCGACCTGGGCGCCCTGGTGTCGAAGCCGCATTTCGACAAAGTGACGGCTTGCATCGAGCGCGCCAGACAGGAAGGCGGGAAAATATTGACAGGCGGCAATGCGGTGAACCTGCCCGGCCGTTGCGCCGGTGGCTGGTTCGTCGCGCCGACCGTGATCGAAGGCCTGCCGCAGGATTGCGCGACCAATCGCGAGGAAATTTTCGGACCGGTGGTGACGCTGATCCCGTTCGATTCGGAAGACGAAGCCGTCGCGATCGCCAACGGCACGGACTATGGCCTCGCGGCCTCGCTGTGGACGCGCGATCTTGAGCGTGCGCATCGCGTGGCCGCACGCATCGATTTCGGGATCGTGTGGGTCAACTGCTGGATGCTGCGCGATTTGCGCACGCCGTTCGGCGGCGTCAAGCATTCCGGGATGGGCCGCGAAGGCGGCGTCGATGCACTGCGCTTCTTCACCGAGCCGAAAAACATTTGCATCGCGCGGTAGGAGCGCGCCATGCGCGCGAGCAGACCCGAGGTGAGACGAAACGCCTGCTCGCGGCCAAGGGCCGCTCCTACAATTCGCTACATTGTTGTCATCCGGAGTACGACCCACCATGCCATCACCGCAGCAACTGCTCGAAAACAACCGCCGCTGGTCGCAGTCGATCCGTGCACAAGACCCCGGATTCTTCACACGCTTGTCCAAGCAGCAGACGCCGAAATTCCTGTGGATCGGCTGTTCCGATTCACGCGTGCCCGCCAACCAGATCCTCGGCATCGATCCGGGCGAGGTGTTCGTGCACAGGAACATTTCCAACCTCGTGCTGCACTCGGACATGAACTGCCTGTCGGTGATGCAGTTCGCGGTGGACGTGCTGAAGGTCGAGCACATCATGATCACCGGCCATTACGGTTGCGGCGGCGTGGCCGCGGCGCTCAAAGGCGACCGGCTCGGCCTGATCGACAATTGGTTGCGCTACATCGGCGACACGCTGGAGCGCCACCAGTCACTGGTCGACGCTGAACCGCCGGCCCGGCGCCACGACCGCCTGTGCGAGCTCAACGTGATCGAGCAGGTCGCCAACGCCTGCCACACCACCATCGTGCGCGACGCGTGGGATCGCGGGCAGGCGCTGACGGTCCACGGATGGTGCTATGGTTTGTCCGACGGCTGCATCCACGACCTCGGCATGGCGGTCGGGCAGTTCGACGCGCTCGAACCGGCCTATGGACACGCACTGGCGGGATTGACCGCCACGCCCGCATGAACGATTTGATACACATCGAAGCTTCGGGATTCGTGCCCACGTAACGTCATCGACATTCACGCGACGGTTGCCGGAACCATGAAACGCCTGCGCACGCTTTGCCTCGTCATGTTGCTGCTGGCCGGATTCGCGACTGCCGCGGTCGCGCAGGTACCGGCGACGTGGCGCGAGCAGCAGATCGAGGCGATGGACAAGTCGGACGCGATCATGAAGCGCGCCCACGGCCGCAAGGACCTGCTGGCGCAGTACCAGGTGATGCGCCACGCCTACGCGTCCGACGGCAAGCCCGCGTTCCGCGCGATCTTCGGCCAGTACCTGTCGTGGTACCAGAGCTTCATCGGCGACTACAAGGACGCCGAATTGGGTTTCTCCATCGAGCAGAAGCCTGCAGCCGACGACGCACCATCACCGCTGGCGCAAGCTGGCTTGCATGCGGTGCCGGCGCTGGCCTACATCCCGCAACTGGCAAAAAAGTACCGCGTGGTGTTCCTCAACGAGGCCCACAACATCGCGCTGACGCGGACCCTCACCGTGCGCCTGTTGAAGCCGCTGCGCGAAGAAGGCTTCAACGTGTTCGCGGTGGAAACGTTGTATGCGTCGGACATCGATGCCTTGAACAAGCGCGGCTACCCGACCGCGGCCAGCGGCTTCTACACCCGCGAACCGGTCTATGCGGAGATGGTGCGGACCGCGCTGAAGCTGGGCTACAAGGTAGTCGCCTACGAAGCCGACCGCGACCACACCAGCAACGCACGTGAGGCGCAGCAGGCGGAAAACCTCTGGGGAATATTGAAAGCGGACCCGAATGCGAAAGTCGTCGTCAACGCCGGTTACGCCCACATCCAGAAGACCGGCCAGTTCCTTGGCGCCGAATCCATGGCCGAACATTTCATCAAGGACTCGGGCATCACGCCGCTGTCGGTCGAACAGACCATCCTGATTCCGCATCAGGACAGCAGCATGGATCATCCGGATTACGGTCCGATCGTCGACAGCCTCCATTCGACGCGACCCATGGTGTTCATCGACAAGGGCGCCAAGCCGTGGTCGCTGCGTCCGGGCTACGACGTCAGCGTGATCTTCCCGCCGCAGCATTTCGTCAACGATCGCCCGACCTGGCTGGAGCTGTGGGGCGCGCGGGTGCCGTTCACGGTCAGCGGCAACCTCTGTCAGCGGAACTGGCCGTGCATGGTCGCCGCCCGCTACGCCGATGAAAACGACGACGCGATTCCGGCCGACCGCATGGTGCTGGACCCGGTGCCGTTGACGACCATCAACGACATCAAGGTTACCCAGGGCGGCTACAGCATCCCGACCGGACAGTTGTACCTGCGACCCGGTCACCGCTATCGGCTCACGATCACCGACGAACGTGGCCAGCGGATCGGCAATCAATTCATCGACGTGAAAATGCCGGCGCTGTCGCTGACCCACAACCGCCAAAATCGTTCGAACGCGAGCAACTGCAAC
The DNA here is from genome assembly GCA_040255405.1 of Lysobacteraceae bacterium. Taxonomy (GTDB): domain Bacteria; phylum Pseudomonadota; class Gammaproteobacteria; order Xanthomonadales; family Rhodanobacteraceae; genus 66-474. The sequence continues at coordinate 3,386 of JBDZUX010000004.1, forward strand.
GTCAGTGTCGCAGACGTCCTTACCGGACGGGCACCCTGCCAGAACCCGTGAACGAGAGCACCTCCACCGACTCCGCCCCCGCCCCCGTCGGCGCCTATCCGCACGCGCGGCGCGTCGGCGACCTGCTGTTCCTGTCCGGGATCGGCCCGCGCACGCCCGGCAGCGACAGGATTCCGGGCAATGTGCGCAATCCGCGCGGCACCCTGGTCGCCCACGACATTGCCGCGCAGACGCGGCAGGTATTCGCCAATGTGCGTGCGGTGCTGGAAGCCAGCGGCGCACGCTGGGAAGACCTCGTCGACGTGACGGTATTCCTCACCGACATGGCGCTGGATTTCGACGCCTACAACGCGGTCTGGGCCGAATACTTTCCCGATCCCGCGGCCGCGCCGTGCCGCACCACGCTGGGCATCACCGCGCTGCCGACGCCGATCGCGATCGAGCTGAAGTGCATCGCGCGCATGCGCTGAGTCCGCGCCCCCCCCAATCTTGCCGGCCTCGCTCCTGGATTGTTGACACCGGCGTATGTTAGCGTACACTAACGGTTAGTGAAGACTAACCTTAAATTGCGCGTCCAGGCACTGGGCGACCCGACCCGCATGGCGATCTTCGAGCGCCTCGAACGCGGGCCGCTTGCGGTCGGTGATATCGCGCGCGGCCTGCCGGTCACGCGCTCGGCCGTGTCGCAGCATCTCAAGGTGCTCAAGGATGTCGGCCTCGTCGCCAGCCAGCGTGCCGCCAATCGCCAGATTTACCGGATCGACGCGGACGGCGTGGCCGGATTGCGCGATTACTTCGACCGGTTCTGGGAAGAGTCCCTGAAGTCGTTCAAGCAAGCCGCGGAACGATCCGCGAAGGAGAAGTCCCCATGAGCGCCGTCGCCAGCATTCCTTCCGTCCGCCACACGATCACCGTGAAAGCGCCCCGTGAACACGCCTTCGAAGTGTTCACGCGCGGTATCGACACGTGGTGGTTTCGCGACCACCACATCGGCACGGAACCATTGAAGGAAGTGGTGATGGAACCGCGTGAGGGCGGCCGCGTCTTCGAACGCGGCATCCGCGGCGCGGAATGCGACTGGGGCCGCGTGCTGGTGTGGGACCCACCGTCGCGGCTGGTCGTGTCATGGGGCATTGGCGGCGACTGGCGGTTCGATCCGGATCTCGCCCACGCCAGCGAATACGAGGTGCGCTTCATCGAAGAATCGCCCGCATGGACGCGCGTGGAATTCGAACACCGCCACTTCGAACGCCACGGTGGAGCGGGTCGGAGCATCCGCGACAGCGTCGACAAGGGCTGGCCCAAATTGCTGGCCGCCTACGCCGAATCGGCCAAGACTGCCTGAGCACCCCGCGGGAACGGATCGCGGTTCAGCTTGAATCGGTTCGCCCTGGGCGTAGCGCCGAAGGCGCGGAATCCAAGGGCAAACGGCGCTTCGACTTCGTTCGCGCCGCTCACCACGCCCAGCGCGAACGGTTGGCTTTCAAATCAGACACCCCGCTGCAACGGGTTTGCTGTCACCTGCAAAGGAGCGTCGTCATGCTGCGCAAATTCGCTTCGATGTTGCTTGGCTTCACCGGATTGCTGATCGGCCTCGGCGCGTTCGGCCACAGCTTCATGGGCCGCAAGGCGCTCGATGCCGGTCTCGCATCGCTGCCGATCGACATGCACACGGACAAATTGATCCATCTCGTCTGGTACTTCTGCGGCGGATGCATGCTGGTATTCGGCGTGCTGGTGATCCGCGGTGCCTGGCTGGCCATGCGTGCTGTACGCGGCGCGCTATTCGCGCCGTGCATCATCGGCGTGTTCTACCTGGCGACCGGCATCATGGCGCTTGCAACCATGCACGAGGCGTTCTGGAGCGTGTTCGTGGTGCTGGGTGGGCTGGCGCTGGCGCTCTCGGCCGTGCTCGGCCTCGCCTCCACCAGGCCACGTGCCGCGCCGCGGCTGCGTCAGCCTGCAGCGTAATCGATGCAGGTTTGCAACAGCGCGCGAATCACGGCCTGCACCGGCGCGGCAAGTTCGGGCTGGTATTCGAAACTGTCCTCGTCCATGTAGGCGCACTGCGCGAGTTCCAGTTGCACGGCATCGACCGCGTCGCCGGGGCGGCCATAGTGGCGGGTGATGTAGCCGCCCTTGAAGCGCCCGTTGGCGACGTGGCTGTATTGCCCCGCCCCGCCCCCGGCGCGCTCGCGCAACACTGCCAGCAGGCGCGCCTGCAGCGGCGGCGAACAGCTCGCGCCGCTCGCGGTGCCGAGGTTGAAGTCCGGCAACGTGCCGTCGAAGAACATCGGCACCCGGCTCTTGATGGAATGCCCGTCCCACAGGACCACCCGCGGATGCCGGGTTCGCATCCGCGCCAGTTCGCCGGCCAGCGCATCGTGGTACGGCTGCCAATACAGCTCCTTGCGCAACGCGATTTCCTTTTCGTCGGGTTCATCGCCCGGCGCGTAGATCGCTTCGCCCGCAAACGTGGTGACCGGCGCCAACGCGGTTTCGGCCCGCCCCGGATACAACTTGTGCCCCTCGGGATCGCGGTTGAGGTCGGCAACGTAGCGTGACCAGCGCGGCGCGATCAACGAGGCGCCAAGTTCGCGCGCGAATGCATAGAGTTTCCCGACGTGCCAGTCGGTATCCGGCACCCGCCTGCCCGCACCGCTCATCCGCACCGCCAGGGCCGCGGGAAGCCCGGTGCCGTCGTGCGGCAAGCTGACCAGCAACGGAACGGTACCCTGGTGGAGGTCGAAGTCCTGCATGCCCTCATTTTAACCACCCCTCTCCCAAAGACGGCTCTGGTGGTAGATCAGGGCGAAGGCGCGGCTGATGCGATGTCCCGGGCACCACATGGCCGCCTGACGAGGCGCACCGGGAACGCGCCCGAACGCTGAAGGCGGCCCGTCGGGTGAGCGTCCGGGAGATGGTGCGGCTTGCCCCGGCCAAGGAGGGCCCGGCCGACGCCGTGGATGCCTGCTCGCCGCTGCCTACCGCACCGTTGCCCGAGCAGGACCGCCCGCCGCAAGGCAGCGGCCACGGGCGCTCGCCCAAGTTTGCAGAATCTTCAGGCGTCCGCCCTTACCCTAGCGCATTTCGGCAGCAGCGACTTCGAGCGGGAAACCCTTGAACCGACCCTTGGCCATCGACGTGCGCCCGCGGCATGCGGGCGCCATGGTGTCGGCGTTGCTGCTGGCCTTGCTGGTGGCGGCGCTGAACTTCGCGTTGTGGGCGGTGGCGGACCGGCCGACCCAGGTGGTGCCGTGGAACGGGCAGGTGGCGGGCTTCGCCTATAGCCCGTTCCAGCGTTACCAGAGCCCCCTGGCCGGCAATTTCCCGAGCGATGCCGAGGTCGCCGGCGACCTCGCGTTGATGGCCAAGCACACCCAGCGGGTGCGCGTGTATTCGGTGCTGCAGTATCCGGAAATCCCGCGGCTCGCGATGAATGAGCACCTGGATGTGATGGCCGGCGCGTGGCTGGACCGGCGTGACGGCAACAACGAAAGGGAGATCGCGGCGCTGATCGCGCAGGCGCGACGCTGGCCCGACATCAAGCGGATCGAGGTCGGCAACGAGGTGCTGCTGCGCACCGACATGAAGCCGGAAAAACTGATGGCGTACATCGACCGCGTGCGCGCCGCGGTCCACCAGCCGGTGTCCACCGCCGAACCGTGGCACATCTGGGAGAAATATCCCGAGCTCGCGCAGCACGTGGACTTCATCACCGTGCACCTGCTGCCGTACTGGGAGGGCGTGCCGCGCAAGGATGCGGTCGGCGACGTGCTGATGCGCTACCAGCGCCTGCAGCAACTGTTCCCGACCAAGCACATCGTGATCGGCGAGGTCGGCTGGCCGTCCAACGGCGACCGCTTCGAATTCGCCAAGCCGTCCACGGCCAACCAGGCGATCTTCCTGAAGGAATGGTTCCAGGTCGCGCGCGAGCGGCACATCGACTACTACATCATGGAAGCCATCGACCAGCCGTGGAAGGAAGGCCTGGGCGAAGGCCGCACCGGCGCGTACTGGGGCGTGTTCAACGCGGACCGCCAGCTCAAGTTCCCGCTGACCGGGCCGGTGCTGGAGGATGCGACGTGGCCGTGGAAGGCGCTGGCTTCCGGATTGCTGGCGCTGATTCCGATGTTCTGGTTCGCGTGGAAATTCGCGCGCTTCAAACTGGTGGGCCGCTTCGTGTACCTGTGCCTGGTCCAGCTCGCGGCCGGACTGATCGTGTGGTCGGCGACGGTACCGTTCCAGTTCTACCTGGATGTCGTCGACTGGGGCATGCTGATCGTGCTGTTCCCGGCCCAGCTCGCGATCCTCGCGATCCTGCTGATCAACGGCTTCGAGTTCGTCGAGGTGTTGTGGCGCAAGAAGTGGCTGCGCCATTTCGGGTTGCTGAAGCCCGATCCGCCTGGAGCACAGCCGTTCGTGTCGATCCACCTCGCCTGCTACAACGAGCCGCCGGACATGGTGATCGCCACGCTCGATTCGCTGGCCGAACTCGACTACGCGAACTTCGAAGTATTGGTGATCGACAACAACACCAAGGACGAAGCCGTCTGGAGACCGCTGGAGGCGTATTGCGAAAAACTCGGCGAACGCTTCCGCTTCTTCCATCTCGATCCGTGGCCCGGCTTCAAGGCCGGCGCGCTGAACTACGGCCTGAAGCAGACCGACCCGCGCGCCGACATCATCGCGGTGGTCGATGCCGACTACGTGGTGCGGCGGGAATGGCTGTCCTCGCTGACGGGCTATTTCAGCAACCGCAACGTCGCGGTGGTGCAATGCCCGCAGGCGCACCGCGACTACATGGGCAACGCGTTCCGGCGCATGACCAACTGGGAGTTCGACGGCTTCTTCCGCATCGGCATGCACCACCGCAACGAGCGCAACGCAATCATCCAGCACGGCACCATGACCATGGTGCGGCGCGTGGCGCTGGAAGGCACCGGCAGCTGGTCGGAATGGACGATCTGCGAAGACGCCGAACTCGGCCTGCGCCTGATGCACGCGGGCTACGACACGATCTACGTCGACGAACTGATGGGCCGGGGCCTCACCCCCGCCGACTTCCGCGCCTACAAGAGCCAGCGTTACCGCTGGGCCTTCGGCGCGATGCAGATATTGAAAGGGCGCTGGAACTGGATGGTGCACAAGGGCCCACTGACCGGTGGCCAGCGCTTCCACTTCCTCACCGGCTGGTTCTCGTGGTTTGCCGATGCGCTGCACATGGTGTTCACGCTGATGGCGCTGGGCTGGACGGCGGGCATGCTGTTGGCGCCGACGATCTTCAGCCTGCCGATGCAGTTGTTCCTGATTCCGGTGATGGGGTTCTTCGTCACCAAGGCCGTGTTCGGCATCGTGCTGTACCGCGCGCGCGTGCCATGCGGTTGGCGCGACGCGTTGATGGCGTCGATCGCCAGCATGGGTCTGTCGCACGCAATTGCGCGCGGCATCTGGATGGGCCTGATCAAGCAGAAGACGGCGTTCATCCGCACGGCCAAGAGCCGGCGCCTCGGTGGCGGCGCCGCGGGCGCGCTCGGACCCGTGCGCGAGGAATTCCTGATGTCGATCGCGCTGATCCTCGCGATCGTCGGGATGGGACTCAACTTCGGCTCGCGCTACATCGAAGGCGAGTTGTGGATGGTGATTCTGTTCGCGCAGGCGATTCCGTACCTTTCCGCGCTGGTCGGCGCGCTGGTCGCCCACTACTCGCGCGAGCACCCGGTCGAATCGGCACAGGCGCAACCGGCGTCCTCGCGCGCGACACGCATCGAGAGCGCCGAGGCCATCGAGGCCCGCACCGCAGCCACGTGAAACATGGACGTGCTCGTGCGACGAATCCGCACAGGGATCTTGGCGCGATACGCGCATCGATTCGGGCTTGGGCTCATCGAACAGTTTGGCTTGTCATTCCGGCGAAGGCCGGAATCCATTGCTTTCCTTCCTTCGCTTGCGGAGGAAGATGCCCTCAGGGCGGATGGGGGAAAACTTGCGAAGGCTGGTTTTGGCGAAGCGATGGCGTTGGGCTTCCTGCGGACGAAGCCCGTGGTCAGCCCAACCTACGCGCTTGGCAGATCCTGGGCGCAATGCGCGTGTGCACTAGCCGCGCTGATGGCGCTCGCCACCGCGCCCGGAGTGCGCGCCGACACGTTGAAGGTCACGGTCAGCGGCGTCGACAAGGACATGGCCGCCGCGGTGCGCGCGAACCTGACCGCGAGTCAATACGCCAACCGCAGCGACGTCAGCGCCACCCAGGCGCGCGTGTTCGCCGACGATGCCGCTGCGCAAGCCGCCGCCGCGCTGCAACCCTACGGTTATTACAACGCCGAAGTCGCGAGCGACCTGCAGCACCAAGGCAGCCAGTGGACGTTGAACCTGCGGGTGACACCCGGGCCGCCGACCCTGGTCGCGAAACTCGACCTGCAGATCCCCGACATCGCATTGAAGCTGGCGCCGGTGCGGCAGGCGGTGCGCGACTTCCATCCGAAAGCCGGCGAGCCGATGGTCGATGGCACCTACGAAGGTTCCAAGGGCGCGATCGCGAGCGCCTTGCTGGAAACCGGCTGGCTGGACGCCAAGGCCACCCAGCACACAGTCGCGGTGACACGCGCCGACAATCGCGCAGACATCCACCTGCATTACGACGTCGGCGAGCGCTACAAGCTTGGCGCGGTCACCTTCGAAGGTTCGCAGTTCGCGCCGGGTTTCCTGCAGCGCTACGTGCCATGGGAAAGCGGTGACTGGTATTCGCAATCGAACCTTCTGGCGCTGCAACAGGCGCTCAACGACGCGGATTACTTTTCCATCGTGGACGTGTTGCCCGAGGTCGCGAAGGCGAAAGACCACGTGGTACCGGTCAAGGTCGAGGTTGCACCGGCCAGGCGCACGGTCTACAGCGCCGGCCTGTTCGTGGGCACCGACACCGGGCCCGGGGTGCGCGCCGGCGTCCGGCGGCGCTGGATCAATCGCCACGGGCACACACTCGACAACGAAGTCCTGATCGCGCAGCGGTTGAAGACCGCGCAGGCCGTCTACGGTATTCCGCGCCCCGGCCACGACCACGCGAGCTTCAACCTCGGCATCGGCTACCGCGACGAGAACACGAAAACATCGAAATCGCGCACGTTCTCGATCGCCGCCAACGAGACCCGCGACTGGCACGGCTTCGTGCGTACCATCGGCGTGCACCTCCTCAGCGGCACGTTCACGGTCGGCAACTCGCGCAGCAACGTGAACATTCCCGGCATCGAACGCGGCAGCAGCACGCTGGTGTATCCGGAGATCGGCCTCACGAAAAAGGTTGCGGACAATCCGCTGTTCGTCCGCGAGGGCTATTCGATCAACCTGATCGGACGCGCCGGCCCCGGCATCGACACGCGTTTCGCCCAGGCACTGGCGAACGTGGTGTGGATCCATGCGCTCGGCCGCGACAACCGCCTGATCCTGCGCGGCGACGCCGGCATCACCAGCGTGGAGGACTTCAGCAAACTGCCGCCGCAACTGCGTTTCTTTGCCGGCGGCGACCGCTCGATTCGCGGCTATGCGTACCAGGCGATCGGGCCACGCAACGGTTACGGGCTGGTGGTCGGCGGCAAGCGCCTGCTGGTCGGCAGCGCCACGATCGAACACTACTTCACGCGTGACTGGGGCATGGCGGCGTTCGTCGATTCGGGTGATGCGTTCAACGGCAGCGATTTCCACGCGCGCACCGGCGCCGGCATCGGCCTGCGCTGGCGCTCGCCGGTCGGCATGGTGCGCGTGGACGTCGGCGTGCCGATCAACGATCCGTACTACCACGGTGCGCAATTGCACATCGTGATCGGGCCCGACCTGTGACGCGCCGGCGCAAGTGGCTGATCGGTATCGGCGCCGCGATCGCCGCGCTGATCGTGGTGCTGGTGGCGCTGCTGTTATGGGTGCTTTACACGCCGTCGGGCCTGCGCTTTGCGCTGGACCGCGGCGTCGCAATGATGGACGGCCAACTGGCGTACGCGGGTGCGAGTGGCACGCTGGCCGGCACCACCACGATCGATGGCCTGCGTTGGCGCGACAAGACCGGCACCACGATAACGGTCGAGCACGCGTCGGTGGATCTGCGCCCGTGGGTGTTGCTTGGGCGCAAGCTTTCCATTGCCAAGGCCCGCATCGACGGCATCGCCGTCGACATCGCGCCGTCGCCACAACCGGAAAGCAAACCCACCGCCTTTTCGCTGGAACCACCGCTCGCGATTTCGCTCAACAACGCCCTGCTGACCCGTATCGTGGTCAGGCAAAACGGCAAGCAGGCGTTCGCCGCCGACAGCCTTGCGATCGCGGGACTGTGGAACAGCACGCAGGTGGTGATCCGGCAACTGGCGCTGCGCGCGCCCTCGGGGAGCGCCGAACTCGAAGGCATGCTGGCCGTCGCCAAGGGTCACGCCGGCCGCGGCACCGCGAAATTCGACTGGACCCTCGACGACATCCGCTATACGGGCACCGTCACCTCGCAATCCGACGGCAAGACCGCGCAGTTGCACGCGCGCATTTCCGCGCCGACCCGCATCGACGCGGACGTTTCACTGCAACTGGATGCTTCGCACCCATGGACACTCGCGCTCATCGCGCCGAAGTTCGATGCACGCGCGCTGCCCATGCTGCCCGCGTCGCTGAAGACGCTCGCCCTGGACCTGCGCGGCACAGGCAATGCCAACGGCGGCAGGCTGGAAGGCAGCGTCGTCGTCAACGACACCACCTTGCTGCTCGACCCGGCGCAATTCCGTTACGACGGGAAGACCGTGACGCTCGATCCGCTGCGCCTGCGTTCGCCCCGGATCACGGGCGAGGCGATCGCGACCGGCACGGTGCATCTCGATACCACACCGCTGTCGTTTGCACTCGACGCGAAATGGAACGACGTGCAAGTGCCGACCGACCTGGCGGGCCAGCCGCTCGCGACGCACGGCGACGTCACGCTCGAAGGCAGCATCGACCACTACGCGATGAAAGGCGCGCTGGCGATCGGGTCGCCCGGACGCCTCGCCGACCTCACCATCGACCTTGCCGGCACGCCGAAGGCCATCGACCTGCACGCACTGAAACTCGTGCAAAAAAACGGCGGGCTGGACGCGAGCGGCACGCTCGGTCTGCAGCCGCAGGTGTCGTGGAAGCTGGATGCGGTGGCGAAACGGCTCGACCCCGGCGCAATCCTCGCCGGATGGCATGGCGCGATGGACTTCACGCTGGCCACCGAAGGCCGCATCTTGCCGCAGGGTCCCGAAGCCACGCTGAAACTCGACAACGTGGCCGGCAGCTTGCGCCAGCGCAGCATCGCGGGCAGCAAGGCCGACCTCGTGATCACGCCCGGCAATCTGCTGCAGGGTTCGCTGCTGCTGGTGGCTGGCCAGAGCCGCATCCATGCCGTCGGCCAGCACGGCAGGCAGACCGACGCGACCGTCACCCTGGACGTCGCTTCGCTCGGCGACTGGATGCCGGATGCATCCGGCAGGCTGCGTGGCCAGTTCACCATCGAGGGCGCGTGGCCGAAACTGGCGGTTACCGGGCAATTGAGCGGGAACAGCTTGCGCGTCGCCGCCCAGGGCGTGGATTCGCTGCAACTCACCGCGTCGATTCCCGACGTGTCCAGGCCGGGCGGCGATCTTGGTCTGGTGCTGCACGGCTTGCACGCCGCGGCCCTCGATTTCGAAACGGTGGAAGTGAAAGGCAGCGGCAACGCAGCCTCGCACGATCTGCATCTCGATGCGCGCGGCCCGCAACTCAGCACTGCACTGGCCCTGCACGGCAGATGGGACGCGAAAGCCAAGCGCTGGACCGGCACACTGAGCGACATCCGGCTGGTGCCGCAAGGCCTGCCTGCGTGGCATCAGCAGCGGCCGAGCACGATCGCCTGGCAGGACGGCACGATGACGCTGTCGCAACTGTGCGTCACTTCCGGCGCGCCGCACTTTTGCGCATCGGCGGATCGCAACGCGAAGGGCGTGATCACCGCCCGCTACGATCTTCGCGCACTGCCGCTGCAACTGTTGGCGACGCTGGCGCCCGGCGCCAACCCGATGCAGGCCGCCGGCGAGCTGTCGGGTACGGGCCGGTTCACCGTCGGCGCCGGCAACGCCATCCATGGACGCGGCAGTTTCGATGCGAGCGCCGGCAGCGTCGCGTATTTATCGAATCTCGAGCGTCCGTTGCTGGCCTGGTCGAGCATCGGCATCACCATCGACGCGAATGGCGCGAATCAGCGCCTGCGTTTGGAAAGCACCTTGAACGACGGCGGCCATATCCGCGGCGCCATCACGGTGAGCGGCGCCGCGCGCGCGCTGCAGGGCACGCTGGATGCCGACATCCGCAATCTCGCGTTCCTCGAAGCGCTGTCGCCGGAAATCGCCAACGTGCGCGGCACGCTGGGTGGCAGCCTCGCGCTCTCGGGTACCCTCACCGCACCACAATTCCAGGGGCGCATCCAGACACAGGGCTTTTCGGCGGAACTGCCGCGCGCCGGCCTGAAACTGCACGACGGCACCTTCGGCATCGTCGGCAACGCGCAAGGCGAACTCGCCATCAACGGCCAGGTCGCCTCCGGCGGCGGCGTATTGCATGTCGACGGCAGCGTCGGCCTCGCGGCGAATGCACCGCTGGGTTTGAACATCAAGGGTGACAACGTGCTGGTGGCGGACATCCCGGCGGCACATGTGGTGGCGTCGCCGGACCTGCACGTCACGCGCGCCGACGGCGTGTTCGCACTCACGGGCAGCGTCACGATTCCGAACGCGAAGGTCGCGGTGGAGAAGCTGCCGGGCGGCGGTCCCGCGAAAGCCTCACCGGACGTGGTGATCGTCGATCAACCCAAAGCGGCCGAGGTTGCGCCACTGGCGATGGATGCCGACATCCAGGTGAAACTCGGCGACAACGTGAAGGTGCAAGGCTACGGACTCGACGGTACCGTGCACGGACAACTCGCGGTGCGCGTGCGCCCCGGCAGGACAGCCACCGGCCGTGGCGAGATCCGCGTCGCCGGCCAATACCAGGCTTACGGACAGGATCTATCGATCGAACGCGGACGCCTGCTCTTCGCCGGCACGCGGCTCGACAATCCGGGACTCGACATCCGTGCGGTGCGCAACATCCGCAGCCAGGACATCACGGTGGGCCTTGCCGTCCGCGGCACCGCGCAGCAGCCGATCCTCACGGTCTTCTCCGATCCCGCAATGGAACAGGCCGAGGCGCTTTCGTATCTCGTCACCGGCCGCCCGTTGAACGCGCTGAAGAGCGGCGAGAGCGACACCCTCAACACCGCGGCGCAGGCGCTCGGCGGGCTTGCCGGCGACCGCGTGGCGAAATCCATCGGCGCGCGGCTCGGCCTGGAGGCCGGTGTATCCAGCAGCGAAGCGCTGGGCGGGTCCGCCTTCACCGCGGGCAAGTATCTTTCGCCGCGTCTGTTCCTGAGCTACGGCGTCGGCCTGTTCACACCAGGCCAGGTGATCATCCTGCGTTACACCTTGAATCGCTTCCTGCAGTTCGAAGCGGAGAACGCGACGACCGGCAATCGTGCCAGTCTCAATTACAAGATCGAAAAATAGCCGGTGTGCTGCAAGCCGGGCGGCATCGAAGCGGGACGCCGTCCGCCACGGGGCGCCCTCCATGCACACTGCTAGAGTGCGCGCTGGTTTGCCCCGCCGAGACGCACGCCCATGGATCTACCCACCACGGACCAGACATCCGGCCCGCATGGCGATGCATCCGCCGGCACCATGATGCCTGGCGCGCCGCCAGCCAAACGCCCGGGCGTGCGGAGCGCGCTGGGCACCGTCGCACTCTACTTCCTGCTGCAGTTCGGATTGAGCATCCTGGTCGGCGGGGTGATCGGGTTCGCGCTGGCGCTGAAGGCCGGCATCAATGCCGGGCTGCACCATCAGCGGCCGGACGTGAAGGCGATTGCGCAGATGATGCGCAGCAACCCCGACATGCCGATCGTCATCACCGTGATCACGATTGCGGCGGCGGCGGTGATCATGGCGCTGTTGATCCGCCGGTCATGGCCCGCGCAATGGTCGCGCGCGGAGCTTCCGGGGTTCGGATTCACCCAGCCCGTCAACAAGCTTTGCTTTCCCGGCGCGATCGTCCTGGGATTCGTCGCACTGCTGCTGGGCGGTGCGATCACGCACCTGCTCGCCGGCCACCATCCGGTGCACCAGGACGTCGCGGTGATGGCCGGCAAGGTGTCGCCAGACATGCGCATTCTGCTCGCGCTGCTGGTGGTGTGCGTGGCGCCGTTCGTCGAGGAACTGGTGTTTCGCGGCGTGCTGCTCTCGGGCCTCGCCAGCCGCATGCGCATCGGCTGGGCCATGCTGGTCAGTGCGATCGTATTCGGCTGCGTGCACCTGCCCGATTTCAAGTTCGCGTGGTATCCGGTGCCGGCGCTGATCCTGCTGGGCCTGGTGCTGGCGTGGCTGCGCGTGCGCACGCGTTCGCTGTGGCCGTCGATCATGCTGCACGCGGCCAACAATTTCTTCGCGGTACTCGGGTGGTTCCTGCTGACCAAGCCGCATTGACGCGCACGGCGCCAGGCGTGCCTCAGCGCGACCGCCCACCCACTTCGTCGATGTGGTGCAGCAGGTCCGCCGGATCGTCGTAGACACGAAACGCACCGGCTTTCTGCAACTCTTCGGCGCCGTAGCCGCCCGACAACAAACCGACGCCCAATGTCCGCCCGCGCTGCGCCGCCAGCATGTCCCAGATGCTGTCACCGATCACCAGCGCGTGGCCGATCTCCACACCCAGGCGTTCGGCGGCGGCCAGGAACAGATCCGGATCGGGCTTGGCATGGCGCACTTGATCGCGCGTCACCACCGGAACCCGCGCAGGATCGATGCCCAACGCGGCGAGATTGTGCGACGCCGTTTCCATGCGCCCGCTCGTGGCCACCGCCCATGGAATGCCCGCGGCGGTCAGGTGCTGCAGCAGTTCGCGGGCACCCGGGAGCGGCCGGATGTCGGATGACAGCCGCGCGTAGGCTTCGGCGTGGTGCCGGCGCAGGCGCTCCACGCGCGCCTCGGTGATGTCCAGCCCGGTTTCGCGCAGCAGGATGTTGGTGAACAACCCGCCGCTCATCCCGATCTTGCGGTGGATGCGCCACACCGAAAGCTCGATGCCCTCGTGGTCCAGCGCGGATTTCCAGGCCAGCACATGCTGGTAAACGCTGTCGACCAGCGTACCGTCGAGGTCGAACAGGAATGCCGTGGTGGGATGCGTCATGTCGGACTCCCGTGTCGCGCGCAGCTCGACTCAATACCCCGCCGCCGAACCCGCCGGATAACGCGGGTCGTTGATGCTTTCCAGCGTACCGGTTTGCGGGTTCACCACGATCGCCGCGATGTCGCCCATCGAATGCACGTCGCGGATCCTGTAACCCATCGCTTCGAGCGCTGCCTGCACGGTCGGGGTAAACGCGCCGGGCTCGGCAAAGATCGCGTCGGGCCACCACTGCATGTGGATGCGCGGCGCGTCGATCGCCTGCTTCACGTTCATGCCGTGCTCGACCACGTTGAGGATGCTTTCCATCGTGGTGGAGATGATGGTGGACCCGCCGGGGCTGCCGGTGACCATCCGGAGCTTGCCGTCCTTCAGGACGATGGTCGGGCTCATCGAACTCAGCGGCCGCTTGCCGGGTTCGATCTGGTTGGCCTGGCCCTGCACCAGGCCGAACTGGTTGGGCACGCCCGGCTTGGACGTGAAATCGTCCATCTCGTTGTTGAGGAAGAACCCTGTATCGCCCGCGATCTGCTTGATGCCGAAGTAACTGTTGACGGTGTAGGTGACCGCCACCGCGTTGCCCTGGTCGTCCACCACCGAATAGTGCGTGGTGTTGGTGGCCTGGTATGGCCCGAGGCTGCCCTGCACTTCCGATGATGGCGTGGCCTTGCCCGGATCGATGCTGGCACGCAGTTCGGCGGCGTGTTCGGCCGACAGCAACCGCGTGACCGGATTGTCGACGAATGCCGGATCACCGAGATAGGTGTTGCGATCGGCAAACGCGCGGCGTTCGGCCTCCACGAAATAGTGCGTGCTCTTCGTGGAGTGGAAGCCCCACTCCGCAAACGGATACGGCGCGATGATCTGCAGCGTTTCGCAAATCGTGGTGCCACCCGAGCTTGGCGGCGGCGCCGAATAGATCACGTAACCGTGGTAGCCACACTCGACCGGCCTTTCCCATTGCACGGTGTAGGCCTTGAAGTCCTGCAAGGCCAGCAGACCGCCATTGGCCTGGCTTGCCTTCACCACCGCGGCGGCGATCGGCCCTTCGTAGAACGCGCGGGTGCCGTCCTTCGCGATCAACGCCAGCGTGGCCGCGAGTTGCGGCTGCTTCAGCACCTGCCCGGCCTTCCAGGGCTGGCCGTGGTCGAGGAAGGTCGCGGCGACATTCGGATGCTGCCTGAAGAAATCGGTGGAGGTGTCGAGGATGCGCACGTCACCCGGCTGCAACACATAGCCGTCCTTCGCCAGCTTGATCGCAGGCGCGATCACTTGCTGCAGCGTCATCGTGCCGTATTTTTCCAGCGCCTCGTCGAAGCCCATTACCGTGCCGGGCACGCCGACGCCCAGATAGGTTTTCGTGCTGCGGCCCTTCACCACCTTGCCGGCGGCGCTTTGCATCATGCCGGGCGTCGCGGCCAGCGGCGCCTTCTCGCGAAAATCCAGGAACAGGTTCTTGCCGTCGGCGAGGTGGATGGTCATGAACCCGCCGCCGCCGATGTTGCCGCAGCACGGATGCACCACCGCCAACGCGTAACCGACCGCGACCGCCGCGTCGACCGCATTGCCGCCCTGCTTCAGGATGTCGACCCCGATCCGGGTCGCGAGATGCTGCGCGCTCACCACCATGCCGTGCTCCGCCGTGACCAGCGGCTCGTCAGGCAAATCGAGTTCGACATTGCTCGGCAGCTTCGGTTGGATCGGACCGTCCTGGGCGGCCTGCGCGCTCGATGCACTCGGCGATTCAGCCTGGTCGGCGAATGCGCAGGATGCGCAGCCTCCACCCACCAGCAAGACGATGGACGCAGCCAGCAGAAACTTGCGCATGTTTGCTCCCGAAGATCGACGTAGCAGGCCGTGCACCTTGCGCGCGGTCGCAGGGCTTGTCAACGCGCGGCCATCAATGCGTCGATGACCGGCTGCACTTGCGCCGCGCGCCCGAGCGCATCGCCAGCCTGTTGCAACCGCTGCACCAGCGTCGCCGCGTCCGGCGCGCAAACCGTCGCATGGCCGACCTTGCGGCCTGGGCGCGGCGACTTGCCGTAGTCGTGCCAGTGCGTGCCGGGGATGGCCAGCAGCTTGTCGCGATCGGGCAGTTCGCCGATCCAGTTGAGCATGCATGACGGGAAGCGCGCCGAGGTATCGCCCAGCGGCATGCCCAGCACCGCGCGCACGTGGTTTTCGAATTGCGAGGTGACCGCGCCTTCGATCGTCCAGTGGCCCGAGTTGTGCACGCGCGGGGCCATCTCGTTGCCGAGCAGTTCGCCGCCCTTCACGAACAGTTCCAGTGCGAACACCCCCACGTAATCCAGTTGCTCCGCGATCGCGCGGGCGTGCGCGAAGGCCGCTTTGTCGATGGTCGGGCCGCGCACCGCAGGGGCGAGGCTGGCGGAAAGGATCCCGTCGACGTGCCAGTTGCGCGTCACCGGCCAGGCGCGGAACTCGCCATCGGCCGCGCGCACGGCCACCACGGAAGCTTCGAAATCGAACGCGACGAAACTTTCGAGGATCAGCCCGCGCGGGCCGGCCTGCACACCGAGCGCTTGCCATGCGGCCTCGGCATCGGCCAGCGTCTTGATCCGGAATTGGCCCTTGCCGTCGTAGCCCTCGCGCCGCGTCTTCAGGATCGCCGGCGCGCCGATGCGCGCGAGCGCGGCATCCAGGTCGGCACGCGTGGCGATGTCGGAGAATTCCGCCGTCGGCAAACCGCATGCGCGGAACAGGGTCTTTTCCAGCACGCGATCCTGCGCGGTCGCCAGCGACAACGCGTTGGGCGCAACGCGGATGCGCGCGCCCAAGGCTTCCGCGGTCGCCGCGGGAACGTTCTCGAAATCGTACGTGGCCGCGTCGATCTCGCGTGCGAACGTTGCCAGCTTGTCGACGTCATCCCACCCGACCGTCGACAGCGGCGCCAGTTGTCCGGCGCATGCATCGGCGACTTTGTCGACGATCCGGAACCGCACGCCGAGCGGCGCGCCGGCCAACACCAGCATGCGTGCCAGCTGGCCGCCCCCCAATATCCCGAGTGTTTGTCGAGTCTCAACCATGACGAAAAACCAGGCCTCCATCGTGCCAACCCGCACGGCGCCAACCTCCCCTCGCCCGCGTGCGGTCGAGACGGCGCGAAGCGCCGGGCGCGTAGCGCCGGGGTGGGGGCAAACCTGCCGTTTCCATCATCAGCGCGCGTCCCGCTTGCGCGGCTTGACCTTCACCACCGGCGCGGGATGCGGCGGCGTCAGGCGCGGATCGGAATGACACAGCACCTCTTCGGTCTGCGCGTCGCGAAAGCGCTCCAGCGCGCGCGCCACCTTGTCGTCGTGCAGCGCCACGATCGCGGCCGCGAACAGGCCCGCGTTCTTGGCACCGGCTTCGCCGATCGCCAGCGTGCCCACCGGCACACCGGCGGGCATCTGCGCGATCGACAGCAATGAGTCGAGTCCCTTCAACGCCCGCGACTGCACCGGCACGCCCAGGATCGGCAAGCGCGTCTTGGCAGCCAGCATCCCCGGCAGGTGCGCGGCGCCGCCCGCGCCCGCGATGATCACCTCGATGCCGCGCTGGGCGGCGCCTTCGGCATAGGCGAACAACTTGTCCGGCGTGCGATGCGCGGAGACCACCTCGACCTCGTGCTCGACGCCCAGCAACGCCAGCATCTCGGCGGCGTGCCGCATCGTCTCCCAGTCCGAACGCGAACCCATCACCACCCCGACCCGGGGCGCGACTGTCGTTTTCCGCATGGTCTCACCGGCGCAAAACGGGTATTGTACGGGCATGGACAAGCGATTGCTGGACATCCTGTGCGACCCGGTCACCAAGACCCCGGTGCGCCCCTTGCGCCGTGACGAACTGGACGCTTTGAACCGCGCCGTCGCGACAGGCAGCCTTGATACCGTGGCCGGCCAGAAGGTGGCATCGCCGCTCTCGGCCGGACTGATCACCATCGACCGCAAGGTCGTGTACCGGATCGAGGACGACATTCCCGTGATGCTGGCCGAGGAGGGCATCGGCACCTTGCAGCTGGCCGATTTCCCGGCCTGACCGCACCCGCCCGGGAACCGCCCGCGCGGCCGTTTTCGAGGCCCGTTCCACAAAAGCCGTGGGCAGCGCCAGCACTGGCGATGGCGCTGTGAACGGCTTCACGTTCCCGTCTCGTTGAAACGGCATACTAGCCTGCCCCTGTTCCTGCACTGGAATCCAGGTTTTCCGTCATGATGCCCACCCCGTTCGAGCCGCACGTCGACGCCGACAAGAAGGTCGTGGACATCGCCTCGCGCGCGCCCGAAGCGAACCACGACCACGTGGGCGGCCTGCTGGTCGCCGTGCGCGAAATGACGCTGAAGGCCACCGCGAACCTGGTGGCCGAACTGCTGGACAACGTCGACGACACCCTGTTCGACCTCGCCGAAAAGGCCGAGAGCAACGCCAGCCAGACCGAGTACTTCGACGGCATGCGCGAAACCCGCAAGATGCGTCCGCGCATCGAGCGCTTGTTTGCCGAGCGCGTCACCCGCGGCTTCGCCGATTTCGCCGCCGGCCGGCAACCCAAGGGCAGCGACGCGCAGCGCGCGTTTTCCGCCAGCGGCGAATTGAGCCTGGTGGACGACCGCGAACTGGAAGAATCCCTGGCGGTGTCCAGCATGGTCGCCAAGGCCGATGGCCGGCTGTCATCCGCGCTGGTGGCGCTGAACCAGCGCCTGTCGGTGCTGAGCGGCGGCCGCTCCACCACCAACACCAACAATCCGCTGGGGCCCGGCGCGCTCACCGAGGCGTTCCGCGAAGCGCTGGGTGAACTCTCCGAAGTCAACATCCGCGTGCGCCTGATCATCCTCAAGATGTTCGAGCGCTACGTGCTGAAGGCTCTCGACACGCTGTACCACGACGTCAACGTGCGGCTGGTACAGGCCGGGGTGTTGCCGCAATTGCGCCACCCCGGCGTGGTGCGCCGCGCCGCTTCCGCTAGCGCCGCCCCGCGCGGGGCAGCCGGCATGCCCGATGCCGCCGGCAACGCAGGCACCGCCGCCGATTACCTCGCCGACACCGCGGACGAACTGCACAGCGAACTGATGCAGCGCCTGACCACACTGCTCGCTTCGCGCCGCCAGCACATGTACGGCGACGGCGGCGGCTTGCTGGCCGGGGGCACCGGGATCGCCTCCCTCACCCCGGCCGAACTACTCGGCGCACTGACCCTGCTGCAGGGCGAATCCCGCCCGCTGCCCGCGATGCCCGCGGCCACCGACACCACGGCCGCCATCGACATGGTTCAGCGCCTCAAGGACGAGCTGATGCTGCAGATCCAGCGCTTGTCCGGCCAGGCCAAGGCGCACGTTTCCGGCAGCGACGAGGACACCATCGACCTCGTCGGCATGCTGTTCGAATACATCCTGCAGGACCACACGATCCCGGCGCCAATGCAGGTGCTGCTGGCACGCCTGCAGATTCCCTACCTGAAGGTCGCGATCCTCGATCGCCGGATGTTCGCGCACGCGACGCATCCCGCGCGCAGGTTGCTCGACCAGTTGGCCGACGCCGCCAAGGGCTGGTCGGAAGAGTCCGACCGCGACCATCGCCTGTTCGCCAAGATCAAGAGCGTGGTCGAAACCCTGTTGCAGGATTTCGACGACGATATCGGCGTGTTCGAGCGCCAGCTTGCCGAGTTCACCCAGTTCGCGGAGCAGAACCGCAAGCGCGCGGAGCTGGCCGAAAGCCGCGCCACCGAGGCCGCGCGCGGGCGCGAGCGTCTGCAGGACGCGCGCCGCCGCGCCGCGCAGGAAATCCTTTCGCGCATCAGCGGACGCAACCTTCCTACCCTGTTGCGCGGCGTGTTGACGCGACCGTGGGCGAATTACCTGGTGCTGATCGTGCTGCGTCAGGGCGTGGAGTCGCCGGAGTTCCGCGCCGCCGTGCACTTCGTGGACGACTTCGTGGCCACCATCGATCCGCCGCGCGGCGACGCCGAGCGCACCCAGTACAAGAACGCGCTGGCGTCGATCGAAAAACACCTGCGCGCGGGCCTCACCACCGTCGCGTTCCAGGAGCCCGACATCGACCGGTTGCTCACGGAACTGTGGAAGTTCTGGCGCCAGCAGCTCGGCGAACCCGCGCCGGCCGCGCCGGCCGAAGAACCTGCACTGGACCCCGCGGCCGTGCTCGGCGTCAACGCCGACGCGCAACCGGCGATCACCGACGCGGTGCCCGACGGCGATGACGATCTCGATTCCGACGAGATGTCGGTAGACGTCGATGCCGACACCCTGCAGGCCGTACGCGATCTGAAAATCGGCAGCTGGGTCGAATTCGTCGACGACACCGGCACGCGCGAGCGCGCCAAGCTGTCGTGGATCAGCCCGATCAGCGGCAAGTACCTGTTCGTGAACCGCCGCGGCCTGAAGGTCGCCGACCGCACCGCGGTGCAGCTCGCCTCGGAACTCCTGAGCGGGCGCGCGATGATCCTGGAAGAAGTGCCGCTGTTCGACCGCGCGCTCGACGCCATCGTCGATCGCCTGCGCAACGCGCAGCCCGCGCCGCAACCCGGCGCATGAGCGGCGCCGACGCGCGGCCCGTTCCGCCGCCGCCTGAAACGATCCGGGAAAACGTCGCGCATGCGCTCGCCGAAGACATCGGCACGGGCGACGTCACCGCCGCGCTGATCGATCCCGATGCGCGCGCCGGCGCACGCATCATTTGTCGGGAGCATGCCGTGCTTGCCGGCGCGCCGTGGGCCGACGCATGCTTCCGCCAGCTCGATCCCGGCGTGCGCATCCGTTGGCACCATCACGACGGCGACCGCATCGCGGTCGATGCCGTGTTGTGCGAAATCGAAGGCAGCGCACGCGCGCTGGTCGCGGGCGAACGCAACGCGCTCAATTTCCTGCAAACCCTTTCCGGCACCGCCACCGCGACGCGCACCTACGTCGACGCCGTCGCCGGCACCCGCGCGAAGATCCTCGACACGCGCAAGACCATTCCCGGCTTGCGCCTTGCGCAAAAGTACGCCGTGCGCTGCGGCGGCGGCCACAACCATCGCATGGGTCTGTACGACGCCATCCTGATCAAGGAAAACCACGTCACCGCCGCGGGCGGCGTCGCCCAAGCGATCCGCGCCGCGCGCGCCGCGAGTCCCGGCGTGTTCCTCGATTGCGAAGTCGAATCGCTGGACGAACTGCGCGATGCGATCGACGCCGGCGCCGACCGCGTGCTGCTGGACGAATTCCCGGACGCGATGCTGCGCGAAGCCGTCACGCTCGCCGCCGGCCGGGTGCCGCTGGAAGTCTCCGGAAGCGTCAACCTCGAACGCGTCCGCGCCATCGCCGAAACCGGCGTCGACTGCATCTCCATCGGCGCGCTGACCAAGCACATCCGCGCCATCGACCTGTCGATGCGATTCGATGCTCGCTGAAGGCGGCCGCCATGGCGGGAGGCGAATGACTCGTCTACCAAAGATCTACCGCAGGGGGAACCCAAGCGCGTAGGTTGGACTGCCGTACTGCTGCTTGCGCCCGTCAACCGCCGGGCGGTTTGAGTTGCAGGATGCGCCGGCGTATGCGCAGTTCCTCGGCCGGGCTGATCAGGTTCTCGTCCAGGAGTTCCTGCAGGACCTGGAGCTGGCGCAGGCGGCGTTCCGGAAGTATCGCGGCCCCGGACGTCGGCGTTGCCGCGGGTATCGCCGCGGGTGTCGCCGCCAGCGCCGGCGGTGTCTCGAGCGCGGCAGACGCCACGCCGCAATCGAGGTTGAGCCGCAAGCCTTGCTTGATGTCGTCCGCAGTCACGCGATGCCGGAGCGGCTCGCAGCCGGGATGACGCACCCACACCATCCCGTACATGTCCGCACGGCCCTCGGCATAGGTGTTCGGATAGATGTCGCGTTCGGTGACCGTCAACGGTGTGACCCCGGCCGGGCCGCCGATCAACTCGACGTTGGCCCCCGACGGCACCGACTCGATGCGAAGCGTGCCGGTTCCCGGCGCCTGCGCACCCGAAGGCGCCGCTACCACCAGCAAGCCCAGCGCGCTGGCGGCGACACCCGTCCATCGGCGGCAATGGCGATCCACGGGCGTCATTTCAGAACGCGGTATCGAAGCCGAACAAGATGTAGTTTTCCTTGCTCAGGTGACCGGTGAAATACGGCGCCGTTTGCGTGGTCTTGTTGAGAAAGTCGAAGTTGACTTCGATGATGCCCTTGACGTTGCGCATGAAGTAGTACGACGACGTCAGGCTCAGGCTGTTCATCGCGAGGCCCTCGTAGATGGTGCCGGTATGCGCAAGATCGCCGGCACGGTCGTAGTTGTACAGCACGGAAAATGCCCAGCGGTCATTGGGGATCCAATCGACGCCGGCAAACCCGCCCTGCCAGCGGTAGTTGCGCGAAGGATCGGCGTCCAGGAATCCATCCCAGGCATTCCACAGGTACTGGACGTACCAATTCATGGTGCCGCCAAGCTGGCCCGAGGCGTCGAGGCCGACGATGCGCTTGTCGGTGTCCCGCAGTCCCGTTGCCGTTCCCGCAGGTCCGGTCGCGCTGCGCTGCTTGCCCGCGGCGGCGAACACGCCCAGGGCAACCGGTCCGACATCGGCGCCAAGGTGGGTGAACACGGTCTTGGAGCTGTTGTTGTCGAACATCCGGTCCGGGCGGCCGAATCCGGGGCTGTTGATGCCGCTGTTGGCATTGATACCGTTGCCATTGGTGAAGCCAAGCTGGATGGCGAGCGGCCCGACATCACGGCTGAATACGACGCCGCGGTCATATGTGATGCCCGCCATGCGATAGACCATGTAATCCTGGAAAGGCAGGCGGACTTCGCGCGGGAACATCGAATCGGACAGCTGGAACTGGCCCAGCAACATGTCCACGCCACTGCCGAAGAGGTCCGCATAGCTGAACCACGCGTCTTCCACCACCACTTCGCCGTTGCCGCCTTTCTCGGCAAAGATGGCGTAGAAGTAATAGGTGATATTCTTGCTGAGCGGCGCGCTCGACAACACCTTGACGAGGTACGGCGCCTGGAAATCCGTTGCCGCATAGTTGCTGGCGCCGGTGAGCGGGTCGATGGTCTTGCCCTGGCGCGCCTGCACGTACGCCTGCGCGCGCACGGCCAGCGGCACGTGGTCGGGCAACGCCAGCCGCTCGTCGCCCAGCTGCTTGGATGTTTCCATCCAGTTCGGAAGCCGCATGTTGTTCTTGGCGAAATGCTCGCCGAACTGGTTCAGGCGCGGAAACGCCGAGTGGCAGGCTGCACAACTGAGGTTGTAACGGCGCGCGAACTCCGGCATCGCCGATGCACCTCGCATCGACAGCATCCACAATGCCATGCCGATCGCCACCAGGGCGGCTGCTCGCGCCAGCCTCGACAACATGACGGAACCCGTTCCCTGCATCATGTTTCGCACTCCCGCGCTGCCTGTGCCCCGCCGCCGCAAGCGGACGGCTTGCAGCCGGACACGGCATCCCTGGCTGCTAGGTGTAGTGCGCGATCCGGGCGGCGAATTTGATCCCGATCAACAAAAGCGCTTGTGCAAGGGCGCGGCACCCGATGCTCGGCCGGCCGCACTTCAAGGGATTTACCCGCGACGCCGGAACCGTCACCGGCCCTCGAGGATCGCCAAGGCCTGCGCCATCCGCTTGCCGGACACCGGTTCGGCGGTCTTCAGTTCCTGCGCGAACACGGACACGCGCCACTCCTCGACCAGCCAGCGCAAGGTGTCCAGTGCTGCGGAAGCGTCGCCTGACGCGCGCGCATCCAGTACCGCGCGCCAGTACAGAAGCACCTGCTGCATCCGTGCATGATCGCGGGCGGGATCGCTGCGCAGCTTTTCGGCGCGCAGGCGCATGGCTTTCAAGTAACGCGGCAAGTGTGCGAGGCGCGCACGCGGCAGTTCGCGCAGGAACCCCGGCGCGAGCAGGGTTTCGAGCTGGCCGCGCAGGTCGGCGTAGCTCGCTTGCGCCTGCCCCTTGATCGCGGGCTTGAGCAACGGCTGCAGTTCCGTCAACGCTGCAAGCATCGGTTCGGCCAGCTTCAACCGTTCCATCGCCGCGCCGAACAGCGCGTGCGCTACCGCGTCGCGCAGCGTTTGCCATGCAGCGCGATCGCGCACGCCGAGGTCTTGCTCGCGCAGCGCGTCGGCGAACGCGCCTTCCACGATGTCCTCGCGCAGCGCCTCCGCGCGGCCGTGCGGAGCAAACGCCACCGCAAGCTTCGGCTTCAGTGGCAACTGCTTGCGGGCGCGCTTGAACTCGGCCGCCAGCGCGATGCGCAACAGCCGTGCGACGCCGGCGCGGTGCGCGGCTTCGGCTTCGCCTACGTTTTCGAATACGCGCAGCGCCACCACCTCGCCCAGATCGACGAGCGCCGGATACGCGGCCATGCCGTCGCGCGCCCGCGTGGTTTCGGGAATCGCATCGAAATCCCAGTCGCGCACGTCTTCCCGCGTGACCGTCGCATCCGCGTGGTGCGAAAACGCTTCGCGGGCGCGCGATCCGAACCGTGCACGCAACGCTTCGAGGTCACGGCCTTGCGCCAGCGTCTGGCCGTGTTCGTCGCGCAGGTCAAAGCGCATCTTCAGGTGCGCGGGCAACGCACCCGCGTCGAACTCCGCGGCAGCAACTTCGATGCCGGTCACGCGCTCGAGGAACGCCGCGAGCACAACCGTCAGCGGCTCGTCGCGCGGCGCTTCCGCCTCGAGGAAGGCGCGCGCAAATTCCGGTGCGGGCACGAAGTTGCGCCGCTGCGCCTTGGGCAGGCTTCGGATCATCGCCGCGACCTTGTCCTGCAGGAGGCCCGCCACCAGCCATTCGCAGCGCGCCGCCGACACCGCGTTCAGCATCGGCAGCGGCACGCGCACGGTGACGCCGTCCGCCTCGTCGCCCGGGATGAACCGGTAGTCGAAGGCAAGCCGCTGGTTGCCGATCTCCATCGCCTCGGGAAACGCGCCGGCGTCGCCGTGGGCGCCGGGCTCCAGCACATCGCGCAGCGACCAGCGCAGCGCGGCGCGCTCGGTGGCGGAGGCGCGCTTGTACCACGCGTCCAGCGCGGCGGACGAGGCGATGTCTGCCGGCAGCTTGCCGGCGAAAAAACCGGCCAGATCGTCGTCGGATTTCAGCAAGCCTTCGCGGCGCTGCTGCGCCTCGATTTCCCGGGCCTCGTCCAGCACACGCGCATTCGCGCGCACGAAATCGGCGCGGCAATCGATGTCGCAGCGCGCCAGCGCTTCGCGCAGGAAGATCGCATGCGCTGCAGCCGGGTCCTGCTTCGCGAAGGTGACCACGCGTCGCTCGACGAGGATCAATCCGTACAGCGAAACCTGCTCGAACGCCTGCACCGCACCGCGCGGTCGCGACCAGTGCGGATCGCTGCAGGTCCGTTTCAGCAGATGGGCGGCCTGCCGCTCGATCCACGCGGGTTCGATGCGCGCGCACTGCATGCCCCAGACCTTGCCGCCCAGGTCGAGGATCTGCGCGACGAACAACCATGCCGGCGGCCTCTTCGCCAGCGCGGAACCCGGAAACACCTTGAACTTGCGTTCGCGCGTGCCGCGATACAGGCCCTGCTCGTCCTTGCGCGCGACGTTGGTGGGAAGGCCCGAGAGAAGTGCGAGGTGGATGTCACGATAGAGTCCATCGAGAATATTCTGTTCGTCATTCCGGACGCCGCGCAGCGGCGATCCGGAATCGGTTGTCTTTGCATTTGAGGCGCTGGATAAACTCGCGCCATCCATGGCGCTCGCCCTTCGGGCCACCTGGGGTGTTCGCGTTGGCGATCCTGCCAACGCAGTCCGCTTGCGCGGGAATGACGAGCTTGAATCTTGCAGCCTTTGCTTCGCATCCTCGGTCTGATCGAGCAACAACTGGCGATGCAACTCGCGCCATTCGCGCATGCGCATGAACGACACGAAATGCTTCGCGCACCAGTCCCGCAGTTTCGATTGCGTCAGTTCTTCGTGGGCTGTGCGGTACGCGCTCCAGAGGTTCAGCACGCTGACGAAATCGGATTGCGGGTCGGTGAATTTCGCATGCGCGGCGTCGGCCTGCTGCTGCTTGTCCGGGGGACGCTCGCGCGGGTCCTGGATGCCCAGGAAGGCCACGATCGGCAATACCGTGTCGGACACGCCCAGCGTCCGCGCCTCGACCAGCATGCGCGCGAGTTGCGCGTCGATCGGGATGCGCGCGAGCTGCCTGCCCATCGGCGTCAGGCGCCGCGCCTCGTCCACTGCACCGATTTCCGCCAGTCGCCGCCAGCCATCGTTCACCGCGCGTGGATCGGGCGGGTCGATAAACGGGAACGCTTCGACGTCGCCCAAGCCGAGGTCGAGCATGCGCAGGATCACATCGGACAACGCGCTGCGCAGGATTTCCGGATCGCTGTATGGCGGGCGCGAGGCGAAATCGGCTTCGTCGTACAACCGGACGCAAATGCCCGGCCCGATGCGTCCACAACGGCCGGCACGCTGGTTGGCTGCGGCCTGAGAGACCGGTTCGATGTGCAGCCGTTCGATCTGGCTGCGGCGCGAATAGCGCTTGACGCGCGCTTCGCCCGAATCGACCACCCAGCGGATGCGTGGCACCGTCAGCGAAGTTTCGGCGACGTTGGTGGCCAGCACAATTCGACGCGCGGGCCCTGGCTTGAATACGCGATCCTGCTCCTTCACCGACAGGCGCGCGTACAGCGGCAAAATCTCGGTGTGGCGGTATTGCCGGCGCGCCAGCGCGAGGTGCGCGTCGCGGATCTCGCGTTCGCCGGGCAGGAATACCAGCACGTCGCCTTGCGGGTCTTCGCGGGTGATGGCGTCGATGGCAGCAGTGATTCGCTCTGTTGGCGACGCTTCCGCAAGCTTCCCACCATCCGCCCTGCGGGCAGCTTCCCCCGCCATCGGGGAAAGGAAATCCCCGCCGAGTGGTTGATATCTGATTTCGACCGGATACGCGCGGCCCTCCACCGTCACCACGGGCGCGTTGTCGAAATGTTCGGCGAAACGTGCGGTATCGATGGTCGCGGAGGTGACGATCAGTTTGAGCTCGCGCCGCTTGCGCAGCAGCCCTTTCAGGTAACCCAGCAGGAAATCGATGTTGAGGCTGCGCTCATGCGCCTCGTCGATGATGAGCGTGTCGTAGGCCGACAGCCAGCGGTCGTGCGCCATTTCGGCCAGCAGGATGCCGTCGGTCATGAACTTGACCAGCGTGTTTTCGCCGAGCTGTTTCGCGAAACGTACTTCGTAGCCGACCAGACCCCCGGTCTCACCGCCCAGTTCATTCGCGACGCGACGCGCCATTGCGCGCGCGGCCAGTCGCCGTGGCTGGGTGCATCCGATCATGCCGGCGACGCCGCGCCCGGCCGCGAGGCACAGCTTCGGCAATTGCGTGGTCTTGCCGGAACCGGTTTCACCCGCGATCACCAGCACCTGGTGCACGCTGATCAGGCGCGTGATTTCATCGGCGCGTTGCGTGATCGGCAGCGCTTCATCCAGCGTGATCGGCGGGACCAGCGCGGCGCGTGCTTCGCGCGTCGCAACCGACGCCGCGATCTCCTGTGCCAGCTTGCGCAAGCCATCGGGCGACGCCGGCCGTTTGCGCTCGAGCCCGCGCAGCCGCGCGCGCAACCGGCCGGCATCGCGCGTCAGCGCGCGATCCAGCAGACGTTCGAGTTCGCGCGGCGCAGGCACCCCGTCGCCCCGCGGCTGAGGCTTCGATTCCATCGCGACATGTTATTCGAGGCGCCTGGCCATCTCTCCAACAAATCGCGGGAAGCAGCCGAAAAACCCGTTCGCGCCGGGCGTAGCGGCCTTCAGGCCACGGGGTCCAAGCGTTGCTGTCCTTCGAGGTCGGCGCTCGCGGCCCGCGCGGCCCGATCCGAAGGGCCAACCAAGGACGATCCGGCACTTCCGGCACCTGAAAATCGGTCCCGTTTGGTGCATCATCGGGATTTCCCCACACCGGACCCGCCCATGCCGCGCACCACGTTGATCCTCGCCGCCGCCGTCGCCTGCGCCTGCGCGGCCTGCTCGCAACAGCCATCCGAGGGCGGTTCCGCGGCGTCGACGGCAGGTTCCGCGGCCAAGGTCGCGACCACCGCCGATCCGGCGCCGGCCAGCACCGCGCCCGATGTCGGCATCAACCTGTCGTATATCGACAAGTCGGTGAAACCCGGCGACAACTTCTTCGAATACGCCAACGGCGCGTGGCTGAAGACGGCCGAGATCCCCGCCGACCGTTCCAGCACCGGCGCGTTCTACGACATCTTCGAGATCACCGAAAAACATACAGCGGACCTGATCAAGAATGCGGGGGCCGGCAACCCGGCCGCCGGCAGCAATGCGCGCAAGATCGCCGACTACTACGCCGCGTACATGGACACCGGCGCGATCGACGAGGCCGGCCTGGCGCCGATCAAGCCGGAGCTCGACGCCATCGCCGCGATCAAGACCCGCGAAGACCTGGCGCGCGTGCTCGGCAGCCGGCTGCGCGCCGACGTCGATCCGATCAACGCCACGCACTTCCATACCTCGAACTTGTTCGGCCTGTTCGTGACCAAGGGACTGGAAGAAACCGCCACGCAGATTCCATATCTGCTGCAGGGCGGCCTCGGCATGCCGAGTCGCGACTATTACCTTTCCAAAGACGCGCACATGACGGAGGCGCGCGACAAGTACAAGACCTACGTCGCGGCGCTGCTGAAGCAGGCGGGCATCGCCGATGCCGGCACCAAGACCGACGCGATCATCGCGCTGGAAACGAAAATCGCCGAGGCACAGGAAAGCCTGGTCGAGAGCGAGGATGTCCACAAGGCGAATACCTTGTGGCGCGTCGCCGAGTTTCCGGAGAAGGCGCCGGGGCTGGACTGGAATGCATACTTCAAGGCCGCCGGGCTGGACGGCGTGAAACAAATCGACCTGTGGCAACCGGCCGCGATCACCGGCGAATCGAAGCTGGTCGCGAGCCAGCCGATCGACGCCTGGAAAGCCCTGCTGACGTTCCACACGTTGAACAGCGCCGCCCCGCTGCTCCCGAAGCCGTACGAGGAGCTGAGCTTCGATTTCTTCGGCAAAGCCCTGCAGGGTACGCCGGCACAGCGCGAACGCTGGAAGCGCGCGATCAGCGCCACCAACACCGATCTCGGCGACGCGGTCGGCGAGTTGTACGTCAAGCAATACTTTCCCGCCTCGTCCAAGGCCGCGGCCGATGCGATGGTGAAGAACCTGCTTGCCGCGTTCCGCAGCGGCATCCAGGACCTCACCTGGATGTCGCCGGAAACCAGGCAGAAGGCCGAAGCGAAACTCGATACGCTGAAGGTGAGCGTCGGCTATCCCGATCACTGGCGCGATTATTCGTCGCTGGAGATCAAGCCCGACGATGCGCTCGGCAACCACCTGCGCGCCGTGAAGTTCGAGTACGAACGCGCGAAGGCCAAGATCGGCAAGCCGATCGACGACAACGAGTGGTGGATGACGCCGCAGACGGTGAATGCGGTGAACCTGCCGCTGCAGAATGCGCTCAACTTCCCCGCCGCGATCCTGCAACCGCCGTTCTTCGACCCGAAGGCCGATCCCGCCGCCAACTACGGCGCGATGGGGGCGATCATCGGCCACGAGATCAGCCACAGCTTCGACAACACCGGTGCCGATTTCGATGCACAAGGCCGGCTGAAGAACTGGTGGACGCCGGCGGACCTGGAACATTTCGAAGCCGCGACCGACGCGCTGGCCAGGCAATACAGCAGCTACGAAGCGTTGCCGGGCCTGCACGTGAACGGCAGGCAGACGCTCGGCGAAGACATTGCCGACGTCTCGGGTCTCACCGCCGCCTATCGCGCGTATCACCTGTCGCTGGAGGGCAAGCCGGCGCCGGAGCTCGACGGGCTTTCCGGCGATCAGCGCTTCTTCATCGCGTTCGGGCAAGCGTGGCGCAGCAAGATGCGCGATGCCGCCCTGCGCCAGCAAGTGGTCACCAACGTGCATGCGCCCGGACAGTTCCGCGCCGAGACCGTGCGCAACCTCGATCCGTGGTATCAGGCGTTCGCCATCCAGCCCGGTGCAAAGCTGTACCTGGAGCCGGACCAGCGGGTGAAGATCTGGTAAGCGACGGAAGAAAGGTCCCTGCGTTGGGCGCGCGATGGCGGTCGACGCTGCGGGTCCCGAACATGAATGGGCCTGCAATGGGCAAGCCCATGTTCATCTTCGAGCCTGCTTGCATGCGTTAGGGTCCGACACGCAGCGCGACATTTCCCCGCGTCGTTCCGCGCGCTGTCCTGCGGTGCGACCGACCCGAGAGGAGAAGACTGCATGTCCAGCAAGGTTTATCGCACGCTGTGCCTTGCCGTCGGCGTGACGGCCACGATCGCGTTCGCCGGCTGCACCAATTACGTCAAGCGCAGCGATTTCGACGCTGCCATCACCAAGCTCCAGAATACCGACCAGAGCCTGCGGCAGCAGATCAATTCGCTGCAACAGGACATGCAAAGCCATTTCGCGAAGTACGACACCCAGATCACCGCAATGCAGGGGCGCATCCGCGTCGACACCGTCGCGCATTTCGAATTCAACAAGGCCACCTTGCAGGACGACGACAAGGCCATGCTGGATGAATTCGCGAAGGTGATGCGGACGCACCATTCCGATGCGCTGGTCACCGTGGAGGGTTTCGCCGATCCGGCGGGTTCGGCCGCTTACAACAAACGCCTCGGCAGGGAGCGCGCGAATGCCGTGCGCAACTATCTGGTCAACAACGACGGCATGGCCGCCAACCAGGTGCGCGCCGTGAGTTACGGCGAGTCCCACGACCGCCAGGTGAAGCCGGGCGCCACGCGTGCCGCGGGCGAACCCAATCGCCGCGCCTCGCTGGTGATCGACTTCGCCGGCACGACGAGCTGACCCACCGCTCCGAAGACCGCACGACGCGCCCGGGTTCGCCGGGCGCGTTTTTTCATGCACGTCCCATCGATCGACCCCGCAATCGATCAATTCCGCGAGCGACAACACACATGCAGATCGAACGACTGGATCATTGGGTGCTGACCGTGCGTGACGTGGACGCAACGGTGGCGTTCTACGAGCGGGTACTCGGCATGCGCGCGATCACCTTCGGCAACGGGCGCCGCGCGCTGGCTTTCGGCCAACAAAAGATCAACCTGCACCCGGCACAGACGCCGCTCCGTCCGCACGCCGCGCAGCCCACGCCGGGCTCGGGCGACTTGTGCCTGATCACGCGCACGCCGATCGAGGAAGTGATCATCGAACTCGAAAATGCCGGTGTCGCCATCGAGCAAGGACCCGCGCCTCGAACCGGCGCGCTCGGCCCGATCACCTCGGTGTATTTCCGCGACCCGGACGGCAACCTGATCGAGGTTTCGCGCTACGAGGCGTAGGCGCGGGCGGTGGGGTCCCGTGCCCGCGATGAAGCTCAGGCGATGCCGAGGCCGGTGATTTCGCCGATCGCATCGCCATCGAAACCCGCGAGCCGCGCGAACACACGGCCGCGTTCGGCGTAGTCGCGGAACTGGTCGAAGCTGGGCGCGCCGGGCGACAGCAGCACCACCCCGCCCGGCTGCGTGGCAACCCTGGCGCGGGTGACCGCATCGGCAAAGTCGTCCGCCTGCACGACCTTGCACGCGACGTGCGCATCCTGCAGGGTGTTGGCGATGCGCGCGCCGGCCGCACCCTGCACCACCACCGCGTGACAGGGCCGCACGCGCAACGTCTGCGCGAAACCCGTCCAGTCGAGGCCGCGATCGTGTCCGCCCAGGATCAAGGTCACCGGCCGGCCATGCAGGCTCTCCAGGGCAGCCCGCGCGGCGTCGGGCGTGGTGCTGATGGAATCGTCGATCCATTCCACGCCGTCGCGCGCGCCCAGCGACGTAAGGCGGTGCGGCAGGGGCTTGAAGGCGGCGAGCGAGCGCGCCGCGGCGCGTGCATCCAGGCCCAGCAAATCGATCGCCGCCAATGCCGCGCAGGCATTGTGCGCGTTGTGCGTGCCGTGCAGCGGCAACTGGTCCAGCGCCAGCACTTCGTTCCCGCCAGCGCAGATGAAGCCGCCTGCGACATGCCACCCACGCGGATCGTCGAAGGTCCGTCGCTGGACGTGCATCGCGGTGCGCTGCATCAGCAGCGGCGATCCGGCATCCACCAGCAGCGTGCGTGACACGTCCGCGAGCTTCAGCTTGTCGCCGACATAGCGCTCGCGCGTGCCGTGCCAGTCGAGGTGTTCCTCGCCGAGGCTCACGACGACGCCCAACTCGACGGGCCCCGCCTCGCCGGTCTGGAAGCTGGAAAGTTCGATCGCCCACAGATCGGCGTGCTGGCCTTCCAGTTCCAGCAACGGCAATCCGATGTTGCCGGCCAACGCGGTGCGCACGCCGAGCGCGCGTGCAGCGTGCGCGATCAATGCGGTGGTGGTGCTTTTGCCTTTGGTGCCGGTCACGGCAACCACGCGTGGGTCCGGGTTCGCGCCGAACCACAGCGCGGTACCCGACGTGAAACACGTGCCGTGCGCCTGCGCGGCGACGATTTCCGGCTTGTACGCGCTGATGCCGGGGGACTTGATGACCACTGCGTGCGCGGACAATGCCGCCGCGTCCGGCGGCGTGTCGATCACACGCAGATGGCGATCATCCCGTTGACGCGCGACCTCGGCCTCGTCGGGCTTGCAGTACAGCGTCAGCGGCTGCTCCGGAACCCGGCGGCGCAGCGCAGCGAGCACGCTGCGGCCCTCGCGGCCGTAGCCCCAGATCGCGACGTCGGCGTTGGCGAGATCTTCAAAGCGCATGGATTCGCGCATCATTCCCTCATCCGGAGGTGCGGCGTCAGCCGGCAATCCAGTCCAGCGCGGCTGCAAACCGCGGCGGCACGCCGTGTTCGCCCGAAGCCTGGAACCAGGCTTCCAGCGCGAGCTGCGATGTGTCGAGTTGCGGCACGATTTCCCGCCGGAAGCGCGCCACCAGCGCATCCTCCGACCACTCCGGGCGCACCGCCAGCGCCGCGAACGCGGCGCGCGCTTCCGCAGCTTCGCCCACGCATTCGAACGGCTTGTGGTCGTGGTACTCGACCAGCGCATCGAAACCCGCAGCCTGCGATTCATCGTCCAGAAGATTGCCCCCGAAGATCTGCAACAGGCGCGGCTTGGGCAGGAACGGCGCGAGCGCCAGGAACACGAAGTGGCACTTGGGACACTGGCCGCACCAGCGGTCCGCAGGCTTCGGGCCGAGAATCCTGAAATTGCGGTTGCAACTCGAGAACGCGTCGAAATACGCGGCCCCGGACTTCGCGAACGCACGCGTGACCGCGAGCTCGGAAAAAGGCCGCAGCAGCGAGAAGTAATCGAGATCGCCAGTCACGTGCGTGTGCAGCCACGTTGCGAACGCCTGCTCGAATGCCCAGCCCTTGCTCCACTGGTGGTTGACCTGGCCGCCCGCGTACTCCAGCGTCGCGGCCGAAGCCGAACGCTCGTTGGCGAACGCGACGGCATCGAACCCGTACAGCACCGCCGCGCACGCGAGGATCGCGGAGTTGATCGCGGTGACCGGGATGTGGCCGTTCCACGCGCCCATCCGGTTGTAGTCGAACAGCACGGGCGACAGCTCGCGGCCGATGTCGAGCATCGGCAGCCCGCTGCGCGCGGCGACGGCCGCGATCAATGGCGACGCACCGACCCAGACGGCGGTGGCATCGGCGTCGATGGCCTTGAGCGCCTCCACCACCACCAGCGAATCCTTGCCGCCGCCGATGGGCACCAGCGTCCGATGTGGCAAATCGAGCCCAACCAGTCCCCCGTCATCCCGGCCATGGATCGGCCGGCACCCAGTACCAGGGACGGAAGAACCCCGTGGAAACGCAATCTTTCCCCGCAGGTCCACGCCGTTCCGATACGCAAATTCGCCAAGGCCGTGCAGATACAAGGCATCGAGCAGATCGGCGGTGGCATCGTCCAGTGGACCCGCCTCGACCTCGATGTGCGGCGGCAGCCCGGCCTTGTAATAGCTGACGCCCGTGATCAGGTGCAGCATCCGGAGCGCGGCGTTGAACGCGGCCTTGCGCGCGCCAAGCCCGGGCGGATCGGGAAAACGGATGCGCTCGATCAATTCGGGACCGCCATCGAACGCGTACACGAGTTCGGCGACACCCCCGGCATAGCCGCAACGCACAAAGCGAAAGGCCTGCGCTCTTCGCGGGTCTGCAAGGCGGGTCATTCGATGATTGCCGGTTCGGCCAACGCGCGCAGGTTGTAGCGCGATGACATCGATTCGCCGTAGGCGCCGGCTTGCGCGATCAACAACACGTCGCCTTCCTCGCTGTGCGGCAGGTGGCGGTCCGCGCCCAGCACGTCGCCGGATTCGCAGATCGGACCCACCACTTGATAGACGATATCGGCCGGCGCATCCAGGCGCGAGAGGTTCACGATTTCGTGCCACGCATCATACAGGGCCGGCCGGATCAGCACGTGCATGCCGGCGTCGCAACCGAGGTAATCGAACGTGCCCTTGCGCTTGGTCTGGGTGACGCGCGCCAGCAGCACGCCCGCGTCCGCGACCAGCCAGCGACCCGGTTCGAGCCACAACTCGTAGTGCGGATAGGCGCGCTTCACCTCGGTCAGCGCCGCATCGACCGCGGCGATATCCAGTTGCGCCTCACCGGGATGCGAAGGAACCCCGAGACCGCCGCCGAGGTTCAGCGTGCGCACGCTGCCGATGCGATCGGCGACGCTGGCGAGTTGACCGCACACGGCCGGCCAGTGCGAGGCATCCAGGATTCCGGACCCGAGATGCGCGTGCAGGCCCGCGATGCGTACATCGTGTTCACGGGCCAGTTCCAGGAAAACTCCCAGGTGCTCCAGCGGCAGCCCGAACTTGCTGCCGGCGCCGCCGGTGCGCACCTTGTCGTGGTGGCCGAGCCCGCGCCCCAGATCCACCCGCAGCATGATTTCGCGCCCGGCGAACAGGCCCGGCCAATGCTGCAAGGGATGCAGCGCGTCCAGCGTCAACGGCACGCCGCGCTGCAGCGCATGCTCGTAATCGGCGCGGGGCGCGAAATTGGGCGTGAACAGGCGCGGCGATGCCTGCGCCTCGGCGATCGCGTCGACGGCGTCCAGTTCGCCGGGCGACACGCATTCGAACCCCAACCCTTCCTGCGCCAGCGCGCGAATGATCGCGGGATGCGCGTTGGCCTTGATCGCGTAGTAGACGCGATCGACCGACTGCATCGCGCGCAAGGCGCGCGCGCGTTCGCGAACGGTCGGAAGATGATAGACGTAACGCGGTGTTCCCGCCGCTCCCTCCCCAGCTTGCGGGGGAAGGTGGCCGAAGGCCGGATAGGGGACACCCTTCGCTGAAGCAAATTCCAGCAACCGCTCGCGCGCCGCACGCCACCACGGTGCGCGCACGTGCGTTTCGCCTTTCCCGTACAACGCTTGCCAGCTCGGGCCGAACAGCGTCGTGTCGTCGGTGCGCAACGCACCAGCCCGGATCAACAGTTCATGCAGGCGCGGCAGCAAGCCATCCAGCATGCCCTCGTCCACCACGAAGGTGAGATTCAAATTGTTGGACGACTGCGAAATCAGATGCACGCGCATCCGGCCGAACTCGGCCAGCACGCCGGACAGCCGGTGCAGCATCGAGCGCATGCCGCGCCCGACAAGTGTCACCGCCGCGCACGGCGCGATCACCTTGATCCGGCACACCTTGGCGAGGTCGGCCGCCAGCGCCGCCACGACGTCGGAGTCCAGCAGGTTCTCGGTGGGATCCAGCGACACGGTGACGTTGGTCTCGGCCGAACCGATCAGGTCGACGGATAGTCCGTGCTTCTTGAACAGCGCGAACACGTCGGCGAGGAAACCGACCTGCTGCCACATGCCCGAAGTTTCCATCGACACCAGCGTGATGCCGCGGCGCGAACTGATGGCCTTGATGCTGGGCGCGATCTCGGCGGGCTGCGGCGCCACCACCGTGCCGTCGAGGTCCGGATGTTGGGTGTCCTTGACCCAAAGCGGCACGCGCGCACGCCGGCACGGCGACAGACAGCGCGCGTGGAGTACCTTGGCGCCGGTCGTCGCGATCTCCTGCGCCTCGTCGTAATCGAGGTGCTGCAACAGGCGCGCCCCCGGCACCTGGCGCGGATCGGCCGTGAACATGCCGGCGACGTCGGTCCAGATTTCCACCCGCGCCGCGCGCAACAACGCGCCCATGTATGCAGCGGAAGTATCCGAACCCCCGCGTCCCAGCAACACGGTTTCGCCTTCGGCGTTGCGCGCGATGAATCCCTGCGAGATGAAGACCTCGCCGCGCGCGGCAAGCCGCGCCGCGAATGCGGGATCGGGGTCGGCCTGCACCTGCGCCGACAATACGCGCGCGCGTCGGTTGAGGAACGGCAGTTCGCGCGCAAGCAACGCCTCGCGCGCGTCCAGCCATTCGGTGGGCAACCCGTTCGCGGTCATGAACGCCGCACCCATGGAACTTGACAGCAATTCGCCGTGCGCCTGCACCGCGGCCTGCCACATGTAGCCCCCCTCCAGTTGGGAGAGGCGCTGGTGCAAGGGTTTGGAATCCGCCGATCCTGCACGAATGTCCGAACGGCCATCCGGCGCTGCCGCTCCACCCTCTCCCGGTGGGAGAGGCAAAACCAGGGCGTGCAACGACGCCAGCCAGCGTTCCACCCGCGCGACGTCGGTCAGCCGCATCTGCGCGGCCAGCTCGCGATGGCGCTTGACCACGCCGGCCAGCGCCGCCTCGCGCTCGACGGGTGCGCACCTGCACAACGCCTTCAACGCGTCGGTGATCCCCGACAGCGCGGACACCACCACCAGCACGCGCAGGCCCTCCGCGCGACGCGCCGCGGCGAGATCCAGGATGGTGCGCCAACGTTCGGCGGTCGCCACGCTGGTGCCGCCGAATTTCAGCACGACCCAGGGCGCGTCGGATTCGAGCGGCGTGAGCGCAGGTGCAGTCATCGATCGGAGTGTGGCGGACGGGCGCGATGGCGCGGATACGGCCCGCAAGTGTTGCGGGCGACCGGTCAAAACGCAATCGCACGCAGGGAATGCCGGCGGCCAAGCGGGGCCGCCAACCGACCCGCCGTCCGCCTACTCGCGCGTCATACGCAAGTCGTTGAACTTGCGCCGCTCGAGCACCTCGACGATATGGTCCGAGGCATCGCGGCGGAAGATCAGCAGATTCCGTTCGTCATTGTCCTGCATGAAGACGTCCCTCGCGATGGGGTCGACCGCAACCGGCGGCCGTCCGGGGCGCGTGGTGTAGGACAGCACGCCATCGTGCAGCGCGAACCTCCACGCGCGGCCCGGCGCGTAACGGTATGTCCCGGCGTATTCGGCCAGGTCGAGCCCCGCGACGGCGAGTTTCGGAGGTGGCGTCGGCAGTGTAACGTCCTCCATCGCCACCAGCTTCCAGGCGCCCCCGCGCCGCGCGAAGGTGTTGGTGGCAATGTAGCGAACGACGAACTGCTGTCCGAACACGGACTCGCGCTCGTACTCCTCGCAGACCAGCACCGCAGTATCGCTATAAACGTTCGCGCGGGGATCGCGGATCTCGATGCTGCCGGAAAGCCCGGGCGGAAACGGGCGCAGCCCCGCGATGACCTCCTTCGCGACCTGCCGGCGGCCGAATTCGTCGACGACGAGTGCATCCTCGGCGACGATGCGCTTCCAGACATCGGGTTTGCCTTCGCCGACCGCGTCCATCAACTGCTGCGTCAGCGACACGAGGTCATCGCGCAGCTGCGGCGATGCCTGTTCCGCATGGGCCGGACGGATGGCACACAGCGACGCCGCGATGACCAGCAAAACCGGAATGTTCGGACGCATGACACCGCTCCCGCGAGTGGAAGGGCAGCGTCCGCCACACCGCGGCACAGCGCATGTGCCGACCGTCATGGTCCGGCACGGCCCTGTCGTGGTGCACGCCCGCAGCCGCCCTCGCCTGGCCGACCCGCGGTTCAGCCTGTACATGGCCGCGTAGCTAATACAATTGCCCGATGCCACAAATGCCACAGATTCCCCAGACCCCTGCGGCCGGCATCACGCCGGAACCGATCCGCAGTGGCATCGACTTCACGATCAACGGCAAGCAGTTCCGCCATACCGGCGATCCCGGCCTGCCGCTGCTCTGGTATCTGCGCGACGCGCTGCGCCTGACGGGTTGCAAGTACGGCTGCGACGATGCCAGTTGCGGCGCGTGCAGCGTGCTGGTCGATGGGAAGTTGAAGCGCGCCTGCACCCTGCCGATGCAGGATCTGGCCGGCACCGCCATCACCACGATCGAAGGCCTGGCCGGGGCCGATGGCTCGCTGCATCCGGTCCAGCAGGCGTGGATCGACGAAGACGCGGTCCTGTGCGGCTACTGCCAGCCCGGTCAAATCATGGCGGCGGTGGCGCTGCTCGCGCGCAAGCCGAAGCCGAGCGACGCCGACATCGACGCCATCGGCAACCTGTGCCGCTGCGGCAGCTACCCCCGCATTCGCCGGGCGATCCATCGCGCCGCGGACACCCTGCGGGACAAGGCGAAGTGAAGCGCCCGTACGATGCCAGCCGCCGACGCTTCCTGAGAGTGTTCGGCACCGCCACCGGCGCGCTCGTCGTCGGGCTGCCTGCGTTCGCGTGGACACCGGACCAATTGCTCGGGCAGAACCTGTTCCGGCTCGGCCCTTACGTGCGCATCGAACCCGACGGCACTACGGTGATCGGCGCGCGCGATCCGGAAGTCGGCCAGGGCATCCGCACCGCCGAAGCGCGCATCCTTGCCGAGGAACTGGACGCCGACTGGCCCCGCGTGATCGTGGAACCGTTGGACCTGGGCGTCACGAATGCCGGCGGCGAACCGCACTGGACCTACGGGCACCAGATGGCGTCGGGCAGCACCAGCGTCCCGGCGGCGTGGAACGATCTGCGCAGCGTCGGCGCGGCGGCGCGCGAACTGCTGCTGCGCGCCGCCGCCGCGCGCTGGAAAACGGGCGTCGCCAACCTGCGGACGTCACGCGGCGTGGTGATCGCAGCGGACGGCCGGAAGCTCGGCTACGGCGAGCTGGCCGAAGCCGCCTCGAAGCTCAAGCCGGCGAACGCGGCGCCCCAACCGAAGACTCCGGCGCAATACGTGTTGATCGGACAGGACGCGGGCGACGTCGACGCGCGCGACATCGTCACCGGGCATCAGCACTACGCGATCGATGATTGGTTCGGCGATGCGCTGGTGGCCGTGGTCGCGCATTGCCCGTGGCCGGGCGGCAAGCTCGCGCACCTCGACGACGCCGCAGCGTTGAAGGCGAAGGGCGTCGAGAAGGTCATGACGATTCCCGCGCCCGACCCCGCGCGCGCGCTCGGCACCCAGCAACTGGCCGCGGGTGTCGCGGTGCTGGCCTCGGACACCTGGACCGCATTGCAGGCGCTCGCGAAACTGGATGTGCGCTGGCAACCGGGGACGCAGGCGGCACAGGGCGACGAAGCGCTCGCCGACGCGGCCGCCACCGCGTTCGCGGCCGATCCTGCCAAGGCGGTGCGTACCGACGGCGATTTCGCGGAAGCCATCAAGCGCGCGCCGCACAAATTCGCGGCCAATTATCGCTTTGCCACCGTGGCCCACGCCGATCTCGAACCGCCCAATGCGTTGGTGCGGGTGGACAACCAGCAGGCCCTGATCGTCGCACCTGTCCAGAATCCGCGCGCGACGTTCGACACGGTGCGACGACTCACCGGCCTGCCGCCGGACAAGATCACCATCCGGTTGCCGCGCACCGGTGGCGGTTTCGGGCGCTTCCTCGAAACCGACTACGTGGCCGAGGCGGTGATGCTGGCCAGGGCCGCGGGCAAGCCGATCAAGTTGATGTGGACGCGCGCGGAAGCATTCGCACACGACACGTACCGACCGTTTTCCGTGCACAAGCTGGAGGCCTGCGCCGATCGCAAGCGCAGCTTGACCGGCTGGACGCATCGCATCGCCAGTACGTCGCGCCTCGCCGGCCGCGAGCCGCGCGCGCGCTGGTGGCTGTCGGAAATGCATCCGGACGATCTGCCGGCCGGCCTGGTCGGCAACCTCCAATACGCGTGGTTCGCGCTGGATTCGGCGTTGCCGCGCGGCAGTTATCGCGCCAGTTCGCACGCGGTCAACGCATTCGCCACCGAATGCTTCCTCGATGAAATTGCGCACCAGCTGAAGCTCGACGCACTGAAATTCCGGCTCGCGCTGTTGGGCGAACCGCGCAAGCTGCCGTACCGCGGACACGGTGGTCCCGGGCTCGACACCGGGCGACTCGCCTGGGTGCTGCAGCTGGCCGCCGATGCGATCGGCTGGAGCAAACCGCATCCCCAAGGCCACGGCTTCGGGCTGGCCTGCCACTTCACCTTCGGTGGCTACGTCGCCCATGCGGTGGAAGTATCGATGGAGGGCACGCGCCTGGTGATCCACAACGCGGTTTGCGCGGCGGACCTGGGCCGCGTGGTCAATCCGCTCGGTGCGCGCGCGGCATTGGCCGGCGCCACGCTCGACGGATTCTCCACCGCGCTGCGCGAGCGCATCACGCTCAAGGATGGCCGCATCGTGCAGCAAGGCTTCAGGGATTATCCGCTCGCAACGATGGCGCAGATGCCGCACGACGTGCAGGTGATCCTGGTGCCGTCGCAAGATCATCCCGCCGGCGCGTTCGACATGGGCTTTCCTTCCGCCGCACCCGCGCTCGCGAACGCGATCTTCGCCGGCACCACGGTGCGTGTGCGGCAGTTGCCGCTGTGGGCGGAATTCATGCGGCTTTTGTAGGCGCACGCACGCGCGCGACCCGGCTCGTCGTGCCACGGGCCGCTCCTACGCCTGCCTGATGTTCGGTACCCCGAAGCCGCGCAGTACCCTGAAGGTGCCCGTCGCATCTACCTCACCAATCGCGAGCAGGCTGCCGCCAGGCGCATGCGCGCGGTAGCGCCCCGGTGCGGCGGTGACCCGTAGCGCGCGGCCATGCGCGACATCGTCGGCGCCGCGCGCGTCGAGCAGCAAGGCGGTCCAATCCGCGAGGCCGGCTTCGATGGGCAGAACGCACTCGTGCAGGCGCGATACATCGCGCTCGCGCATTGACGCCAGTTCGTCCAGCGTGAACATGCGCGGTTCGCGAAAGGGTTCCACCCACAACCGCCGCAGCGCCGTCAGGTGCGCGCCGCAGCCCAGCATTTCGCCGAGATCACGCGCAAGGCTGCGGACGTAGGTGCCCGAGCCGCATTCGACGTGCAGTCGCAGCGTATCGTCGACACGTCCGGTCAACTCGAAACGGAACACCTCGACTTCGCGCGGCGACGCTTCGACCGCTTCCCCCCGGCGCGCGCGCCTGTACAGCGGCACGCCGCCCTGCTTCAGCGCCGAATACACCGGAGGAACCTGGGTAATGCGGCCCGTGAACTTTGCGAGTTCGCCCCGAATCACCTCGTCCTCCAGCGCGGGCACGACGCGCCGGGTCAATACCGAACCTTCGCTGTCGCACGTGTCGGTCGTGATGCCGAGCCGGCACTCCGCGGCGTACGCCTTGCGCGCGCCGAGCAGATAGCCTGCGATCTTGGTCGCTTCTCCAAAACAGATTGGCAGCAACCCGGTAGCCAGCGGATCGAGGCTGCCGGTATGGCCGGCCTTCTTCGCGCCGAACAGGCGCTTTGCCTGTTGCAGCGCGCGGTTGGAGCTGATCCCCGGGGCCTTGTCGAGGAGAAGGATTCCGCTCACGAAATCGGGCGAGGGTTCAGGGGCGAGTGGTGATGGCACAAAATTGGCGTCATTTCGCAAACCGGCACCGGCGACGTGCGCCCTCGCTACTCATCCCTCGTCCCTTGCTCCTTGCGCAGCAACTGCTCGATCCGCTCGCCCTTGTCCACCGACTCGTCGTACTTGAAGCGCAGTTCCGGCACGCGGCGCATCCGCATCGTGTGGGCAAGCTCGTGACGAAATTCCTTTGCGAGCGATTTCAGCGCCTTCACGACTTCGGAGGAACGCTCCGGCTGCAACGCGATGACCCAGACCGTCGCGACATCGAGTTCGCGGCTGGTTTCCACATCGACGACGCTGGCCTGCGGCAATGCGTGGTCGCGCACCGCGGCATGCACGAGGGCGCCGACCTCGCGGCGGAGTTCGGCGTTGACGCGGTCGGTGCGGTGGAAGGAGCGTTGAGGCATGAGAGCTGCAGGATGCGATGTAGGAGCCGGCCTGCCAGCGATCGGGTCGCGCGCAGGCGCGCTCCTACAGCGTCCTCGCCACCTCGATGCGCTCGAAGCACTCGATGCGGTCGCCAGGCTTGACGTCGTTGTACTGCTTGACGCCGATGCCGCACTCGCTGCCGCTCTTCACTTCCTCGACGTTTTCCTTGTAGTGGCGCAGCGATTCCAGTTCGCCTTCGAAGATCACCACGTCGTCGCGGAGCACGCGAATCGGCTTGCTCCGCTTGACCGAGCCCTCGACCACCTGGCAGCCCGCGATCGCGCCGAACTTGGACGAACGAAACACGTCCTTGACCTCGGCGACGCCAATGATTTCCTCGCGCACTTCCATGCCCATCAAGCCCGAAGCCGCCTGTTTCACCTGGTCGATCACGTCATAGATGATCGAGAAGTAGCGAAGATCCACGCCACCGGATTCGATCACCTTGCGCGCCGACGCGTCCGCGCGCACGTTGAAGCCGATCAGCAGCGCCTTCGATGCCGAGGCCAGCGTGGCATCGGATTCGGTGATACCCCCGACGCCCGACGCGATCACATTGACCTTGACGAGTTCGTTGCTGATCGCGGTCAGCGATTCGCGCAGCGCCTCGGCCGAACCCTGCACGTCGGCCTTGATGAGGATGTTGAGGCTCTGCTGGCCCTCGCCCTTGCCCATCATGGCCATCACGTCTTCGAGCGTGTTGGTGCGCGTGACGAGGCGCTTCTCGCGGCGGCGGGTTTCGCGTTCGGAAACCACGTTGCGGCCGAGTTTTTCGTCGGCCACCACCACGAACTCGTCACCCGCCTCCGGTACGCCGGAAAGACCCAGCATCTGCACCGGAATCGAGGGGCCCGCGCTTTCGACCTGCTTGCCCATTTCATCGAACAACGCGCGGACCCGGCCATATTCGACCCCGCAGACCACGTAGTCGCCGCGCTTCAGCAAACCTTGCTGCACCAGCACCGTCGCGACCGGGCCGCGACCCTTGTCGAGGCTGGATTCGATCACCACGCCCGAGGCACGGCCTACCGGCACGGCCTTCAGCTCCATCACTTCGGCTTGCAGGCCGATCGCTTCCAGCAGCGCCTCCACGCCCATGCCGGTCCGGGCCGACACCGGCACGAACTGTGTGTCGCCGCCCCAGTCTTCCGGGATGACTTCGTGCTGGGCCAGGCCTTGGCGCACGTTGTCCGGATTCGCTTCGGGCTTGTCCATCTTGTTGACCGCAACGATCAGCGGCACCTTGGCAGCACGTGCGTGCTGGATGGCCTCCACCGTCTGCGGCATCACGCCGTCGTCGGCCGCAACCACCAGTACCACGATGTCGGTGGACTGGGCGCCGCGCGCACGCATCGAGGTGAACGCCGCGTGGCCGGGGGTGTCGAGGAACGTGACCACGCCCTTCGGTGTTTCGACGTGGTAGGCGCCGATGTGCTGGGTGATGCCGCCAGCCTCACCCGACGCGACCTTGGTGCGACGGATGTAGTCGAGCAGCGACGTCTTGCCGTGGTCGACGTGGCCCATGATCGTGACCACCGGCGGACGCGGCGCCTTGTCGCCTTCGGCCGTTTCGGTGACCACGTGCGCGGCCAGTGTGGTTTCGGCCGTCTTCTCTTCCGCGTCGATCGGCTTGTGACCGAGCTCTTCCACCACCAGCGCGGCGGTGTCGTGATCGATGGTCTGGTTGATGGTCACCATGGTACCCATCTTGAACAGCGCCTTGACCACTTCCGAACCCTTCACTGCCATCTTCTGCGCAAGATCCGACACGACGATGGTTTCGCCGATCGGGATTTCGCGCATCTGCGGTGTGACCGGCTTGGAAAACCCATGCTGGCCCGTGATCTGGGACAGGTCGACCCTGGTCCGTGCGCGCTTGCGCGTCGACCGGCGCGCGCGTTCGGCGTCGGTCAGGTGCAACTCGCCGCCCGAATAGCGCGCGGCGCCCTCGTCTTCTTCGTCGCGCATGCGGTGCGAACCGCGCGAACGCTTGGCCTTGTGCGCCGTGGCGTCCTTGGTATCACGCGCGGCCGGCTTCGGTGCCTCGTGGCGATGCGCGGGTGCGGCGGTGGCTCCGGCCTGGCCGGCCGGTTCCTGCGTGGCGCGCGCGGCAGCCGCTTCGGCTTCGGCACGCGCATGCTCTTCCGCGGCACGCTTGCGTTCGGCTTCGGCAGCCTCGAGTTTCTGCTGCTCTTCCTTGCGGCGGCGATCCTGCTCGGCCAGTTCAGCCCGCTCGCGCTCCTGCTGCTCCTGCGATTCCTTCAGCTTGCGCAGCGCTTCTTCGCGCTCGCTGTCCATGACTTCGCCAGCCGGCACCGCACCGCGCTTGACGTAGGTGCGCCGGGCGCGCACTTCCACGTTGACGGTCTTGGCGCTGGCGCCGCGCCCGCCCGCGACGGTGATCTCGCTGACCTTGCGGCGTTTCAGCGTGATCTGGCGCGGCGTGGCGGCAGCCGTGTCCGACTGCTTGCCGTGATTGCTGCGCAGGAAATCAAGCAGCTTGGTTTTTTCGCGGTTGCTGATGACCTGGTCCGGGCCGTCGAACTGCATGCCGGCTTCGGCGAGCTGCGCCAGCAGCTTGTCCTCGGGCGTGCCCACCATGCTCGCGAGTTGCTTGATCGTGATATCTGACATCGTGTCCAACCTCTTGTGTCTTCGGCGCCCCACGCACGTTCATCGCGCGATCGAGACGCGCCTCGACGGTGCTGAAATCCCCGGGATCAGGAATTTCCCGCTTCTTGTTCCATCCTTGCCAGCATCGGCGCGCGGGCGGCCATGATCAGCGCGCCGGCGCGGTCCTCGTCCATGCCTTCGATGTCGATCAGGTCGTCCACGGCCTGGTCGGCCAGATCGTCCAGCGTCACGATTTCGCGCTCGGCCAGCGCGTAGGCGGTTTCCTCGTCCATGCCTTCCAACGCCAGCAATTCCTCGCTCGGCTGGTGTTCGTCCAGGTCCTCTTCCACCGCCAGCGCCTCGGTCAGCAGCGCATCCTTGGCGCGCGAACGCAGCTCCTCGACGATGTCTTCGTCGAAGCCTTCCACCGCCAACAGTTCGCCGGTCGGCACGTAGGCGATTTCCTCGACCGTCGAGAAACCTTCC
The DNA here is from genome assembly GCA_040255405.1 of Lysobacteraceae bacterium. Taxonomy (GTDB): domain Bacteria; phylum Pseudomonadota; class Gammaproteobacteria; order Xanthomonadales; family Rhodanobacteraceae; genus 66-474. The sequence goes on from JBDZUX010000004.1 coordinate 47,866, forward strand.
TGCACCAGGATGTTGGCAATTTCCTGATCGACTTCGAGCTTGTCCATGAACAACTGGCGCGCAGCTTCCTGTTCGGCCTCGCTCTTGGCGGCAACCTGGTCCTGCGTCATCACCTTGAGGTCCCAGCCGGTCAGCTTGCTGGCGAGGCGCACGTTCTGGCCGCCGCGTCCGATCGCCTGCGACAGCTTGTCCTCGGCGACCGCGATGTCCATCGAATGTTTGTCTTCATCGACGATGATCGACTGCACCTCGGCGGGCGCCATCGCGTTGATCACGAACTGCGCGGGCGCGTCGTTCCACAACACGATGTCGATGCGCTCGCCGTTCAGTTCGTTGGACACCGCCTGGACGCGCGAACCGCGCATGCCGATGCAGGCGCCGATCGGATCGGTGCGCTTGTCGTGCGCCTCGACCGCGATCTTGGCGCGATCGCCGGCGTCACGCGCGCAGGCGCGGATCTCGACGATGCCCTGGCCCACTTCCGGCACTTCCAGCTTGAACAGCTCCATCATGAATTCCGGTGCGGTGCGCGACACGAACAACTGCGGGCCGCGCGGCTCGGAACGCACCTCGAATAGGTAGCCGCGCACGCGGTCGCCCACGCGCACCGCTTCGCGCGGAATCGCCTTGTCGCGGGGGATGAAGGCTTCCGCGTTGCCGCCGAGGTCCAGGTAGATGTTGCCGCGCTCGACGCGCTTGGCGACGCCGTTGATCAGCTCGCCCACGCGGTCCTTGTAGGCATCGACCACCTGCGCGCGCTCGGCCTCGCGGATGCGCTGCACGATCACCTGCTTGGCGGCCTGGGCGGTGATGCGCCCGAATTCCGGATTCTCGATCTGCTGCTCGATGTACTCGCCCACCTGGGCGCCGGGGCGCTCGTCCTCCGCGTCCATCAGGCGCAACTGCCAGTCCGGCGATTCCATCTCGCCGTCGTCGGCGATCACTTCCCAGCGGCGGAACGTTTCGTAGTCACCCGATTCCTGATCGATGCTCACCCGGATTTCCGGTTCTTCCTCCGGATAGCGCTTCTTCGCGGCGGTCGCCAGCGCGGCTTCCAGCGCACCGAAAATCACGTCGCGCGGCACCGCCTTCTCGGCGGCCACGGTGTCCACGATCATCAACAAGTCGCGATTCATCTGATTGCTCCATCGAAGCCGCCGCATGGCGCACTTCGTGCCTTCCACAATCCGGCGTACGCCGGAACCCGTTTTCGCACCCTCAGCGCCTGCGCGGCGCCTTCTTGTCGCCCTTGCCCGGCTTGGGCCTGGGCGTATAACCCAGCGCATCCCAATCCGGTACCAGATGCGCGCTTTCGATGTCGCCCTCGGCGACATCGATGCGGACGCCATCCACGTCCATGCCGATGCGCTGGCCTTCCACCGCGGCGATCCTGCCGCGCATCCGCCGGCGGCCCTCGCGCGGCAGCTTCAGCGTCACCTTGGCTTCCTCGCCAACGAAACGCGCGAACTGCGCGGCATTGAACAGCGGCCGCTCGATGCCCGGCGAAGAAACTTCCAGCACGTAATGGCCGGGGATCGGATCTTCCACGTCCAGCAGCGCGGAAATCTCGCGGCTGGCCGCCTCGCAATCGTCCACGCTCACCGCATTCGCGGCGTCACCGTCGTGCTGCAGCGAATCGATGTACACGCGGAGCAAGCCGCCGCCGTGGCCGGCGTTCCATTCCACGCCCAGGCACTCCAGGCCCAGCTCTGCAAGGGCCGGCGCCACGCGCGCCGCGATTGCTTCGGTCTCCATGTCGGCTCGCAAACTCCGGAAACAAAAAATGGGCACGAGGCCCATTCCTTAAGTTCGCCGGTTTTGATCCTGAACCCGGCGTCCCGCATCCTTGCGGTGTGCACCTGCGCATCATCCCTGACCACAACACGAAAGGATCCGTCCTTTCGACAAAGCCTGACGGCTGGAACGGCAACGCCAATGCATTCCGAACCTGCCTTCACGCGAGCCGCATACTATAGACGGTTTACCTCAAGCGTTCAAGGACTTGGATTGTCGTGGACCCCTGGCGATCCTCCCACCCCCTTTCGCGCAGATCCGTGCGAGGGCAGTGACCTCCGCGCGGTTCGGACTGCATCGATTCCCCACCCGCGGGCCCTCTGTCCTGTGTCGGCGCCCAACGCCGCCGAGCAAGGCCACCGCCGTCCACCTTCACCGTGCAGGCTGCCGTGACGCCCAACCAAGACGGTGATGGCTCTCCCGGTCTTTGGGTGAGCAGGTGAGCTGCCTTGCCGGCGAATCATTCGACCATGGTTCATCTTGCACCCCGCCGATTCGATACGCATTCATGGGCAGCGGCCCAGGATCAACGAACAGGCACGCCGGCACAAGGCCTGCGCATCTCGTCGAATTCAGACAAGGAGTCACTTCATGAAAACCCGCATCGCAGTCGCCGTCGCGTCCCTGTTCTGTTGATTTCCGTTTAAAACTGGCTCAGTTTTGGGTGGAACTCAACATCCGGGCGCGTTTTCCCCCTATTGGCGCCGGGAAGTGGTTGTTTGGGTTGGGCTTCACTGCACTTGCCACCGAGCTGCCAATGGCGGCGCATCCGCGAGTACTCTTCCTTCCCTCCCGTCCAAGCTCATCACGGAGAACGGGCACATCGAGTCATTCAACGGACGTTTGCGGGACGAATGCCTGAACCTGTGCGCGTTGACATCCATCGAGGACGTACGCCAGAAACTGGCAGCATGGCGGATCGGCCACAACGAGCGTCGACCGCACAGCTCACTCGGCAACCTGACCCAGAGCCGGTTCGTCAAGTAAAGTCAGACGAGCAAAAGCGAAGCGGCCTGACTCTAGTTCCAATGTGTGCGAGATTCCGGGCAACGCCAATACACGGACTTCCTACTTATCCGTGGTAGGGCGATTGGGGCAAGTCAAGATAGCGGTTTTCACTTCGGCAAGGATCTGCTTGGCCAATCCGTGACGCTCCAGCAGCTGCCGGAACTGCAACACCGCCGATTCATCCGGTGCGGCCTCGCGGGCAAGGTCAATCCCCACGAACCGCCGCATCACTTCGGAGTCGTACAGCGCTTCCTCGACACCGGAATCGCTCAATGCATACCACTGCTGCAAGAAGTGGATGCGCAGCATCCGCTCCAGCCCGATCGGACGTAGGCCTGCGCTGTCCTCGCGCAACTTCGGATCGTGCGGCTCGATCAAAGCACACAGCGCCGACCACGGCACCACCTTGTCCATTTCGGCCAGAAACACGCCCCTCCGCCTCGCCTCGCGCTGCAGGGCAAACCCTGAATCCATTTCGCTCGCCAGGGTCATCAGCTTCGGTGCCATCGGCTATGCTCTCCGCCTCGGTCGAAGCTACTGGAATCCCCATGTTGCAGGTCGCGTACCGACGCCCGCTCGCATGGTCCGGAAACCACTCGTCCGAAAGACACCGGCCTCACTACGGGATTGGACTGCACGACGTCCGATCATGGCGATTCGCCAAAACTGAGATCTCCGACTGATCGAGCGCGCGATCAAACAACTTCAGACGTGCGATCTTTCCGACAAAGCCATCTCCGATACTCAACGGAAAGGGGTTCGCTGCAGGTTTCTTGGCGTAGCGAGTTTCGCGAGCCAATTTGCCGTCGACGTACAAGCGCAGGATGTTGCCATCGTAGGTGACGACGACATGATGCCAATCGGGAGCGAGCTTCTGCTCGACCATCGCTCCCGCGGTATCTTCCGGAGCTTCGCCGCGATAAAGATAGTCTTCACCGGCATTCACGAATCCCGATACGCTTCCCGACGCCGACATGCCTATGCCGTAGGCATCGCCCTTGCTCAAGATGTTCGAGCCCGAGTACGCGAGGACGCCATTCTCCTGCCTCGTCGGACCGCCTTCTTTTTTCACGTAATGAAGCCGGTTCACGTCGTAATAGTCCTTGCCTCCGACGACGCTCAACATCTTGTATCCCGTCAGGTGGTCATCGCTGTCCCCGCCGATCAGTCGCCGTTGCACCCAGTGGCCGCCATCGAGGTCGCTGCTGGCGGTCCAGAACGAGAAGCCCATCCGTCCGGTTTGTTTCATCGACGCGATGGGCTGCCGCATGACCGAAAATGCATACCGGACCTTGTCGCCCACCACCTGTACCCCGGCGGGGATGGAATTGCCGACGCCGAACGTCCGCTGGTGCTCCTCGAACCCGGAACCGTCCGTCGCCATGCGGCCCGTCCACATGTGGACGCTTTTATCGGGGTCGCCCTTCGCGTAGGAAAAATGGAGGATGCCCTTGTCGACCGTGAGCTGGGCGATGATCCACCATGCGCCACCATGGATGCGGCGGATTTCATGCCACCCGGACCCGTCCAGGCGGGCGGACGCAATCACGATGTCGTAGACCTTCTTTGTGGTCGTGGGTGCGGGAAAGATGTAATAGATCCTGTCGCCCGACACCTTGAAGCTCGGAATGATGCCCCCCCGGGTCGTCTGTTGCCTTGCCTCCCAGGACGACCCGTCGAGGTTGGATGTTGCCGTCCACAACTGCCATTTTCCGTCGCGGTCCTTCATTGGAAAGGCGTAGTAGACCTTGTTGCCAACGACCTGGATGTTGCGGGTTTGCTCGGTGTCGTAGCGGCCCTTCGTGAAGGTCCTCTGGGTCGCCTGCCAATCGGTGCCATCCGCGTGGCTTGTGCCGGTATAGATTTGCCAGGCGCCATCGGCCGAATTGCCGAAGTACTGGAAGAACAGGCGCTCGCCAACGACCTGCAGTTTGGGCTCGAGACCGCTCAGCGGAAGCTCCGTGCGCTTCTCCTGGCTCCAGGAACCGAGGTTGGCGTCGGCAACGCCGGACCATATGAACGATTCGAGATAAAGCGGCCCCTTCTTCGGAATACTGTAGTCGGCATCGAGATCCGGGTCGGAATTCGTCACGAAGTAAACCTTGTCGCCGACCACCTGGAAGTTGGGGCTCCGCATACCGGGCAGTTCCATGGTCTGGTACCGCGCTCCCACGCCCTCCACCCACGCCGAAGCCGAAAAAGCCTGGTCGAAGTCGAGGCGCTCATCAGCGGCCACCGAGATGCGGCTCTTGCCATCGAATTGCGCGGCGCACCCGAAGGGCGAATCGACCTGCACCACTTTGCCCACGATGACACCCAGCCTGCCAAGTGGGATGGAGCCCGCACCCAACTTCGTTGGGTTTCGAAATTCGAACGACGCCACGGGCGCCAGTTCCGCGCCCGGGGGCACCGGGCCTGCGATACCCGCCAGCGGGTGGCTTCCCAGCAAGCACAAGGCCACTGCGGCCACCGCCGGGCGGAAGCGAATCGATTGCCTTTGCATTTCAAGACCTCTCGTGGTGGTGCGCCGCGACCGGCGATCCGGCGCGCTCAGGGAGAACACCCGCCCGGGCGGCCTTCATCTCGCGCCAGTGCTGGTACTGATCACGCTTCGCCGGATCGGGATCCTCGTATCCCTGCAGCCAGTAGCGGAACCAGTCGATGTTCCTCTCGTACGCGGCCAGCTTGTGCCTGGGCTGGAACTTCTGGTGCGGCTCGTTGGGGAAGACGTACAGATCGGCGCGGTGGTCGCGTATCAGTGGGATCGCGTAGTCCAGCGCCATCACGTATTCCTGTTCGGGCATCTGCATCAGGATCGGCGTCTTGATGGAATCGAGGTTCTCTGCAGGAGCAAGGGCCCGCCAGCGCTCGGGGGTTTGATCCGGTGCGCCAAGCTGCCAGAACTTCTTCAAAGGCTTGAAGAACGCATCGCCTCTCATGCTCGCGAACAGGTAATAGTTGCGGGACATCCCGATCGAAGTGATCGAGGCGGCAGCAAGCAGGTCGGATTTCATCACCGTCCACAAGGTGGCTTCAGTGCCGAAGCTGAGCCCGCCCATGCCGACCTTGGTCCGATCGATCTCGCCTTGCGATGCCAGAAGATCGATGGCGCTCCTGACTGCCGAGAGAGCCAGCCCATACCGCTCGATGGCATCGAGACGATAGGGAGCTTGGTTGATGCACAAGGCCGAAATCCCATTTTCGGCCAGCGAAGCAAACGGCCACTCGTCGCCCAGTCCCCCTCGCAGGAAACCACGGCAGTCGTAATAGTTCACGAACAGCGGAGAGGGGCTGTCGCCGGTGCGCTGCGCCGGAAAGTACTGGCCGGTAAATTCCTGACCTTTCGCATCCGTCCAACGCAGCAAGCGCGCAGGCGTTGTCTTGGCCATACCCATGGCCAACGCGACATTTGGATTGAACAGCACCTGCCGTTCACCCGTCGCCAGATCGATCCTTTCCAGTCGGGGCGGCCGGTTCGCCGTGGCAACCACGCACACCAAGGCTTCGAAAGACGCGCCACAGCCACCGGACTGATAACGGCCACCACCATTGAGCATGCCGGCGGACCGGGCCACTAGATGCGCGGCGCCCGTTCGGACATTCCACCGGTAAATTGACTGCGCCTGCCCTTCATGGCGATCGGTCACGGTGAACAATACTTCGTCGCTGCGCGGTCGCCACTGGATTGCACTTATCGCCTTTCCTTTGCACAACTCGGCCTGGCATTTGATGGGTCGAGTCGAGCTTGGCTTGGGCAGCACGCTGAGCTCTACGTCGGGCTTTCTCCTCAGCCCTTTTTCGTCCCCGATCCGCGTCAGCAGCGCGACCCTGCCCGTGTCGGGGTCAACCGCCAGTTTCTCCGGTGTCGAAACGGAACGCGGCAGATCCGATGCCGTAGGCGGCCGGGGTGGAGGCTCGGAGCGGGATGGATTCCGCGCGTTTCCGGTGCCCGGCTCGACGGCTTTCCACCGGTCCGGAACCTCTGTCAGCAGTTGGACGCGGTCCCAGCCTTCTCTCTCCGAAGGAAAACGCTGCGTCTCCAGCCGCCCATCGATGTTGCCCGAGCGGAATAGACCACCCTGGCCAACTGGCACGGCATCGTCGATATGGATGCCGCGATCGTATTCAGCCTGCTCGGCCGCAATGACCGCGGCGCGCGTGGCGCCCACGCTGTACTTCAGGGTCTTGCCGTCGGCACTCAGCACAAAGTCGCGAACATCCGCCGGGTCGTGTGTCACAGGCTCCGCACCGGAACCATCCGCGGCCGCACGCCAGACGGCCATCTGGCCATCCACCAGCGCACGGTAGTAAATCCAGCGCCCGTCAGGTGACCAGACGGCATGGCCAGGCACCGAACCCCCGGCGCTGTCATGCAACAGCACGCCGCCATCCGCGACCCGGTCGGGAGGCGACTTGCCATCCATCGCCTGCACGTACCAGAAGACGTCGAAGGTATTGCGCACAACCGACGCCTGTTCGAGCCGGAAGGCGACACGGTTCCCGTCCGGAGAAATGACCGGACTGGTGAGGTCCGCGACTTCCAGGAGCCGCCGTGGCGAGATTGTTTCCGCGTGCGCGGAGCCAGCACAGACAAGGCACACGCCTGCCGCCATCACAATTGTCTTGAAGAACCGGGACATTGGACTTTCCTTGAACCGTGTCGATCCGATCACGCACGAGATCACCCATGCGTGGGGTGGATTACATGGAAGAGGCAACGCTCGACTGCGCAGTGAACTACCAGCGCTTCGAAATCGAGAAGCTCAGGAAGCGACCGATCGCCGAATAGTTGGTCGAGTCATAGGGAGCGTTCTCGAAAGACGTCACCACGTGAAGCGGTGGCTCCCTGTTGAACAGGTTCTGTGCCGAGGCTTCGAATGCCATATTGGAAAAGATGCTGTCCCTCGCGCCCGTGTCATAACGCAAGGTCAAATCGAACGTGGTGAACGAGCCGCCCTTCGTGCCGTCCGCGAGATTCGTCACGCCGCTCTTGTAGTTTCCGAAGAGGGAAGCCGTGAGCCCGTCCCTGGCCCAAACCGCACCCATTCGACCGCTGATTCTCGCCGGATAGAACAAGATGCCAGACGCATCGGAAAACGCCGAGGTCGAGGTGAGAGCCCGTTCGCTGTCCAGCCAACTGATCGCGCCGCGCAGCGTCAGTCTGCTCTTGGCCAGATCGAATCGATAGGAGCCCGACAGGTCAATACCATGTATTCGTTGCCGCGAAGCATTGACGAAACGGTTGTCGACGATCGCCACGAGCTTGTCGGGATCGTAAGGCAAGCCCGTATAGTTGGTGAACTCGGTACTGGCCAGCGCTTCAGCTTTTTGGTCGGCTGTCGGATCATGCACAACGAAGTCAACGTAGATCGGGTTGGCCAGCAGCCCGCTGATATCGGTAATCGGCTGAACGATGCGGTCGGTATAGTCGATATGGAACGCGGTGACCTCCGTCTCCAATCGGGGCAATGCTTCCGGATGGAATGCGATGGAGGCGCTCCACGTCCTTGCCCGCTCCGGCGTCAGGGCGAGATTGCCCCCGTTGAGATACAGCAGCGTCGCGTCCGGCGCATATCCCGTACCTCCGAAAACCGCCACCGGATAGAGGTAGCTGAACTGCTCGATATAGCCTTGGAAAAGCGTGGGCTCCTTGAATGACTTGCCCCAGGATCCCTTCAAGGTCCAATCGGCCCCAGGCGAATAGATCACTCCTATCTTTGGCGTGGTCACCCGGCCGTAGCTGTCATAGTCTTCGGTACGAATCGCACCGGTCAATTCAAGCCGATGGATTCCTGCCACACCCTGGTCTGGACTTACCAAGGGTAAATTCAACTCCATATAGCCAAAGCGGCTGCCTTCCTTGCCATCTGCCACCGGGCTGTCAATGTACAAGTACCGGAAATCGTTGTGCCTGTACCCCGCGCCGACTGCGAGTCTCGCAGCGCCACCTGGCAACGAAAACAACGGGCCCTCGGCATCGGCTTCGTACGTGCGACTTTTGTTGCCATAGCTGAACGAGCGATTCAAAGCGAGCGCGCCCGTTGCTCTTGTCACTCCCACCGCATGGAATTCGGTCTTGTCCCTTCCTGCGGCCGCACTGACGTTGATCGTCCAGTCGTGCGGCAACAAGAAGGTCACGCTGGGGGACACGAGGAAGGTCGTCGTCTCGGTCGGGTAGTGATAATAAGACGTCGAACGCCCAACCTCTTTTTGCATGTCGCGCTCGGTCTGGAGTGCATCGAGTTGCAGTTCGATGGAGTCCCCGAAGGACTGATGCATGCTGAGCAGCCCACTCCGCAAATCCGCCTTCTGATAGAGGGTCGTCGGACCGTACATCCCCTGTGAATAGTCGCGCTGGTCCGCGTAGATCGGATCATTGGATTCTTTTTTCCAGGTGGCAATCAAGCCGCCGGTGGACCAGGTCGTGCCGGCGGTGGCGTGGTATTCGTGGGTGGCCAGCCCACCCTCTGTCGCTTCGCCATAGCGCGTTCCCACGGCCACTCCGTCGAAGTCGCGCTTGAGCTTCACGTTGATGACACCACCGACCGCATCGGACCCATAGATGGCCGAAGCCCCGTCAGTCACGATCTCGATTCGATCCACCGCCTCGACCGGGATTGCACTGATGTCGACCGCCTGGTCGTAGCCGCCGTAGGACATGCGCCGACCATTGAGCAAGGTCAACGTCGCGTCCTGCCCTATGCCACGCAAATTGGCTGTGGAGCCCCCGGTAATGTTTGCGTTGTAGAAGCCGCCGGCTCCGGCATCGGTAGTCACACCGGGGTTCTGTCCACCATTGAAGTTCTGCGGCACGCTGCGAATCACCTCACCGAGATCCGTGAATCCTTCATTCTGGATCTGCTGCGCGCCAATGGTGATCGTTGGCGACGCCGTAACACCGCCGCGAATGCGGGTACCGGTTACGCTGACGGTATCCAATTGCGTCGGTTTCTGCGCGGCAGCGGATGACGATGGCTTGGACTTCGACGCTGGCTTTTGATTGGTGCGAGGCGGTTGCGGCGGCGGCGCCTTCTCGATCGCATAGGTTTGTCCGTTGACGCGTTTCCACGCGAGCCCCGTCCCAGCGAGCAACTGCGTCAATGCTTGCTCGGCACCGTATTGACCCGAGACGCCCTTGGCCTGCTTGCCGGCAACCAGATCGGGCGCAAAGACGACTTGCCTGTCGCTTTGCGCGCCCCACGCGCCAAGCGCGCTGGACAGCGAACCAGCGGGAATGTCGTACTGACGGATCGATTCGCTTGATGCAGCGGATTGCGCATATACGGCCTGCGCGGTCGCGTACAACGCCACGCAGAGCGCCGCACGAAAGATGTTCCTGATGGCTCCCTTGCAACGCCGACTGTTCGCCTTGCGCATGTGCCCCCTCCTCTGATGGGCGAGCGCCAAGTTGGCGCCCTCTTGCATGGAGGTAACAATCGAACTTCGCGCAACCCTACCTGCGCGAAACGACGCGCGGGGCTCAGCGCGGCATCAGCACGATTTCGTGTGCGTCGTTGCGGACCACACGCACCGGGAATACGGCGGAAAGGGCCGCGGCAATCGCGGCGTTGTCACCGGCGCGGAAACTGCCGCCCACCTGCATGTCGGCCAGTTTCGGATCGCCCAGGCGCAACTTGACCGCGGAATAGCGATTGGCGTCGGCGATCGCCTGGGCCAGCGGCATGCCGTTGAAATCCAGGCGGCCACGCAGCCACGCGGTGGCGGCGGTCGGATCCACCTTGCGCACGCTGATGCCTGCGACGCGTGCGCCATAGCGTGCCTGTTCGCCCGGCGTCAGTTGCTTGCGCTGGTCCCGGGCGGCGATCTCCACACGCCCCTGCAGCAGGGTGACGATGGCTGTACCGCTGTCATCGCGTATCGCGAACCTGGTACCGAGATCGGTGACGCTGCCGTCACCGGCGGTAACGACGAACGGGTGCGCGGTGTCATGAACGACATCGAACATGGCTTCGCCATGTTGCAACACGATTTGGCGCCGGCCGTGTCCGTAACGCACCTGCAACGCGGTTTCGGTGTTGAGGGTGACGAGTGTGCCATCAGGCAATTGCTCGGTGCGCTGCTCGCCCAACGCGGTGCTGTACGTCACCGGCGGCGACGACAGCAGCCGGGGCAGCAGCCCGATGCCGCCGACTATCACAGCGGCCACGATGCACCCCGCCGCAAGCAACGGCACCCAACGCCGAGCGACAGGAATGCTCCGCCGTCGCGGTGCCGTGGCAGCCATCGCCGCGGCGGTCATCTCACGCATGCGATCGGAACTTTTCAATCGCTTCCACTGGTTCCAGGCGTGTTCGGTTTCTGCGTAAGCACGTGCGTGCGCTTCGCTACGACAGCGCCAGTCCTCGAAGGCGGCCTCTTCGCTTCGCGTGCACGCACCGTCACGGCGCCTGGCGAACCAGGTCGCAGCTTCTTCACGGATGGCGTCGTGCATGGAATCCATATCGGTGCCAACACTCAAATGTCGAAATTCCCCACCCGTGCGCGACACGCAACGATGGCCTTGGCGAGGTGTTTTTCAACCATCTTCACGGAAATGCCGCAGCGTTGCGCCACTTCGGCATTGCTCAACCCTTCGATGCGGCTGAGCAGGAATACCGTGCGGCATCTGGGCGGCAACGCGATGACTGCCGCCTCCAGCGCTTCCAGGTCGAGCGACGCCTGAAGATGACGATCCGGGCCAGGCGCGTCGGATGACACCTCCAGTTCGCTGAAATCGGTGGATTGTTCGATCTGACGTAACGCGCTCCAGCGCCAGTGGTTCTTCAGCACGTTGCGCGCAATGGTGAACAGCAGGGCACGCGGTGATGCGGCCATGTCGAGCCGGTAATGCATTATCCGACTCCACGATTCCTGGGCCAGGTCGGCTGCGTCCTGCGGACGTGTGACGCGACCGCGGAAGAAATTGAGCAGCTCGGCCTGGTGCTCGCGCACGAACGCGTCGACATTGGCGTCGCTTGACGGCAGCGTCTCCGCGTTCATGCACTCAGCTGAAGGTTTTAGCACGCCGTGACCCGCCTGCTGCCCCACACCTGCACTGTGCCCTTGCGTCGAAGCGGGTGTCAATCCTTTGCCACGCAAAATTTGGCGAAAAATCGAGATCCGCGCCAGCAGGCAAGGACAACTGCCCCATGAACACATAGGTACATCGATAGACAAACACGCGAGCGCCCACTAACCCTACCTTCCGGGAATCAGTCGAATTCGACGTGAGCAGAACTGGCCTCCCACTCTCCGCAAACGCTTCATGCAGGGCGGCGGCCAAAGTCACGGGCCTGCCGAACTCATCGACAGAAAAGCAATGTTGGCCGCACGGATCAGAAATGCCCATCTCATTGAGGAAGCGTTGGCCCGCGCATGGTGTCAGGGGCGGTACCGGATGCTTCCGATGCCGCCGGTCGGGTAGGCCGCTCAGCTCATGTTGCCACCTTCCGGATGCGGCGCAGGTGGCTCGCTGGAATCCTTCGCCGGCATCATTACCGGTGTGCGCTTCAACTTGAGGTCGAAGCAGGTATCAATCCATTCCCTCAGGATCAGCGCGATGTTCTCGGCCATTACGTACGGCGTCTGGTGCGGGTCATATACCCGGCGCGCCTGCATGTCGAAGAATGCTTCGATCGGCTTGCCGGGATCATCGCCCCATTCCCGTGCCTCCGCTGGATCCGGTTCGACGATCCGGAGATACGGGCCAAGCAGCTCGTACAGACATCGGTCGCAGAGGTCGCCTTCGACCTTGTTGCCGTCGCCAAACAAGCTCGCATAGCCGGCGCGGAAGCGGATCTGGCTTCGGTTGTGGTACCCGCCAAACGGGTCTTCGTCGCTCATCTGCGTGCCGCACCGATCACAGACGACGATCTTCACCTGGTGTTCGCGATTTTCGATCTTGTACATGATTGATTCCCTCGGATGGGTGGAGCGTGCCGCGCGGGCGCGCCGGCGTAATGCAAAATGTCGGGTACCGGCGCGATCACTCACCCTGTGGAGGCTGCACGGCAACGTCCGCCATCGGAGCGCCCTTGCTGGCTGCAGGCCTGCGCGCGAACTTCGGATCGAAGCACTGCGAGATCCAATCCTTCAAGGTCATCAGTACCCCTTCCGCCATCGCCCCCGCAACCTGGTGTTCCGCGAACAGGCGACGCGGCGACTGGACGCGGAAGAAATCGCAGGAATCCGGAACCTGGCTGTCATCGATGACGCGGACGTATGGTGCGACGAGCGAGAACAGGCAGGCGTCACAGAAATCGCCTTCGATGTAGTTGCCTTCGCCGAACCGGCTTTCGAAGCCTGCGCGAAAGCGCAACAGGGTCAAATTGTTGTAGCCGCTACGATGGTCGGCCTCGTCCATCGCGTGGCCGCAGCGGTCGCACACGGCATGGCCAAAGCTACGCTCGTAGCTTTGCGTAATCGTTTTCGTCTGGGTGTTGAACATGCGGGATCTCCTCTCGTTGCGGACAAAGCCGTCCGGAATCCGCAAGACGCGGATTGACATGAGAGGAGACGCAGGGCCGCAGAACGCGGCGCGCGACGGCCGATGGGGCCGGCGCAATTGTAGCAGTTTTTCAGAAGCGGCCGGGTTCAGGGAACACTACGCGGCCAACGAAGGCCCTAGCTTTGTCGCTCCCAGCCCATCGGCGACCCTAGTCGGATCGCAAGGCGCGCGAATGCTGGCAGCGCATTCTCCGGCATTGCTTGATTCCGATGGCCATGCCGCGCCGAATGTAGAATCTCTCGGCCATGTGCTACAGCGCGCAAATCTGGGCCGAATTCCGCAAGTTCGAGCGCGAGTTCGGCGCGGTGATGAACGTCAAGCAATACGTGCAGTTCTTCTGGGAGCGGCGGAAAGACGGTTCATGGCGGAAGATTCCCAAGCGCATGAAGGATGCCTTCTCCGATCCGCGCAACGAGGCCGAGCGGGAAATCGCGGAGATCATCGCCGGGGGCGACGCCGAAGAAGCACACGCGCTCGAGGCCGAGCTGTTCCAGCAAAAGACGCGGCTGACGAACGCGGAGCGCGTGCTGCAGACCAAGCCCACCAAGAAGGCCGAGAACGACAAGCGCATTGCAACGGACAAGATTGCCCGTGCCCAGCGGAACCTGGATGACCTCCGGCGCAAGGAACCGCTACCACGTGATTCCCGCATGTTCCCGGGCTGGTATGCCAATGTGATGATTCTCCAGGATGGCAAGCGCACGCTGGTCCCGATGCGCTACCAGTGTCGCTTGCCCGGGTGGAACGAAGCGATGGAGCGCAAGTACCCGGGCACCTACAACGCGCGCCGGGACAATCTTGAAAAGACGTGGGGCAAGCTGTTCGGCTACCGCCACGGGATCATGGTCGTGAATGCATTTTTCGAGAATGTATCGCGGCACAAGGTGGAGCATCGTGAGCTGGCGCCGGGCGAGCGGGAGGAGAACGTGGTGCTGGAATTTAGGCCGAACCCGCCGCACGACATGCTGGTGGCGTGCCTGTGGTCCTTCGATGAGCGCGCGGGCCTCTATTCCTTTGCCGCCATCACGGACGAACCACCGCCGGAAATCGCCGCCGCCGGTCACGACCGCTGCATCATCCCGATCAAGCCGGAGAACGTGGATGCCTGGTTGAACCCGGATCCGGGCAATCTGGCCGCGCTACAAGCCATTCTTGATGATCGCGATCGGCCGTACTACGAACACCGATTGGCGGCCTAGCGTCACCACCTCCTCGAAAATAGAAAGAAAGAAGCTGCACAGCGTCTCGGCTTGTTGTCGGCGTTATTCGACCCCGCCTCACTGCGGCAATTTGATGCCTGTGGCATAGCCAAGGGCTGGCGATGCTGGGAAGTGGGGGCTGGATGTCCCACTCTGGTACGGAAGATTGCAGAACGCATTGGCGATACGGGCAACGTATTGGCAACTGATATCGACGCTTCCTGGGCAAAGGAGGCCACATCCCACAACGTCCAAGTGCGCACCCATGACATTGCGCAAGATCCTGCAACTGACGAGTCGTTCGATCTGATACACGCTCGACTTGTACTGGTGCACATCCCGGAACGGCAACGCGCGTTCCAAAACATGGTCAGCGCTTTGAAACCCGGTGGTTGGCTGGTGCTGGAAGATGCCGACCCCGCGCTGCAACCGTTGAGCTGCGTCGATGTGTACGGCCTCGAGCAGGAATTGGCCAACAGGATCAGGCAAGGGTTCAGAGCGTTGTTGTCGACCCGGGGGGCGGACACCTCTTTCGGGCGAAGGCTGCCCCCCGGATGTTTCGCAATGCCGGCATGATTGAGGTTTCGGCCGACGCTTACTTCCCGGTCGCCATGCCCGAATGCATTCCGCTCGAGATCGCGACCATACACATGATCCGGGACGACTTGTTGAGCAACGGGATCGCCACAGAACAGGAAATTGAAAAACATCTTGAAAACGTATCTCGTGCGGCATGACGTTGTCGAAGCCGGAAAGACATTCGTCTTGCGCCAGGGAAGGTTCGCGGGTCGTCCAAGCGAAATGCGGGTCGAGGTAGCGGGTTCTGCTGGTTTGCCTTCATCCGTGACAGTGGCGGGAGACGTGCACATGATCGGGAGAGGAGTGATAGAAGCAGCCCTGCCGCCCGAGGGCGTAATGGCCGATCAGGCTGACCGCTGAGAACGCTTCACCTGTGGAATAGCTTGATGGCACGTGTGACAGCCCGCCGCGAAAACCATCACCGCGAGACAACTGTCCTGACAACCGAATTCAGTGCGACGCACCGCCGACCTGTTCGAGCATCCAGTCGCGAAACGCGCGCGACTTGCGCGGCAACTCGAATCCTTGCGGATACACGATGTAGTAGTCGAATGTGCGCAACGAGGGCAGCTTCCGCATCAAACGTACCAACTGTCCGCTGGCCAGTTTTTCGGAGATGAAGGCTTCGCGCCCCAGCATCACGCCCTGCCCGCGTTTTGCGGCCTGGACGGCCAGCAGCGCGCGCGGCTCGAACAAGCCCAGCATCAGCACGTCCAGTTCCAGCCGCCCCTTGGCCACCTTTTCGCCGCCGAGCAGGCGCCAGCGCGAGTAGCGTCCGAACTCCGCCGTCAGCGAGCCGTAGCGAGCCACCGTGCCGTCGGAAATCACGTTCAGCAGGTTGCAGCAGAACAGTTGCGGGATGTCCGCCTTGTAGGTCTGGATCTGGTTCCACGCCGCCTCGATGTCGGCGTTGCGGTCGGCCGGGTTTTTCAGTTCGATCACCACCAGCGGCAGGCCGTTGACGAACGGCACGATGTCCGGCCGGCGCACCTTCAGCCCGTGCACGGTGAACTGCCGCACCGCCAGCAAGTCGTTGGCGCCATCGAAGTCGATCGCGCGCACGGGCAACACCGTGCGCCGGCCATCGGGTTCGACGCGTTGCACCGGCACGCCATTGCGCAGCCAGTCGTAGACCTC
The DNA here is from genome assembly GCA_040255405.1 of Lysobacteraceae bacterium. Classification (GTDB taxonomy): domain Bacteria; phylum Pseudomonadota; class Gammaproteobacteria; order Xanthomonadales; family Rhodanobacteraceae; genus 66-474. Next base: position 64,090 of record JBDZUX010000004.1, read on the forward strand.
CTTGTGGCCGTCGACCAGCGACTGCGCGCCGTAACCGGCCGGCTTGTCCACCGCCTCGTCGATTTCCGCCGCCGTAAGCTCGGGATTCAGCCGCTGCACCGCTTCGCGCAGGCGCGATACCAGCACCACGTCCGATTACCGGGCACGCGCATTCTGCGCGCCGCCCGGCGACACCTCGTCACCGTGCACGCAGGTCCCGCCAAGTTCGCCCAGCCAGTCCAGGCATGCGGATTCGAGGTGGTCTTCCTTCATGCTTGCCCCCCGTGGCGCCCCCCGGCCGGTTGTCCGGCCACCGCCCGAGTTTACCGGCATGCCGGAATGCTCACCCGAAGTGAGCGTTTCGGGCGTTGGATAAATTGCCCGGCGCCGGGGTTCAACCGCTGGTCAACCCCTTCTCCCGTCGGGAGAAGGTGGCGGGAAGCGCCGGATGAGGGTTCGGAATCGCGCGGCGTTCAAGGGGCTGGATAGACTCGCCGCGTCTGCGGCTCGCCCTTCGGGCCATCGGCTTCGCGGATGTTTACTCCGGCATCCTGCCTCCGCAATCGGGTTCCATCGCCGGTGAAGCCGGCGACGGCCCCGGAATGACGAAGTTTCCGTAACGCATGAAGTAGAAATGGACTTACGCAGCCAGCGCTTCGCGCAACGCCGGATAGTCGGTGTATCCCTTCGCGGTGCCGCCGAAGAAGGTATTGCGATCGGCGGCGTTCATGGGCGCGCCCGCCTTCAGCCGTGCGACGAAATCGGGATTGGCGAGCACGAACTGACCGTAGGACTCCAGGTCGGCCAGTCCGTCGGCCACGTCGGTACCGATCCGGTCCCGTGGTCGACCGGCGCGATTGAGTATCAGCGTGCCTTTCCAGAGTTTGCGGATGTCGGCCAGCAGCGCTTCGTCGCCTTGCTGCGCGATATGCAAATAAGCGAGGCCCAATGCGTCGAGTTCGCTGACCAGATGGCGGTACAGGTCCGGTCCCTCGGCGCCTTCGTCGATGCCCCACAGCGTCATGCCGGGTGACAGACGAATGGCCGTCCGGTCCGGTCCGATTTCGGCGGCGATCGCCGTCGCGACTTCGACGGCAAAGCGGGTGCGGTTCGGGATCGACCCACCGTACCGGTCGGTGCGCGCGTTGGCACTGGGCGCGAGAAACTGGTGCACCAGGTAGGCGTTCGCACCGTGGATTTCGACGCCGTCCGCGCCCGCTTCGATCGCGCGACGCGCGGCGAAGCGGAAGTCCTCGACCGTCTGCTGGATTTCACCGATGGTCAGTGCGCGCGGTGCGGGAATTTCCTGCATCCCCGTGGCCGTGAACATGGGCGCACCCGGCGCAATGGCGGAAGGCGCGACGGCCTGCCGGTGGTACGGCGTGTTGTCCGGATGCGACATGCGCCCGGCGTGCATCAACTGGATGAAAATGTGCCCGCCCTTGTCGTGCACGGCGGCCGTGACCTTCTTCCAGCCAGTGACGTGTACGTCGGTATGGATGCCGGGCGTGGTGAGGTAGCCCTGGCCATCCTCCGACGGTTGCGTCCCTTCGGTGACGATGAGGCCGACGCTGGCGCGCTGGCCGTAATAGTCGGCCGCGAGATCGCCGGGCGTGCCATCGACCCTGGCGCGCGAACGGGTCATGGGCGCCATCACCAGGCGGTTAAGAAGCGTGTAGCGTCCGACGTGGACAGGGTTGAACAGTTGCGGATTCATGTGATGCCCTCCTTGCGATGGCTTGTGTACCGCAGACCATAGGCGGTTTCACGAACGAAACATAGAGGCTAATATGTTGACACAGTGTCTCGATATCGAAACACATGAATCTCAACGCCCTCGAGGACTTCCTGCTGGTCGCCACCCACGGCGGCTTGGGCAAAGCCAGCCGCGCGAGCGGCCGGTCGAAGGCCACGCTGTCGCGCCGCATCGCGGATCTGGAAGAGGCGCTGGGCGTCCGGCTGCTCGAACGGGGTTCAAACCGGCTCATCCTGACCGAGGCCGGACAGTTGCTGCTGGCCCGTGCCGAAGATCCGATGCGCGAGGTCGGGGAGGCCGTGACCTCGGCGCGCGAAGGACTCGCCAAGCCGCGCGGCCGCTTGCGCATTGCCGCACCGCTGCTGTTTTCGCAACTCGCATTCGGCCAGCTTGGTGCCCGCTTCCTGGCGGCCTACCCGGAGGTTCAACTGGACGTGGTCGCGCAGGATCGCACGGTCGATCTGGTGGAAGAGCATTTCGACGTGGCCATCCGCGTCAATCCACGCGAGGACAGCACGCTGGTGGGCCGATGCTTTGCCAGGGACAGGCTGGTCATCGCCGCCGCGCCCTCGATGAAATTGCCAAGGGCAGGCAAGACCGGAAAATCCGTCCCGGTTCCGGCGGTGGTGCTGTCTTCCTACGCCGGCGGGCCCTGGCCCATCGACCGCAGCCGTCTCGTGATCGATCCGCAGCCGGTGATGCGTGCCTCGTCGCTGCTGATCGTCCGCGATGCCGCACTTGCCGGCGTCGGCGTTGCGATGTTGCCGCGGTCCATCATCGGATCAAGACTGGAAAGAGGTGAACTGGTGCAATGGGGAACCACGGGCAAAGTCGTCGAGCTCTGGGCCCTGCACACATCGCGTCGCCTGCCCAGCGCGAAGGTGCGTGCATTCGTGGACTTCATGCGCGATCAGTATCCGGACGGTGAGCTCGTCTTGCAGGGGCCTGATTAGTGTCGATCTTCAACACGATTGAACTGGGTTCGTCCGGAATGACGAATTTATTTCTGGGACACGGCGCTACGTTTTGCCAAGGAGCTCGACCAGCCGCCATTCGCATGGTGAGAGGTCATACCCCCGGCGCTGCGAGATCACGAACGTGAGTGGACCGAGGTGCCAGGCGCGACGTTCGAGTTCGACGAGTTGGCCGCTTGCCAGATCCTCGGCGACGAGGTGTCGCGGCAAGTGTCCCCAGCCGAGACCGGCCTTGAGAAGATCGCGCTTGGCGCCGAGATCATTGACCAGCCACTGGCGCTTGCCGGCGACTCCCTGTTGGATCTTTTCTGCTTCGGGCTGGTTGTCTGTCACGACGATCTGAACGTGTCGGCCAAATTCATCCCTGGGGATGGGTTTCGGTGTCGACGCGAGCGGATGCGATGGCGCACATGTCGTCACCATCTCCGCCTCGCATAGCCAGTGGCGTTCCATGGCATCCGGGTTCACCTCCGGCACGTTCTCGATCGTGACGGCCAGGGCACACACCCTTTCGAGTACCAGCTTCTCGCCACCCTGCATGCTCGTGACCCGCAGGTCGATCGTCGCGGTGCGGAACTCCGCCTGCAGCGTCCGCAAGCAGTCGATCAGGCGGGCGCGCGGGAAGTAGGCATCGATGGCAACCGAAACCTGCGGCGCCCCGGTTCGGGCGATCGCGCCGGCGCGGTTCTTCATTTCTTCGGTGCGTGAAATCACCGCACGCGCGTCCGGCAAAAGGCTGCGGCCCGCCGCGGTGAGCTGCGCCTTGCGCGTGTTGCGCTCGAACAATTCGACATCGAACGCGCTTTCCAGCGCCTTGATTGCGTGGCTGATGGCTGACTGCGCGCGCCTCAATTTCCGCGCCGCGCCTGAAAAGCTGCCTTGGTCGCATACCGCGACGAACGCACGCAGCTGGTTGATGGTGACGTTGTCGAGCACCCGGATCCAAAGAATAGATCGTACTTAGCAATGTTTGGTCAATTGTTTTGATGTGTCAAGGGGGCCAGATTGGTGGCCACACGCAATCCGAAAAGGAGAATCTTCATGAGCTACGCAATCATCGGTTTCGGCGCCATAGGCCAGGCCCTCGCTCGCGCTTTCGCACGCGAGAACATCGAGGTCGCCGTCGCCAGCCGACGGCCACCCGAAGCACTGTTGCCGCAGGCGCAGGCGATTGGACCCACCGTCATTCCCAGGACACTGCAGGAAGCGATCAAGGCGGACGTGATTTTTTTGGCCGTTCGCTTCGAGTCACATCGCGAAGTCGCCAAAAACCTAGTGAGCTGGCAGGGCAAGACGATCATCGACGCGATGAACGGATTCGGCGTGTCCTCTGCCGTCGTGGCCAAGGCCTTCCCCGGCTCCAAACTCGTGAAGGGCTTCAATCATCTCCTCGCCCGCACCCTCGCCACCGATCCACACGTCGAGGGCGGCCGACGTGTCGTATTCCTGTCGAGCGATGACGAAGGTGCTGCAGCGTCGGTGGCGGCGCTCGCCGAAAAACTCGGTTTCGCGCCCGTCAATCTCGGGAAATTCGAAGAGGGCGGCGCGCTGGTACAGGCGCGCGCGGACAGGAGCTGGGGGCCATTGATCTTCCAGGATCTGTTCAAGAACGAACCCGAGCCTGCGGCCACCGCCGCAAGGTATTGATCATCCCGCAGCTGAATCACGGCTCCGCAAACATCAACCCATTCGCGAAGAACACTCATGTCCAACAAACTCGATCTCTCGAAAGAACTCGGCGGCCGTCGTGCTTTGGTCACCGGAGGCACACGCGGCATCGGCGCCGCCATCGCGCAGCGCCTTCTCGATGCCGGCGCCAAAGTCCTGGTCGTTGCGCGTACACGCAACGACGAGATGCCCGCGGCGGCAACGTTCATTGCCGGCGACGTCAGCACGAGCGAAGGCGTCGAAGCAATCGCGAAACAGGCGATTGCTGCGCTCGGTGGCCTCGACATTCTCGTGAACAACGCGGGCGGGGGAAGCGCGTTCCTGGAAGGATCGTGGACGATTCCCGACAAGGCGTGGCATGACAGCTTTGCGCTCAACTTCTTCGCCGCGATGCGCCTCACGAGCGCGGTTATCCCGGCGCTGCGGGAGTCGAAGGCCGCAGCCGTCGTGAACATCTCGTCGGCGGCGGCGACGATGCCGTTCGGTCCCTTTGCGCACTATGGGGCCGCCAAGGCGGCGCTCGAGTACTACTCGCGCACGCTCGCGGTGGAGCTCGCGCCGAGCGGCATCCGTGTGAACGTCGTGTCGCCCGGCGTCATCTCGACGCCGGGTTCCGACGAGTTTGCCAGGACGACCCCGGGGTTTTCTTCTGATGCCTGGATCCAGAATATTCCGCTGGGCCGCATCGGCACCACCGAGGACATCGCCGAGGTCGTCGCACTGCTCGTGTCGGACCACGGTAAGTTCCTGACCGGCGCGAATTATCGCGTCGATGGCGGAATGACGGCGCGCTGACGAAGGTATGCACGCCCGTCCCAAGCAAGCAGCTCCCTTGCTTCCGCGCCGTTCCAGCCAGGGATCCACGACATGAACAGACACTCCATGCGATATTCGGAACTCGCCAAGAACGGCGGTCAGGTTCGCTTCCCCACACGCTCACCGCAAAAAAGCAGCAAGTGAACCTGACTCCGTCTTGCTAGGATCGACCGGGTCACCCCGACGCAAGGAAACGTGCAAATGCCGAAGCTGGCCATCGCCGCACTTCTCATGGCACTGCTGACAAGCGCCGCACGGGCGCAGACCAATGCCGGCGAACAGAAGTCCGATCCGATCCTTCCCTTCACCATCACGAAGGTGGCCAGTTTCGATCTGCCCTGGCGCATCGCGTTCCTGCCCGATGGCCGCATGCTCGTGACCGAGAAGGTCGGCCGCGTCGATCTGGTTACCCCTCGGGGCGCCAAGACCGAAATCGGGGGCGTCCCGCCCAGCTACGTCGAAGGCCAGGACGGCATGCTGGGTGTCTTCCTCTCGCCCCATTACGCCACTGACCACAATGTATATCTCACCTATGTCGAACCGGGCGACTATGGCGGCGGCGTGGCGCTGGGCCGGGGGCGGCTCGTGCTGGACGGCAAGCAGCCGCGGCTGGATGGCTTCAAGGTGCTGTGGCGCCAGGTGCCCACGGGCAAAGGCGGCCAGCCAGGAGGCCAGATCGCCTTCTCACCGGATGGCAAATACCTCTTCCTCACGCTGGGCGACCGCCAGCGCTTCACGCCCGCGCAGGACCTCAGCCAACCCGCAGGCAAGATCCTGCGGCTGACGCTGGACGGCAAACCCGCGCCGCGCAATCCCTGGGCAGGCAAGGCCGGTGCTCGCACGATTCCGCTGATCGATCCGCCAGCCGATACCGAGTCCGCCAAGACTGCGCCGGTGGTCAGCACCTATACGTTTCCCGGGCCAAACTTGACGCCGGCCGAAACCTGGACCACCGGCCACCGCACACCTTACGGCCTTGCCTTCGCTCCCGACGGTCGACTGTGGGAACTCGAGCATGGCCCCTACGGCGGCGACGAACTGAACCTGATCCAGCGTGGCAAGAACTACGGCTGGCCGCTGGTTTCCTATGGCGTCAACTACGACGGCGTGCCCATCCCCAACCCCGATACGCGGCCCGATCTCGCCAAGCCCGTGATCTACTGGGTGCCGGTGATCGCGCCGGGCAACCTCATGTTCTACAAGGGCCACGTCTTCCCGCACTGGGATGGCAGCGCCTTGATCAGCGCCCTGGCCGCCGAGGCCATTGTCCGCGTCACGTTCGACGGCAAGGGCGGTGCCACCGCAATCCAGCGCTGGAACATCGGCAAACGCATCCGCGACATCGAAGAGGCGCCGGACGGCTCGCTCTGGATGCTGGAAGACGCCAAAGGCGGCGGCCTGTTCCACCTCACGCCGAAATGATCCGATGAGGCAAGAACGGGGGGAGGTTCATTTTGAAGGACGGGCTGTGTCAGAGCACGCTTTGCCTTCCTGATTACCGCCAATGCTCAGTCAGACCAAACCCCTCTCCCTTCGGGAGAGGGTGCCCCGCAGGGGGCGGGTGAGGGTACGCATACGCGAAGTGTCTGCAACTAACCAAGAAGTGTGGCCGCGGGCGTACCCGAACCCTCATCCGGCGTTCCGCCCCTTCTCCCGGAGGGAGACGGGAATGATCAACTGAGAATCAGCGTTATTCAGGCGTGGGGAAAGTGAACCTGCCCCCGTTCTTGTGTTTTCAAAACGTACTGAATGATCATTTGGTACTTGTTGTACAATTGGCCCATGATGATCCGCCCCCCTGGGATATCTCGCCATGATCAGCAACACGACCAAGCCATCGAAGAACGCGGGTCCCCGCAAAGACATCCCAACGTCCGATCAGTCATCCACCCGCATCCGAAGCCGCCTCACAGGGGGAAAGCCGCGTCGCGGCGACGCCACGGCCGCAACTGTCAGCAGCACGAAGGCAAAGACATCCTTCCGCGAGTTGATCCAAAAGGCCAAGCGCGGCCCCGTGTTCGTGACTGTCCACAAAAAGCGCGAGGCCGTGGTGATGTCGATGGATGAGTACGAGCAACTGCTCGCGAACCAACGCGATCCGCTGGCTGACATGGCCCGGCACTTTGATGCCCTGGTTGCAAAGATGCAGACCTCCGGGCATGCCGAAGCGGTCGACGCCTTGTTCAATGCGACACCGGAACAACTGGGTGAAGCGGCGGTGCAATCGGCAAAGCACGGCTGATGGGGGTCATTACGGTTCTTGCGGGAACAAACGCGGCCGGCAAGAGCAGCATCGGCGGCGCACTGGTCAGGCACGGCGGTGGCGCCTACTACAACCCAGACGATGAGACCCGCGTCATCCTGGTCGCCAACCCCGGGCTGGATTTGGCCCAGGCCAACGGCTTGGCCTGGACAAGGGGCCTCGAGAACCTGCGCAACGCCATCGCCGAGGGCACCAACTATGCGTTCGAGACGACGCTCGGCGGCAACACCATCACGCGCACCCTCATCGAAGGCGCCGAATCGGCTGACGTGTCACTTCGGGTCTGGTACTGCGGTCTGGCCAGTCCGGAGCTCCATCTGGAGCGCGTACGCGCCCGCGTCGCTGCCGGTGGCCATGACATCCCGGCGGATACAATCCGGGCACGCTACGACAGCAGTCGCCGAAACCTCCTGAAGCTGATGCCGCACCTCACGGATCTTCAAGTGTTCGACAACAGCTTCAGCGCCGATCCACGGCATGGCTCACCGCCACGACCGGCACGGGTGCTGAAAGTTGTGGAGCGTCACTTGGTCTATCCCGTCACGGCGGCACATTTGAAGAAGACGCCAGCGTGGGCCAAGCCCCTCGTCGTCGCTGCTGTCGAGGCGTTCGCCGGCCTCTGAGCAAAAACAAAGCTGATTAGCGCTATCAGGATTCTCTTCAGACAAATGCTCGACGAAAAAGCCTTTCGGGAGCGGCGAAGAATTTCGCTGGGCGACGTCAGTGCCGAGACCGGTTTGTCTCGTCCGACCGTCTCGCGAATTGCCAACGTTCCCGGTTATGCGACGAGCACGGACACAGTCGAAGTTCTTTGTCGATATTTCGGCTGCGCGCCGGGAGACCTTTTGCAGATGGTCGATGACGAGCCCGACGGTCAGACGAAGTCATTCGTCAAGAATTGATGGCTACAGATGGACTACGGATGGGCTATGGATGGGCCACACGCAATTGAACGCAGCCTCAGGGCCGAACGCTACTGGCGTCGCTCGAGACGACGGCAACGAAAAATTTTCCAGCAGAACAAGGGCGTCCGAGCAATTTATTGCGCGAAATTGCAGCTCACGTTAGAATGGGCGTTCACTGATGCGGGGTGGAGCAGTCTGGCAGCTCGTCGGGCTCATAACCCGAAGGTCGCAGGTTCAAATCCTGCCCCCGCTACCACCACTCAGAGACTGGCGGCGTGATCCCGACGGGATCGCGCCGTTCTTGTTCGTGCGCGGCGATCGCGCAACGCAATCCGGCACGCCGGGCCGCGATATCCGGTCCCTTTCGCGATCGGGCGGCCGCACGACCGTTGTCTCGGCGTCGCGAACGCGGGCCCACCAATGCTGCCCATTGATTCCAAACAGGAAACGGCGCAGGCCTGCTGCACGCCGCCGATGCCATCCCGCACCGGGCCACCCGGAACGTGCCGACCCCATCGCGCGGACCCACTGCCCGCGCTTCGTCCGGAACGACGAATCTGTTTCGGGATGCCCGCTACGCGCCGAACGCGTGCTGGCACCACGCGAACAGCACGCCCGAGAAACCGATCATCGCGATCAGGCCCAGCGCGTTGATCGACAGCGCCCAGCGCAGCGCGATGTCGGACTTGGGCGCCAGCGGTTCGATGCCTTCGACGGGCGCGTCGAAGTACATCACCTTGATAACGCGCAGGTAGTAGAACAGTCCGATGATGGAGCAAATGATCGCGACGATGGCGAGCCACAGCATGCCGCCGTCGATCGCGGCCTTCAGCACCAGCACCTTCGCGGCGAAACCCCACAACGGCGGAATGCCGGCCAGCGAGAACATCGAGATCGCCATCATCCCCGCAAACCAGGGCGAACGCCGGTTCAGGCCCTTCAGGTCGTCGATCATCTCGCACTCGAAGCCCTTGCGCGCCAGCGCCAGGATCACGCCGAAGGCCACGGTTTCCATCAGCGCGAAGCACACCGCGTAGAACAGCGCGGACGCGTAGCCTTCCGGCGTCGGGTTGGCGAGCCCGAGAAACACGAAGCCCATGTGCGAAATGGTGGAGTACGCCAGCATGCGCTTCAGGTTGGCCTGCGCGATCGCGACCACGTTGCCGATCACCAGCGACAACGCCGCCATGATTGCGAGCATCATCGTCCAGTCGCCGGCCAGCGGACCCATGCCCACCTCGAGCAGCCGATAGGCCAGGCCGACCGCGGCCAGTTTCGGAACCGCACTGATGTACATCGCGATCGGCGTGGGCGCGCCCTCGTACACGTCCGGCAGCCACATGTGGAAGGGTACTGCGCCGAATTCGAAACCGATGCCGACCACCAGGAACACCAGCCCGAGCTGCAGCAGGTGCAGGTGCGGCGTCGTCCCGATCGAGGCAAAGATGCTGTGCAGGTCGAGGCTGCCGGTCGCGCCGTAGATCATGGACATGCCGAACAGCAGCAGGCCCGAGGCCAGCGCGCCCAGCACGAAGAACTTGATCGCGGCTTCCGACGCCAGTTTCGAATCGCGGTTCAGCGCGACCAGCGCAAAAGCCGGCAACGAAAACAGTTCGAGACCCAGGTACACCGTGATCAGGCTGCCGGCCGAGACCAGCAGCATGACCCCGAGCACCGAGAACATCGACAACGCATAGAACTCGCCCATGAAAAGCTTGCGGTCCTTCAGCCACGGCCGCGCCATCACGAACATCAGGATGGTGGCAATCAGCACCGTGACCTTCAGGATTTCCGCCATGTGGTCGCGCACGAACATCCCGCCAAACGCGGTGACAGCCTGCGGCGGCTGGCCGTGTATCACGGTGAAGATCGTGACCAGCATGATCAGGATCGCCATCCAGTGGGTGGCGTCGCGCTGGTCGTCGTTGATGAACACGTCGAACAGCAGCACCAGGCAGGCCGCAGCCGTCAGGAACAGCTCGGGCACGATCACCAGCAAGTCGTTGAGCGAAATCATGTGGTTTTAAACCTTGCTGGCCATCAAGTGGGTCACGAGTTGCGACACCGAGGAATCCATCAGGTGCATCAGCGGCCACGGGTACACGCCCATCGCCAGCACCGCGACCGCGAACCCCGTCAGCACCCAGGCTTCGCGCGCATTCAATCTCGGCATCGCGGCGGCTTCCGGCGTGGGTGCGGTGCCCCACACGATGCGCTTGATCAGCCACAGCGTGTAACCGGCGCCGATGATCAACGAATACGCCGCGAAGAATGCGATCCACGGATTCGCCGTGAAGCTGGACAGGATCACCATGAATTCACCGACGAAGCCGCTGGTGCCGGGCAGGCCGGTGTTGGCCATCGCAAACAGCACCCAGAACGCGGCGAACCACGGCATCACCTTGGCGAGTCCGCCGTAGGCGGCGATCTCGCGCGTATGCAGGCGGTCGTACATCACGCCTATGCAAGTGAACAGTGCGCCCGACACGAAGCCGTGCGAAATCATCTGCACCACCGCGCCCTGCACGCCCAGTTCGGCCATCTGGGTATCGCTCTGGCCGCGCGCCAGCATGTACACGATGAACAGGCCCAGCGTCACGAAGCCCATGTGCGCAATCGACGAATACGCGACCAGCTTCTTCATGTCGGGCTGCACCAGCGCGACGTAGCCGATGTAGATGATCGCGATGAGGCTCAAGACGATGATCAGCCACGCGAAGTGCTGCGAGGCATCCGGCACGATCGGCAGCGAGAAGCGAATGAAGCCGTAGGTACCGACCTTCAGCATGATCGCGGCCAGGATCACCGAGCCTCCGGTCGGTGCCTCGACGTGCGCATCCGGCAACCAGGTGTGCACCGGCACCATCGGCGTCTTCACCGCGAACGCGATCAGGAACGAGAAGAACAGCCACGCCTGTTCCTTGAAGGTCAGCGGCAGCGCCCACAGCGCGGGAAGATCGAACGTACCCGCGCGGTGGTACAGGTACAACAGGCCGATCAGGAAGAAGATCGAGCCGAAAAAGGTGTAGATGAAGAACTTCAGCGTCGCGTACACGCGTCGCGGGCCGCCCCAGACACCGATGAGGAAGAACATCGGGATCAGGATGGCTTCGAAGAACAGGTAGAACAGCAGCGCATCCATTGCGCAGAATACGCCGATCAGCAGGCCTTCGAGCACCAGCATCGCGGCCATGTACTGGTGCACCTTGTCCTTGATGATCTGCCACGCGCCGGCGATCACCAGGATCGAGGTGAACGTGGTCAGCACGACCAGCGCGACCGCAATGCCGTCCACACCGAGGTGGTAGCTGGTGTTGATGCCCGGAATCCAGTGCAGGTTTTCCTGCAACTGGAAGCCGCCGGGACCGCTCTGGTATTGCGCCAGCATCACCAGGCTGAGTGCAAAGGTGGCGACCGTGAATGCCAGGGTCAGCCAGCGCGCGACGTGCGGACGCGCGCTGCCCGCCAGCAGCACGAGGATGGCCCCGAGGCACGGAAACCAGATCAGGACACTGAGGATGGGCCAGGTGGTCATGCGGAATCCTTGGAGCGAAACCCGGGACCCGGGACCGGGGACCCGAAAGAGCCGAGCGCCGATTGCGCGTCGAGCTCAACACGCAGGTTGGACTGAGCGGCCCCATGCGAAGCCCAACGGTGCGCCGGGCATGCCGGGCTTCCGCCGACGAAGCCGGCGTCAGCCCGACCTGCGGTCGCCCTCCGGGCTCCGTGCAGCCTCGTGTTCATCGCAACCCCCAGAACCACAACCCGCCCAGCAGCAGGATCAAACCGACGATCATCGCGAACGCGTAGTGGTACAGGAACCCGGTCTGCAGCCGGCGGAACACGCGCGAGCTGCGCTCGACCACCGACGCCGACCCGTCGACCATCACCCCGTCCAGCACCGCGCGATCGCCGCCCTTCCAGAACGCGCGCCCCAGCTTGACGCCGCCGCGCGCAAACAGGTTGTAGTAGATCTCGTCCACCCAGTACTTGCGGGTGAGCATCTTGAAGACCGGCAGGAACATCCGCGCTGCGCGATCGGCGATGGCGGGATTGAACAGGTACACGTAGGTCGCCACCACGAACCCCGCCACCGCGATCCAGAACGGCGCGCTCAGGAACGCGTGCCAGAACATCGGCACGGTGCCATGGAATTCTTCGGCCATGTGGGCCAGCACGTCGTGGCCGGGCAGCACCTTGATGGCGCTGCCGAACCAGCCGCCGTAAAGCAGCGGCTCGATCGCGACCCAGCCGATCATGACCGACGGGATGGCCAACAGCACCAGCGGCACGGTGATCACCCACGGCGATTCCCTGGGCGCGTGCGCCAGCAAGCCCTGGCGATGATCGTGCGACTCGTGTGCCCCGTGCTCGACCTTGAAGCGCTCCTTGCCGTGGAAGGTCATGTACAGCAGGCGGAAGCTGTACAGGGCCGTCACGAACACGCCCAGCAGCACGCACCAGTATGCATAGGTCGCGCCGAAGATTTGCGACTCACCGACCGCTTCGATGATCTGGTCCTTCGAGAAGAACCCCGAGAAGCCCGGCGTCGCCACCAGCGCCAGCGAGCCGATCCACATCGTGATCCAGGTGATCGGCATGTATTTGCGCAGGCCGCCCATGTAGCGCATGTCCTGCTCGTGGTGCATCGCGACGATCACCGAACCCGCGCCGAGGAACAGCAACGCCTTGAAGAACGCGTGGGTCATCAGGTGGAAGATGCCGGCGGCGTACGCCGACACGCCCAGCGCCACGACCATGTAGCCAAGCTGCGACAGGGTCGAGTACGCGATCACGCGCTTGATGTCGTTCTGCACGATACCGACCAGGCCCATGAAGAACGCGGTGGTCGCGCCCACGATCAGCACCACCGACAACGCGGTCGTCGACATTTCGTACAACGGCGACATCCGCGCCACCATGAAGATGCCGGCGGTGACCATCGTGGCCGCGTGGATCAGCGCCGAGATCGGGGTCGGGCCTTCCATCGAATCCGGCAGCCACACGTGCAGCGGCACCTGTGCGGACTTGCCGCAGGCGCCCACGAACAGCAGCAGGCAGATCACGGTGGCCAGCGACCACGGATGTCCGCCGACCACTTCGATGGTGCGACCGGACAAGGTATCGGCGCTCGCGAACACCGTGCCGTAATCGAGCGTATGGAACGCGTACAGCACACAGGCGATGCCGAGGATGAAGCCAAAGTCACCGACGCGGTTCACGATGAACGCCTTCAACGCCGCAAAAGTGGCGCTCGGCCGCTCGAACCAGAACCCGATCAACAGGTACGACACCAGCCCCACCAGCTCCCAGCCCACGAACAACTGGAGGAAGTTGTTGGCCAGCACCAGCAGCAGCATCGAGAAGGTGAACAGCGCGATGTAGGCGAAGAAGCGCTGGAACCCGGGATCGTCGCGCATGTAGCCGATCGTGTAGACGTGCACCATCAGCGACACGAAGGAGACCACCACCAGCATCAACGCGGTCAGGCGATCGACCAGGAAGCCGATGCCGATCGTGAGCTTGCCGACCTCGAGCCACGTGTAGACATCGGCGTTGAACACCGGCGCCCCGCCCCATACCAGCTGCCAGAACACCACGCACGACAGCGCGAACGAAATCGCCACCGACACGATCGCGATGCCCGCCGCACCCGCGCGGCCGACCCGGTTGCGCAGCAACCCCGCGATCAACGCACCGACCAGCGGCGCGATGGCCAGCACTATCAGGAGATTCTGGCTGATCACGCTTGCACCTCGCGCAGCACGATGATCCCCTTGTTGGCCGCGCCTGGGTGGGCGCGGTAGCGTTCTTGGCGCATTCGGCGTCTCCCTAGTAGCGCAGCGAATCGATTTCGCCGACGTTGATCGTGCGACGGTTGCGGAACATCAACACCACGATGGCAAGCCCGATGGCCGATTCGGCCGCGGCCACCGTCAGGATGAAGAACACGAACACCTGTCCCGATGGATCACCGAGGAAGCGCGAAAACGCGACGAAGTTGGTGTTGACGGCGAGCAGCATCAGTTCGATGCACATCAGCAACACGATCACGTTCTTGCGGTTGATGAAGATGCCCGCGATCGAGATGCAGAACAGCACCGTCGCGAACACGATGTACCAGGAAAGCGGGATGCTCATGCCTGCGGCTCCTCCTTGGGCTGCGCGGACTCGGCCGCCACCACCGCGCTCATCTTGACCATGCGCACGCGCCCCGGCGCACGCACCGCCGACTGCGCGGCCGGATCCTGGCGCTTGGAGAAGCTGCGCACGCGCAGTGCCAGCACCACCGCCGCGACCAGGCCGACGGTCAGGATCAACGCCGCGATCTCGAACGGCAGCAGGAAATGCGTGAACAGCGCCGTGCCCAGCCACTCGATATTGGAGACGCCCGCGGGATTGGGGCCGGCCGGCACATCGAAGGCCTTGATGCCGATGATGCCCAGCATCTCGACCAGCATGATCACCGCGGCGCCGATGCCGATCGGCAGGTACTTGATGAAACCTTCGCGGATGGGTTCGAACTCGATGTCCAACATCATCACCACGAACAGGAACAGCACCATCACCGCGCCGACGTAGACCACCACCAGCGCCAGCGCCAGGAATTCGGCTTCGGCCAGCATCCACAGGCAAGCGGCCGAGAAGAACGTCAGTACCAGCGCCAGCACGCCGTGCACGGTGTTCTTCACCGACACCACCGCCAGCGCGGCGCCCACCGCGACCGCGGCGAAGGCGATGAAGCAGACCATCTGGAAGATCGAATGATTCATACGGGTCTGCCAATGCCCGCCCACGCGCGCCGCGTTGCTTCCGCAGCGGTCGCCAGACGAGGCGCACGCCGCAGCGCCAGAGTGGTTCTCTGGTCAAGGCGCGCACCGAAGGATGGCGGCCGCTGCGGAGCAACCCTTCGGGCCGGGGCCCTTTGCCCCCATGGCTGCGTCATCACTCGTTCATGTATCGACATACACTTCTCTCGTTCTTCCTTGCCCTGCGGGCAAAGGGCCGACGGCGCGGCCACGTGGGCGGGTATTGGCAGACCCCTTTACCTGTACGCCGCGTCTTGCGCACGATTGGCCGCGATCGACTTCTCGAACCGGTCGCCCATCGCGAGCAGTTGCGGCTTGGTGATGATGTTTTCGCCGCGGCGTTCCATGTGGTACTCCAGGATGTCGGTCAGCACGATCGAATCGACCGGGCAGCTTTCCTCGCAGAAGCCGCAATAGATGCACTTGAACAGGTCGATGTCGTAGCGCGTGGTGCGGCGCTGGCCATCCGACGCGCGCGGCGCGGAATCGATGGTGATCGCGAGCGCCGGGCACACCGCCTCGCACAACTTGCACGCGATGCAGCGTTCCTCGCCGTTCGGATAGCGGCGCAACGCGTGCAACCCGCGGAAACGCACCGAACGCGGAATGGTTTCCATGGGGAAGCGCAGCGTGTACTTGGGCTTGAAGAGGTACTTCAAGGTCACCCACAACCCGGCCGCGAGTTCCAGCAGCAGCAGGCTCTTGAGATAGGCAACGATCCGGTTCATTTCAAAAAGTCCATCTCAATGCCCTATCGTCACCACGCCGAAGAAACGGAAGATGCCCGCCACGAAGATCCATGCGATCGATATCGGGATGAAGACCTTCCAGCCCAGCCGCATGATCTGGTCGTAGCGGTAGCGCGGGAAGGTCGCGCGCAGCCACAACAGCGAGGTCGCGAACACGAAGAACTTCAGGAACAGCCACCACCAGCCCGGCTGCGAGAACCAGCCCAGGTGCCAGCCCTGGAACGGGCTGAGCCAGCCGCCCATGAACAGGATCGACACCAGGAACGACATCAGGATCATGTTCGCGTATTCGGCGAGGAAGAACAGCGCGAACGCCGACCCCGAATACTCCACGTGGAAGCCCGCCACGATTTCCGATTCGCCCTCGGCCACGTCGAACGGCAGGCGGTTGGTTTCGGCCACGCCCGAGATGTAGAACACCAGGAACATCGGCAGCAGCGGCAGCCAGAACCAGTCGAACAAACCCTTGCCGCCCGCCTGCGCCTCGACGATCGCGGTGAAGTTGAGGCTGCCCGCCAGGATCAATACCGTCACCAGCGCCATGCCGATGCAGATTTCGTAGGAGATCATCTGCGCGGCCGAACGCATGGAACCGAGCAATGCATAGCGCGAATTCGAGGCCCAGCCCGCAAGGATGATGCCGTACACGCCCAGCGAACTCATCGCCAGCACGTACAGCACGCCCGCGTTGACGTTGGCCAGGACGAAACCTCCGCCATTGAACGGGATCACCGCCCACACCGCCAGCGCCGGAATCACCGACAGCAGCGGCGCGGTGAAATACAGGAAACGATTGGCGTTGGTGGGGACGATCACTTCCTTGATCAGCAGCTTCACCACGTCCGCGAACGCCTGCAGCAAGCCGAACGGGCCGATCTTGTTCGGTCCCATGCGCACGTGCATCCAGCCGATCACCTTGCGCTCCCACCACACGTACATCGCCACCGCGATGATGACGGGCACCGCGATCGCAAGGATCTTCCCGAGCGTCCATCCGAAGATGAGTGCGTCGTTCATGCGATCACCGCCCTGATGGTGAGCGTCGCGCCATGCGGCGGCAACGAGGCGGTCGCGGCGTGCCCGGCTTCGATCCAGGCGCAACCCTTCGGCACCGCGGCATCGACGACCACCGGCAGTGTCACGCCATCGACATCGGCCTTGACGCCATCCAGCAGCGCAAGCGCACGCGCGTCATCGGCGCAGATGCGCAGTGCCGGCGCTCGGTTCAGCGGGTGCGCCTGCAAGGCCTTGGCGCGGCGCACCACGGCATCGCTGCGATAGATGCCGACCGTGGCGACGCGATGCAGACCCTCTTCGCTCGGAAGCGGTGCCTGGGTGGGGGTTCGGTTTGCGAGTTCAACCGGCTTGGACAACGTTTCGATGAGGCGGGCATGCACATCGTTGAAGTCGACAAAGTCGAATCCATCCACGCCCAATGCACCGCCCAGCGCGCGCAGCACCTTCCAGCCCGGCCGCGATTCACCGGCGAGCGTCGAACCCGCGGCGACGGTTTGCACGGCGCCATCCACGTTCACGTAGGTGCCATCGATTTCCGGCGGCAGCCCGAGCGGCAATACCGCATCGGCCGTGCGGCGCACGCCGTCGCAGACGAACGCGCCGGCGTACACGCAGAATTCCGCGGTTTCGCGCGCCTTGTCATAGGCTGCCGGCGCGAAGGTGTCCTGCGAACCCGCCTGCCAGGTGACCAGCGCCTTGGGCGCCCGGTCGATGATGCCGCGGGCGCCTTCCGCGCACTGTGCCCCCGCGCGCGCCAGGCCAACGGCGTTGGCGCCGGACGGCAGCTCGTTGAAGGCGCTGCCCGTGGCGGCCGCGATGCCGCGCGCCAATGCGCGCAGCCACGCCGCCTGCGGATGTTGGGTGGCCACGTCGCCCAGGATCACCACCGACGCGCTGGCGTCCCGCAACGCCCGGCACCACTGGCGCGCCTCGTCGTCGTCCGCGGCCCCCGCAATGGCTTCGGCCAGGGCGCGCTCGCCAGCCTCGACGCCGGCCGCCTTGGCCAGCCGCAACAACGCCGCGACCAGTTCCTGCGGCGGCACCACCTTTTCGCCGGCGAGATCGAAGCTCCAGTCGAAATGCACCGGGTTGAGCGCGAAGACCCGCGCGCCATTGATCTCGGCGATGTCGTAGTTGGCCATGTTGGAAATGTGCGGCCTGGACGCGTCGTGCCGGGTCGCACGCCGCAGCCGCTGGTTCAGCAACGGCATCTCGTGGCGCAGGTTGCTGCCGATCACGAGACCCGCGCGGATTTCGGCGACATCCTGTGCGGCCATGCCGGACGCCTGCCCGGCCGGGCCGCCGTCGCTGAAATCCTGCACGCGCAGGCGGTGGTCGATGCGGTCGCTGCCCAGTCCGCGCAGCAAGTCGACAAGCAACGCGCCTTCCTCGCATGAGGTCATCGGGGCAACCAGCGCGCCGATGTCGCTGCCGGCCTTGCGCAGGCCGTCGGCGACGAACGCGATGGCCTCGTCCCAGTCGACTTCCACCAGTTCGCCGTCCTTGCGGACCATCGGCCGCTGCGCACGGTCTTGCGCATACAGGCCTTCGTGGCTGTAGCGGTCGCGATCGGCCAGCCAGCACTCGTTGATGGCTTCGTTGTTGCGCGGCACTGCACGCAGCACCTGTCCGCGCTTGGTGTGCAGCCACAGATTGGAACCGAGCGCGTCGTGATAACCGATCGACGGCTTGGCGATCAGCTCCCACGCGCGCGCCTTGAACTGGAACACCTTGTCGGTCAACGCCCCGACCGGACACACGTCGATCACGTTGCCGGACAGCTCCGAACCGATGCCGCGGCCGATCCAGGTGCCGATCACGTGCCGGTCCCCGCGATCGAAGTCGCCGAATTCGTAGCTGCCGGCGACTTCGCCGAGGAATCGCACGCAACGGGTGCAATGGATGCACCGGGTCATTTCGGTGGCGACCAACGGCCCGACGTTCTCGTCGCTGATGGTGCGCTTGCGTTCGGTGAAGCGCGACAGCGAACGCCCATAGCCCATGGACAAGTCCTGCAGCTCGCACTCGCCGCCCTGGTCGCAGATCGGGCAATCCAGCGGGTGGTTGATCAACACGAACTCCAGCGCGTTCTGCTGCGCATGGATCGCAAGCGGCGTCTTGGTGAACACCTTCATGCCGGCCGCCACCGGTGTGGCACACGCCACCTGCGGCTTGGGCACGCGCTTGCCGCCCATCTCCACTTCCACCATGCACTGGCGGCAAACCGCGGCGATCGGCAGCTTTTCGTGGTAGCAGAAACGCGGGATCGGAATGCGCGCGGCATCCGCAGCCTGGATGATCATCGACCCCTTGGGTGCGGAAACGGGGTGGCCATCGATCTCGAATTCCACCATCTCCACGGGTGGCGCGGTGTCTTTCGGTTGCGCGCTCATGCCGCAATTCCCAATTGATCGTCGACCATCGAGCGTCCGTTCTTGCAGTAGTACTCGAACTCGTCCCAGAAATTCGCGAGGAACGCCTGCACGGGCCACGCCGCGGCTTCGCCGAACGCACAGATGGTGTGGCCTTCGATCTGGCCGGCGATCGCCTTCAGGCGATGCAGATCTTCCGAGGTGCCGCCGCCCGCGACGATGCGGGCCAGCACCCGGTGCATCCAGCCGGTGCCTTCGCGGCACGGGGTGCACTGGCCGCACGATTCCATGTGGTAGAAGCGCGAGATGCGCTCGCAGGCGCGCACCATGCAGGTGGTTTCGTCCATCACGATCACCGCGCCCGAACCCAGGCCCGACCCCGCGCTGCGGATCGAGTCGTAGTCCATGGTGCATTCCATCATCTTGTCGGCCTTCAGCACCTTCATCGAAGAACCGCCCGGGATCACGGCCTTCAACTTGTGGCCGTTGCGCACGCCGCCGGCCAGCTCCAGCAGCTCCGCGAAAGGCGTGCCGAGGCGCACTTCGTAATTGCCGGGCCTGTTGACATGGCCCGACACCGAGAAGATCTTCGGGCCGCCGTTGTTGGGCTTGCCGAGGTTGAGGAACCAGTCGGCGCCGTTGCGCAGGATCGCCGGCACCGACGCGTAGGTTTCGGTGTTGTTGATGGTGCTGGGGCGGCCGAACAGGCCGAAGTTGGCGGGAAATGGCGGCTTGTAGCGCGGCCAGCCCTTCTTGCCTTCCAGCGATTCCATCAGCGCGGTTTCCTCGCCGCAGATGTAGGCGCCTGCGCCGAGCGCGTTGTGGATCGTCACGTCGATGCCGGTACCGCGGATGTTGGTGCCCAGCAAGCCGGCCGCTTCGACTTCGTGCAGTGCCTGTTCGATGTGTTCGAACGGCTCGTGGTGGAATTCGCCGCGCAGGTAATTGTAGGCGACGGTGGAACCCGTCGCGTAGCAGGCGATCGCCATGCCTTCGAGCACCGCGTGCGGATTGAAGCGCAGGATGTCGCGGTCCTTGCAGGTGCCGGGCTCGGACTCGTCGGAATTGCACAGGATGTATTTCTGCCCTGGCGCCTTGCGCGGCATGAACGACCACTTCATGCCGGTCGGGAAACCCGCGCCGCCGCGCCCACGCAGCGCGCTTTTCTTCAACTCATCCACGATCGTCGCCGGATCGGGCCGCTCGGCCAGGATCTTCTCCCAGGCCTGCCAGCCGCCGGTCTTGCGATAGTTGTCGATCGTCCACGGCTGATCGAAATGCAGCGTGGTGTAGACGACCTGGTGTTCCTTGGGTTCGGGTCCGTATGGCATATTGTTCTCTTGCAGGAGCGCGCCTGCGCGCGACACGAGTCGCCTGCTGGCAGGCTCCTACTTCAGTCCATCCAGAATTTCGTCGACCTTCTCGGGCGTCAGCTTCTCGTGGTAGTGCCCGTTCACGGCCATCATCGGCGCGCCGCAGCAAGCCGCCAGGCACTCCTCTTCCTTCTTCAGGTACACGCGTCCGTCTGCGGTGCTCTCACCAAGCTTCACGCCAAGCTTTTTCTCGCAATGTTCGACGATGCGGTCGGCGCCATTGAGCCAGCAGGAAATGTTGGTGCAGATCGCCACGTTGTTGCGCCCGACCGGCTGCGTCTCCAGCATCGAGTAGAACGACGCCACCTCGTAGGCGAACACCGGCAGGATGCCGAGGTACCTGGCGACCGCGGCGGTCAGCGCGTCGGTGAGGAAACCGCCGTTCTGCTCCTGCGCCGCCATCAGGCCCTGGATCACCGCAGAGCGCTTGCGGTCGGGCGGGAACTTCGCGGCCCAGTGATCGATGTGCGCGCGCGTCTCGGCCGTCAATACCTGCATCGGGTCGACGTCCTTCACCTTGTCGAAATTGCCGGTGGGTTTCATCGATCGACCTCCCCGAACACCAGATCGTAGGTGCCGATCATCGCCACGACGTCCGGCAACATGTGCCCGGCGGTGATTTCGTTGATCGACGCCAGGTGCGCGAAACCGGGCGCGCGCAGGTGCACGCGGAACGGCTTGTTGGCGCCGTCGGAAACGAGATAGCAACCGAACTCGCCCTTGGGCGCCTCGATGGCCGCGTAGGTTTCGCCGGCCGGCACGCTGTAGCCCTCGGTGAACAGCTTGAACCAGTGGATCAAGGCTTCCATCGATTCCTTCATATCCTCGCGCTTGGGCGGCGCGACCTTGTAATTGTCGGTGATGACCGGGCCGGGGTGCTGGCGGAGCCATGCCACACACTGGCGGACGATCGAAGCCGACTGGCGCATCTCGGCCACGCGCACCAGGTAGCGGTCGTAGCAATCGCCATGCGTGCCGACCGGGATGTCGAAATCGACGTCAGCGTATTTCGCGTACGGTTGCTTCTTCCGCAGATCCCATTCGATGCCGGACGCACGGAGCATGGGTCCGGTCATGCCCAGCGCATAAGCCTGCTGGGGAGTGACGATGCCGATATCGACGGTGCGCTGCTTCCAGATGCGGTTGTCGGTCAAAAGTTCTTCGTACTCATCGACCTTGTGCGGGAAATCCGCGCTGAATGCGTCCAGGAAGTCCAGCAGCGAACCTTCGCGCCACGCATTCATGCGCTTCAGGTCCTTGCCCTTGTGCCACGGCGATTCCTTGTACTGGATCATCTTGCCGGGCAGGTCGCGGTAGACGCCGCCGGGGCGGTAGTACGTCGCATGCATGCGCGTACCCGACACGGCTTCGTACACGTCCATCAGTTCCTCGCGTTCACGGAACGCGTAGAGGAACACGGCCATCGCGCCGAGGTCGAGCGCGTTCGAACCGATCCACATCAGGTGGTTGAGGATGCGCGTGACCTCGTCGAACATCGTGCGGATCCACAGCGCGCGCTCGGGCGGCTCGATCCCCATCAACTGTTCGATCGCACGCACGTAGGCGTGCTCGTTGCACATCATCGACACGTAATCGAGGCGATCCATGTAGCCGATCGAATGATTGAACGGCTTGGATTCGGCCAGTTTCTCGGTGGCGCGATGCAGCAGCCCGATGTGCGGGTCGATGCGGATGATGGTCTCGCCTTCCATCTCCATCACCAGGCGCAGCACGCCATGCGCAGCCGGGTGCTGCGGACCGAAGTTCATCGTGTAGCTTCGGATTTCGCCGGTTTTGTCGGTTGCGTCAGCCACGTCAGTTGTCCTTCCAGTCATCGGCGGCTTCCGCGTGCGCGGTCGGCCAGCGCGAATCTTCGCGCACCACGCGCGCCACGGTCAGGCGCGGCGTCACCGAAGTCACGGGCTCGTACACCACGCGCCCGGCCTCGGGGTCGTAACGCACTTCGACGTTGCCGATCAGCGGGAAATCCTTGCGGAAGGGGTGGCCCACGAAACCGTAGTCGGTGAGGATGCGGCGAAGGTCCGGATGGCCTTCGTAGACGATGCCGTACAGGTCGAACGCTTCGCGTTCGTACCAGTTGACGGACGGCCACACGCCGGTGAGCGTCGGCAGCACCGGCAGGGCGTCCTCGGACGCAAAGGTGCGCACCCGCAGGCGGATGTTGTGTTCGTATGACAGCAGGTGCACCACCGATGCGAAGCGCCTGAGGAACTGCGGGTGTTGCGGTCGATTTTTCCAGCCGAAGCGGCCTTGCACGTCGTCGCCCTGCACGCCGCGCCCGAATCCCTGCGCGGTGGCAGTGTCCGAACCCGCCCATTCGTCTTCGCCGAAGCTGAGGAAGTCGACACCGCACAGGTCGGTCAGCTGCTCGAAATGGAAGTCCGGCTCGTCGCGCAGCGCGGTGCACACCTGGACCAGGTGCGCGGGCATGACTTCGATCGTCGCCTGCGCGAGTGAAACCGCGACGTTGTCGATGCGATCGCCGAAGCGTGCCCGCAGGCGATCGACCAGTTGTTGGGGTGTAGTCTGGGGCATCGTGGCTTCAACGCGCGATGGTGTTGGTGCGGCGGATCTTCTTCTGCAATTGCAGAATCCCGTAAACCAGCGCCTCGGCGGTCGGTGGGCAACCGGGCACGTACACGTCCACCGGCACGATGCGGTCGCAGCCGCGCACCACCGAATACGAATAGTGGTAGTAGCCGCCGCCATTGGCGCAACTGCCCATCGAAATCACCCACTTCGGATCGGGCATCTGGTCGTACACCTTGCGCAGCGCCGGCGCCATCTTGTTGACCAGGGTGCCGGCCACGATCATCACGTCGCTCTGGCGCGGCGAAGGCCGGAAGATCACGCCGTAGCGATCGAGGTCGAGCCGCGATGCGCCTGCGTGCATCATCTCCACCGCACAACACGCCAGCCCGAACGTCATCGGCCACATCGAGCCGGTACGCGCCCAGTTGAACAGCGCATCCACCGTGGTGACGCCGAAACCGCGCTGCACGACCGGATTGTCGGCCTCGGGCCGGAGGATGTCGTCCACCTTCCCGATCGGCACCGGGTTGTGCATCGACTTGTCGATGGCAGAAATCAGTCCCATCCGGTCACCTCGATAGCGCCATTGCCACGCAGGCCATGCATGGCCTGCCCGCGCAGCGAGCGCACTGCATGCGCCCGGTGCGACGAAGCCGAGTCCGGGCGTATGCCGGATTCGGCGGGCGCCAGCGAGTCAGGGACGGACTCGTCCGGCGCTTTGGAAAAGCTCAGTCCCATTCCAGTGCACCTTTCTTCCAGACGTAAACGTAGCCAACCACCAGCAACAGCAGGAACGTGAACATTTCGACCAGCGCGACGATGCCGATCCTCGAGAACACCGTCGCCCACGGAAACAGGAACGCGATTTCGAGATCGAACAGGATGAACAGGATCGCGATGAGGTAGTAGCGCACGTCGAACTTCATTCGCGTGCCCTCGAACGCTTCGAAGCCGCACTCGTACGGCGAGTACTTCTCGGCACTGGGATGGCGCGGGCCAGCCAGCCAGCCAACCACGATCAACGCCACGCCGATGCCGCCGGCGACGATCAGGAACAGCAGGATGGGCCAGTAGCCGTTGAGCATTCGATTCGGTCCGCGTTAGCTACCGAATTTTCGCATGCACCGGCGCGTGTCGCAATGTTGACCCGGCAATCGCGAATGGATCGCATCGCGCAGCGCGCGGCAATCGCCGCAATCCACGAAAGAAAAACGCGCGATGCGGAATGTCCGCGATCGCGCGTTCGTCGACTGGTGCCCAAGGCGGGACTCGAACCCGCACGGAGTTACCCGCTACCACCTCAAGGTAGTGCGTCTACCAATTCCGCCACCTGGGCGTGGATCGTAACCCCATCCCTGGGAAACACCGCGCACATCCTTGCGCGCGACTTTTCACCAAAGCAAAACTCGCATCAATGCGATGCAGGTGGTGCGCTGCTGGCCGGTGCAGCGGGGACCTCTGAACCTGTCGCCTTGCCGGATGTCGGCGCAGCCGGTACTTCCGAACCCGCTGGATTAGCGGACGGTGGCGCGACCGGCACCTCCGAACGTTGCACGGACGCGCCGGAAGCCGGCGCGGTGGCGGCTGCCGGCGCACTCGCTGCCGGAGCGCTCGCCGCGGGTGCCGGACTGCCCGCGCCCGCCATCACCCCGAGCGCCTGCTGCGCGTTCGGCCTGACGCCGTGGTGACTCAGGTAAATGCCCATGCCGAGGCTCAGCACGAAAAACAACCCCGCCAGCACGCCCGTGGTGCGGGTGAGGAAGCTGGCCGAACCACGCGCACCGAATACCGTGCCCGACGCACCGCCGCCGAAGCTGGCGCCGGCGTTGGCGCCATCGCCGCGCTGCATCAGGATCAGCACGATCATCGCCGCCGCGATGAGCACATAGAACACGCTGAAAATCGTGAACAGCATCTGGATGTTCCCGAGCGGGGGCCGGCTTCAGCCCGCCGCTGCACAAATCGAAAGAAAGTCGGTGGCCTGCAAGGCCGCGCCACCGATCAGGCCGCCATCGATATCGGCTTGGGCGAACAACTCGGCGGCATTGCCGGGTTTGACGCTGCCGCCATAAACGATGCGGGTCGAACCGGCAATTCTAGCATCGTCATTGGCAAGCTGGCTACGCAGCAATGCGTGGACTTCCTGGGCCTGGGCCGGGCTGGCCGTGCGTCCGGTGCCGATCGCCCAGACCGGCTCATAGGCCAGGACGATGCGTTCGAACGCCGCGATGCCGCAATGGGCCACCACCGCACCGAGCTGGCGCGATACCACTTCGGCGGTCTGGCCCGCTTCGCGCTGGTCGAGGGTTTCGCCCACGCAGAGCACCGGCACGAGATCGTGTTCGAGCGCCTTGGCAACCTTCGCCGCGACCTGCTCATCGCTCTCGCGGTGGTACTGCCGGCGTTCGGAGTGTCCTGACAGCGCGAGCGTGCAGCCAATGTCACGCAGCATCGCGGCCGACACCTCGCCAGTGTACGCGCCGGATTCGTGTTCGCTGACATCCTGCCCGCCCACCGCAATGCGCGAACCGGCGGCGGCCGCGCAGGCTTCGCGCAAATAGGGAAACGGCGGAAACACCGCGACGTCGACGGCGTCGGTGTTCGCTTCCGCGATGGCGCCAACCAGCGCCGAAGCCATCGCCCGCGCGCCGTGCATCTTCCAGTTGCCACCCACCCATTTCCGGCGCATGGCGTGCTCCTTTTGATTGAGGCCAGCGAGGATAGCCAAGGCCACGGCACGGAATCAAACCTTGGCCTTCGCAGGTCGTGTTTTAATCCACCGCTCGCGCTGGGCGTAGCGGCTGAAAGCCGCGCAGTCGAAGCGCCGCGCTGCTGTCCTTCGACTTCGGCGCTGCGCGCCTACGCTCAGGGCCTGTCCCGGGCTTGATCCGGGGACGAACCGAATTTCGCACTCCCTGATCTTTACCTTTCGGGAAACGTCAATGACAAAACCGCACCGCCACCGCGCGCTGATTACCGGCGCCTCCGCCGGCATCGGCGCCGAATTCGCCCGACAGCTAGCCGCGCGCGGCTGCGACCTGGTGCTGACCGCACGCCGCGAGGAACGGCTGCGGGCACTGGCGTCCGAGTTGCGCGACGCGCACGGCATCGAGGTGGAGGTGATCGCCGATGATCTTTCCGATCCGGCCGCACCGGCACGCATCGCGGCGGCCGCGACGCGCGATGGACGCGCCACCGACATCCTCGTCAACAACGCCGGTTACGGCGTCCCGGGTCGCTATGACAAGGTGGATTGGGACACGCACACGCGCTTCATGCAAGTGCTGGTGACCGCGCCGCTGCAACTTTGCCACCTGCTGCTGCCGGCGATGCGCGAGCGCGGTTACGGACGCATCGTCAACGTGGCGTCGCTGGCGGGCCTGGTGCCTTCGACGCCCGGCAATACGCTCTACGGACCGGCGAAGGCATTCCTGATGCGCGTTTCACAGGCACTGGCGCTGGAAAACCGCGCGCACGGCATCCACGTCTGCGCGCTCTGCCCGGGCTTCACGCATTCGGAATTCCACGACGTCAGCCACGCGCGAAACCTGGTTTCGAAGCTGCCCGGCTGGGTGTGGTCCGACGCCGACGACGTGGTGCGGCAAGGCCTGGATGCAGTCGAACGCGGCCGGGTGGCGTGCGTGCCCGGACGCGCCAACCGCGCCATCAAGGTGTTGATGGACATTCTGCCGGACCGTGTCGCCCTCGGGCTGGTCGCCCGGCGCGCCAGGCATTTCCGCGTGCGCGATGCAGAACCCGGGTAGAGCGGGCCGAGCGAGGCGTCCTCGCGGCGAAGCCTGACAATTTGGCGAACGTTGGGCTGCAGCCGGTGGAGCCGGCAACAGCCCAACCTGCATTGCGTTCGCGGGAATGACGACAAAGGTGATCGGGACGCCCGCACAAATCAATCGACGAGACGCTTCACCACCCGCGAAGCGGAATCGGCGGCGGACTCCTGATCCGAGTGCAGATGGATTTCGGCCGATTCGGGCGCCTCGTAGGGCGAACCGATACCGGTGAAATTGGCGATCTTGCCGGCGCGCGCCTTCGCGTACAGGCCCTTGACGTCGCGTTCTTCGCACACGGCCAGCGGCGCGTCCACGAACACTTCCATGAACCCGGTCTCGCCGATCAATTCGCGTGCCAGTTGCCGTTCGGCGCGGAACGGACTGATGAACGACACCAGCACGATCAGGCCCGCGTCCATCATCAGCTTGGCCACTTCGGCGACGCGCCGGATGTTCTCGACGCGGTCGGCGTCGGTGAAGCCGAGGTCGCGGTTCAGGCCATGGCGCACGTTGTCGCCGTCCAGCAGGATCGTGTGGAAACCGTCGGCCAGCAACCGCCGTTCCACCAGGTTCGCGATCGTGGATTTGCCCGCGCCCGAGAGCCCGGTGAACCACAGGCAGCACGGCGTCTGGCCCTTGATCCGGGCGCGCGCGCTGCGATCGACGTCCAGTTGTTGCCAGTGCACGTTCCGGTCGCGGCGCAGGCCGAAATCCAGCGTGCCGCATCCGACCGTCGCGTTGGTTTCCCGGTCGATCAGGACGAAACCACCGAGGCGGCGATCGTCCTTGTACGGCCGGTAGGCAATGTCGGAATCGAGCGACAGGTTGCAGACGCCGATTTCGTTGGCGGTGAGCCGGGTCGCCGCAAGGTGCGCCTGGGTATCCGGATCGATGCGATGCTTGATTTCGGTGACCTGCGCGCCGATGGTGCCGCTCGCGCGCTTCATCAGATAACGCCGGCCCGGCAGCAGCGCCGCGTCATCCAGCCACAGGAGGTGGCACGCGAACTGCGCCGCGACTTCGGGCGGCAGCGTGGGGTCGGCGATCACGTCGCCGCGCGAGACATCGATCTGGTCGGCCAGCGTGAGCGTGATGGCCTGTCCCGCTTCGGCAGCATCGAGGTCACCGTCGCCGCCGACCACGCGCTGCACGCGCGAAAGACGGCCCGAAGGCAACACCACCACTTCGTCGCCGGGCGCGACGCGGCCGCCCACGACGGTGCCGACGTAGCCACGGAAACTGTGGTCGGGACGGTTCACCCATTGCACCGGCAATGCGAACGCGGCGTCTGCCTGACGCCCCACCTCCACCGTTTCCAGGAATTCCAGCAACGACTTTCCGGTGTACCAGGGCGTCTTGGGCGAAGCGGTAACCAGGTTGTCCGCGTGGATCGCGGAAACCGGAATCGCATTCGCGTGTTCGATCCCGAGGTCGTGCGCAAGTTTCACGCACTCCTGCTCGATCGCGTGATAGCGCGCGTGGTTGTATTCGATCAGGTCCAGCTTGTTGACCGCGAACAGCACGTGCTGCACGCCGAACATCGCGAGGATCGCGGTATGCCGGCGGGTCTGGGTCTGGACGCCCGCGCGTGCGTCGACCAGGACAATACCCAGTTCCGCGTTTGAAGCACCGCTGGCCATGTTGCGGGTGTACTGCGCGTGGCCGGGACAGTCCGCGACGATGAAAGCGCGCTTGTCGGTGCCGAAATAACGCCACGCGACATCGATGGTGATGCCCTGCTCGCGCTCGGCTTCGAGCCCGTCCAGCAGCAGCGCGTAATCCGGCGCGCCGCCGCAGGTGCCGTGCTTCTTGCTGTCGCGGATCATCTGCGCCAGACGGTCGTCCGGCACCATCCCGGCTTCGGCCAGCAGGCGTCCGAGCAGCGTGCTCTTGCCGTCGTCCACGCTGCCGCACATCGCCAGACGCAGCGTGTCGCGGTTTTCCAGCGCCTCGAGCCGGTCCGTGATGGGTGCAATGTCGCTTGCTACGGCCATTGGGTTTCAGAATTCCTGGTGGGAGACGAAAGACTTTCCAGACGCGGTCCAAAGCGGATGAATGCGGGTCAAGCCAATGGGGATTTGATCATTGCAATATGCTCTTGCTCAACCCGCTTTGACCGGCGCAAATCCGCGCCAAAAGCTCCCGGGGCTAGAAATAGCCTTCGCGTTTCTTGCGCTCCATGGAATCGGAAGGATCTTGATCGATGACGCGGCCCGCGCGTTCGGACTCGCGGGTGTCCAGCATCTCGCCGATGATGCCGTCGAGATCGGCGGCGTCGGATTCGACCGCCGCGGTCAAGGGCCAGCAGCCGAGCGTGCGGAAACGCACCATCTTCGGGACCAGCTTCTCGCCGGGTTCCAGCGGCACGCGGTCATCGTCGCGCACCAGCAGTGCGCCGTTGCGCACGAAGGTCGGGCGTTCCTTCGCGAAATACAACGGCACCACTTCGATGTTCTCGCGGCGGATGTACAACCACACATCGAGTTCGGTCCAGTCCGAGAGCGGGAACACGCGCAGCGTTTCGTCCGGCGCGAGGCGGGTGTTGTACAGGCCCCAGGGTTCGGGGCGCTGCTTGCGCGGTTCCCAGCGCTGGCCGGCGCCGCGCAGCGAGAACACGCGCTCCTTGGCGCGCGCGGGATCCTCGTCGCGGCGTGCGCCGCCGATCGCCGCGTCGAAACCGTGTTCGGCCAACGCCGTGCGCAACGCCTGCGTCTTCATGATATAGGTGTGCCGGGATGCGTCGCCAACCGGATCGGTATGGCCGACGCCTTCCTGGTTGATGTATTCGATCAGATGGACGTTCTTTTCGCGCGCGATACGGTCGCGGAACTCGATCATCTCGCGGAATTTCCACGTCGTGTTGACGTGCAGCATCGGCAGCGGCGGCCTGGCCGGATAGAACGCCTTCAGCAGCAAGTGCAGCAGGACGGAGGAATCCTTGCCGATCGAATACAGCAGGACCGGCTTCCTGCATTCCGCCACCGTTTCGCGCAGGATGCGCATGGAACCGGCTTCGAGCCGGTCGAGGTGGGTATGCAGGCGGGCGACGTTCATGTCCTTGATCCCCGGTCTCATCGGAGGCAATTGTACAAGGATAGCGGATTGGACCTGAAGCCAAGGGGAAACACCGCGATCAGCCCATGCACGGCCTCCATGCCGCCGTCCGGTACGGCAAGCCGCTCATCGCCCGCCCAGGAGTTCCCGCAGGAACGGAATCGTGATCCGCCGTTGCGCCGCCAGCGACGCGCGATCCACGCGCTGCAGCAACGCAACCAGCGAAGCGGGATCGCGTGGCTGGCGCGCAAACCACCAGTCCAGCACTTCATCATCCAGGCGCAGGCCGAGCCGGCCGGCCAGCACGCGCAGCATCGCGCGGCGGCCGGCGTCGTCGAGGGGCCGCAGCGCGCATTGCGTGCACATCGCGAGGCGCGAGACCAGGTCGGGAAGCGCGATGCCAAGTTCCGCAGGCGAGGCATTGGCCGCAAACAGCACCCGGACGCCGGCAGTTTTCGCGCGGTTGTAAAGGTCGAACAACGCACGTTCGGCCTCACGATCACCGGCGATCGCCTGCACGTCGTCGATCGCCAACAAACCTTCCACTTCGAGAGACGCAATCGCGTCGGCGCGCGGCTCCGGCAACTGCGCGAGCGACAGGTAGCGCGCCGGGCGACCCGCTTCGATCGCCACCCGGCATGCACCAATCAACAGGTGGCTCTTGCCGGTGCCGGACGCGCCGTGGAGGTACAGCCACACATCGCCGCCGTTCGCGACGTCCGTGACGCCCTGCAGCGCCGGCACGTTGGTGCCGGGCCAGAATGCGTCGAGCCGCTGGTGCGGCGGCCAGCGCAGGTCGAGCGGAAACTGCCGGATCATGCGGGTGGCGGTGTTTCCGGGGGCACGGGCGGCGTCCCGTTCGCATCTTCCCCCCGCGTGCCCGCTGGCGTCACGATCCTGGGTGGCTCGCTTCCCGCGAACAGCACGCTGGCCTCGTAACGTTCGCGCAGGAAGCGCAGCAACACCATCGCGATCGATGCCATCGGCAGCGCCAGCAGCACGCCGATGAACCCGAACAGCTCGCCGAACGCCAGGACCGCGAAGATCACCGCGACCGGATGCAGGCCGATGCGATCGCCGACCAGCTTCGGCACCAGCACGTAGCTTTCCAGCAAGTTGCCGACCCCGAACACCACCAGTACCAGGATCAGGTGATACACGTCGTGGAATTGCACCAGCACCGCGATCAGGCTGGCAACGATGCCGATGATGAAGCCGAGATACGGCACGAAACTCACCAACCCCGCGATCATGCCGATCAGCGGCCCGACGTCCAGCCCGACCAGCTTCAACGTGATCGCGTAGTAAATCGCGAGCCCCAGCATCACCAGCACCTGCCCGCGCACGAACGCCCCGAGCACGCTGTCGGTTTCACGCGCAAGCCGGCGGATCGTCGGCTGCGCCTCGCGCGGCAGCAAGGCATCAACGTGCGCGACCAGCTTGTCCCAGTCCCGCAGCAGGTAGAACGTCACCACGGGCACCAGCACCACCGCGACGCCGAAGCCGATCAGCGCCAAGCCCGAACGCGTCGCGTAACCCAGCGCGGCCGCGGCGATGCCGCCGACCGTGGCGAGATGTTCGCGCACCGGGGCGATCAACGTGGACGGATCGAACTCGCTGGCCGGGATGTTGAGTTTGTTCTCCAGCCATGGCACGGCATCGTGGGCGAACCACGCCGCGTACGCGGGCAGCGCGGCGATGAAGCGTGCGACCTGACGCTGGATCAACGGCACCAGCAGCAGCAGCGCGAGCGCCACGACCAGCAGCATCACCGCGAACACGATGGCGGCCGCCAGCCCGCGCCCGATCCGCCACCGTTCCAGCCGGTCCACCAGCGGATCGCCGAGGTAAGCGAACACGGCGGCCAGCATGAACGGCATCAGGATCGGCGACAGCAGCCACACCAGCCAGCCGATCACCGCCACGATCAGCAACCACTGCCAACGTTGCGCGTTGCTCATTGGGATGTGCCCCTGCCCTTCAGTTCGCGCCGGGCCAAAAGACCCCAGCGCACCACGTAATCGATGCCACTGGCGATGGTGAGGATCGCGACGAGCCACACCGGAACCGCCATCGGCACTTGCCAGCCGAACGTCTGCACAGCCAGCACCAGCAACACGAAGCCGATCTGCGCCACCGTGGTGGCCTTGGACAACCAACTTGGGTGCGCCTCGAAATTGCGCAGCACACGATGCCAGGCCAATGCGCCCGACACGATGACCGCGTCGCGCACCACCACCAGCGCCACCAGCCAGCGCGGTGCCTCGTGCAACCAGCCGAGCGCCACCATGCATCCGACCAGCATCAACTTGTCCGCGACCGGATCGAGGATCGAACCCAGCCGGCTTTGCCAACGAAAACGTCGGGCCAGCCAGCCGTCCACGCCGTCGGAGACGCCCGCGACGCCCGCAACCACCAATGCGAATTCGTAACGGCCCGACAAGATTGCCACGATCAACGGCACCACCAGCGCGATACGCAAGCAGGAAATCAGATTGGGCAGATGCCGCAACGGATGAAAGCCTGCATCGCCCGCCGCTGGCGATCGTCCGCTCACGACGCCGGCGCGTTCACGGCATCCAGCGCAGTGAAGCGTCGGCGCCCGGATGCGGTTGCCGTTCCATCGCAAGGTGTCCGTTCGGCGCCGTGAGGGCGGCCAGAACGGTCGCCAAGGGCTGGTCGAAACCGATCTGCAACAACACACCATCGCGCTCCGCACCCACCGGAACCACGTCATGCAAGGCGGTGTCGCCGCGCAGCGTGGACAGGAGACTCGCAAACGCGTGGCTGTTGTCGATGCCGTCCACCCACAGCGTGCCGCTGCCGCCCTGCGGCGCGGCCGCTGCGGCCGAGGAACCCGCCGCCGGCACCGCCCCGGCCAGCGCACCGCCAGCCGGATTGGCGGCCAAAAGGCGGCTGACCGCGCCCGAATCGAAGTCCACCTGCAATTGCAGGCCGCTGCCGGACGCCGCACGGCTGTACCGAAAATCGCGCACGTACCCCGACGCCTGCGCCAGCACATCGGGACTCGCCGCGAACCCGGGCGAAACCTGCTGCAGCACTTGGGTCAGCGCGGCGGCGATCGCGGCGTCGCGCTGGGCATCGCTGGTGCCGGCCACCGGCACGGTCGCCGAATAGGGATTGGCGGGCGCAGTCGCCTGCGGCGCGGCGTCGGCGGGCGGCGGCGTTTGCGCGACGGCAGCCGCGGCCATGCCCAGTGCCAGCAGCAGGGACAGGGAAATTCGCAACATGGCCACGCACCTCCGACGGACTGGGTGCAAGTCTGCCCAATCATGGCGTCAACGTCTATCATTGCGCATCCGGCCATTCCGCCAGCCAACGACGCGCGCTCCGACTGCCGTGACTTCCGACAACGACGCCCTTTCCTACCGCGCTTCGGGCGTGGACATCGACGCTGGCAACGCGGTGGTCGAACGCATCAAGCCGCTGGTCGGCAAAACCTTCCGCCCCGAAGTGATGGGCGGCCTCGGCGGTTTCGGGGCACTGTTCGATCTGTCGAACCGGTACCGCGAGCCGGTGCTGGTTTCGGGTACCGATGGCGTGGGCACCAAGCTGAAACTTGCGCAGCAATTGAACCGGCACGACACCATCGGCATCGACCTCGTGGGCATGTGCGTGAACGACGTGCTGGTGCAGGGCGCCGAGCCGCTGTTCTTCCTGGATTACTTCGCGACCGGCAAGCTCGACGTCGACACCGCCGTCGCGGTGGTTGGCGGCATCGCCAAGGGCTGCGAACTGGCCGGCTGCGCGCTGATCGGCGGCGAGACGGCCGAGATGCCGGACATGTATCCGCCGGGCGAATATGACCTCGCGGGTTTCAACGTCGGGGCGGTGGAAAAATCGGAAATCATCGACGGCAGCATGATCCGCGCGGGTGACGTGATTCTGGGCATTGCTTCCAGCGGACCGCATTCCAATGGCTACTCGCTGATCCGCAGGATCGTCGAACGCGCCGGCTCACCATTCGATCTCGACATCGGCGGCGTGAATCTGGCCGACGCGCTGATGGCCCCGACCACCATCTACGTCAAACCGATCCTCGCGCTGCTGCGTATACGGCCGGGCACGATCCACGGCATGGCCCACGTCACCGGCGGCGGCCTGCAGGAAAACATCATCCGCGTGGTGCCGGATGGGCTCGGCCTCGCAATCGATGCGTCGGCTTGGAAAATGCCGCCGGTGTTCGAGTGGCTGCAACGCCAAGGCAAGGTCGCGCGCGAGGAAATGTGGCGCACCTTCAACTGCGGGATCGGGTTCACGCTGATCCTCGCCCAGTCCGATGTCGCTGGCGTGCAAGCGGCGCTCGCGCAATCCGGCCTGCAAAGCTGCACCATCGGCGAAGTCGTCCCGGCCGCAGGCGACGTGCGCGTCCACATCGCATGAGCCTTCCCGTTGCGGTGCTTGCCTCCGGCCGCGGCAGCAACCTCGCGGCGCTGATCGACGCGCGCGAAGCCGGCAGGTTGCCGATCGACATCGTGCTGGTCGCGAGCGACAAGGCCGATGCGCCCGCGCTGCGCCGTGCGGAAGCGCACGCGATTGCCACGCTCGCACTCGATCCGAAGTCATTCGCGTCGCGCCGCGAATTCGACGAAGCCTTGTTCTCGAACGTTGCGGCCAGCGGTGCGCAACTGGTGGTGCTGGCAGGCTACATGCGCATCATCGACGCGGACGTTACCGCGCAGTGGCCGGGTCGGATCATCAACATCCATCCTTCGCTGCTGCCGAAATACCGCGGCCTGCACACCCACCGCCGGGCCCTCAAGGCCGGCGATCTCGAGCACGGCGCCAGCGTGCACTTCGTGAGCGCCGAGTTGGACGGCGGCCCGGTGATTGCCCAGGCACGCATCGCCATCCATCCCGGCGACACCGAAGACGCGCTCGCCGCGCGGCTGCTGTCGCAGGAGCATCGGCTGCTCATCGCGTGCGTCGATGCGATCGCACGCGGCACGGTGCGCGAGCATGACGGCAAGGTGCTGTTCAATGGTACGGCCCTGTCTGCACCGCTGCGGCTCGGGCCACCCGGAAATCTGGTCACCGCGTGAGCGTGCGTTCAGGCGTGCCGCGTCAGGCTGCGCGGCAACTGTTATCGTCACTTTGAATGCCATGCACCGCCATCGTTTTTTTGGATCGTTTTTCGTCGTCGCGCTGATTGCGGCATTCGGGTCCGCCATCGCCGCGGCGCCGCCGCTGCCCGCGTTCACGGCGCACTACCGGGTGCTGCAAAGCGGCTCGCCGATCGGCGAGGCGACGCTCACCCTGGCCCCGAACAACAACGGCACCTGGACCTTCACCACGCAAAGCGAGGGCACCGCCGGGCTCGCGTCCCTGCTGGCCGCCGGCACCCGTGAAGTCTCGACGTTCAAGTGGGTCGGTGATGCGCCGCAAGGCATCCGCTACGACTACACGATGCAGTCGGCATTGAAACAGAAACATCGCAGCGTGCGCTTCGACTGGTCCAGCCACAGCGTCGAAGTGAACGACAACGGCACGTTCCACTTCGCAACGAAGCCGGGCGCGATCGAACGCCACACCGTGCCGCTGGCGCTCGCCGCCGGCCTGGCCGCGGGCCAGACCACATTCGCACTGCCGGTCGCGGTGCGCGACCGCATCGAAACCCAACGCTTCTCCGCGCAAGGCAAGCAGAACGTGAGCGTGCCCGCCGGCACGTTCGACGCCACCCGCGTCCGTCGCACCGACGAAAGCGAGGGATTCGAAGCTTGGTTCGCACCCGGCAAGCTGCCGGCGCCGGTCAGGATCGACCAGCGCGGCAAGAACAGTTTTTCGCTGGAACTCGAGAGCTGGTCGGCGCGCTGACCCACCCTTGCCGGAGCGCGCCGTGCGCGCGACGTAGTCACCGGAATGTTCGAGAGTTCGGGTCGCGGCCATGGGCCGCTCCTGCAGGCGCTTCGCTCCGCAGCGAGATCGACCAATCGGCTCGCGCCGCCAAGCTCACGGGATGTGCGCCGAACGGGGCCCGTCGAACACGGCGAGCGGTCGACGGAAAAGTCCGAAGGATGGCGCACGGGATGTGCGCCTTCTCTTTGGCGACTTGCTCTTGGCCAAGCAAGAGAAAGTCGCCCGCGCCCCGGACCAAATCGGCAGGATTGCCGATTTGAACGCCGCAGGCGGCCCAAGGGGCGAGCGCCATGGATGGCGCGAGTCAGGGGCGCGGAAAAAGACAGGGACGTCGAACCAACTTGCAGCGCCCTCGCAAGAATCCCCCATCCGCCCTGCGAACACCTTCCCCGCAAGTGGGGGGAAGGAACATTCGGCATGCATGCGTCAGGTCGTCAAACGCCGGATGTGCGCGCCCAGCCCGCCGAGCTTCTCCTCGATATTCTCGTAGCCGCGGTCGATGTGGTAAATGCGATCGACCGTCGTGTCGCCTTCGGCGACCAGGCCGGCCAGCACCAGCGACGCGGACGCGCGCAGGTCCGTCGCCATCAGTTGCGCGCCCGACATTTGCGGCACGCCGCGCACGATCGCGGTGTTGCCTTCGACCCTGATGTCGGCGCCGAGTCGGTGCAGCTCCTGCACGTGCATGAAGCGGTTTTCGAATACGGTTTCGGTGATGATGCCGGTGCCCTCGGCCACGCAGTTGAGCGCCGTGAATTGCGCCTGCATGTCGGTCGGGAAGGCGGGATACGGTGCGGTGGTGACGTCGACCGCGCGCGGTCGGTGGCCGCGCATGTCCAGCTCGATCGCGTCTTCCTCGCAGTTGATGTGCGCACCGGCGTCTTCCAGTTTCGACAGCACCGATTTCAGGATGTCGGGACGCGTGCGCTTGGCCCGCACCCTGCCGCCGGTGATCGCGCCGGCCACGAGGAACGTGCCGGTTTCGATGCGGTCGGGCAGCACGTCGTAACGCGCACCGTGCAGGCGCTCGACGCCGTCGATCACCAGCGTGGTGGTGCCAATGCCGCCGATCTTCGCGCCCATCGCGTTGAGGCAATACGCGAGGTCGCACACTTCGGGTTCCTCGGCGGCATTTTCGATCACCGTGGTGCCCTGTGCCAGCGCCGCGGCCATCATGATGTTCTCGGTGCCGGTGACGGTGACCATGTCCATCGCCACGCGCGCGCCCTTCAGGCGTTTCGCGCGTGCCTTGATGTAGCCGTTCTCGACCGTGATGTCGGCGCCGAGCGCCCGCAGGCCCTTGATGTGCTGGTCGACCGGACGCGACCCGATCGCGCAGCCGCCCGGCAGCGAGACGTCGGCCTGGCCATATTTCGCGATCAGCGGGCCCAGCACCACGATCGCCGCGCGCATGGTCTTGACCAGTTCGTAGGGCGCGGAAAAGCGATCGGTTGAACGCGGATCGATGCGGATGCGCATGTGCTCGTCCACCGCCAGTTCGGCGCCCATCTGGCCGAGCAGTTCCATGGTGGTGGTGACGTCGTGCAGGTGCGGCACGTTGCCGATCGTCACGGGCTCGTCGGCCAGGAGGCACGCGGCGAGGATCGGCAGCACCGCGTTCTTGGCGCCGGAAATCCATACGTCGCCGTTGAGTGGCTTGCCGCCGGAAATCATGATGCGCGCCATCAATTCGCCCCGGCTTCCTGCGGCGTCAAAGTGCGCAGCGAGAGGGCGTGGATGTCCCCGCCCATGCGCCCGCCCAGCACCGCGTACACCATGCGATGGCGCGCGAGCGTGGGCTTGCCGGCGAACGCTTCGGCCACGATCTGCGCCTGGAAATGCACGTCGTCGGGACTGGCGACCTGCACCTGGGCACCGGGAAACGCCGCTTCCAGCAAGGCTTTCAATTCGTTGGATTGCATGAACCGTACTCGAACGCAGGGCCGGCCCGCCGCCATGCGTCCGTTGCCGGGCGCGTGGAAGGCGTGCCTGTCGCCTGTACAATGCGAAACGGGGATGTTACTGGAAATCGCGTTTCGGCTCAGGAGCACATCCGCATGAACGCGCGCACCATTGGAGCTTCACCCAAACCTTTCCACGATGACGAGCGCGCCGCGCTGGTCGAGAGTGCGCGCAAGGTCATCCGCATCGAGACAGGGGCCATCGCGGACATCGAGTCGCGCATCGACGGGGATTTCAGCAAGGCCTGCCGGCTGATCCTGGCCAGTGCCGGTCGCGTGGTGGTGTCCGGGATGGGCAAGTCCGGCCACATCGCGCGCAAGATCGCGGCCACGCTGGCCTCCACCGGCACGCCTTCGTTCTTCGTGCACCCCGGCGAAGCCAGCCACGGCGACATCGGCATGATCACGCGGCACGACGTGGTGCTGCTGCTTTCCAACTCGGGCGAAACGGAAGAAGTCCTGACCATCGTGCCGTTCCTGAAACGGCAAGGCAACGCGCTGATCGCGATGACCGGCAATCCGCGTTCCTCGCTGGCGCGCGATGCCGACGCACACCTCGATGCCAGCGTCAGCAACGAAGCCTGTCCGCTCGGGCTCGCGCCCACCGCCAGCACCACAGCCGCGCTGGTGCTGGGCGATGCACTGGCGATCGCGCTGCTGGAAGCACGCGGGTTCACCGCCGACGATTTCGCTCGATCACACCCCGCCGGCGCCCTGGGCCGCCGCCTGCTCAAGATCGCCGACGTGATGCACACCGGCGATGCAATTCCGATGGTGCACACCGATGCGACCCTCACGCAGGCCCTGATGGAAATGTCGCGCAAGGGCCTCGGCATGACCGCGATCGTCGAAGACGACGCGCATCTCGTGGGCGTATTCACCGACGGCGACTTGCGCCGCATGCTGGACGACCATGGCGTCGACCTCCGCACCACCTCGGTCAGCGAAGCCATGAGCCACAACCCCAAGGTGATCGGCCCGGACAAGCTTGCCGCCGAAGCCGCGCAGTTGATGGAAACCTTCAAGATCCACGCGTTGCTGGTCGTCGACGAAACGCGGCGCGTGGTGGGGGCGTTGAACATCCACGACCTGCTGCGTGCACGGGTGGTTTGAGCGTCGGATCCGGGATTCGGGACGCCTTGCACCTTTTGGTCATTCCGGGGCCGTTTCCGGCTTCATCGGAAACGGAACCCGGAATCGGTTCTTCGATCGACCGGACAGCTCACAAACCGGATCCGGATTGCGGCTGCGGGGCGTGCGGCATGACGAGCGTTGTTATGCTTCGCGCTTCACTCAAGTCTCATCCTTTCCAACGTAACCCATTCGATGGCCAGCCCCGCCGACATCCCCGCCGACATCCGCGTCCGCGCCGCGAAGATCAAGCTGGTCGCGTTCGACGTCGACGGCACGCTCACCGACGGGCGCCTGTGGTTCACCGAGGACGGCCGCGAGATCAAGGCCTTCCACGTGCACGACGGGCTCGGGATCAAGCGGCTGCGCGCGCACGGCATCGACGTGGCGCTGATCAGTTCGCGGGTCAGCCACGCGGTGGAATTGCGCGCCGAACAACTCGGCATCGATCATGTCTATCAAGGCAAGTCCGACAAACTGGATTGCCTCCAGGACATGCTGCAAGCATCCGGATTGGGCAACGACCAGGCCTGCTACGTTGGCGACGACGCGCCCGATCTCGCGCCGATGTCGATCTGCGGATTGGCGATCGCGGTGGCCGACGCACAACCCGAAGTGCTGCGCGCCGCGCATTGGCGCACGCGTGCGCACGGCGGTCGCGGCGCCGCGCGCGAAGTGTGCGACCTGATCCTGGCGGCGCAAGCCGGATGAGGGATCGTCCCACCGTTTTCTGGCTGATGGTGCTGGTGGTCGCGGCCGCGATCACCCAATTGCTGGTGTGGTGGCTGAAGCCGCCGCCCAAGCCGGTTGCGATCGTCGGGCCGCCGCGCTCCAGTTACCAGCTCGAACATTTCACGTTGCACGCGTTCGGGCAGGACGGCAAGCTGGCTTTCACGATGACCGCGCCACACCTCGCGCGTCGCGAAGGCAACGATTCGCTGTACGTCAATGCACCGCAATACTACTTCGTCGCAAGTGACGGTTCCGACTGGAACGGCACCTCGCAATACGCATGGATCAGTGCCGACAACAGCCTGGTCAAGCTGATCGGCGACATCGAAATGCGCAGGCCGCCCACCGCCACGATCTCCGCGGCCGAAATCCACACCGCCGACGCCACCGTGTGGACCCAGGACAAGCGCCTGGCCACCGCCGCGCCCAGCGTAATTCAGGAGCCGGGCTCTATACTGCGCGGCGTCGGCATGAAGGCCAACTTCGACACTCGCTCACTGGAGCTGCTCTCCGATGTCAACGCCACGCTCGCGCCGCATTCGCGTACGCATTGATCTGTCGGTTCTGCTCATCGCCGCGCTGGTCGCGTGCGGCGTCGCGCAGGCGAAACAGACGGACAAGAACCAGCCGATCCACATCAACGCCAATGCCTTTGCAGGCAGCCAGGACAGCGGCAAGATCACCTTCACCGGCAGCGTGCAGATGGACCAGGGCACGTTCCGCGCGGACGGCGCGCAGGCCTCCGGCTACACCGACCCCAACGACACCAGCCAATGGCAACGCGTGGTGTTGACCGGTAGCCCGGCGCATTTCCGGCAGACCCAGGACAACGGCACGCTGGTACACGGGCAGGCCGCGACCATCGACTACAAGGTGTCCGAAAATACCGTGATCCTGACCGGCGAAGCCAGCGTGGTGCAGCAGGGCCGCGGGGAATTCCACGGTGACCGGTTGGTCTACAACACCGACAGCGGTGAAATCCGGGGCACGCCAGCCGCGGGCGGCCGTGTCCATATCACCCTGCAGCCGCGGAGCAAGCCTGCCCCCGCCGGCGCCCAACCCGCGCCGGCAAGCACAGCCGCCCCGGCCGGCTCCATCCCACCCGCCGCCAGCACCAGCGCAGCGCCGACCCCCGCATCGACCGCTGCCGGAACGCACTGACCCATGCTGGTCGCGCAAGGGTTGCAGAAGAGTTTCCGCACCCGCCAGGTGGTGCAGGATTTCGGTTTCGAAATCCGCCAGGGCGAAGTGGTCGGGCTGCTGGGCCCCAACGGCGCGGGCAAGACGACCTGTTTCTACATGGTGGTGGGCCTGATCGAACCCGACGGCGGCCGGATCACGCTGGACGGCGAAGACATCACCGGCCTGCCGATGCACCAGCGCGCGCGCAAGGGCATCGGCTACCTGCCGCAGGAAGCCTCGGTGTTCCGCCGGCTCACCGTCGCGGACAACATCCTCGCGGTGCTGGAGCTGCGGGCCGATCTGCCGGCCGGCCAGCGCCGCGGCGAACTGGAAGCCCTGCTGGATGAATTGAAGATCGGCCACATCGCCGACCAGAAAGGCATCAGCCTGTCCGGCGGTGAGCGGCGCCGCGTGGAAATCGCCCGCGCGCTCGCGGCCAATCCGCGCTTCATGCTGCTGGACGAACCGTTTGCCGGTGTCGATCCGATTTCGGTGGGCGAAATCCAGCGCATCGTGCGGCACCTGCGCGACCGCGGCATCGGGGTCCTGATCACCGACCACAACGTGCGCGAGGCGCTGGGGATCTGCGAACACGCCTACATCCTCAACGAAGGCAAGGTGCTGGCGCGCGGCACGCCCGCCGAAATCCTGGCCCACAAGGAAGTGCGCGAGGTCTATCTCGGCCACGAATTCAAGATGTAGTGCGCTCGCCCGTGATCGCGGTACCGCTGGGGCGTTGCCACCACGTGGTTGCATCCCGGCCAGGCAGATCCGGGCGGCATTCCTTGGCCCGGGTCACCAGCAACAGCCGCTTCGCCCGGGAATTTGACGTGCACCGCGATCGCGGGGCGCGCGGGGGCGGGCTTCAATCCGCCCATGCCCGGGTTTCAGCGCACCGCCGAGCGGTTTTCAGCCCACCCCGTTGCAGCATTTTCATGCCGCCGCCGTGGAGGCGACCTTCGAAACATTGACGCCCATCGCAACGCCGGGGACGGCCTTTAGCAAAAATCATGCCCACACACTATCCATGCCGGCTGCCGTGAGCTAGGATGCAGGCCACTGCCTCGCAAAGTCACCATGAAACCGGGCATCCAGCTTCGTCAATCACAGCAACTCTCCCTGACGCCCCAGTTGCAGCAGGCAATCCGTCTTTTGCAGCTGTCGCAGATCGAATTGCAGGCCGAGCTGCGGGAGCTTGCCGAAGCCAATCCGCTGCTCGACATCGACGGCATGGACGGCGACGAAGCTCCAGCGCCGGACCCGCCGGAAAACAGCACCGAAGCTTCCAGCGACGAATCCACGCCCGAACTCGGCGACGACAGCGAATACTGGGACGAACAGACACCGCAGGTCGCGGACTGGGCGCAATCCAGCCGGGGTTTCGACGAGGACACACCCGAACCGCAGGACGCCGCGCCCGAAGGCCTGCGCGAACACCTGCAATGGCAGGCGAACCTGAGCGGGTTCTCGGCGCGTGACCACGCGATCGCGATGGCGATCATCGACGCGCTCGACGACGACGGCTATCTGCGCGAGGGCCTCGAACCGGTGCTGGCCGCGCTGCGCACGCTGCAGCCTCCCCCCAGCAAGGAGGAAGCGGAAGCCGTGCGCCTGCGCGTGCAGCACTTCGATCCGACCGGCGTCGCCAGCCTGGACCTCGGCGACTGCCTCGCCGCGCAACTGGAGCAACTCGACCCCCGCGTCGAGGGCCGCGAACTGGCGCGGCGCATCGCGGCCAGCGAACTCGACCTGCTCGCCAAGCGCGACTTCGGCAAGCTGGCGAAAAAACTCAGCGTGAGCGAGGACGCCGTCATTGCGGCGGCCACCCTGATCCGCGCGCTCGACCCGCGGCCCGGCTCGGCGTTCGATCCGACGCCCGCGGAATACGTCGCACCCGACGCCTACGCGATCAAGGCGGCCGGACGCTGGCGGGTGTCGCTGTCGCCCGAATGCCAGCCGCGGCTCGCGATCAACCAGCACTACTGCAGCCTGATCGCGCGCGCCCAGCGCAGCGACGCCACCTGGCTGCGCGGCCAGCTGCAGGAAGCGCGCTGGCTGATGAAAAGCCTCGAGGCGCGCGCCGATACCTTGTTCAAGGTTGCCAGCGCGATCGTGCGCACCCAAAGCGCATTCCTGGACTTCGGGCCGGAAGCGATGAAGCCGCTGGTGATGCGGGAACTGGCCGAGGAACTCGGCATGCACGAATCGACCATTTCGCGCGTCACCACGCGCAAGTACCTGCACACGCCGCGCGGCACCTTCGAGTTCAAGCATTTCTTCTCGTCCAGCGTCGCCACCGAAGATGGCGGCAGCGCTTCGGCCACCGCGATCCAGGCGATGATCCGCAAGCTCGTGGACGAGGAGGATTCGCGCAAACCGCTGTCGGACCAGACCCTTACCGCGGAGCTGAACCAGCGCGGCATCCGCGTCGCGCGCCGCACCGTGGCCAAATACCGCGAGCAACTGCGCATCCCGAGTTCGGGCGAACGCCTGCGCGCACAGTGACCGGTGCAACAGAAACTTCACGGCACTTCGGGCACGCTTGATACGGCGCGTGTTTCGGCGGTCATCCCTGACCGCAAAAGCAAAACCCGGCATCCCCGCCGGTTTTTTCACGAAAGCACGTTCATGCAACTTTCCCGACCACCCACGATCACAAGGAGACAGGCGGAAACATCCACAACCGGCGCCGCTGCCGGCGCCAGGCCCGGATGAAAACCGGGCTTCCATCACCCCCTGATGCTTGAGGAGCCAATCATGCAAATTCAGGTCAGCGGTCACCAGATCGAAA
Source organism: Lysobacteraceae bacterium (assembly GCA_040255405.1). Lineage (GTDB taxonomy): Bacteria > Pseudomonadota > Gammaproteobacteria > Xanthomonadales > Rhodanobacteraceae > 66-474. Next base: position 107,840 of record JBDZUX010000004.1, read on the forward strand.
TCACCCCGGCCCTGCGCGATTACGTCGATTCCCGGCGCGAACGCCTCGCACGACGTTTCGATCACCTGACTTCCTTGAACGTGGTGCTGGAAGTGGAAAAGAATCCGCAAGCCAACCGTGCCGAGGGCACGTTGTCCGCCGCCGGCGCGGTGCTGCACGCGAATGCCGTGGATGCCGACATGTACGCCGCGATCGACGCGCTGTTCGACAAGCTCGATGCACAGGTGCGCCGGCACAAGGACAAGCGGCGCACGCATGGGCGGGATGATATTCGGGACCTGGCTTGATTTGTGCGGTCATCCTTGAACGCGGCCCCGGTGAGCCTGGTCGCAGCCGTCGTGGTCGAGTGTTGACAGGCACCAGAACGGGCTTCCTGCCCTGACGTTTCACCATGTTTTTGCGATCGTCCCTGATCGCGGCTTCGATGGAATCCGCGATCTCGACAAGCTTGTTCGCCCGCGGGCACCAGAACGGGCTTCCTGCCCTGACTTTTCACCACAAGCCACTTCGTCCGGAATGTCGCGATTGCTCTTTCAAGAGCAGTCGCGCGACAACGCTGGCACAATGATCCCCACCCGTCGCCATGGCGGGCGGGGAATGCATTGAACCGACTCAGCGCACGCGAGCTCTTCGAAGACGTCAAGGAACGCATGGCCCTGCGCTGGGTCGCCGGCCGCGAGGGCGCGGAGCGTGCGCTGCAATCCGGTGGCTCCGGCCAGCGCCGGCCGTCGGAAATCGGCTATCTCAACATCATCTATCCCAACAAGCTGCAGATCGTGGGCAGCGAGGAACTGAATTACCTCGACGGCCTCGATTCGCGCCAGCGCTGGGAAACCGTGCAGAAGATCTTCGCGCAGCAGCCGGTCGCGCTGGTCGTCACCAAGGACCAGGCGGTGCCGGCGGATCTTCGCGATGCCGCAGAGGAAACCGGCACGCCGTTGTGGGTCAGCGCCCGCCGCGGCCACGACGTGCTGACCTTCCTGCAATACAAGCTGGCGCGCGCGCTGGCGCCCCAGATCACGCTGCACGGGGTGTTCATGGAAGTCCATTCCATTGGGGTGCTGATCACCGGCACGCCCGGCAGCGGCAAGAGCGAGTTGGCGCTGGAACTGATCACGCGCGGCCACCGACTGGTCGCCGACGACGCGCCCGAATTCACCCTGATCGCACCGGACGTGATCGACGGCGCCTGCCCCGACATCCTGCGCGACCTCCTGGAAGTGCGCGGCCTCGGCGTCCTGAACGTGCGCGAGATGTTCGGGCACACCGCGGTCAAGCGCTCGAAATACCTGCGCCTGATCGTGCACCTGCGCCCGGCCGGCAACGAGCCGGAAGACGCGATGGTGCGCCTGACCGGCGATGTCGGCGTGCACGAGGTGCTGGACGTGAAGGTGCCGCAAATCACGATCCCTGTCGCGCCCGGCCGCAACCTCGCGGTGCTGGTCGAAGCCGCCGTGCGCAGCCACATGCTGAAGTCGCAAGGCATCGACCAGGCCCGCATTTTCATGGACCGCCAGGCCGCGCGCCTGCAACGCCAACCCGGTTGACGACGATGCCGAACACACCCGACAACACGCCCGACAACCTGCCCGACGCCCCCATCCGCATGGTGGTGCTCACCGGTCTTTCCGGCGCCGGCAAGACCGTCGCGCTGCGCGCCTTCGAGGATCTTGGCTTTTATTGCGTGGACAATCTGCCGACCGGCCTGCTGCCTTCGCTGTACCGCGCGCTCACCGACGGCGGCCGCGGCACGCTTCCTGGCATCGCGGTCGGCGTGGACGTGCGCAACCAGGGCGACCTCGATCGAATGCCCGAGGCCCTGTCCAAGCTGGCGACCGCAGGCGCCGACGTCGAACTGGTGTTTCTCGACTCCAGCGACGCGGTGCTGCTGAGGCGCTACGCATTCACCCGCCGCCGCCATCCGCTATCGGACGACGGTCTTTCGCTGATCGACGCGCTGGCCGAGGAACGCCGCCGCCTGCGACCTTTGCGGGCCATCGCGAACCGTTCCATCGACACCAGCGATACCAATGTCCATCAATTGCGTCGCCTGATCACCACCGAATACAGCGCGGTGTCACCCGGCCTCACGCTGTTGTTCGAGTCGTTTGCCTACAAACGCGGCATTCCGCCCGATTCGGACTTCGTGTTCGACGCCCGCTGCCTGCCGAACCCGCATTGGGACGCGCGTTTGCGTCCGTTTTCGGGGCAGGACGCGCCCGTCCGCGAGTATCTGGACGGCCAGCAATCGGTGGTAGAATATCTGGCTGACATTCGAGGTTTCCTGGACGCGTGGCTGCCACGCTTCGAGAGTGAGGACAAGGGCTACCTGACCGTTTCCATCGGCTGTACCGGTGGCCGGCACCGCTCGGTGTACTTGGCTGAGCGCCTTGCCGAGCACTACCGGGCCAGCCGCGACCAGGTGCTCACGTTCCACCGCGAGCTTGAGTAACCACCTGCCACCGATTGGACCGAATCTTGCAACGTCTGACCGGTGACCCTCCTTTTCCGCCCATGACCACGGCTTCCGCCCTCCGCCACGACGCCCCGGCTCCCGCCGCGGGCATCCTGCTGCTGACCCACGAGGAGATCGGCCCCGCGCTGATCGCCGCCGCCCGGCACGTGATGCCGCGCCTGCCGTGCCAGCTCGACTCGATGGAGGTGAGCGCCACCGACGATCCCGGCACGATATTGCCGGCCGCCGCGCGCGCCGCACGCGCGCTGGACCACGGCGGTGGCGTGCTGGTGCTGTCGGACCTGTACGGCTCCACGCCCTGCAACATCGCCAACAAGCTGGCGAGCCTCGGTGTCCACGCGCGCTGCGTATCCGGCCTCAACCTGCCGATGCTGCTGCGGGTACTCAACTATCCCGACAAGCCGCTGGACGAACTGGCCGAAGTCGCCGCCTGCGGCGGTCGCGGCGGCATCTGCATCGACAAGGTGTGAAAGCCGGGAATCGGGGTTGGTCGATCACCCGCTTGGTCATTCCGGGGCAGGCTGCGGCTTCACCACAGTCGGATGGAATGACGACAGGATGCCCGCTGCCCGGTTCCGGGTCCCGATTTCCGATTCTCCATTCCCGGCTTTTTGGTAACGTAGCGGGATGCCTCTGTCCCGGGACGTCCGATGCTCGAAAGGGAAATCGTGGTCAGCAACAAACTCGGCCTGCACGCGCGCGCATCCGCGAAGCTCGTGCAACTGGTGCAAGGTTTCGAGTCCACGATCTGGCTGGTCGGTGAGGGGCGCGAAGTCAACGCGAAAAGCATCATGGGCGTGATGATGCTGGCCGCCGGCATCGGCACGCCGTTGACGCTGCGCGCGGAAGGCCCCGACGAAGCCCAGGCGCTCGACGCCGTCGCCGCCCTGTTCGACCGCAAGTTCGACGAGGGCGCATGAGGCGCGTCTTTCCTGGCAATCCCGCGTCACCCGGCATGGTGCTGGGCCGCGTGCGCCTGGAACGGCCGGCGCGTTTCAGCATCGACACCACGCCGCTGCCGGACGCGGAGGTCGAAGCCGAGGTCGCGCGCCTTGAGCGCGCCTTCGCGGTCGCGCGCGAGGACCTGGCCACGCTGCGTCGCAAGCTGCACGGCACGCTGGCGCGCGAGGTGGGCGAATTCATCGATGCACATGCCCTGCTGCTGGACGATCCGGAACTGGTCGAGGGCCTGCGCGCGATGATCCGCAAGGGTCGTTTCCGCGCCACGGCGGCACTCAAGGCACAGCGGGACCGTCTGGTCGCGGTGTTCGACGCGATGGACGATCCGTACCTGCGCAGCCGCGGCGAGGACGTCGGCCACGTGATCGCGCGCGTGCAGAGCGCGTTGGCGCGCCAGGCCAGCAGCGAAGAGAAGAAGCTCGCGACGCGCGTCGGCGAAATCCTCGTCACCGAAAGCGTTGCGCCCGGCGAGCTCGCGCACATGGCCAGCCACGGCATCCTAGCGGTGGTCGCGGGTTCCGGCAGCCCGTACTCGCACAGCGCGATCCTCGCCCGCAGCCTGCACCTGCCGATGCTGGTGAATACCGACGGCGTGCTGGAAGACTTGCGCGACGGGGATCTCGCGCTGGTCGATGGCGTGCGCGGCGAACTGGTGGTGCACCCGACCGCGCAGGACCTCGCGCAGTTCCGCAACTGGCAGCGCGAGGCGCTGCGGGAAGGCCGGCGCCTGGCGCAACTGGCCGGTACGGAAACGCGCACCCGCGATGGCCACAAACTGCAGATCTTCGCGAACGCGGAACGCCCCGAAGACATCGAACGCGCGCGCAACCTGGGCGTCGCCGGCATCGGCCTGTACCGCACGGAATTCCTGTTCCTCGCCCAAAGCGGGCTGCCGGGCGAAGACGAGCAATTCGTCGCGTACCGGGACCTGGTGCTCGGCGCCGGCGGCCTGCCCGTCACCATCCGCACGCTCGATCTCGGCGCCGACAAGGCCATCGGCGCAGGCCTGATGATGGCACCGGAGCCCAATCCCGCGCTGGGCGTGCGCGGCGTGCGCCTGTCGTTGCGGCAGCCCGATATATTCGTCACGCAACTGCGCGCGGTCCTGCGCGCAAGCTGCTACGGGCCCGTGCGCATCCTGGTCCCGATGATCGCCAACGCATCGGACATCGTCGAGGTGCGGCGCCTGCTGGAGGAATGCGCACGCGACCTGCGCACCGCCGGCCACGAAATCCCCGACCAGTTCGAACTCGGCGCAATGGTGGAAGTGCCGGCTGCCGCGCTCAATGTCCGCGCGCTGCTGGAAGTCACCGATTTCCTCGCGATCGGCAGCAACGATCTCACGCAGTACGTGCTGGCCGCCGACCGCAACAACGACCAGCTCGGCAAGCTGTACGAACCCGCGCATCCGGCGGTATTGCGCCTGATCGCACACGTGATCGCGCGCGCCCGGACGGCCGGCAAGCCCGTGTCCCTGTGCGGTGAAATCGCAGGGGATCCCGCGTTCGCCCCGGTGCTGGTCGCGCTGGGGCTGGAAGAATTCAGCATGTTGCCCGATCGCATCCTCGCGGTACGCGACGCGCTGGCGCACTGCGACCGCAAGGCGTTGCGTGCGCTGGCGCCACGCCTGCTGCGCGCGCGGGACAGCGATGAAGTCGCGACGCTCATCGCCGGCGTGCGAGGCGCCTCCTGAAATCCCCGCGCGGGCGGCCGGATTCAGCAAGTGCCTTTATCATCGGGGCACATTGCCATCAGGGAGACACGCCATGTCACGCCGACTGCTTTGCGCCACAATGGCTGCGCTGCTGACGACACCGGCCGCATTCGCTGCCGACCACGCAAGCTTGACCATCTATCACGCCGACAACGACGCGCTGTTTTCCGGCAGCGCGCAAGGTACGCTGGATGCGGGCCATGCACTGGTGCACGAGCAGCGCTCGCTGGGCCTGCAGTCCGGGAACCACCAGGTCCGCATCGGCGGTTTGCCGGCGACACTCGATCCCGAGGCCGTCGCGGTGGTGCTGGGTTCGAACGCGAGCGTGCTGGGCCAACGCGTGATCCTGGCCAACGCCAGCACCCATGGTGCGCTCGACGGTGCAATCGGCAGCCAGGTCGAAGTGCAATCGGGTGGCGGCGGCATTTCGGGCGAGCTGCTGGGGGCGTCCGACAGCGGCGTGCTGGTTCGCACCGGCGACGGCAAGGTGCATCTAGTGCACGACTACGCCTCGTTGACGTTGCCAGCCGATGCGGTTTCCGGCGGCAGCACGCTGTGGCTGGACGTCGACGCGAAATCCGGCGGCAACCGCGATGCGCGCCTCACCTATGCCACCTCCGGCCTTGGCTGGCGCGCCGCCTACAATGCGATGCTGGCAGACGGCGGCTCGTGCCGGATGCAGTTCAAGCCGGAAGCCAGCATCGCCAACCGCAGCGGCCGCGATTACGACAGCGCCAGGATCAAGCTCGTCGCCGGGCAACCCAACCTCGGCAATCGCCCCATGACTTTCCAGAGCATGGCCATGAAGGGCCCCGCGCCGATGGCCGCCGCGCGGCCCATGCCGGAGCAGGCATCGCTCGGCGACTACCGCAGCTTCACGCTTCCGGGTGCGGTCAGCCTGCCGAGTGGCACGGTGACGTTGGCGCCGCTCTACCCGGTGCAAGCGCTCGATTGCCAACGCGAATACGTCGTCGAGGATGGGGGTGCCTACTTTCCCCCGAAGCCGAACACCAACGATTACGGCGCGCAGGATTACCAGGACCGCGGGATCACCAGCACGCTCGCCTTCAACGCGCCCGATGCCCTGCCCGCCGGCACGTTGCGCGCGTGGATGCATGATCGCGATGGCGCCCCGGCGTTGCTGGGCGAAGGCAGTGTTGCCGACACGCCGAAGGGCCAGCGCGTTTCCGTGGAACTCGGCCAGAGTTTCGACCTGCGCGCCAGCCGCGAACGCACTGCGTTCCATGTCGACGCGAACGCACGCACGATGACCGAATCGTACAAGATTGCGCTGGCGAACGGCGGCGACACGGCGCGCACGGTCACGGTGCGCGAACACCCCAACCGCTGGCGAGAATGGAGCGTGGCCGAATCCAGCATCAAGCCTTCGAAGCGAACCCCGCAATTACTCGAATTCGACGTGCCGGTGCCGGCCCATGGCGACGCCACCCTCGCCTACACCGTGAAATACGCCTGGAACGCACAGGATTTGTGAGAATCCGGAACCCGGTTCCCGGGCCTCGGAACCCGGGACCCGGACTAGCCTAAACCACCCGGCCAAACTACGGATCATCCATGCTCGACCGCATCGAACACGAACACGACATCCTGGAACTACGCCTTGCACGGCCACCGGTCAATGCGCTGGACCCCGGCCTCGTCGCGGCGTTGCAACGCGCGATCGTGCAGGCGCCCGAAGACGGCGCGGCGGCGCTGGTGCTTTCGGGCTCGCCGGGCCTGTTCTCGGCCGGCCTCGACATTCCCGTGCTCCTGCAACTCGACCGCGACGCGATGCGCACGTTCTGGAACGGCTTCTTCGCGGTGTGCGGGGCGCTGGCACGCTCACCGATTCCCATTGCTGCCGCGGTCACCGGCCACAGCCCGGCCGGCGGTGCGGTGCTCGCGCTGTTCAGCGACTACCGGGTGATGGCGCGCGGCGAATACCGGATCGGCCTCAACGAAGTGCAGGTCGGCTTGACGGTGCCCGACTGCATCCAGGCCGCCTTGCGCCGGTTGGTCGGCCCGTATCGCGCCGAGCGCCTGCTGGTCGCCGGCGCGATGCTGGATGGCGACGAGGCACTCGCGGCCGGCATGGTCGACGAATTGACCGACGTCGATCACGTCGTGACGCGCACGTTGGCGTGGCTGGAATCGCTGCTGCAGTTGCCACGCCGGGCGCTGCTCGGCACACGCGCGTTGGCGCGCGCGGAGCTCGCGCGATTGTTCGACGATCCCGCGTCGCTGCCCGTCGAGGCATTCCTCGACGGGTGGTTCGCGCCCGAAGCACAGGCGACGCTGCACGCGCTGGTCGAACAGCTGCGCAGCAAGAAATCCGGTGTACCGCAGGGTGCCGGCTGACGCGGGTCAGCCCAGTTGCACCGACAACATCGAGATCGAACCGCCGTCCACGCCGTCGGCCGGAAAGCTCACCGCGTCGTCGTTTCGGCGCGCGCCCAGCACGTACAGCAGGGGCAGGTAATGTTCCGGCGTGGGCACCGACAGTTCGGCATCCCGTCCGAGCGAGGCATAGTCCACTAGCGCTCCCGTGTCGCCGCGCACGATCCGGTCGCGCACCGCTGCTTCGAACCGTGCAGCCCAGTCGAACGGTTCCACCGGACGGCGGCCCCAGGCGTAGGTGTGCAGGTTGTGCACGATGTTGCCGCTGCCGAGGATCAACACCCCCTCCTCGCGCAGCGGCGCCAGGCGCTTGCCAAGATCGTGGTGGAAATCCGCCGGCCTGGTTTCATCGATGCTCAATTGCACCACCGGCACGTCGGCACCGGGAAAAATGTGGCGCATCACGGACCAGGTGCCATGGTCCAGCCCCCATGCAAGGTCGGCGAGGACGGGTACGGGGACGAGCAGTTCCTGCAACCGCCGGACGAGTCCCGGATCGCCGGGGGCGGGATATTGCACTTCGAACAGCTCGCGCGGGAAGCCGCCGAAGTCGTGGATCGTGCGCGGCTGCGCCATCGCGGTCGCCGCGGTGCCCGGCAGATACCAGTGCGCGGACACCGACAGCACCACGCGCGGTTTCGGCAAGCGCCGTCCCCACGCGGACCATGCGCGCGACCATATCGAATCCTGCACGGCATTCATCGGATTGCCGTGACCAACGAACAGGGTTGGCATGCGTGCCGTCATGCTGCGTCTCCGGAATTCCGCGCGTGCGGAAGGTGCCAGCCATGGCGGATCGCCATGTAACGCAGCGCAAAGCACGCAAGCCCACCGACGATCGTGGTGGCCACCGCGTGGATGCCAAGTACGTGGCCGCCGACCACGATCGCCGCGCCGACCAGCGCGGCCAAGGCGTACAGATCGGAACGCAGCACGGCCGGAATCTGCATCACCAGCACGTCGCGCAGCATGCCACCGCCGATGCCGGTCAGCATGCCGAGCAGCGCCGCCATGACCGGATTCAGCCCATGCACCAGCGCCTTCTCCGCACCCGCCACCGCGAAAAACGCCAAACCGATCGCATCGAACCACAGCACCGTATTGTTGTGCCGCGTCACCAGCGAATCCCGGAAGAACACGATCAATCCGGCAAGGACCGACACGCCAAGATAACTCAAGTTCGAAATCGCGGCGGGTGGCAGCGCGCCGATCAGCAAGTCGCGCGTGATGCCGCCGGCGTTGCCGGCCGAGAACGCCAGGACCATCACGCCAAAGATGTCCAGGCGATATTTCACGGCGGCCACCGCGCCGCTGATCGCGAACACGAACGTGCCGCCAAGATCCAGGACGGTCAACAGGATGTGGGTCATGTTCCAGGCCACCGCGCCGGCAAGACGCACCGATGCGCCCACGCGCCAAGGGGCCGGATACCGGACCGCATCATGGCGCCAACCATGCGTGCGAAGCCACCACCAGCGCCTCGACGCCGGTTTCGAGCGTCGGATGGATCACGGGCAGGAAGCGCGGGTTGTGGTTCGTCGGGATCTCGTTGATGCGGTTTGCCGCCTTGGCCCTGGCGTAAACATCCGGGTCGGTGCCGCCCACGAACCAGAACACCGAAGGCACGCCCCACTCGGCGCCGAACGACCCGAAATCCTCGCTCGCCGATGCCGGGCCGGTTTCATGGACGCGTTCGGACGAAAAATAATCGCGGAATGCTTGCGCGACGCGCTGGCTTGCGGCGGCATCGTTGACCGCGAGCGGGTAACGATCGAGCGGCGTGATTTCCGGCGGCTTCGGCGCACCCGAGGCTGCCGCCTCGGCGTTGACGATGCGTTCGATCGCGGCCAGCACGCGCTTGCGCACACCCTCGTCGAACGTGCGCACGTTGAGCTTGATGAGTGCTTCATCGGGAATCACGTTCTCCTTGGTCCCGGCCTGCAGCGCCCCGACGGTGACCACCACGGATTCCGCCGCGGCCACTTCGCGCGACACGATCGTCTGCAGGCGCATCACCACCGATGCCGCCATCACCACCGGGTCGATGCTGGCCTGCGGCATCGACCCGTGCGCGCCGCGCCCGAACAGCCGGATCTGCAGGCTGTCCGCGGCCGACGTGATGGCGCCGGTGCGCCCGCCCAGCACGCCGGCCGGACCGACCATCACGTGCTGGCCGAGCACCACGTCCGGCTTCGGAAAACGCTTGAACAAGCCATCGTCGATCATGGCCTGCGCCCCCGCGGCGGTTTCTTCTGCCGGCTGGAACACCGCCATCAAGGTGCCGCGCCAGCCACCGCGCGCCTGCGCCATCAGTGCGGTGGCGCCGGCCAACCATGCGACATGCATGTCGTGGCCGCAGGCGTGCATCACCGGCACGTTTTCCCCTTCCGGATCGGTGGCCGTGACCGTGCTCGCGTACGGCACGCCGGTTGCTTCCTCGACCGGCAATGCATCCATGTCGGCGCGCAGCATCACCGTCGGACCATCCCCGTTGCGCAGCACGCCCACCACGCCGGTCTTGCCGACGCAGGTCGCCACCTCGAATCCGGATGCGCGCAACCCTTCCGCAGCCAAGCCCGCTGTGCGCGTTTCCTGCATCGACAGCTCCGGATGCGCATGCACGTCCTTGTAAAGCGCTTCCAGCTTCGGCAGCAACGCGCCGAGGTGCTGCAAGGCCGGCGTCGATGCGGACGATGGTGTTGTGTCCATTGCTGCCTCCTTCGCAATCGGGAACAACCGCGAACACTCCAGCCGGTTCGTCAATGCCCCGAGTCCGAGCCTCGCGACCTGACGATGAACGGCGGTTTGGCCAGCCACACCACGGCAATCAGGATCATAAACCCGAAGCCGAGCCCGTCCATGATCTGGTTGAACGAAATCTGGGTCGCCTGCTGCGTGATCACCCGGTTGATGCCGACGGCATAGTGCTGCAGTTGCCCGCCCATCGCCGCGATCTGGTCGCGGACTTCGGGACTGAAGGGGTTGACGTGTTCCACCAGGTTGGCGTGGCTGGCCACGCCGCCGCGCGTCCACAGGTAGGTGACGATCGACACCGCGAAGCTGGCGCCCACCGTCCGCAGGAACGTCGCGGAGCCCGAGCCCTCCGCCACTTCCTGGCCTTCGAGGTCCGACAGCAGGATCGTCAGGACGGGCATGAAGAAGCACGCCACGCCCGCGCCCATGATCAATTCGGTAACCGCCACCGCCGCGAAACCGACATCGGTGGTGAAACTGCCGAACCGGAAGCACACGAAGCCCATCACCGCGAACGCGAAGGCCGCCAGCCAGCGCAGGTCCACCTTGTGCGCGTACTTGCCGACCCAGTACGCGGTGAGCACGGGAACCACCCCGAGCGGTGCCGCCGCCAGGCCCGACCAGAAAGCCGTGTAGCCCAGCGTGTTCTGCAGCCACAACGGCAGCATCAAGGCGATCGAAAAGAACAGCGCGAACCCGAGGATCAGCGCCAGCGTACCGGCCGCAAAGTTTCGATGCCGGAACAGCCGCAGGTCGACCAGCGGTTCGTCGTCGGTCAATTCCCAGATGACCCAGATGGTGAGCGAAATACTGGCAACGATGGCCAGCGTCACGATGGTCCTGGAGTGGAACCAGTCGAGTTCGTTGCCCTTGTCGAGCAGGATCTGCAACGCGCCGACGCCGAGGATCAACGTGGCCACGCCCACCCAGTCGATCCGAACCTTGCGCAACTGCTCGATGCGCCCGGCCATTTGCGCCGCGACCACGCCGGCAGCGAACAGGCCAAGCGGCACGTTGATGAAGAAGATCCAGCGCCACGAATAGGAATCGGTGATCCAACCGCCCGCGACCGGCCCCACGATCGGCGCGACCACCGTGATCATCGAGATGATCGCCAGCGCCATGCCGCGCTTTTCGCGGGGGTAGATCGACACCATCAGGCTTTGCGTGATCGGATACATCGGCCCGCACACCGCCCCCTGCATGGCCCGGAACATCACCAGCATCGACAAGCTGGTGGCGAACCCGCACGCCAGCGAAAACAGCGAGAACAGCAGCACCGCCCACACGAACACCTTCACTTCGCCGAAGCGGCGTGACAGGAAGCCCGTCATCGGCAACGTGATCGCCTGGCAAACGGTGAACGATGTGATGACCCAGGTGGATTGGTCCTGGCTCGCGCTGAGGTTGCCCGCGATGGTGGGCAACGACACGTTCGCGATCGTCATGTCCAGCACCTGCATGAAGGTGCCGAGCGACAGGCCGATCGTCGCAAGCGCAAGGCTGGACGGACGAAAATCGCCGAGGGGTTGACTTGCAGTGGCGGCGTTGGAAGCCACGGATTCCTTTTGGTGTCTCGAAGCAAAAGCGTCGACGCGGATCAGGGCGGATGGAGCGAAGCAAAGGCTTTCGGACGCGGATCAAGGCGAATGGAACGAAACAAAGTTGCCTTGTCCGCGTTCATCCGCGCCATAGGGATTTGCGATCACGAAGGATCGCCGATCAATGCCCGCCCCCGCTTGCGGCCGGACCCGCCTTCTTGATGAACGGCGGCTTGGCCAGCCAGACCACCGCCACCAGTCCAAGGAAAATGAAACCGAGCGCATCGAACAACTGGTTGAAGGAAATCTGCATTGCCTGCTGGCTGATGATGCCGTTCACCTGCGCAGCGTACGCCTGCAAATGCCCGCCCACCGCGCCGATGCCCTGTCGCACCTGCGCGTCGTAGGCGTTGATGTGTTCGGTAAGGTTGGCGTGGTTCAGTACCCCGCCGCGGGTCCAGACGTAGGTGGTGATCGACGCGGCGAAACTGCCGCCCACCGCGCGCAGGAAGGTCGCCACGCCCGAGCCTTCGGCGATCTCATGGCCTTCCAGGTCCGACAGCAGGATCGTGAGAATCGGCATGAAGAACAGCGCGACGCCAAGGCCCTGCAGCAACTGCGCCAACGCGACATCATAGAAATCGACTTCGGTGGTGAAGCGCCCGCGCATGAAGCAGGTGATGCCCATCACGATGAACGCGAACGCGGCCAGCCAGCGCAGGTCGAACTTGTGCGCGTACTTGCCGACCCAGAAGGTCAGCAGCACCGGGATGATGCCGATCGGCGCGGTCGCAAGCCCGGCCCAGATCGAGGTGTAATCCAGTGTGTTCTGCAGCCACAAGGGCACCAGCAGGCCGATCGAAAAGAACGCCGCGTAGGCCAGTACCAGCGCCAGCGTGCCGGCCGCGAAATTGCGGTGCCGGAACAGCCGCAAGTCGACGATCGGTTCCTCGTCGGTCAGTTCCCAGATCAAGAAGACCGCCAGCGAGATCGCCGAAACGATCGCCAGCACCGTGATGGTGGTCGAATGGAACCAATCGAGCTCATTGCCCTTGTCCAGCAGTACCTGCAGCGAGCCGACGCCCAGGATCAGCGTGGCCAGCCCGACCCAGTCGATGCGTGCCTGGCGCAGCTGTTCGACACGCTTGCCGAGCTGCCCCGCCACGACGGCGCTTGCGAAAAACCCGATCGGCACGTTGATGAAGAAGATCCATTCCCACGAATACGTTTCGGTGATCCAGCCGCCCAGCACCGGCCCCGCGATCGGCGCGACCACCGTCACCATTGCGAGGATCGCCAATGCCATCCCGCGTTTTTCGCGCGGATAGATCGACACCATCAGGCTTTGGGTGAGCGGATACATCGGCCCCGCGACCGCGCCCTGCAAGGCGCGGAACAGCACCAGCTCGCTCATGCTGGTCGCGAAGCCGCAGGCCAGCGAACAGATCGAGAACAGCGCGGTCGCCCACACGAACAGCCTCACTTCGCCGAAGCGCCGCGAGAGAAAACCCGTCAGTGGCAACGCGATCGCGTTCGACACCGCGAACGAGGTGATCACCCACGTCGATTGGGTGAGGCTGGCGCCGAGGTTGCCGGCGATGGTCGGCAACGAAACGTTGGCGATGGTGATGTCAAGCACCTGCATGAACGTCGCCAGCGACAACCCGAGCGTCGCCAGCGGCAGGCTGGCGGGCCGGAATTCGCCGAAACTGCCGGCTGCCGCGGTGGCTGCAGTGGAGGCCATGGAATCCTGAGCGTTGCGATATCAGCCGAAGCGGCTGTCGTGGAAAGTCGGTCCCGCGATGGACGTTCTGATATGCGTCGACCGGTAATCGTGGAGCTTGCAACCAATTCGAACGGAACAGCGACCATGGACGATCGCAAGGACCAGGGACGATCGCATCAATGTCGAGCGATCGCGCCGCCCCTGCTCCCGGCCCCACCGGCGACCGGCCCGCTGTTGGCGTCGATGATCTTCGCGATCAGCGCGTTCGCCTCGGCGCGATCCTGCGCGTACACGTCGGTGCTGAACACCGGATGCTGCGGCGCGTTCTTTGCCAGCATCGGACCGGACCGGTCGTGCAGGTTCACCGAAACGTCCATCGACAATCCGATCCGCAACGGATATTTGTCCAGGTCCCTGGCATCGAGCTCGATGCGCACCGGCAGGCGCTGCACGATCTTGATCCAGTTGCCCGACGCGTTCTGCGCCGGCAGCAGCGAAAACGCGCTGCCCGTGCCGATGCCGAGTCCGGCCACGTGGCCGTGATAGGTCACGTCGCCGCCATAGACATCGGACGTCAGCGTCACGGGCTGGCCGATGCGCATGTCCTGCAGCTGGGTTTCCTTGAAGTTCGCGTCCACCCACACTTGATGCAGCGGCACCACCGCCATCAGGGGCGTGCCGGGTTGCACGCGCTGACCCACCTGCACGGTGCGCTTGGCGACGTAGCCGGAAACCGGCGCCACCAGCGTGGTGCGCTGATCGTTCAACCACGCGGCGCGCACGGCCGCGGCGGCGGCCCTCACGTCCGGATGCGTGGCGATTTCGGTGTCGGACACCAGCGCATCGGTGGTTGCAAGTTGCGCCTGCGCGGCGGCCAGCGCACTCTGCGCGGTGGTCAGCGCGTCGCGGGCATGCGCCAATTCCTCGGCCGAGATCGCACCCGAGTCCGCCAGGCCCTTGCGGCGCGTGTAGTCCGCCTGTGCCTGCGCCACCGCCGATTCGCGCGCGGCGACGTCGGCTTTCGACGTGTGCACGGTGCTGTACAGGCCGCGTACCTTGCGCACCGCCTGCGCCAGCGCCGCCTCGGCCTGCGCCAGCGCGACGTCCGCATCCGAGGGATCCAGCTTCACCAGCGTCTGGCCCTGGCGCACGTAGTCGTTGTCGTCGGCGCCGATGCTGATCACGGTGCCCGGCACCTGCGGCGTGATCTGCACCACGTTGCCATCGACGTACGCATCATCGGTGCCTTCGTACCAGCGCCCAACCAGGAAGTGGTACAGCGCCCAGCCGATGCCGACGACGACCACCAGCACGACCAGGCCGCGCAGCAGCAAGCCCCGCTTGCGCAGCCGCTTCGCCTTCAGTCGCGCGGCGACATCTTCTTCGTTGACGGGGTTTGGATTGATGGGGGAAGTCATCGATGTGCCTTGGGTTTGGATTCCGGTTGGGGTGCGGTTGCCAGCGCAGGCGCGTCGGTGGCCGGCTGGAAGCCGCCACCGAGCGCTTCGTTGAGCGTGGCCCACGCGCCGGCCCGCCGGGTCTGCAGGCTTGCCAACTGCTGTTCGGCGGCAATCAATTCCTGCCGCACGCTCAGCGCCTCGAGATAGTTGCCGACGCCGGCGCGGTAGCGCTTCATCGCCAGCGCATAGGCATCCTCGGCGCTCGCGCGCGCGCTTGCCGCATCCTGCACCTGCGCCGACAGCGATTGCAGGTCGTCCACCTGGCCCGCGACCTGGTTGATGGCGTGCACCAGCGCCTGGTTGTACTGCGCCACTGCGATGTCGCGCGCGGCATCCTTGCCGGCAAGATTGGCGCGCAACGCACCGCCTTCGAAGATCGGCAGGCTCAGCGCCGGCGAAATCGTGTAGAAGCGGTTTTGCAGCGAGAACAGGTTCATCGACGAAGGCGCGAGCAGGCCCGCCAGGGAACTGATGCCGATGTTCGGCAGGAACCTGGTCTTCGCCGCCTTGATGTCGTGACCGGCCGCTTCCACACGCCAGCGCGCCGCCACCACGTCGGGCCGGCGGCCGAGCAGATCGGCCGGCAAGTCGCTGGGCAGCGCAAGCGCGGGAATTGCCGGCAGCGCGGGACGTTCGATCGCCAACGCGCGATCCGGACCGGCACCCAGCAACGCCGCCAGCATGAGGCTCGCCGAGCGTACGGCGTTGTCGGCAGCTTCGAGGTGTGCGCGATCGCTCGCGCTTTCGGCCTTGATGCGCGCCAGCGAGAACCTGCTGTCGATGCCGCTGGCGACCCGCTTGTTGGTGAGCTTCAGGAAATCGTTGGCCCGTTGCAGTTCCTCATTCGCGAGATCGCGCTGCGCGTAGGCGCCGGCCAGCTGGAAGTACGTCTGCACCACGTCGGCGGAAAGTTGCAGGCGCGCAGCCTGCGCGTCCACTTCCGCGGCGCGTGCCTTGCCGACCGCCGCCTGCCAGGCCGCACGCTTGCCGCCCCACAGGTCGAGATCCCACTTGAAACTCAAATAGCCGTAGCGGATCACCCCGAAATGACCCGACGCCAGCGGCGGCAGGATCGGCGGAACGCGCGCACCGGAAATGCTCGCACCGCCGTTGAGCGTCGGCTTGCGCGCGGCGTCGGCGGCGCCCGCAGCGGCCAGCGCGGCACGGACGCGCGCATCCACGAGCGTCATGTCCGGATTGTCGGCCAACGCGTCGTCGACCAGTTTGTCGAGCTGCACATCGCCCAGTGCCTTCCACCATCCCTGCTGCGGCCATGCGGCGGCGTCCACGTTCACGCCGGCAAGGCTGCGCGCAGTCTCCAGCGAAGCGGGATCGGTGGGCGTGGCGGTCGGATGCAACCCTCCCGTGCTGGCACAGCCGGCGAGCGCGGCGGCCACCAACGCGGCAACAACACCTGAACGGTAGACGGAACCCGGAAGAGTCATCGTGAAGGCCGGAAAAGTAGGTAGAGGTTGGGGCGGAACGGGACGAATCAATCCCGGGTGGCGAGTGCCCGTTTGCCACGTATGCCGTCCAGCACCTTGGTCAGCACGCCGTGCAGTTGTTCACGCTCGCGCGACGTGGTGCATGCAAAAGTCTGCTCCGCCACCGCGTCGCAATAACCGATCACGCGTTTGCGCAGACTCTTGCCTTGCGCGGTCAACTCCAGCCGCAGTGCGCGGCGGTCGACCGGATCGGGCACCCGCTTCAGGTAGCCGCGTTGTTCAAGCTTGTCCAGCAAACGCGTGAGCGCGCCGGGGTTGTAATGCAACGCACGCGCAAGTTCCACCGGCGTCAGCGGTTCCTCGTGCCCGAGCAGCTTGAGCGCGACGAACTGCGTGAAGTTGAGATCGACGCCTTGGCGCGCCATCTCGTGTTCGACCTCGGTCACGAACTCCGCGCGAAGCCGCCCGATCAACCGGCACAACTGGAAAGAGCGATCCGAGGAAGTTTCAGCACGATTCATGCCGAGGATGATACTGTCGCGGCTTTAATTGTCAAGGCAATCATTTCTGCGGCAATCATGTGCCATGCCGGCGTGCCGCGCGTTTTTCCTCGCAAGAACGAACGACAAAGGAGCCCGCCATGAAAGGCATCCGTCGCGCATGGGGCGCCCTCGCCTGCCTGGCCGCCTGCGCACCGGCCTGGTCAGCCGGCTTCGACCTGGCCGCGGGGCCCAGCCTCACCTCGTCCGAGCGCACCACCGTCGCCGTTTTCGCGAGCGTGTTCGGCGAAAGCCCCGATGACGGCCGTGCCCACGTCGAACCGATCGCCACGGTCGGCTGGGTCGGCGCGCGCAACACCCGCAGGGATGATTTGAACCACGAGGTGTTCCTGGCCGGCGGCGGCGTGCGCGTGGTGGCGGCCGATCCCGACTGGTTCCTCAGCGAGCAACTCGCCGCGACCAGTACGCGCACCGACGCGCTGTCCAGCGGCTTCGAATTCATGACCAGCGCCGGATGGCAACACGGCCATTTCGTCGTGATGCTGCGACACATCTCCAACGCGCACCTGTTTGGCGGCAAGAATCTCGGCGAGACGATGCTGCTGGCGGGGATCAAGTTCTAGCGAACCGCGATGGCAGGGCGGGAGAAGCGCAGCGCATCCCGCCGATTTTCGCCTTGCACCGGCGGGAGAAGCGCAGCGCATCCCGCCGAGTTTTGCCCCGCACCGGCGGGATACGCCGCTGCGCAGCTGCGCCCGCCCTGCAAAACTTAGGTGCCTGTCGCGACGGGACGCGATGGATCGGCGACCCACCCGCTCCACGAGGGCGCGAACAGGCGCGAGCCATGCAGGCCGGCGGTTTCCATCGCCAGCAGGTTGTGGCAGGCGGTGACGCCCGAGCCGCACATGTGCACGACGTCCTCCGGCCGGTGACCGGCGAGCACCGCTTCGAATTCCTTGCGCAACGCCTGCCGTGACTTGAACCGCCCCCCGGCGTCGAGATTTTCGGGAAACGGCCGGTTGTGCGCACCGGGCACGTGGCCCGCGGCGCGGTCGAGCGGCTCCGACTCGCCGCGAAAACGCTCCGCCCCGCGCGCATCCAGCATCAAGGTCGACGGCTGTCCGCGCAGCGCCTGCAGTTCCTCGCAATACACCACGCGCGCGGGATCGAAATGCAACGCGACCGACGTTGCCTGGCGCGGCACGGCGGCGCCGTGTTCCACCGGCAGGCCCGCCGCCATCCACGCTTTCCAGCCGCCATCCAGCACGCTGGCCGGGACGCCGGCGCTGTCCAGCATCCACCACAGCCGCGCCGCGGCGAGCGCGCCACCCGCATCGTCATACGCGACCACGCGTTGCGGCTTGCGCCAGCCCCAACGCGACAACGTTCGCGCAAACGCTTCGACATCGGGCAACGGGTGCCGGCCAAGGCCCTGTTTCGACAGATCGGAAAGGTCGCGATCGAGGCTCGCATAGACCGCGCCCGGAATGTGTGCGTCCAGGAAATCCCGCTCGCCCTTGCCGGGATCGGCCAGGCCAAACCGGCAATCCACGATCAGCACGTCATGGGGCGGCAACGCCGCCAGCGCCGTTGCATCGATCAATGCTTGCAGGTCTTTCATTTGATGATCTCCATGCGCCGCATCAGGTTTACCAGCATCGCCGCCGTTGCGCCCCAGATGCGCGGCTCGACGCCCACGTATTCATACACCTTGCGCGCCTCGCCGCGCGCGCGGAATTCGAACTCGTGCAGGTTGGCCGGGTCGAGCAGGAACGCGATCGGCACCTCGAATATCTTCGCGACCTCTTCCGGCTGCGGCGTCAACACGGCGTCGCCCGCCATCCGTGCCACCACCGGCGTCACGCAGAACCCGCTGATCGTTTCAAGGCAATCGAGAAACCCGAGCGGCTGGGCCGCGTTCGGATCCAGTGCGACTTCTTCGCGGCTTTCGCGCAGCGCCGTCTCGATCGCGCCCGCATCACCGTGATCGGTACGGCCGCCGGGGAAACTGACCTGCCCCGCGTGACGCGCGAGATCGCCGCGCCGCAACGTGAACACCACGCGCGGCTCCGGCGTGTCGCGGATCGCCATCAGCACCGCGGCATCCGCGCGCGGGCCGTCGCCGAGCAGGTCGAGCAGGCGGTCGTGGTTCCACGCCGGCGGCGCGGGCGGCGTCTCCAGCGGATGCAAGGCACGCGTGACGGATTCGAACCAGTCCGTCATGGCCGCGCCGGAGGCCGCAACGGCTGCACCTCGCGGACCCAGCGCCGGCGATCGTCCTGGGTCAGCGTACCCCAGGCTGCAATCTCTCCCAACGTGCGCCGGCAACCGATGCACAGTCCGTCCGCGTCCATCCGGCAGATGCCGATGCATGGGGTGAGCGGTTCTTCGGGGGGAGAATACTGAAGCGGCATTCGACTAGCGTAGCGCAGACGCAATGATCAAGCGCATGGCTTCGCGCGGAGACCGACCTCGCCATGCGATCTGGCTCCGCCGCGTCGATGATGTCCTCTCATCCCCGCCCTTTTCCTCGAAAACGATGAAGCCATTTTCGGGAGAAGGTTCGCCGCCGATCCGCAATGCCTCACGATCTTACGGCTTGGCGCCCAGAAGATGGATGTCGAACACGAGCGCCTCATTGGGCCCGATGCGGGGCGGCGAACCGCGGATGCCGTAAGCCTGGTCGGGCGGAATGAACACCTGCCAGTGATCGCCGACGTGCATGCGGGTGATGATTTCACGCCAACCCGGGATCATCTGGTTGACTGGAAATACCACCGGCTTGCCGCGATCTTCGGTGTTGTCGAAGACCGTGCCATCCAGGAATTCGCCGCGGTATTGCAGCGTCACTTCGCTGTCGAGCGAGGGGCTCTTGTTGCCCTTGCCGCCACCGATCACCTTGTACTGCACGCCGGACGGCAGCGTGACCACGCCCTGCTTGTTGGCATTGTCGGCGAAGAATGTCCGCGCCTTTTTCAGATTCGCGGTCGCGAGCTTCTCATACGCGGCGCGGGCCTCGGCCACCATCTTGCGCTGCATGGCCTGGATGACCTGCTGCATCACCTGCGGCGAGTACTCGGGCTTCTTGCGCGAGAAGCCATCCTGCACGCCGTGCAGCACGGTGGCGATGTCCACGTCGAGATTGCGCCGGCCGAGATCGAGTCCCGCCTCGTAACCGAGCGCGTAGGAAAGTTCCGCGTTGTTCGCCGCGGGCGCGGCCGATGATTTCGGCGGTTGCGCGTGCACGCGGCCCAGCGGCCACAACGCGCCTGCAACCAACACCATCACGATGACGACCCTGTTCATGCCGATACCAGATCCGCTGTCCATTTCGCGCAGCCGTGGTCCGCACTACTTCGCGGCGACCCGAACTTGGAGTCGCCACCGCCCTGAAAGGTTCCCGAATACTAAGGGGTTTTGGCGTATTTGAGCTCGCCCGCGGTGATCCGCATGTCCAGCCTGTTTTCCGGCGGCGCCAGCGGACACGTCGCATACGGCGTGAACGCGCACGGCGGATTGTAGGCCTTGTTGAAGTCCAGCACGATCTTGCCGTCGCGCGGCATGTCGGCATACAGGAAGCGCGCCGCGCCATAGGTTTCCTTGCCCGAAGTCGCGTCCGCGAAGATCAGGAACAGTTGCGTGTCGCCGGGCGCTTCCAGCACCGGATACAACTCGAACCGCTTCCCGTCGCGTTCGAACACCGCCCTGCCCGGCGCCGGGTAACGCTCGACGGTGCCGATCACGGTGCCGGTGGCAAGCGAATACGGCGGGTCCAGCGGAACCCAGTCTGCGACGATGCGCCACGTATCGTCGACGCGAAAACGCTCGATGCCTGCGAACCGGGTGCGGGTCTCGGCTTCGCTGTCGCGGATCCGCAAGCCCTTGCGGCCGCCGCGATCCACCGCGATGAAGTTCACCGAACCGAATGCGACGGTGGTCGGGTTGGCATGGCTGTCATCGCGCAGCACCGCACGTGTTCCGGTAGTCCCGTCGATGGTCACGCCGTCGGTCGCATCGAGCGCGATCGACAACGGGCCGCCATCGGGCCACGTGATCGTGCCGAGATGCGCGGGCGCCTTCGCCAGCACGATGTCGTTGTCGCACGCGCTGCCGATCCGGTTCGCACCCGGCTTCAGCCATTCGAGGCCAGCCAGGCTCAACCAGCCGTTCGGCGCCGTCAGTCGCGCGATGCGCTGCGCGTGCCAGCGTTCGATTTCCTGCTCGTACTCGCGAGTCGAATCCATGCCGGTCACCGCCCGCGCAGGAACAATCTGTCCAGTTCCGCAACCGAGAGCTGCGTCCACGTCGGTCGCCCGTGATTGCATTGCCCGGACCGTTCGGTGGCTTCCATCTCGCGCAGCAGCGCGTTCATCTCGGGCAGCGTCAAGCGCCGGTGCGCACGTACCGAACCATGGCAGGCCATCGTGGAAAGCAATTCGTTCTGCAGTTCTTCCAGCCGGCGCGAGCTGCCGTGTTCGGCCAGTTCGCCCAGCACGTCGCGCGCGAGTTGCGCGACGTCGGCGCCGTCCAGCAGCGCGGGAATCCGGCGCGCGGTGACCTGGCCCGGTCCGCTGCGATCGAGTTCCAACCCGCACGCCGCGAGCGTGTCCGCGTACTCTTCGGCCGCCGCGGCCTCGCGCTCGCTGACCGCGATCGCCTCGGGCACCAGCAGTTGCTGCGCGCGCACCTGATGCGCCTCGCGCGACGCCTTCAGCTTTTCATAGGTCACCCGTTCATGCGCGGCGTGCATGTCCACCAGCACCAGGCCGTGCGCGTTCTCGGCAAGAATGTAGATGCCCGCAAGCTGCGCCAGGGCGTAACCGAGCGGCGGCGCATCGCCCGCATCGGTTTCCGGCAACGGCGCGCGCACCAGCGGCGCGGCTTCGCGCTGTCCGAGGAGCACCGCGTAGGGATCGGCCGCCGCTTCGCACACGCCCAAACCGAACTGGCGTGGCGCCGGCGCAGCATAAGCAAGCGATGCGCCACCGGTCCGCGCCCGTGCGAATCCATGGGCTTGCGACGGCGCGGCCGTGGCGACCTGCTCGCCCGCACGCGTCTGCGCCACCGCCTCGTGCAGCGCGTGAAACAGGAAATCGTGCACCAGCCGCCCGTCGCGGAAACGCACCTCGCGCTTGGCCGGATGCACGTTGACATCCACTGCAGCCGGATCGAGTTCCAGGAACAACACGAACGCCGGATGCCGGCCGTGGTACAACACGTCCTCGTAGGCCTGCCGCACCGCATGCGCGACGCTGCGATCGCGCACCAGCCGCCCGTTGACATGGAAATACTGCTGGTCGGCCTGCGCGCGTGATGCCGTGGGCAAGCCGATCCATCCCGCCAATCGCAAACCGGCGGCCGCATGTTCGATGCGCAGGCAATTTTGCGCGAAGGTATCGCCCAGCAACTCGCCCGCGCGTTGCAGTTGCGCGGCATCATCCGGCGCCGGCTTCAGCATGCGTACCGGCTTGCCGTTGTGGATCAGCCGGAATTCCACGTCGGGGCGCGCCAGGGCAAGCGAGCGCACCAACTCGTCGATGTGCCCGAACTCGGTGCGCTCGGCGCGCAGGAACTTGCGCCGCGCGGGCACCGCGTGGAACAGGTCGCGCACTTCGACGGTGGTGCCGATTGGATGCGCGGCGGGCTGGGGCGCGCCGCCGCCGAATGCGTCGAGGCGGGTGCCGTGGCCATCGTTCGCGCGGCGCGAGCTCATGCTCATCCGCGACACCGACGCAATCGACGCCAACGCCTCACCGCGAAACCCCATGCTGGCGACGCGGATCAGGTCATCGAAGCTCGCGATCTTGCTGGTCGCATGCGGCGCCAGCGCCAGCGGCAACTCCTCCGGCGGAATGCCACCGCCGTCGTCGCGCACACGGATCAATCGCATCCCGCCCTGTTCGATCTCGATAACGATGCGGCGCGCACCCGCGTCGAGGCTGTTCTCGGCCAGTTCCTTCACCACCGAGGCGGGCCGTTCGATGACCTCACCCGCGGCGATCTGGTTGACGAGTTCAGGAGCAAGCGGACGGATCGAAGGCATCGGCGAAGTATGACGGACCGTGGTCGGCGCTGCATCCAATCGGCGCGCGTGTCGTGCAGGTTGGGCGAGCGGTTTTGCGAACCTCGAAATCCGCCTGGCGTCGGGCTTCACCCGGGCAAGGTCCACTCAACCCAACCTGCAAAGCCGAGCGCTTCATGCAGGTTCGGCTGAGCGATGCTTGCGAAGCCCAACCATCATCCATCGATATCGGGCTCCTCCCGGATGAAGACCGGGGCCGGCCCACCCTGGTCATCCCGACGATCGACGGCAAGCTCAAGGCACCGTCTCCCGGTCCAACGCCTTGCGATCCCATTGCGCGAGGTCCGCGGCGCGCGCGTAAGTGCTGTCGATGAAGGTGCGGATCATCGCGTCCGGCGACTCGGCCTGCCGCACCGCTTCGTAAGGCAGGATGAACTCGCCGAGTCCGCCGTGGTAGTACGCGGCGTCCGGCGACACGCGCGCCTCCTTCAAGCCGTCCGGCTGCGGCACGGCATACGCGTAGAACGCCGGCTCCAGCAGCGGCCCGCTGCCCGGCCAGAAACCGTGGCTGATCACCTCGTGTGAATACGCCTCGCGCTCGAATGCCGGACCCTCGCGCGGCGGTGCACGCCTGCCGGAGAACCGCGTCACCGCCAGGTCGAAGCTGCCCCAGAAGAAATTCACCGGGCTGCACTTGCCGACGAACGCGCATTGCGAGTCGGTGAACACCCGATCCACCTGCACCAGGATGCGACACAACCGGTTCGCGTATTCGGGATCGTAGCTGTGGTGCTGCGTGTCGCGGTCCAGCCGGATCGGCTCGGGCAGTTCGGTCGACGTCGGTCGGATCTTCACCGGCAAGCCCATCTCGTCCAGCGTACCCAGCAACGCGCGATAGAAATCGGCGACCGTGCGCGGTTCGAGATCGAGCGTGTGGGTAACGCCGTCCGACGTGCGGATCAACAACCGGTGATCGATGAAATCGAACTCGATCGTGAAGGTGCGCGTGCCGTGCGGCAACGGCCGCGTGGTCAATCCGCGCGGTGTGACACGCAGCGCCACGGCCCAGGAATGATTGAGCGGGGCGGCCAGCGCCAGCGCGACCTTGCCGACCACCTGCGCCCACAGGTGCAGCGTGGCGTAGGTGTCCTTCCACGCCTCGTACGGCAGCGCGGGCCAACAGGCGTCGTTGTCCGATCGCATGACTGCCCTCCTTGGACGGGTGCCACGCATCCTAGCGCGACGAAAGGCGCGCGTGAGCCGCAACGCAGCACGCACTGCCCCGCCACTCGACCCGCTTGCATCCGTCGCACAGAAGCGTAGAGCAAGATTTCCTTACTCCGGCAGCCGCCGGAATCACGAGCGGGCGCAAAGGCATTGGATTCCGGGTTCCTGCGCCGGCACTGCCGCTTCAGGTCCCGGAATGACGTCGTACATTCAGGAACACGAAATGGCGCCTAGGCGCGTGACACTTCGGCGTGCATGGCGGCGACGGCGCGCGCGAGGTTGCGTGCCGGTGCCGTGCCCTTGTCGGCAAAGATGCCGGAGAGTTCGTCGTAATACCACAGGGTGCCGTCGCGCCGGCCGGTGAACCGGTCGAACAGCGCGTCGCCCAGCAGACGCAGGTCGGCGAGGATTGCGCGGGCGTTGTGCAGCTTGTCGCAGGCCGAAACCAGCAGCGCCGGCGAGTCGGCAGGCGTCGCGCGGAGGTGCTGCATGTAGGCCTGTTTGCGCACCCTCCATTCGGCGTATTTCGCGTGTGGCGTCCGCGCGGCAGCCTTCTGCTCGAAGCTGCCATCGGTGCAGTCGCGAACCATGGCCAGTACGCCCGGCCCGAACGCTACGCCAATGCGGCCGGCGTAGGCCTAGCCGCCGTCCTCGATGGTGTCGTGAAGCAGCGCGGCGATGGCCTGGTCCTCGCTGCCGCCGTATTCCAGCACCAGCGAAGCCACGGCCATCGGATGCGCGATGTAGGGAATGTCGGTGCCCTTGCGTTTCTGGATGCGGTGCGCGTCGTGGGCAAGCGCCAGCGCAGCGGCCAACCGGTCGTGTTCGATCATGGTGTTCTCCTTCTGGACGCAGGAATCGTACGGCCCGGGCGTCGCAGAGGGTGCGACAACGGGGAGACCGCGGTCCTGGCGGGGCCGGGACGCGTGGCAAAAAACCACAAGCGCATTCCACGCCTTCTGCTTATCGCGGCCACTTCGTCATGCTTCCACGGTGCTACGCTCAAAGTCTGATGAGCGATCCCGATCCCAAACCGCACCCGCCCGAAAAACCATTGCCCGGCGACTGTTGCGACAGCGGTTGCGATTCGTGCGTGTTCACGGTGTACGCCGAGCAGTTGGAAGAATACGAACAGCGGCTCGCGGCGTGGCGCGGGCGTCATCCGGAAGAATCGGCCAGCGACCGGGAGCATAATCTGTAGGGCGGGAGCAGCCGCGCAGCGGCGTATCCCGCCTTCCAGGCACATCCGAAATGGTGGATTGCACGAATCACGTGCAACGCGAACGAGGGCTCACCCGGACCAAGTCCGCTTTGCTCCTGCAGAGGCGCGAAACGGCGGGATGCGCTGCGCTGCTCCCACCCTACCAGCGCTCAGGCAAACGGGTCGCGCAGCACGATGTTGGCGTCGCGGTCGGGGCCGGTGCTGACGATCGCGAGCGGGCAGCCGGCCAGTTCTTCCAGTGCACGCAGGTAGGCGCGCGCGGCGGGCGGCAACTGGTCCCAGACGGTGACACCGTGGGTGGATTCGCTCCAGCCGGGAAACTCCAGGTACACCGGCGTGCATTCCTTCCAGCCCTCGGCGTCGAGCGGCGCGTACTCCGTGCGCTTGCCGCGGTATTCGTAGGCGATGCACACCTTCAGTTTTTCCATGCCGTCGAGCACATCGAGCTTGGTGATGCACAGGCCCGAGATGCCGTTGATCAACACCGCGCGCTTCAGCGCGACGATGTCCATCCAGCCGCAGCGGCGCGGCCGTCCGGTCGATGCACCGAATTCATCGCCGCGTTTCCTGATGGCTTCGCCGATCGCGTCGTCCAGTTCGGTCGGGAACGGACCGCCACCGACGCGGGTGGCGTAGGCCTTGGCGATACCGAGCACATAATCGATGTAATCGGCGCCCACGCCTGCGCCGGCCAATGCGCCACCGGTAGTCGTGTTGCTTGAGGTGACGTACGGATAGGTGCCGTGGTCGATGTCGAGCAGCGCGCCCTGCGCGCCCTCGAACAACACACGCTCGCCATTGCGGCGCAGGTCGTGCAGGATGCCGGCGACGTCGGACTTCATCGGCTCGACGTATTCGCCGAAGGCGAGCGCTTCATCCAGCGTCTGCTGGAAGTCCACGGTTTCCGCGTTGAGGAATTTCGCCAGCACGAAGTTGTGGTAATCCATCACCTCGCGCAGCTTTTCAGCCAGCTCCTTCGGATAGCTCAAGTCCGCGACGCGCACGCCACGGCGCGCAACCTTGTCTTCATACGCGGGACCGATGCCGCGGCCGGTGGTGCCGATCGCGCCTGCGCCCGCGGCCTTTTCACGCGCCTGGTCCAGCGCGACGTGGTACGGCATGATCAAAGGCGTCGCCGGACTGATCTTGACCCGCGAGCGCACCTCGACGCCGCTGGCTTCGAGCTCCGCGATTTCCTTCTCCAGTGCGGCGGGCGACAGCACCACGCCGTTGCCGATCAGGCACAGCGCGCCTTCGCGCAGGATGCCCGACGGGATCAGGTGCAACACCGTCTTCTTGCCCTTGATCACCAGCGTGTGGCCGGCGTTGTGGCCGCCCTGGAAACGCACCACCGCACCGATGTCCTGGGTCAGCAGGTCGACGATCTTGCCCTTGCCTTCGTCGCCCCATTGGGCCCCGAGAATTACAACTGATTGACCCATGACGTTCTCGCTTCGATATCGTTCTGCGCTCTTTGCTCGTCATTCCGGCGCAGGCCGGAATCCATTGTTCCGCTGAAACCGCTGCCTACCATTCGCCGCTGGGTCCCGGCCCGCGCCGGGACGACGGGCAGTTTGTCGCTGAACCAAATTCCGTCAATGTTTCGCGGGCGTGGCACCGTTGCCGGCAGCGCCCGCATCGACTGCTTGCATGAACGAGGAACCCTTGTCCAGAACCACGATGGCACCGCCGCCGCTGAAGCTCTTGCGCCAGGTGTCGAGGCTGCTCCAGTAACGGAAAAACTGCGGGTCTTTCGCGGAAGCGGTGGCGTAGATTTTTGCGGCCTGAGCGTCGCCCTCGCCACGTACCGCCGCCGCCGCCTGATTGGCGGCCGCGAGCACCTGCTGGTCGCCGGCATCGCCCTCGGCACGGATGGCGGCCGCCGCGGCCTCGCCTTCGGCACGCACGGTGCCAGCCGCGGCCTGCGCTTCCGTGGTCATGCGCTTGTACACCGACGCGAGCGCCTCCTCCGGTGGCAACACGCGGCCAACCGCAACGTCCAGCACGGCGATGCCGAGTTTCCGGCGAACCTGCGCGCCGACCTTGCCGCGCAACCGCGCCCCGACCGCACCATCGGTGGACAGCAGGCCCGACAAATCAGTGTTCGCGACGTCCTTGCGCAACGCATCCCGGACCAGCGGCTCCATCAACTGGATGGCCTGCAGTTCGTCGCCGGCGGTCACCTTGTAATACAAGGCTGGATCGACGATCTGCCAGCGCACGTGGAACCCGACCCGCACGAGCTGGCCGTCGCGCGTCTTGCAATCGCCGGGCTCGGCTTGCGTGGTGATTTCGCGGGTGTCGTACACCGAAATGTCCTGCACGAACGGCAGCTTGAAGTGCAAGCCGGGAGCGACCCCGGCCGCCTGCACCTCGCCGAAGCGCGACAACACCGCGGCGTGTCCTTCGCCGACGACATAGATGCCGTTGGCGCCGAGCAGCGCCAGCACGATGATCAAGACGGGAATGGCGTATCTCATCAGTCCACCGCCTGCACGCCAGGGCCCGATGTCACTGGTGTCACGACCGATGCCGGCGGCACGGGAACAGCCGATGAGGGCGACGCGCTGCTGGCCGCGCTTGCGGGCGTGCCACCCACGTCGGAATGCTGCGCAGGGAACTGCACGATCACGTCACCGGAACCGGTATTCACCACCACGCGATTGCGGGTCAGCACCGCCTGCATGGTGTCCAGCCACAAACGATGACGCGTGACCTGGGGCGCGGCCTGGTACTGCGGCAGGATGCGATCGAAACGCGCGACCGCGGCATCGGCGTCGGCGACTGTCTGGTGCCGGTACGCCTCGGCATCGGCCTTGATCGAGGCCGCCTCGTTCTTGACCTCGACCTTGCGGCGCGCGACGTCGGCGTCGGCGCTGGTCTTCATGGTCTTGGCATCGTCGCGCGCCTTCGCGATCGCGTCGAAGGCCTGCTTCACGTCGGAGGGCACGCCGATGCTCTGGACATCGACGTCCGTGATCGCGGCGCCGAGCTTGTCCCTGGCGTCGGGCAGCGATGCGTGCAGGCGGGCGAGGACGTCCGCGCCGAACTTGTCGGTGTCGATGGGCCCCGCGGCGCAGGGCAGGCCGAGATTGTCGGTGAGGCATTGCATCGCGTGCGTACCCGCGGCCGCGCGCACGGCGGAAGTCGCGGCGTTGCGGAGGACTTCCTCCGCATCGCGCGTGGCGTACAGGAACGCGCGCGCGTCGCTGACCTTGTAATGCACGTCGTAGTCGACCAGCACCAGTTGCCCATCGCTGGTGAGCACGCGCGCCTCGTCATTCACGGTGCGAACGCGGTCCACGTCGACCTTCTGCACGTTGTCGATGGGCAGGGGCAGGTGCAGGTGCACGCCCGGCTGCAGCACGCGCTGGAAATGCCCGAACCGCAACAGCACCCCGACCTGCTGGCCGCCGATCGAGGTCCACCCGCCGATCACGAACCACAACACGATCAGCACCACGATCAAGGCCAGCACGCCCATCGGGCCGCGGCCGAACGGGCCGAGCCGGCGCCGCGCCTTGCGCAGCCATGCATCCAGATCGGGGCCGCCGCCCTGGCCGCCACCTTGGCCCCACGGCTCCCGGCCCTTGGGTTCGCGCGGTTTTTCGCCGGGTTCCTTCCAGGGCATCTCGGTACAACCTCGGGGTCGCGGGGATGACGCGCCAAGATCAGGCGCAAACGCTGCATTCTAGCAGAGCAGTTCTGCCGCCCCGGGCGATGGCGGCTCAGGGGGAGGCACGATCCCGTGCGTCATCGCGGAACGCGAGCCAAGCCAGCGCGCGCTTCTACCGCTCCTCGCGCTTGGCCCGATTCCACAGCGCGTCCTGCTCGTCGAGCGACTTGCCGTCCAGCGTTTCGCCGGCCGCGGCCGCGAGCGCTTCCATGCGCCGGAAGCGACGCTCGAACTTGGCGTTCGCGTGCCGCAAGGCTTGCGAGAAATCGACCTTGGCGTGGCGCGCCAGATTCACCAGCACGAACGCCACGTCGCCGATTTCGTCCAGCAGGCGATCGTGACCCGCCCCCGCCGCGAACTCGGCGCGCACCTCGGCTGCTTCTTCCTGCAACTTGTCCAGCACGGGTTCCGGGCCGGGCCAGTCGAAGCCGACCGTCGCGGCACGGTCACACAGCTTCAACGCGCGCTTCCACTCGGGCAGGCCGCGCGACACACCCGCCAGCACGCTGGGGTCGTCAGCGTCGCCCGCCGCGTCGCGTTCGGCGCGCTTGATGTCCTCCCACGCGCGCGATTGTTCTTCCGCATTCGCGTAATGCGCGTCGGCGAACACGTGCGGATGCCGGCGCACCAGCTTGGCGTTGATCGCGCCGACCACGTCGGCGAAATCGAACAACCCCTGTTCCTCGGCCATGCGCGCGTGGAACACCACCTGCAGCAGCAGGTCGCCCAGCTCGTCCTTCAACGCCGCGTAGTCCTTGCGGTCGATCGCATCGGCGACTTCGTAGCTTTCCTCGATGGTGTACGACGCGATCGTATCGAACGTCTGCACGACGTCCCACGGGCAACCATGCTCGCGATCGCGCAGGCGCGCCATGATGGCGAGCAGCTCCGCCATCGCATCGCGATGGCTGTCCATCACGGGCGCAGCCCGAGCCGGGCGAGCCACTGCACCGAGCGGTCGCCGAGTGCGAGGAATTCCGGATTCAACAGCGAATCCTTGGTGTTGTAGCGAAGCGGTTCGCCCTCGAGATCGAGTACCGCGCCGCCGGCCTGTTCCAGCACACATTGCGCGGCCGCGGTATCCCACTCCGAAGTGGGCCCGAGCCGCAGGTAAAGATCGGCATCGGCGCGCGCGATCATGCAGAACTTGATCGACGATCCCACCGACACCAGCCGGTGGTAGCCGAGGTGCTCCAGCATCGCCAATTGCCGTTCGTTGCCGTGCGAACGGCTGCCAGCCACGATGGGAATCGAAGCCGCGGGCCGCGTCGTGATCGGCTGCGGCATCGCGCCAGGCGCGGTTTCGAGGAACGCACCGTCGCCCGCGACGCCGTAGTACAGCTCGCCGGTCACCGGCACCAGCACCACGCCGAGCACCGGCAGGTGGTTTTCGATCAAGGCGATGTTGACGGTGAATTCGCCGTTGCGCTTCACGAATTCGCGGGTGCCATCCAGCGGATCGACCAGCCAATAGCGCTCCCAGGTCTGGCGCACGCTCCAGTCGAGGCTTTTGGATTCTTCCGACAGCACCGGAATATCGGGTGTCAAATCCCGCAGGCCCTGCACGATCAACCGGTGCGAAGCCATGTCGGCGGCGGTCAGCGGCGAGTCGTCGCTTTTGGTTTCGACCGCGAAGCTGCCTGCGTAGACCTCCAGGATCGCCGCTCCCGCACGGCGGGCCAGCGCGCAACTCTCGTGTGCGATGCGATCGAGACTGCTCATGGGGCGCACCTTTCGACAATGCAAACATGCGGACTTGCCGCCGCGTTCCATGAAAGCTCGAACTTCCCCGCCCCCTGCCCAACTCCGCCGGGGTGCGGGCGTCCCCTTGACGCAAGGGGGCATCGTTGTCTGCTTCGAGCCGTCATGCCGTGGGGTGGAACCGTCCTTCCAGATATTCGCGTGCGATGAACAACGCGGCGATCGAGCGTCCTTCCGAGACGTCGTCGCGCGCCAGCAACCGGCTCAGGTCGGCAAGCTTCCAGGGCACCACTTCCAGCATTTCCGGCTCGTCGCCCGGCAACCGCTGCGGATACAGGTCTTGCGCAAGAATCACCTGTGCCTTGTGCGTCATGTAGGCCGGCAACAGCGAAAGCGTGGCCAGCGGCGTGAGCTTGCGCGCACCGAAACCGGCTTCTTCCTGCAACTCCCGATCGGCCGCCTGCAGTGGCGTTTCGCCCGGGTCGATGCGGCCCTTCACGAGGCCGAGTTCGTAGCGGTCCAGTCCCACGCAGTATTCGCGCACCAACAGCACGGTGTCGGGATCCTGCATCGGTACCACGAACACCGCGCCGAATCCCGACGCGCTCAACCGTTCGAAGGTGCGGCGCGCCCCGTTCGAAAATGCAAGGTCGACTTCCTCGATCCGCAGGAACCGGCTGTCGCGCGTCGCGCGTGTGGCGAGGATCTCGGGTGGCTTGGGCATCCAGCGATTGTAACGGCATGTCGAGGCGCGATGCCTCGAAAGGCTTCGGCTGGCAATGACGCCGCAGCCCTTGCACTGGTTGTCATTCCGGACGCGCGCAGCGCGATCCGGAATCGGTTTCGGTCCGGTCGGCCATGGCTGTTCCAAACCGATTCCGGGTTCGGCCTGCGATGAAGCGGCAGCCCGCCCCGGAATGGCCAGACTGCGCCGCAAGAGAGGCGGAGCCATGTGAATTCTGCCGTTGTGCCTGTTTCCAACGCCAAGGCGTGCTACGAGCTCGACGCGGGAGCAGGCACCGACGTGGCCGGCGCGGGTTTCGCGGCGGTCGACGCGGAGTTCGGCAAGGGCACCTTCTTGCCGGCCAGGGTTTCGGGGGGTGGCATCGACAGGCGGATGTCGTCGTCATTCGACGGCGGCGGTTGCGGATCGTCGCCCTTGCACCCGGCGAACAACGCCAACGGCGACAACGCGCAATGCAACCGGATGCCACCCGGCAGACGCACCGACTTCTGCACCGTGGTTTTTTCGATCGCCTTGTCGACCGCGCGCCCGATCGTTTTCTGACCCAGGCTTTCCTTGTCGGGCGCCCAATCCCGGTTGAATCGCGTCGGCTTGTACGGCAGCGGCGACTTGCCGCCGGAAATCCGCGAACCCTCGATTTCCGGCGTGGTGTACGCCGGCGCGGGCTTGCCGGCGCCGCCGGGCGGCAGCCGGACCTGGCCATTGGATTCGTACAGCTGCAGCGGTGGACCTTGCACGCCTTCGAGCGTCGCACTGATCGCGCCTTTCGCGGGTGGCACGTAATGCAGACGACGCGCCGGCGCGGTGGGCCGGCCCTGCAATGGCGGTGGCGGCACCAGCGACGGAGGCGGCGGCAATGCCGAACCCGACTCGATCAGGCTCACCGCGATCACGCCGCTTTCGTCGCGGCTGTACGGCGTGGGTCGCAGGATCACGTACGCCACCCACCCCAGCAGCACGTGCGCGGCAATCACCAGCGCGATCAGCAGCCAGAGACTGCGCCGGTCGCGCGGCGGTTCCTTGCGCTGCGTCAGGCGCACCCACGGCAGGTCGGGGAGTTCGGCTGCTGCATCGCGCACGACGCCGCGATCACGGGATTGCACCAGCTCCTCGATGTCCTGTCCTTCGTTGCGTGGCATGCGGCCGGCCGATGAGCGCGCGTTGCGCGTGCGGAAGTTTAGGGGATGCGCCCATGGCAGCCCGTCGTGGGGCGGGTGGAGTTTCAGACCACCCCCGCCGCTGCAGGTTCCGCCGGCCCTTGACCCTGTCCGGTGATCGGCGCATGGTCTTGCGACCGCCGCCACCGGAAAGCGAGGTCAGCATGAGCGCCTACTCCACCCGGGACATCCGCAACGTCGCCCTGACCGGGCACGCGGGCGCCGGCAAGACCAGCTTGTTCGAAGCACTGCTGCACGCGGGCGGCGCGATCCAGACCGCGGGCGCGATCGAGCGCGGCAACACGGTGTCCGACTTCGACGATCAGGAGAAGGAACGCCAGCACTCCATCCATTCGGCAATCGCTTCGGTGGACACCTCGGGTTGCCACATCAACGTGATCGACACCGCGGGCTACGCGGATTTTCGCGGCCAAACCCTGTCCGCGCTCGCGGCCGTCGAAACCTGCGTAGTGGTCGTGAACGCCGCCAACGGCATCGAACACGGCACCCGCCGCATGATGCATTACGCGAAGGAACGCCGGCTCGCGCGCATGCTGGTGGTGAACCGGATCGACATGGACGACATCGACACCGGGGCACTGGTCGAAGCGCTGCGCACGGAGTTCGGCGCGGAATGCCTGCCGGTCAACCTGCCTGCCGAACACGGCGCCAAGGTGGTCGACTGTTTCTTCGCGCGCGACGGGACGAGCGACCTCGGCCCGGTAGCCGACGCGCACCAGAGCATCGTCGACCAGGTGGTCGAAATCAACGAGCGCCTGATGGGCCGCTATCTGGAAGAAGGCGAGGACAGCCTC
>JBDZUX010000004.1:141477-170093 GCA_040255405.1 Lysobacteraceae bacterium
CCGCTGCCGCGCGGGGCAGGCTTCGAATTCAGCGACGAGAGCAAGGGCGGCGTGATCCCGAACCAGTTCATCCCCGCAATCGAGAAGGGCGTCCGCCAGGTGCTGGACCACGGCGCGATCGCGGGCTATCCGATGCAGGACGTCCGCGTGGTCGTGTACGACGGCAAGTACCACCCGGTCGATTCCAAGGAGGTCGCGTTCGTGTCGGCGGGCAGGAAGGCGTTCCTCGACGCGGTCGCGAAAGCCCGGCCGATCGTGCTGGAACCGATCGTCAACATGGACGTCAACGTGCCCGAGCAATACATGGGCGACGTGACCGGCGCGCTCGCCTCCAAGCGCGCGCGCATCAACGGCACCGACGCGCTGCGCGGCGGCGTGCTGGTGATCAAGGCGCAGGCGCCGCTGGCCGAGGTGGTCGATTACCAGACCGAGCTTCGGTCATTGACCGGCGGCGAGGGCCGCTTCGCGATGGAGCTGTCGCACTACGATGCGGTGCCGCCACAGATCCAGAAACAGCTCACCGAAGCGTATCGACCCAAGCCCGAAGAAGATTGATTCGCATTGTCCCCGCAGCACAAACCACCAGGAGAGCCGTCATGACACTCGCTTCGCTGTGGTTGCCAATCCTGCTGTCTGCCGTGTTCGTGTTCATCGCAAGCGCGCTGATCAACATGTTGCTGAGGTTCTGGCACGCGCCGGACTATCGCAAGTTTTCAAACGAAGACGCGGTGCGCGCCGCGATCCGCGCCGGCAATCCGGAACCGGGCCAATACTCGATCCCGTGGTGTGAGCCGGACGCAATGAAGGATCCGGCGATGCAGGAAAAGTTCGTGCAGGGTCCGGTCGGCATGGTGAACCTGCGGCGCGCAGGCCCGATGAACATGGGCGCGTACCTGGCGCAGTGGCTGCTGTTCTGCATCCTGGTTTCAGTGCTGTGCGCATTGATCGCGCTGGTGCTGCCGGCCGGTGCCGATCCGCACCGGGTTTTCCACACCACCGCATTGGCCGCGCTGGCAGGCTACGCGCTCAGCCTCATCCAGAATGCAATCTGGTTCGCGTGGCCATGGAAAAACGCATTCAAGTACATGCTCGACGGCCTCGCGTACGCGATCATCACCGGCTTCACCTTCCTGTGGTTGTGGCCGGCGGCCTGACAAAGCCGGCTCAACGGCGCCGGGCGATCACTGCGTGCGTTCGCGAAAGCGGTCCGTTGCACTGATGAGTTGGTGCACGTTGCCAGGTTCGAACGCCGAATGGCCGGCGTCGGGCACGATGCGCAGGTCGGCCTGCGGCCAGGCGCGATGCAGATCCCACGCGCTGCGTGCCGGGCATACCACGTCGTAGCGGCCCTGCACGATCACGGCCGGGATGCCGTGCAGGCGGTGCGCGTTGCGCAGCAGTTGGTCATCGTGTTCGAAGAAGCCGCGATTCACGAAGTAGTGGTTCTCGATGCCCGCGAACGCCAGCGCGAACTCGTCGCTCGCGCTGGCGGCGATGTAGCCTTCGTTCTGCAGCAGGAAGCTGGTCGAGGCTTCCCACACCGACCACGCGCGCGCCGCCGCGATCCTCACCGCGGGATCGCTGGAGGTGAGCCGCCGATGGTAGGCCGCGATCATGTCATCGTGTTCGGCTTCCGGAATCGCGGCGAGGTATTTCTCCCATGCGTCCGGGTACAGCATGTCGCAGCCCTTCTGGTAGAACCACGCCAGTTCCGCGCGCCGCAGCATGAAGATGCCGCGCAGCACCAGTTCCGTAACGCGCTCGGGATGCGTTTCGGCATAGGCCAGTGCGAGCGTAGAACCCCAGGAACCGCCAAATACCTGCCAGCGCCCGACCCGCAGGTGTTCGCGCAGGCGTTCGATGTCGGCGACCAGGTCCCACGTGGTGTTTTCGCGCAACTCGGCATGCGGCATCGAACGTCCGCAACCGCGCTGATCGAACAACACGATGCGATAGACCCGCGGGTCGAAAAACCGCCGGCACTTGCTGTTGCAGCCTGCGCCGGGGCCGCCGTGCAGGAACACCACCGGCTTGCCGTGCGGATTGCCGCTCTGCTCGTAGTAGAGCGTGTGGAGCGGCGAAACCTGCAACCTCCCGCTGTCGAAGGGTTCGAGTTCCGGATACAGGCTTCGACGTTGGTCAAGCATATCCATTCGGGGCATTTCATCTGCAGTCGCAATCCCGCTAGCCTAGCAGCCCCACCACCCGAACACGACGGCGCACGCCACGATGAAGACCTCGTTCCCCAAGAAGGACATCAAGATTCTGCTGCTGGAAGGGATTCATCAGAGCGCCATCGAGGTTTTCCACGCGGCCGGGTATTCGTTGATCGAACACCACGACAAGGCACTGCCGCGTGCGGAGTTGTTCGACGCGGTCGCCGACGCGCACATCATCGGCCTGCGGTCGCGCACACAGCTGGATGCCGAGGCGATTTCCCATGCGCGCCGCCTACTCGCCGTCGGCTGCTTCTGCATCGGCACCAACCAGGTGGATCTGCACCAGGCACGCGAGCGCGGCGCGCCGGTGTTCAACGCGCCCTACTCCAACACCCGCAGTGTTGCCGAACTGGTGGTCGCCGAAGCGATCCTGCTGATGCGGCGCGTGCCGGAGCGCAACGCCGAATGCCACCGCGGCGGCTGGGCAAAGTCCGCCGAGGGCAGCTACGAGGTCCGCGGCAAGACCCTCGGTATCGTCGGCTACGGCCACATCGGCACGCAGGTGGGCGTGCTGGCCGAGTCGCTGGGCATGCACGTACTGTTCCACGACATCGAGGCCAAGCTGGCGCTGGGCAACGCCGCGACCGCGCAAAACCTGGACGACCTGCTGGCGCGATCGGACATCGTGACCCTGCACGTGCCGCAGACACCCGCCACCGCCGGCATGATCGGTGCGGAGGAAATCGCGCGGATGCGGCGTGGCGCGATGCTGATCAACGCCTCGCGCGGCAACGTGGTGGACATCGAAGCGCTGGCTGCGGCGCTGCACGAGCGGCGGCTCGCCGGCGCTGCGGTCGACGTGTTTCCCGCGGAGCCGAAAAGCCGCGAGGAGGAATTCGTCTCGCCGCTGCGCGAATTCGACAACGCGTTGTTGACCCCGCACGTCGGCGGCAGCACCCAGGAAGCGCAGCTCAACATCGGCACCGAGGTTGCCTCCAAGCTGGTGCGCTACAGCGACAACGGTTCCACCCTCTCGGCCGTGAATTTCCCTGAAGTCAGCCTGCCCGAAAACGTCGGCAGCCGCCGGTTGCTGCACATCCATCACAACGTTCCGGGCGTGCTGTCGCGCATCAACGAGGTGTTCTCGCAGGGCGGCATCAACATCAACGGTCAATACCTGCAAACCGATGGTGACATCGGTTACGTGGTGATCGACGTGTCCGCGTCCGAGGAACAATCGGAAGGCTTGCGCGAGCAACTCGCGGCCATCCCCGGAACCATGCGGACGCGGCTGCTGTATTGATCCGCGGGCCACGGGTTGCGCGATGATCCTTGCGCCGGCCGCATGCGAACCCCATTGCGGGCGAGCCAAGGTTGGGCTGACCCGGCTTCATCGGGGAAGCCCAAGAGTTTCTGGCGGCAAGGCCAACAACAAAACGGGCCCCAAGGGCCGCTGTCGTGGAACGTCAGGCCATGGATGGCTGCCAACCGACCGACGTCGGCGCCCGCGAGAACTCCATGGTGCAGCGATCAGGGATGATCGCAAGAACTTGGTCGGGGCGGCGGGATTCGAACCCACGACCCCCTGCCCCCCAGGCAGATGCGCTACCAGGCTGCGCTACGCCCCGACCGAATGCGCATGATAACCGATAGCCGGACGAACTGCCTCGGCAAGACACCACCCGAAGCGGCTGTTGTGGGAGGTCAGGCCATGGATAGCCGTTCTGGTTCACCTAGCGCCGTGCGGTCGCATCCCTCGTCATAGCCGTCGCGACGCAGCGATCAGGGGTGATCGCCAGAAGACCGCATCAAGGCGTCTTGCGCAGCGGATCGCGCAGCAACTGCAGCAACTGCTCCAGCTCCAGGCGCATCTGGCGCACGATCTGGTGCGAGATGGACGCTTCCATCCGGCCCTGCTGGCCTTCCAGCCGCGCACGCGCGCCGGTGATGGTGAAGCCCTGGTCGTACAGCAGCGCGCGGATCTGGCGAATCATCAGCACGTCGTGGCGCTGGTAGTAGCGGCGGTTGCCGCGCCGCTTCACCGGGTTCAGCGCAGGAAATTCCTGCTCCCAGTAACGCAGCACATGCGGCTTGACCGCGCACAATTCGCTGACCTCGCCAATCGTGAAATACCGCTTGGCGGGAATCGCGGGAAGTTCGTTATTGTTGCCCTGATCCAGCATGGTTCTCGACTCTCAGTTTCAGCTTCTGCCCGGGGCGAAAGGTCACGACACGGCGTGCGGAGATCGGAATCTCCTCACCGGTCTTGGGATTGCGTCCGGGCCGCTGATTCTTGTTGCGCAGGTCGAAGTTGCCGAACCCCGACAACTTCACCGGCTCCCCCCGCTCGAGCGCCTCGCGCAGCACCTCGAAAAAGGCGTCCACGCATTCCCTGGCTTCACGCTTGTTGAGGCCCACGTCGAGAAACAGGCGCTCGGCCATCTCTGCCTTGGTCAGCGTCATGTTCAACCTCTCAGTCTTGCCCCAAATTCGCCTTCCAGCAGTCTGACCGCATCGGCCACACTCCGGTCGGCGTCCTCGTCCGTAAGCGTGCGCGAATCGTCCTGCAAAATCAAGCCTATAGCAAGACTCTTTCGACCCGCGCTCAATCCCGGACCTCGAAAACAGTCGAACAGTACCACTTCGTTCAAGATTGTTGGCAAGCCTGAACGAAGCGCGGCGGCGATCCGCGCCCACTCGACCGCCTCGTCCATTTCGACCGCGATGTCGCGGCGGATCGAGGGAAAGTGTGGCAGCGCCCGCGCCGCCGGGATCGGGCGCCGGCGCAATGCCTGCAGGCCAATGTCGAAGACATGGGTCTCGGGGAGGTCCAGTTGCCGCTGCAGGGCCGGATGCAGGGCTCCGACCGCGCCCACCGCGACCCCATCGCGGAGCACCCGCGCGCCGCGTCCGGGGTGCAGCCAATCCGGCAGCTCGTTCGTGTCGAACGACCAGGTCCCCGGCGCACCGGACAGCGCAATCACGGATTCGAGATCACCCTTCATGTCATGGAAATCCAGCGCACGCTTTGCTTCGCCCCATTGCTCGGCATACGCGTTGCCGCAAGCGACCGCCGCCAGCATCGCAGTTTCGACGGGCGCGCCGGACCCAGCTTCTGCAGGAGCCGTCCTGGCGACGACCGACGCATCCGCATCGCGCGCGGGCGCGCTCCTACGAAAAACAACGCCCGACTCGAACAGCCGCACCCGCGCCTGTTGGCGATTGCGGTTGCGCTTGAGCGCTTCGACCAGGCCCGGCAGCAACGACGTGCGCATCACCGCCAAATCCGAAGACAGCGGATTGGCGAGCGGAACGGCGTTTGCGTCGAGCTGCCAGGATTGCAGCAGCTTCGGGTCGACGAAGGCGTAACAGATCGCCTCGTGGTAATTGCGCGCGGCCAGGCCCGCGGCCAACGCGGAAACGGACACGACGGACTCGTCGTCGCGCGGCGCCGGCGGCGCCCCCGCGGGCAGGCGCGCCGGTACCGCGTCGTAGCCATGGATGCGCGCGACCTCTTCGATCAGGTCTTCCTCGCGTTCGATGTCGAAGCGGCGCGATGGCGGCGTGACGCGCCAGCCCTCGTCCCGCGTTTCGACCGTCATGCCCAGGGCCGAGAGGATGCGTTCGACTTCGGCCGCTTCGATGGCGATGCCGAGCACCCGCAGGATCCGCGCGCGGCGCAGCGCGATCGTGGCCGGAAGCTTGATGTGTTTCGGCATCGCGGCCTCGATGACCTCACCCGCCTGGCCGCCCGCAATCCCGACCAGCAGGGCCGTCGCGCGTTCCATGGCCGCGCGCGGCAGTTCGGCATCGACACCGCGCTCGAAACGGTGGGCAGCGTCGGTGGTGAGGCCGAGCTTGCGCGCACGGCCCATGATCGCGGCGGGACTGAAATGCGCGGCTTCGAGAAACACGTCGCGGGTGGCATCGGTGACACGCGAATCGAACCCGCCCATCACGCCGGCCACGGCAAGCGGCCTGGCGTTGTCGGCGACCAGCAGGAACGATGGATCGAGCACGGCCTCGCTGCCATCCAGCAACTTCAGGGTTTCGCCCTTGCGCGCACGCCGCACCCCGATGCCGCCGACGAGCTTCGCTTCGTCGAACGCGTGCATCGGCTGCCCGGTTTCCAGCATCACGTAATTGGTGACATCCACCACCGCGTTGATCGGCTTGACGCCGGCTGCACGCAACCGCTGCGCCATCCAGAGCGGCGTTCGCGCGGCCATGTCGATGCCGCGCACCGCGCGCCCGAGATAGCGCGGGCAATCAGCGCCGGCTTCGAGGCAGATTTCGCGCGGGGCCAGGACCACGGATTGCACGGGCGGCGCCGAGAACGCGGTCGCGCGCACCCCGAATTCCGCGGCCACTTCGTCGGCCAGGCCCAGCATGCCAAGGCAATCGCCGCGATTGGGCGTCAGCTCGACCTCGATCGCCGTGTCCGGCAAACGGAGATATTCGGCCAGCGGTTTGCCGGCCGGCGCATCACCCGGCAATTCCATCAAGCCCGACGCGTCGGCGTCGAGGCCAAGTTCCTTCGCCGAACACAACATGCCCTGCGAATCGACGCCGCGCAGCTTGGCCGTCTGGATCGTGACACCGTTTGGCAGCTTCGCGCCGACCGTCGCCAGCGGCGCGACCAGGCCTGCGCGGGCGTTGGGTGCCCCGCACACGACCTGCACTTCGCCCATCCCCGTGTCGACCCGGCACACGCGCAGCCTGTCGGCATCCGGATGGGGCGTGCACGCGACGATCCGGGCGACCACGACGTCGTCCAGCGAATCGCCGATCGACGCGACCTCGGCCACTTCCAGCCCGCTCAGGGTCAAGCGCTTCACCAACGTGGCGCTGTCGGCGCGGATGTCGACGAGTGAGCGAAGCCAGTTTTCGGAGAATTTCATGGACTTTGGTTTGTAGGGCGGGTGACAACCCGCCGGTCGATCAAACGGGATTTGCGAGCAACTTGGCGGGATACGCTGCGCTTCTCCCGCCCTACATAAACTGTTGCAGGAATCGCACGTCGTTCTCGAAGAACGCGCGCAAGTCGGTGACGGCGTAACGCAGCATCGCGAGGCGTTCCACGCCCATGCCGAATGCGAAGCCGGTGTAACGCTCGGGGTCGATGCCGCAATTCTTAAGCACGTTGGGGTGCACCATGCCGCAGCCGAGCACCTCCAGCCAGCGCGTGCCGCCGTCATCGCGTTGCCAGCGGATGTCCACCTCCGCCGACGGTTCGGTGAACGGGAAATAGCTCGGCCGGAAGCGCATCTCCAGCGACTGTCCGAAGAATGCAGCCACGAACGCTTCGAGCGTCCCCTTCAAATCCGCGAAGGTGGCCGAATCGTCCACCAGCAGGCCCTCGACCTG
This sequence comes from Lysobacteraceae bacterium, assembly GCA_040255405.1. Taxonomy (GTDB): domain Bacteria; phylum Pseudomonadota; class Gammaproteobacteria; order Xanthomonadales; family Rhodanobacteraceae; genus 66-474. The sequence goes on from JBDZUX010000004.1 coordinate 149,004, forward strand.
GTGGAACATCGGCGAGTGGGTCTGGTCGGAATCGCTGCGGTACACCTTGCCCGGCGCGATGATGCGGACCGGCGGCTGCTGGCCGCGCATCGCGCGGATCTGCACCGGCGAGGTGTGGGTGCGCAGCAGCCGCCCGTCGCCGAAGTAGAACGTGTCGTGCATCGCGCGCGCGGGATGGTGCGCGGGAAAATTCAGCGCCTCGAAGTTGTGCCAGTCATCCTCGATCTCGGGGCCTTCGGCGACCGAATAACCGAGCTGCGCGAAGATCGCCTCGATGCGCTCGCGGGTACGGGTGAGTGGATGGATCGTGCCGCGGCTGCCATCACGCCCGGGCAGGGTGACGTCGATGCGCTCCGATGCCAGCCGCTGTGCCAGCACCCCGCGCTCGAGGGTCGCCTTGCGCGCGGCAATCGCGTCAAGCAGCCTTTCCTTGGCCGCGTTGACTTCCGCGCCGCGCGCCTTGCGCGCATCGGGCGACAGCTTGCCGAGCGCCTTCAACTCCGCCGTGATCGCGCCGTTCTTGCCGAGCAGCGCCACGCGCTGCGCTTCCAGCGCGTCCGGCGTCGCGGCTGCGGCGATTGCAGCCAGCGCTTCATCGGTGCGTTGCCCCAACGTGTCCATCGCAACCCCATGCACAAAAGCAAAGCGGGGAGAAGGCAAGGCCCTCTCCCCGCTCGCTTGAATCATAGCGTCCGGCGTTCGACGCCAGAACGATCCACTCAAGCAGCCAGGCTGGCCTTGGCCTTCTCGGCGATCGCGCCAAACGCCGCGATGTCGTGCACGGCGAGATCCGCCAGCACCTTGCGGTCGATGGTGATGCCGGCCTTGTCGAGGCCCGCGATCAGGCGGCTGTAGGACAGCCCGAACTGGCGCGCGGCCGCGTTGATGCGCACGATCCACAACGCGCGGAACTGGCGCTTCTTCTGCTTGCGGCCGATGTAGGCGTACTGCTGGGCCTTGGTGACGGCCTGCTTGGCGACGCGATAGACCTTGCGGCGGGCGTTGTAATAGCCCTTGGCGGCCTTCAGGGTTTTCTTGTGACGCGCACGCGCGGTGACGCCACGTTTGACTCGTGCCATGGTCGTCTCTCCTTACGCGTACGGCAGCATGCGACTGACACGCTTGGTGTCGGACTCATGCACGTGGTTGGGGGCGCGCAAGCCGCGTTTGCGCTTGGTCGACTTCTTGGTGAGGATGTGCGACTTGAACGCATGCCCGGCCTTGAACTTGCCGGACGCGGTCTTGCGGAACCGCTTGGCAGCGGCCCGGTTGGTCTTGATCTTTGGCATGTTTGCCACTCCGTTTGGGTTTTCGTGACTGGCCCGGGCGGCGATCCGCGATCGCGCTTTCCATCCATGCCCTTGCCGGCTTGTTGTGCGGCAACCGATGTTGCAAGTTGCCGCCTTGACCACCCGCCGATCCGCGGCGGGCGGGTTGCCCCGCTACTTCTTCCTGGGGCTGATCATCATGGTCATCTGCCGCCCTTCCATGCGCGGAAACTGATCCACTACGCCGGTTTCGGCGATGTCGTTCTGGATGCGCCGGGCCAGTTCGATACCCAGTTCCTGGTGCGACATCTCGCGACCGCGGAAGCGGATGTTGACCTTGACCTTGTCGCCTTCCTCCAGGAACCGCACCATGTTGCGCAGCTTGATGTTGTAGTCGCCCACGTCCGTGGTCGGGCGGAACTTCAACTCCTTGATTTCGATCTGCTTGGACTTCTTGCGCTGCGCGGCAGCCTTCTTCTGCTGCTCGAACTTGAACTTGCCGAAATCCATGATCCGGCATACAGGCGGCTCGGCGGTCGGCTGGATCTCGACCAGATCCAGACCAGCGTCCTCTGCCATGGCCAATGCCTCGTCCCGCTCGAGGATTCCGACCTGCTCTCCATCGGCGCCGATCACCCGCACGCGCGGGACACGGATTTCGTGGTTGCGCCGATTACCTTTGTTTTCGGTTGCGATACCGTCTTCTCCTGCTCAAGTTCGCCAGCGATGCCTGGCGTGCATTCCGTCAGCGCGGCCCGGCTTCGGCCTGCAAACGCTCGATGAAGGCTTGCAGCGGCAATTGCCCCAAGTCTTCCCCTGAACGTGTACGCACGGAAACGGTGCCCTTCTCCGCCTCGCGATCGCCGACCACGAGCAGCCAAGGCACCTTTTGCAACGTATGCTCGCGGATTTTATAGCCGATTTTCTCGTTGCGCAAATCGGCCGCGGCCCGGAATCCGGACCCGGCAAGACCCCTGGCCACCCCTTCCGCGTATTCGGCCTGGGCATCCGTGATGTTCATCACCACCGCCTGCACCGGCGCCAGCCAGGTCGGGAAGTTGCCGGCGTGGTGCTCGATCAGGATGCCGAGGAACCGCTCCATCGAGCCGACGATCGCCCGGTGCAGCATCACCGGGGTATGGCGCTGGGAGTCCTCGCCCACGTATTCGGCGCCGAGGCGCCCCGGCATCGAGAAATCCACCTGCATGGTGCCGAGCTGCCAGTCGCGGCCGATCGCGTCGCGCAGGTGGTATTCGATCTTGGGGCCGTAGAAGGCGCCTTCGCCCGGCAACTCCTTCCATTCGGCACCGGCCTTGCGCAGCGCCGCGCGCAACGCGTCCTCGGCCTTGTCCCAGATCGCGTCGTCGCCAATGCGGGCCTCGGGCCGCAACGCCAGCATCAGTTCCACGTCCTTGAAGCCGAAATCGGCGTACACCTTCAGTGCCTCGCGGTGGAAATCCACCACTTCCTGCTCGATCTGGTCCTCGGTGCAGAAGACGTGCCCGTCGTCCTGCGTGAAGGCCCGCACGCGCAGCAGGCCGTGCAGCGCGCCGGATGGCTCGTTGCGGGTGCACGAACCGAACTCGCCGTAGCGGATCGGCAGGTCGCGGTAGCTGTGCAGGCCGTCGTTGTAGATCTGCACATGGCCCGGGCAGTTCATGGGCTTCACCGCGTAGGTGCGCTTCTCCGACTCGGTGAAGAACATGTGGTCCTTGTAGTTGTCCCAGTGGCCGGATTTCTTCCACAGGGAAACATCGAGGATCGACGGGCACTTGACTTCCTGATAGCCCGACTCACGATACACGCCCCGCATGTACTGCTCGACCTGCTGCCACAGCGTCCAGCCCTTGGCGTGCCAGAACGCCATCCCGGGCGCCTCCTCCTGCATGTGGAACAGGTCGAGCTGTCTGCCGAGCTTGCGGTGGTCGCGCTTTTCGGCCTCCTCGATGCGGGTCAGGTAGGCCTTCAGGTCCTTGTCGTTCAACCATGCGGTGCCGTAGATGCGCGACAACATCGCGTTGTCGGAATCGCCGCGCCAGTAGGCGCCCGCGGTCTTCATCAGCTTGAACGACTTCAGCCGCCCCGTGTCCGGCACGTGCGGGCCACGGCACAGGTCGGTGAACTCGCCCTGCGAATACAGCGACAGTTCCTCGTTGGCCGGGATCGATTCGATGATCTCGGCCTTGTAGGCCTCGCCGATGCCTCGGAAGAACCGCACCGCTTCGTCGCGCGACTTCACGCTGCGGCTGAGCGGCAACGACTCCTTCGCGATCTTGTGCATTTCGGCTTCGATCGCAGGCAGGTCCTCGGGCTTGAACGGCTCGCCCTTGGGCGCAAAGTCGTAGAAGAAACCGTCCTCGATCACGGGGCCGATCGTCACCTGCGTGCCGGGATGCAGCCGCTGTACCGCCTGCGCCAGCAGATGCGCGGTCGAATGGCGGATCACGTCGAGCGCCTCCGGGGACTTTTCGGTGACGATCTCGACGCGGGCGTCGTGTTCGACGATGCGCGAAAGATCCACCAGCTTGCCGTCGATCTTGCCGGCCAAAGCAGCCTTGGCAAGGCCGGCGCCGATGGACGCGGCGACCTCGCGCACGCTGGGCGGCGCGTCGAAGGATTTGGTGTTGTTGTCGGGAAGCGTGATTGTGATCATGGGTTGAAACCGTGGATCGGAATCGGGGCCGCGGGCCGGAAGCTGACAAACATCGCCGTCATTCCGGACGCTGCGAAGCAGCGATCCGGAACCCAGCGACTTTGCTTTTGCACCGAAAGTCACCAGGTTCCGGGTCCCGCCGCGATGAAGCCGCGGCGGCCCCGGAATGACGATCTACGAATTTACGACAAGACGAATCGCGGGCACAAAAAAAGGACGCGCGTGGCGTCCTCGTGGAGCCGCGCACGGATCGGATCAGAAGGTCGTAGTTTCCATGTCGCACGCTCGGCCGGCAGTTGTCTGCAGGCCACCTTGGTCAGCACGATTGCAACGTTAGTGCAGGCCCGGCGCCGCGTCAACGCACGGACAGGCCAACCCGCGGGAAGCATCACGGCGATGCTTCCCACGGCATCGAGGCTACGGCTTGCCCGGCCCCTTGGCGCGCACCGCCTTCACCTGGTCGGCCGTGACCGGCTTGCCCTGGTTGCCCCACGAGGTGCGCTCGTGGTTGGCGATGTCGGCAACATCGGCATCGCTCAACATGGATCCGAACCCCGGCATGGCGCTCGGATAAGTCGTGCCGCCGATGGTCCGGCCGTGCGCACCGTGCAGGATCGTGTCGATCTGCACCGCCGGATCGGGATCCAGGACGACCGGATCGTCCTTCAGCGGCGGGAACGCGCCCGGAAGGCCCATGCCCGTGGCCTGATGGCATGCCGCACAGGTGTTGGTGTACAACGACGCACCGCGGGCCGGGTCGAACTTGTACGGGCCAGCCGGGCCGGCTGCATTGGGCGCCGCCGCGGGAGTCGGGACGGCCCCGGTCTTCGCCGCGGTGATCGGCGGCTTCTCCGCTGCGATCGCCGCGGCATCGCCCACCTGCAGCACGCCCTGCGCGCCGATGATGGCGTGGGCCATATCGTGATCCACAAATACATAGTTGCCGGGCTGGTCGAGGGTGATATCGAAGATCGCGCCCGCACCCGGGCCGACGCTGTACGTGGAAACACCGCTCACGGCATCCGCGGCATCGCCACCGGGATAAACCTTGTCGAAGATGCCGCCGATCACGTGGAACGAACTCCACAGATCCGGCCCGGCATTGACGAAGTAGATGCGCACTAGGCCGCCCGGCGTGGCCGGCAGCGGATGATCCTTGTACTGGAAGGCGACGCCGTTGAACACGACTTCATCGGGCCGCTCTTCCTTCATCTTCTCGAAATCCGGACCCATCAGCTTTCCGGAGATCTGCTGCGTGTACCACTCGCTCTGCACGATCACGTAGCTTTCCGCGGCCGGCGGCAGCGGCGTCGCCGGATCGACGATGATCGCGCCGTACATGCCGTTGCCAATGTGCAGCAGCACCGGCGGCGTGCCGCAGTGGTACAGGAACGCGCCCGGCACCTTGGCGACGAAGGAATAGGTCAGCGACTCGCCCGGCTCCAGTTCCGCGTAATGCAGGTTGGGGGGTGTGATGGCGGAATGGAAATCCAGCGAGTGCTGCATCGTGCCCTTGTTGGTGTAGGTCACGTTGATCGTCTGGCCCTGGCGGACGTGGATCACCGGCCCGGGCACGCTGTCGCCGAAGGTCCACGCCTGGTACTGCACGCCGTTCGCGATCGCAACGCTCGTGTCGGTCGACTCGATGTGCACGTCGACGCTGTTGCCCGGCTGCAGGGGCGGCAAGCGCGCATCCCGCGCCTTCTGCACCGGTCCGGTATCGGCCAGTGACAGCGGCGATACCGCGGCGGCAGCGGCGGCGGGCGTGGGCGCTCGCACGTGCAGGCTGCTCTGCAAACCCGCCACCAGGAAAAACACCAATACCGCGATCAGGAACAGGGCCGGTCCCTGGACGCGCCACGACACCGGGTGCACCGACGCCGGCACCGCATCGGTGCGCCATTCGGCAATCCAGCGCCAGCCCGGCCAGCCCCGCTCGATGTAGTAGTCGAGACTGTAAGGACTCGGCCCCGAACGGCTGTTGATCACGATCAGCGCGATGAACACCAGCACGTAAATGATGCCGGCCCCCATGTTGGTGGCGCCCACTGTGTACGGGCCGCCGAACCCTTCGGCGGTACTCCAGATCAGGAGGCTGAACAGCGCACCCAGCACGTACACCGTCTTGCGCGCGAAACCGAAGACGAGTGCGAGCGCCAGCAAGGTTTCGACGATGCGGGTCGCCCATACGAACAGGCTGGCGTGCGGCGTGACCAGATCGATCCAGAAGTTGAACCACCAGGCCGACCACGCGGGTTGGCCGTGCGCGGCGTTGTGCAGGTACCCGACGTAGTGAACCGCGAATTCCGACGTCCACGTGAATGCGGCGTTGGCCACCCAGATCAGACCGAAAGCAACCCGCAGAGCGGTTCTCGCCATGGCAGGCCAGGCAGAGGGCGGTTCGCGGGTGGGTTCCTGGGACATGCGTGGGTTCTCCTCGGTGGATCGTGCGGGGCCGATGCGATTCGCGATGCAGCGCCAAAACAAGGATTGTCGAAGTCGTCTCGAAACGCGCAGCTGCCCGGCGCATCGGCACGACGTTGCGCGGCGAGCACCACGAGGATGCCCGGGACACAAAGGCCACTATCGTAAGCGACCGGTGAAGGCGATGTCACGTCGCAGCGCACGGCACACCACACCGCATTGAGCGCCATCCCGTATCACGCTATAGTGCGCGGCTCGCGCCAAGTGCGCGCGGGCGGTTAGCTCAGCGGTAGAGCACTACCTTGACATGGTAGGGGTCACAGGTTCGATCCCTGTACCGCCCACCAGCTTTGCGGGATTCGAATCGAGCCGGACCCGTGCGCTGGTCCGGCTTTTTCTTCCGCACCCCCACTGCGACGCCCCACGCGTCTTCGGAATGCGTTCTCCGCATTGCCTGAAAGATGCGTGCGGATTGCCCCGAACGCGACACCGCGGCCGCGTGGGCCAGCGGGTCTGTTTACTGCGCCCGCGGGAAATACCCGACGCGTCTTCGACCCGCGGGTCGGGATTTCCGAGTATCGCGCAGGAATGGTCACGCCCATTGCAAAGCACCCCGTCAAGATTCGCAGGTGCCAGTCCCGAGGGGTCCACTCTGCGTGGGCGGACTGGCACGCTTGTCCCGCCCTGCGAGAAAACCCATGAGATTCGTCTTCATACCGATTGCAACGTTGTCATTGGTCGTATCCGTCTCCACACCATTACACGCGGGCACGCCCGGAACAGCCTGCCAGTCGGCCCCGTACCGTCAATTCGATTTCTTTGCGGGGGACTGGGATGCGTATTCGTCGGATGCGCCTTCGAAAGTCATTGCACGCAATCAGGTCACCGTCATCCTGGGCGGGTGCGTCATCCACGAGGACTACCGGCAGAACGACGGCCTGCATGGCAAGAGCTTCAGTCTCTACGACGCTGCGCGACGCCGGTGGCACCAAAGCTGGGTAACCAATCGCGGGGACGTGTTGCTGCTGGATGGGCACGCGGCAAACGGGACGATGACGTTTCAAGGGCAGCATCGCAACGCGTCCGGGAAACGCGAGGTCGTTCGTGTCGTGTGGCGGCCGGCTGGTCGCGATGTGCGAGAAACGGCGACGCACTCTTTGGACGACGGGAAAACGTGGCAGCCCATGTTTGACATCGTGTTCAAGCCGCATCGGTGACTCCGCTGCTTGCGCGGGCGAGTAATGTACGGGCGCCGTAGCGGGCGCCAACGAAGCTCGACGTGACGAGGCACCTCGGCACAGGACATCCGCTGAGCAGGGCCGACGCGTGGCGACAGATGGCGATGTTCCTTGGGCACCGGGAACTTCGCGGCTTTGGTTTGTGGGCGGTGGAGGAGCGCAGTACCGGGCGGTTTCTCGGCCGGGTCGGCTGCCAGGAGCCGGAAGGATTTCCCGCGTTCGAAATTGCGTACGCCCTCGCCAGGCCGGCGTGGGGCAAGGGCTGCGCGCGCGAAGGCGCGGGCGCCGCGCTGGATTTCGCGAAAAACGCACTGGGCCACACGGCGATCACCAGCATCATCCGTCCGGCGAATTCGGCCTCGATTCGCGTGGCGCAATCACTCGGCGCGGTGGCGGCCGAAACCATCGAGTTCTTCGGAGCGCCCTCGGTGCTCTACCGCTACCGGTGACGTTCCACGCGACGCGTTGGCTCGCGGAAATGAAGCCCATCAAGCCTTCGGCACGTCGCGTCCATCCCGGCAGCATGGCGGCAACGGATCGACGGCATTCTGAAACAGTGCCAGCCTCACATTGCTGTAGTGAGGCGGAAGCCCCGTGACGTCTCCGAGTTGCCGATCGCCGATGTGCTGGAAGCCGCATCGGACGTAGTAGTCCACCAGCCGTTGGTTGTCGGCCCAGGTATCCATCCGCACGAACTGCCTGCCCAAGCTTGAAGCGTATCCGTGCGACCATGCCAGGACCGACCGCGCCAGGTTGCTCCCCTTGCGTGAAGGATTGACGCACATGCGATGGATGTAGATTGCATCCCCTCGCTCTTCCCCCGTCCAGATCAACGCGTCGGAAAGCGCCACCGAAAAATAGCCCGCCAAGACACCATTCGGGAAATCGGATGAAAAATGCAGGCCGGCTCGAATTTCTGCTTCGACGTGGCTCTCCGGAAAAGACGGCCAGAGCGGAAGCCGCCTCGCCTTTTGATACGCAAGCGCCGAATTCCAAAAATTGCGGAAGGTGCCGATATCCGAATAGGTACTGGGGCGAATCTTCATCCTGGTTCCTCACGCCGGCATCCGGGCCCGGCCGATCGATGCACGGGCCATCAATGCTTGAATTCGAAAAGCTCGACCCGATTGTCCGCGGGATCTTCGATCAGTATCCGGTCACCGCCGATGCCGTGGACGATCTCGTTGCGGAATTTGACGCCCTTACTGCGCAGCGCCTCCACGATCTCCGGAAGATTGGAAACCGGCAGTGAAATCCGGTTCCATCCGCCCGGCTCGGGCACCGAGCCATCGGGCATGGCCATGCCGCCACCACCCTGCAGACCCGGCGCACTCACGAGCAATCGAAGATCGTCGCGATCAAGCATGGCAAAGCGTGGCGCCGGATGCATGACCACGCTGAAACCCAAGTGTGCCGTATAAAGGGCAACCGCCGCATCCACGCCGTCAACGATGTAGCGCACGCTTGTGGTCGACATCCTGCCCTCCTCGTTGTCTCACCCCGACACCGCGAGCGGATGCATCGACCGTTGATCGATGGAGTCCGCTCCGCAGCAATGTGTCATTCCGCTTCGCTGACCATGACGTAATAGCCATCGGGGTCGTGCAGCGCGAACTCCCTCGTTCCCGTATTCGGGCTCACGCGCGGCTCCTCGTCGAGGTGGTCGACCAAGCCGCGCGCATTTTGCAGCGCCTGCGCGAAGCCATCGACGCGGAAGAACAGGAGAAGACCATTGCCAGGCCGGACCAATTCGGGACTCGCCAGCGTCGGATGCTCGTGGGCGCCCCATTCATGCATGCTGAGCAACACCGTGCCGTCGGCGTCATGGAGCTGGCCGAAATAATCATGTTCCGGCGCAGCCTGCGGCATGCCAAGCAGGGTTTGGTACCACTCGAGGCTTTGGGCCACGTCACGAACCCCGATGATTGTCCATAGGCGTTTCATGCGCTTCTCTCCCGTGGCTTGGCGTACTTCATGTTTCCTGCTCGACGAAGGCGGCAATTCGTGCCTGTTTCTTCGTAGCAAGGGTTTACGGTTTGTCCGAGGGCGCGTGCGGCGGCTCATTCCAACCGGAACCGTCATGCCGCTCCATGGCCGGAGTATGTTCTCGACGCGGGACCGGCCGCTGCATCCTTCGCCAACCTTGTTATGGCATCGGCATCAAGCCGGCAATGCCTGGTCTCTTCACTCACGCGCGAACCGATGCGGATGCAGAAATCGCGGGCCGTGACACTCCCGGCGGCGACAACCCAATCGATGCGGGCGCAACCATGCTTGTCGGCCAGTACCGCCAAGTATCGCACCAGCGCATTCCCCACGCCGTGTCCGCGATGGCTTGCCCGGACAAAGAGATCGTCAAGCCAGATGCCGGGTTGGGCCAGGAAGCTCGAGAACGTCTGGTGGAAGCTGGCGAACCCGATGGGTTTGCCGTCTGCTTCCGCGAGCAGCGCGCGGAAATAGGGGGAAGTCCCCCGCATCGCGGCCACCAACTTTCGCGGCGTCGCCTGGACTGACGAGAAGCAACCATCGAACGCTGCCTGGAAGCAAATGAGATCGAAAATTGCGTCGGCGTCGCGCTCCGCGGCCTCGCGTATCGCGAAGCACGGCGGGTCTTGAAGCACGATGCGCGGCTTCGGATGGGAACCCGAATCCGTGCGCCCATCCCGCAATGCTTTTGCGATGCAAACATTCATGCGCCGGCACGCAGTGGGGACATGCGTTCGTTCACCGTCCTCGTTTTGCGCCTCGGCCGGTGACAGTCTGCGAAACACGGCCGGCGACAAACGCCGGTAGATGCCTCCGTGATGCAGGCCTGGCCGCGGCTGCGGCGCCCGGGGAAGCCGGGCCGCACGGGGGGGTCCCCATACGGCCCGGAGATTCGAGGCATCCACCCACTCGCTCAGAACTTGACGGTCAAGCGTGCCCAGTAATAGCGACCCAGTGTGTCGAAATCGCCCGGATCGGTATTGGCGTTCAATACGTTGTTGGCGAACAGCAGCGGGGGTTGCTTGTCGAATACGTTGTCCACGCCCACGTCGATGCGGGTATTGATCGGTTCAATGCTGTAGCCGACCTGCACGTTGTTGTATACCCAGGCACCGAAATGCAGGACATACGGGCCCGCGGGACCGGTTGGTGGAAAGCTCGCCACCGCCGTCTGGCCCTGCGAGGGATCCAGAGAGCCGAGCTTGAACTTGCTGCTGTAGGTCATCGTCCACTGCGCGTCCCAGGGACCAAGCTGCCAGCTGAGGGTTCCGATGGCCTTGAGGCGCGGGAAGAAGCACATGCCAACAGAGCTGCCAAACGGGCAGGCGGAACCCAGGGCCGAACCGAAGGAACCCATCACGCCAACCGCGTTCAATACCTGGTTACCCGCTTGGCCCGGCGCAGTCTGGATCTTGTACTGCTGCAGGTACGTCGCATTCACGCCCACGTCGAACTGGCCGAAGGAGAACCGTGGCAGGCGGTAGCTTGCCGCCAAATCCAGGCCCTTCACGTCCAGGCGGCCAAGATTCACGGTAGGCAGGTAGAGCTCTTGAATCTGTCCTGCGGAGGCGACTCCCGAGCTGCGATGGATCAGCGGGCAATATGCCGTGACGCCGTTGAAACACTGATCCAGCACGGTCTGCGCGCCGACCTTCGTGATGACGTCGTTCAGATAGATGCGCCAGATGTCGGCACTCATCGACAGGCCCGGCACGAAGTGCGGCGAGTACACCGCCCCGAAGTCGAACGATTTGCCGGATTCCGGCCCGAGAGGAAAATTCGCGAACTTCGAACCGGACGTCAATGCGGCGAGCTGCTGACCACCGGCCACGAAGATATCCTTGAAGCTGCCGTCCAGCGGCACGTTCTCGCAGGCCGGATTGGCCGTCGTGATGTGGTCGCAGGGGTCGCTGCTCAGCAGCGGCGCACTGCCAACCGGGGCCTGGAACACGTTGCGAATCGTCGGCGCGCGGAACACCGACGCCACGGTGCCTCGCAACATCAGATCCTCGATCGGCCGATACTCGACGGCGATCTTCCAGTTGCTGGTGCTGCCAAAGGTACTGTACTTGGAATAGCGATCACCCAAGGTCACATTCAACGCGTGGACAAGCGGCAAATCCTTCAGCAGCGGCATGAAAACTTCGGCATAGGCCTCCTTGACGTTGTATCCACCCTGCAAATGCGCCGAGCATTGGCTGCCCAGGATGCAGTTGCCGCCGTTGGCGAGGTTGACCAAAAGATCATTGCTGACGACGTTGTTGGTGTAGAGCTTGCGGTAACCCGCGCCGGCGGCCAACTGCACCGTGCCCGCCGGAAGATCGAACAGTCCGCCGTTGATGTCCGCGTGGTACGCGCGATTGATCACCCAGGCATCGGTCAGCGCCGGGGTAGCCGCGGCCTGGATCACCGCCTGCGTATTGGGGTTGAACAAATTGAACGGATCGAACGGCGTGCAATCCGAGAGGGGGATCGCGCCAGCCGCGTCCGACGCCGATCCATCGGCCGCCGTACCGCATTGCACCACACCGTCCGCATTCAGGAACGATGGGCCGGCTCCCTGGTTCAGGACGGTTTGGTTCGGTAATCCGTTGGAGGTGGTGATCAGCGACTCGTGACCGAAGTTGTAGCCCACATCCCACTGCCAGTCCTGGCCGAACATGGTGGCGTTGCCCTTGAAGCCGGCCATCAACTGGTCGGTCGAGCCCTGCACCGAGGTGTATCGGGGGCCTGCCGGGAACATGCGCAGGCCAATGGTCGCACCATTGCGGGAGAAGTCCACGCCGAACGGGTTGTAGTAACTGTCCTTCGATATCACGAATCCCGTATCGAGCAGGCCCGAGCCCAGCACGGTGGGCGCCAGCTGGAACGCCGAGCGGGTCTTGTTGTGGTAAACGGTGGTGTAGAAATCCACGTTGTCGGTGAGGTGATACTCGCCCTTGAAGAACAGGTTCGTCCGCTCCTGCGGCGTCATCAGCAAGTTGACCGAAGCGTAGTTGTAGCGGTCGCCGGGCTGCGAACCGAAGCAGTGGTAGTCGGCGAGGGTGGTCGGGCTCGTGCCAGCCTGCGCCACGTCCGGGTTCAGGGACAGGCCGGAAGCGCACCCGTGAGTATCGGCGCCGATACGGACCCAATCACGCGCGGCGTAATGCGATCCGCCGATGAACGACGTGATGCCCGACCCTGGCACTGCCAGATACGACAACCCTGCCGGTGCGGTACCCGGGGCACCGTAGGTGTTCGTTGCGGTCAGCGACACTGCGTTCTCCGCGTATGGGCGGTTCGCTTGCATCACCGGATCGAACTTGTTGTAGTCCACGCCGGCAAGGATGCTGCCCTTGTCCGAGGTCTGCCCGAACATGAAGCTGGCGCCCCGGCGCGCACCGTCGCCACGATCCGAGATCCCGTAATTCGCCTGGAACTGCGCGCCCTGGTAATTCGACTTCAGGATGATGTTGATGACGCCGCCGATCGCGTCGGATCCATACACCGCCGAGGCACCGTCGGTCAGCACTTCGATGCGTTCCACCGCCGCGGTCGGGATGGTATTGAGATCGACCGGACCACCCGGCCCGTCGACGACGCGTTCGCCGTCAACGAGGACCAAGGTGCGCGAAGCCCCCAACCCGCGCAGACCGACCTGAGTCGCGCCACTGCCGCCACCGTTGTTGACGCGCGGGCTCTCGACGCCGCCGGTGATGCCCGGCAACTGCTGGATTACGTCGCCCAGCGTCAGCTTGCCGGTCGCCTGGATTTGCGCAGCGCTCACGGCGACCACGGGATTGGAAGTCTCCAGGTCCACGCGGCGGATGTGCGAACCCGTGACCACGATGGTCTGCAGGGTCTGCGGTTGGTTGGGTTGCGTGTTCGCCTGTTGCGCGTGGGCCGTCACTGCAACACTCGCGACTCCCAGCGCCGCGCCCGTCGTGCTGGTTACCTGCAGCGCACGCCGGATCGCGGCGCACAACGAATTTTTCGACATCTCGAACCCCTCTTGGAAAGAATGATGACCACGACCAGCACGTCAACGCGTGGCGCGTTAACGTCATTTTTATTTCTTGGCGTATCGCTGGTGTGGCGTTTCTTTCGCGTATCCGTTGCGCAAATTGCGCGATCCGGCCATCGGCAGGACACTTCAAACGACGGATCTGTCCAGGGGCTTCGTCCGCTGACGGCCATCGAGAAATCGACTTAGCTTCCCAGGCATTGGCCAAGGACGCCGCGACTGCGCGCCCACTGGATCAGGCGACCAGCGCGGCGCGCCGCAACATCCGGCGTTTTCAGGATGGCGAGGCCAAACGGGAGCGTCGCGAACTCGTCCGCGACGAAGGAATCGTGCGGGAAGTGGCGCACGCCATGCGCCGTTGGATGCGCGTCAGGGAGATTCCAGACGCATCCTGGCAGCGCCGCCTGTCGCGACGCCTTCACCTGAAGGCAACGTTCGCACCATCAGGTACGCCAGCAACACGATGACGACCGCGTAAACATATTGCGTGCGCGACACGCCGATGCCAAATGGAAACCAGATGCCCGGTACGCCGATCGTGTCGAGCACCTCTCCGAACAACCCGGCCATGATCGCGGCCAGCGTGACGGGCGCCAGGATTCTCATCGGCCCATCGCGCACGATGCGCACACCGATCACGACGAGCAGCGCGATCGATGCGAGGCGACTGGTTTGCATCAAAGCCGCCGCATGGTTCACGGCACCGGTCGCGCCGACGATCGCCAGCACCAGGGCTGCCGCGTCGATGCTTCGCCATGGACGCGCGGGCCAACGATTCCAGGCCCATGTCCAGGCGGCCACCGTCGGCACCCACATCAGCCTCGCCAGCCAGGCGTAAGTCCTCAGGCTTTCGAGATCCGTCCATGCGACGGTGGCGTTGCCAAGCCTCCGGACCGCCATGAGCGCAAGCGCGATGCTGGCAAAGGTCAAAAAGCCCTTGCGGCTGCTGCGAGATCGCCACACCAGCGCCAGCCCGACGAGCACGAACATGTAGATCGGCTCGATCGCATCGACGATGTAACCGGCGATGGTTCGCGCCCATTGCGCGCGATGCAGCGCGCGACCGGTCGATATCGGCGCCAGTATTGGCGGGGTATGCATCCCGCCGGCCTCGGCGCTGACACCCGCAAAGGGAGGCAGGTACGTCCGGATGGCGAGGACACCGCGCGATCCGGCGGTATCCGCGGGAAGGTCGAATTGCAGCGGCCGCGTGGCCACGAGGTGCACGGGTGGCGAAATCCGGCCGGAGCCGCCCAGCCGTTGGCCGTTCCAGTACAACTCGTAGCCAATGTCGACGAGGGTCGGTCCGAGGATTTCCCACGACGCGTCGCCTGCCGGCACATCAACCGCGCGCCGATACCAGGCGTAGCCGTGGTAGCCGGGATGCCCGTGCGCCATCCAGCCGGCCACGTAATCGGGCAGGCCGACGTCGCCATCGTGACTGCCCGGCGGCGCGGTCATGTCGATGGTCTCCCAATGGCTGTCGTCCAGGCCCGTACCTGCCCAGCGTGGATCGTCGCCGACCTGGAAGCGCCACGGGCCGTCGAGCAAGGTGCTGGCAGCCCGCAGCGCGGGTGGATCGGGACGCCCGCCGCTCGCCAGGTCGGCGATGGCGACAGCCAATCCCGCCAGCGCAGCGACGGCGATGCCGATCATTCTTCGGCGCTGCGTTGCATCGATGGATGATTTGGGGAACATGCGATGACCTCGTGATCGGGGTTGCGGCCGCGGACTTGCCTTGCATCGGATCGCTCAGAGATAACCGAGCCACCAATCGGAGCGCCTGCGCTTCACGCCCGCATACCAGCGGCAGAGGGGAAACAGCACCAACACGACCGAGAGCCACAACAGATAGATGGCCGGGAGGCCGACATCCCAACCGGCCGGCGCGCTGAAGGGAAAGTGCGCGAGGTCGGGGGAACGGAACACCTCGTCGATCGTCCCGAAACGGAGCCCACTCACTGCGACCGCAAGCGCGTGAAGCAGGAAGAAGTGCAGCACATAGAAGAACAGCGGCACCTTGCCGATGACTAACGCCGGACGCAGTACCGCCGTTACGCCGCCGTCGAATGCGCGCAGCAGCAACAGTGCGGGCCCCAGCGTCATCAGCAGGAAGAGTAGCGAGGGCGGGTACTTGGTCGTGTCGAGGAAGGACATCAGCGTCCACAGTGGCGATTGCTGTGATGACCAGGGCGCAGGATCCCCATAAAGGTTGGCCCACCGCAGCAGCACGAACGCGGCACACGAACCAATGCCGAGCCCAAGCAACCATGCGCGGCGGCGCCTCGCATCCAGCGCGTAGAGTTGCCCTAACAAATACCCGATCGCTGTGACGCCAACCCATGGGATCAACACGTAGGCAACGAACACGACGTGGCCGTCGCTGTTCAAAACGACGTTCGGCACATGCAGGATCGACCACAGGGGCGCGAGCGGTCCAAACACCTGGGGCCGAATGCCATCGAGGGCGTTGTGACCGACGATCATCAGGGCACCAATTGAAAAAATCGCCCAGCCCGGCAGCCAGATCATCGCTCCCAGCGCGATCATGGTCCAGCCCAAAGCCCACAGCACCGTGATGATGGTTGTCTGGTAGTCGACATTGAACTGCAGCGCGAAACGCATCACCACCAGTTCAAGGAAGATCAACCAGAACCCGCGCGACACCAGGAAACGCGCGAGCCCCGCTTTGGACATGCGCTTCAGCGCCAAGCGGGCGCCCACCCCGGTGAGCAAAAAGAAGGTTGGCGCGCAAATGTGCGTGATCCAGCGCGTGAAGAAAAGCGCCGCGGTGGTTGCGGCCAGATCGGTTGGGCGAATGGCGAAGTTGCCGAAGAAATCGTGCGTGTGGTCCAGCGCCATCAGGATGATGATGATTCCCCGCACCACATCAACCGATTCGATGCGGGTGCGCGCGACGGCACCCGTACTCGACGGAGCTTCGACATCCAGAGCTCGTGTCACCATCGTCTGCATGGCCTCATCGGAATGTACGCGGCAGTTGCCTGGCATTGCCATTTCGCATTCGTATTACCGCTATCTCGCGCCACTATGGATTGAAGCCCAGGGCCCGCTGCCCTTGCTGCTTTCGCCACAGCCACCCCAATCCCACCGCGGCGAGGACGTCGATCGCGATCTTGAAGTAGAGGTCGGCGCTCGGTGGCCCCAAAAAGCCGACGAAGCTCACCGCCATCAGCCCGGCCACGCTGCCCGCACACAGCCGAAAGGAATGGCGTTTGGTCCAACCGGGCGCTGAAATCCAACGTGGTAGCAGCAGCAACATCGTGACGGCGATGCCAAACGCGATCGAGGACGGAATCACAGGCGGCACCCAGGGCGCGATCCCGAACGCCATCAGCAGAACCGCGTACCAGACCACCGACCACGCGAACCCGGACATCGCGAGCCATCCGGGCGCCGGCGGCGCGAACGGACCGGGTCGCGCGGCGCGGTGTCGCAATGGCCCGAGCGCCAGCCCAACCAGTGTCCCGATCACCAGCAGCGAAACGACAAGGGTCGCCAGCGGCGGTATGAACGGCGGCTGGTGGAACACCTTTACGCGCGCGACGTGGGTCCACATGAACCACGCCAGCACACTGCCGAGCGCGAAACAGGACAGGGTCACGGCAACACCAGGCTTCCCCATCCACGCTCGCTCGCTGCGGTCGGGAAACACCAACTCGACCAGGCAAATCGGAACGAACACGACGTACACGCATTCGTATACCAACGCCCAGATCAGATACAGGTAGTTCACGCCGAAGGCGCGCGCATACCCCTCGCCCTTGAGCATGATCACCAACGGCGCCAGCGAGGATTGCTGGATCACGGTTTCTTCGGCCAGCGCGAGTGCGAGTGCAAGGGTGAGGAAGGCAATCCATCCGAGCTTGAAGGAGCGGACTGCATGACGGATCAGCACCGCGCCTCCGCCCCACACACACATCTCGACCGGGAAAACGAACAACGCACGCAAACGCGTTGCACCGGGCAGGACTTCCGCAACCAACGGAGCGAGGAAAAGCAAGGTCCAAGTTGGCGCGAGGCGTTGGCGCCATGACAGGGGCGTATTGTTGGACATGGATGGATTCCCGGCACTCTTCATTCGGCAGCAATTTGCTCGTGAAAGAGAGGGGCGCCCCGCCCCGAATCCGGCGGCGCATGCACGGCGCACGCTGGCATGGATCGTCAATCTTCGGGTTCGTGGCAAACCACTTCGATGTTGTGCCCGTCAGGACCGATGACGAAAGCAGCAAAGTATTTCCCGCTGTAGTTCGGGCGCATGCCCGGCCCACCGTTGTCCCTGCCACCCGCCTTGATGGCCGCGCGATGGAACGCTTCGACCTGCTCGCGATTCCGGGCCACGAACGCCAAGTGGAGATGGGCAGGCTTCACATCGGTTTGGAAGATGCACAAGGAAGTCTTGCCGTCTGCGCTCAGCTCGATGCCGGATGGTCCCTCCGAGAGCACGGCCATGCCGATCGGTGCGAGCGCCTCGAGGAAGAAGGCCTTGCTCGTTGGATAGTCGCTGACTCCGAACACGACATGGTCGAACATGGCTTCTCCCCATATGTTCTGGACGACGCAGCGCCTGATGCACCCACCACTGGCGGCGGTCGTCACGACTC
The DNA here is from genome assembly GCA_040255405.1 of Lysobacteraceae bacterium. Lineage (GTDB taxonomy): Bacteria > Pseudomonadota > Gammaproteobacteria > Xanthomonadales > Rhodanobacteraceae > 66-474. The sequence goes on from JBDZUX010000004.1 coordinate 167,204, forward strand.
ACCCCATCGCATGGCAAGGCCAGCGCCGGGGTCCGGTTCGCCTGACTTCATCGGCCGTGACGCCAAAATGTCGCCGGTAACTGCGCGAGAACGCGCTGCGATTCTCGAAGCCGGTTGCCAGCGCAACCTCCGTTACCGCCAGGCCACCGGACCTGAGCAGGCGGTCGGCGCGGCGGAGCCGCTGCCTGACCAGGTACGCATGGGGTGTCTCCCCATACATCATGTTGAACGTGCGGAGGAAATGGCAAGGTGAATAGTTGGCGATGCGTGCCAATGCCTCGATGTCCAGTTCCCGCTCGCAATGGGCATTCATGAATCGTCGCACGCGTTGCAGCCGCAAGAACACCTGCAACCTGGCTGCATGACTTCGCCCCGGGCTCCGCCCGATGATTTCGTGGAGCGGCGCCTGCAAGGCCCAAAGGTCGCCGGCCATCTCGCGCAGCCCCTCTTCAAGCTCGGCCAGACCCGCGCATCTGGCCAGTGAAATGATCCGGCGGCGCAGGTTCCGTTCGACTTTGTGCATGGCGGGCAGCAGCCGGCCTCCGGGCAACGGCACGTCGTCCATCAACGACTGCCATGCGTTCTTGCGCCCCGCCAAAGCGAACCACTTGCTTCCGGGGGATGCTACCGCCCGTTGCGCCGATTCAAGGCCGGTGATCAGGGCCCACCCCGAGTAAAGCGGAATGGCCAGTCCCGAGCAGTGCACCTGGACCTCGCCGCGCAGAGGGATCCATGCCGCCAATGCCGTACCCATGATCTCCATGACACGAGCGCCGGGGCCTGATTGGACGGCGAATAGCCGTGCGTCCGTTTCAGGTACCTCGACCCGATTGATCGCTCGCCGCAGGTGCAGTGGCTCGATTCGCAAATTGTTCTGTTGCTCGAACACGGGTTACTCCGTCCAGGCGAGGTCGGGTGAAGACGCGCACGGAGATCTGCACGCGCTTGCCGGGGCATCGCAAGACAACTGCTACCGACTGTCCCATTCCACGAACGAGCTTGCGGATTCGCGGCGCCCTTTTTGCCGGCGTTGCGCCTCCTCTCCGGCTGCAAAAGTCCGCGGGCGGCTTCACGTTACTTATGGGACGGGACACTACGACCGGAATCGTGGACGATGCGGTGGACGGTCGCAATATCCATTGCCGAGTGGAATCACATGACCACTTCCGCAGCCGCGATGAAAGCGTCAGGCCCTGCCTATCTCCCTTCGATCCCGGTCGACGCGGACAAGGGCGAGCCCCTCTATCGACAGATCTATGACTGGTTCCGTGACGCGATCCTGAGCGGCCAGTTACCGCGGGGCCACAGCGTGCCCTCCACGCGCAGCCTGGCGTTGCATCTGGGCGTCTCGCGGGCGCCCGTGCTGGTTGCGTTCGAAATGTTGCTTGCCGAAGGCTACCTTCAAAGCAGGATCGGCTCCGGCACGCGGGTCAGCACTTCCTTGCCGGAGCCTACCGGCACGCGCAAGATCGATTGCGAGGGAGATGACCGTTCGCAGCTCAGCCTGCCCGCGCGCGGGACGCCCGCCAGCCGGAAATGGAACCGCGATGATCCCTGGTGGCGCTGCACCGGCGCCTTTCGCGTCGGGGTGTCGGATACCCGCCACTTTCCGGTCAACGTCTGGTCGGCGCTGATGGCCCGCCACGCCCGCGCGCCGGCGCCGCGCGAGATCTACCCCATGGGGCACTGGCCGCTGCGCGTGGCCATTTGCGATTACCTGCGCGCTGCCCGCAGCGTCCGCTGCACGCCCGAACAGGTCATGGTGGTTGGCGGAACGCAACAGGGACTCCAGATTGCGGCGCGCGTGCTGCTGGGACCACGGGACGAGGTGTGGGTCGAGGAGCCCGGTTGCTGGGGTGCGAGCAACGTCCTGCGATCCACGGGTGCGAGCCTGGTGCCCGTACCCGTCGACTTGCAAGGCATGGATGTCGGCGAAGGCATGCGCTGCAGCCCCAACGGCCGGGCGGCCTACGTCTCGCCAGCCCACCAGTTTCCGATGGGATGCGCCATGAGCATTGCCCGACGCCGGGCACTCCTCGATTGGGCTGCGCGCAACGATGCCTGGATATTGGAAGACGACTACGACAGCGAGTTCCGCTACGCGGGACAGCCGATCCCTTCGCTCCAAAGCCTCGATGCCGCCGGTCGGGTGATCTTCCTCGGGACCTTCGGCAAAGTGGTCGCCCCCGCGGAACGGATCTCCTACATGGTGATTCCGGAAACCCTGGTCGCGATGTTCCGGGAAGCCAGGCAAGCCATCGATCTCGCCTCGCCGACGCTCATCCAGCAGGTCCTGGCCGAGTTCATGCAGAGTGGGCACTTCGCCCGCCACATACATCGCCTCAAGCAGGTCCATGCTGCTCAACGCCAGGCGCTCATCTCAGCCATTCGGCAATTCATGGGTGACGACATGGCCGTCGCAGGGACCGACGCCGGACTTCACCTCGTCGGCCTGCTGCCGTCGGGCGTGGGCGACGTGAACCTTGGACTCCGCCTGGCCGATGCCGGTATTTCCGCGGTGCCACTGTCAACGTGTTACCTGGGGCAACCCGTCGAACCTGGCTTGATCCTGGGCTACGGAAGCGTCGATGTCGATGCGATCCGGGGCGCCACCAGGACCATTGCAAGCGCCTTGCAGGGTGAGCTCGCGCGCGCAGAGCCGATTCCTGCGTGAAAGCGGCGTGTTGGCGACTACGCCCCCCGCGCATCCTTTCAATGTCGCACGGCAGCGGTGGCGCGGCCGATTCGAACGCGCAATCCTGGCGACGGCATCAGGCCATCGTTGCAACAGCCCGCGACGCATCAACCGGGATACTTTCCGCGCCCTACTCCAAACGGGCAGATGTGAACTGGCGCGCCATCGGATAGGTCCCGGTGGCGCGTTTCTTTT
>JBDZUX010000019.1:0-25118 GCA_040255405.1 Lysobacteraceae bacterium
TGAACATCGGCGCCAGCTTCCGGTTCTGATCCACCCCGTTGCGCGAACAAAAAAAGCCGCGCGTCCTGCGACGCGCGGCTTTTCATTGCCTGGACCGTGGCGCTCAGTGGTTCTTGGCGAACCGCTTGTACTCGGCCTCCGCCTGCTTGTGCAGCGACTTGGCTTCGCCATCGGCAACCTTGCCGGTCTTGCCGCCGCTGATCTGCTGGTTCAGCACCAGCACGCCGTTGTCGTCCCAGCCGACCTTTGCGGTCGAAGTTGCCGCCGCATCGGGCTTCGGCATTTGTTCCTGCACCACCACCCACGGCAGGCCATTGCGGTAGGCGTATTGGGTCTTGGTGAAGCCCTTGTCGGCCTGGTTGACCTGCTCGATGATGAATTCGACCCCATGGACGTCGCTGAACACCTGCCAGCTGTGCGATTCACCGATCTTGCTGGAGGTGCCGGACTTCACTTTCATGCCGCCGGTCTGGCGCTTGGCGTTCTCGAAATCGGCCAGCATCTTTTCCGCCGGCGTCGGTTCGGCCACCAGCGTCAGGTCGACCTTGGCAGGCTGGCCGTGGGTCAGCACCGGCTGCTGCAACTTGGTCGAATAGGTGCGGCCGTTGTCCTGCATCGTTGCCTGCAGGACGTACAAGTCGTTCGGATTGATGGCGGACGACGAGAACGGGATGCGGAACGCCTGCGGAAACGTCGGCGGGCTGAAATCCTGCTTGTTGACGGTGACGCCCGGTTGCTGGGTCACGTCCACCAGCGAAAGCTCCAGCTTGGCCTCGGGCGTGATCGCGGACGGCGGGTTCTGGACCGTGACGGTCCCGCTCACCGCGGTGGCCGCGGACGCTGGCGTTCCGGCAGACAGGGACGATGCGGCCGAAGGACTGCCGTTCGACTCGCCGGAGCCGCCACAACCGGCCAGCAATAGTGGGGCAACCAGCAACGACGCAACAACAAGCTTTCGCATGGGGGGAATTCCTCGTGATGGAACGGCGCGCATCGGGGTGCGGCGCGCCAGCACAAGCCGCGCACGGATGCGGGCCAGAACTTTCATGTTACCGCGAGCCGCCCCGCGACGAAAGGCGTCGTGCCACGGCGTTCACACTGGGTCGGGAGATGTCATGGTTGCGTGAGGCCGATTCCCGCAGCAAATACCCCATCGACAAATTTGACACATTGCGACCTTTCGTGACGCTTTCAACGACGTTGCAACTTCGCAAGTTTGCCAATAATGTGAACTCCGCGTTAACGTCCGGTTTGCTTGAACGGGAATCAAGCGGTTTCCCGGATGAAAGGCGTTCGTCCGCCTCTCCGACGCGTAGGGGAGCGGATGGCAACCGACATCACAGCACCCAATGGGGAGTACTTCTGATGAATCGCAAGCTTCTGGCTTCCGCCATTTGCGCCAGCCTCTTCGTTGCAGGCACGGCGTACGCGCAGGACAACACGGCACCGCAGCAGACGCAGGATCAATCGGCCACCGCGCCATCGACTAGTTCGGATGCGCAGCAGGACGAGCAAAAAGCGAAAAAGCTCCAGACAATCATGGTCACCGGTTCGCTGATTCCGCAGTCGCAGATCGAGACCGCCAACCCGGTCCTCACGATCAGCTCGCAAGACATGATCAAGAAGGGCTACTCGAACGTGTATGAGGCGCTTCGTGCGCAGCCCCTGTCCACCGGCGCGGTCCAGGACAGTCAGTTTTCCCAGGGATTCACCCCGGGTGCGCAGACGATCAGCCTTCTCGCGCTGTCCCCCGATTTCACCCTGTTCCTGATCGACGGCCGTCCGATGGCGGACTACCCGCTGCTGTACAACGGGTCGGCCAATTTCACCGACCTTTCCAACATCCCGATGTCGATGGTCGACCACATCGACATCCTGCCGGGTAACCAGTCGTCCATTTACGGCTCTTCCGCGATCGCGGGCGTGGTCAACATCATCCTGAAGAAGCGGATGGAAGGCTACAACCTGAACTATCGCGCGGGTGGCTATTCCCAGGGTGGCGGACAAAACCAGCGCCTGGCGTTCTCGGGTGGCTACAACACCGACAAGCTGCACCTGATGTACGCGATCCAGCTGGACGACCAGCACCCCATTTTCGGCTTCAACCGGGACCTGACCTCGTCCACGCTGAGCGCCCCCAACCCCACCAGCCGCAACCCGTTCACGGTGGGCGTCCATTGGTATTTCGACGCAGGCAACCACTACCTCAATCCGAATACCGATGCGCCTGGCGTCGGTTGCTCGGCAATGTCCGGCCTGTTCAACGGCACCACGCAGCTCAGCTTTCGTCCCAATCGCGATGATGGCCACTACTGCGGCAGCTACATCGCACCGGGCTACGCCACGCTCCTCAACAAGAAGCGCGATGGGTCGGGCTATGTCAACTTCAGCTATGACCTGAGCCCCAACGCCGAACTGTACGGGCACATGCTGTACTCCGTGCAGAAGCAAAACTGGTACGCGGGCCCCAACTACAACTGGTGGGCGCCCGACGTGGGCAATTACATCATCAATGCCAATACCGGTCGATTCGAGTTCTACGAACGGATCTTCGCGCCCGAGGAAATCGGTGGTTTGCTGAAAAACTCCACCTACGAGTTGTCCCGCATGTACTCCGGCAACATCGGTCTCCGCGGCAACTTCGGGCAGTCCAACTGGGCCTACGATGCCTACGTCGCGCGTTCCGACTACAAGTCCTACGACAAGTGGCTGCATCCGCTGACGGACAAGGTCGATGCCTTCTTCAGGAACAAGTTCCTCGGCCCGTTGCTCGGCACCTATTACGGCTACAGCATCTATGCGCCCGACGATGCGGCATTCTGGCAGCCGTTGACCCCGGACGAGTACCAAGGCTTCTCGGACTACGTCCGTGCGACCTCGCACACCTACACGCAAAACGCCAATCTGCAGGTCACCAACTCGGATCTGTTCGAGCTTCCCGGAGGCTCGGCCGGATTCGCCGGCGTCCTCCAGGTCGGGAACCAGTACTGGGACAATCCGATCGATCCCCGACTGGCCGCGGGCGACTTCTGGGGCTACACCGGCACCTCCGGCAATGGCAAGCGTGACAATTACGCCGCGGCGGCGGAGTTGCGCCTTCCGATTTTCAGCATGCTGACCGCGGACATCTCCGGCCGTTACGACCATTACAAGAACCAGAATGCGGGATCGGACAGCAAGGCCACCTACAAGTTGGGCCTCGAGTTCCGGCCTTTCGACACGTTGCTGCTGCGCGCCAACTACGCGACCGCGTTCCGCGCGCCCGACATGGCGTACGTGTTCCAGGGGCCAAGCGGCTTCTACAGCAGCACGACCGACTACTACAAATGCGAGAAGTACGAACCCAACACGGCGTTGCCGGACTGCACGTGGTATTCCTACCAGTACCGGGGTACCCAGCAGGGCAACCACGACCTGAAATCGATCACCGCCAAGTCGTGGGGATACGGCCTGGTGTGGTCGCCGACCAACAACCTGACCCTGAAGGCTGACTACTACAACATCCGGATCAACGACGAGGTCAGCCCCCTCAGTGTCGGGGGTTTGCTGCAGAACGAGGCGGATTGCCGGCTCGGCCAGCTCGATGCGGCATCGCCGACCTGCGTTGATGCGTTCAATCGCGTGGTGCGCACTGCGCCGAATGCGAACCCGCAATTTTCCGAAAACATCACGACCATCATCGTCGGACCCATCAACGTGTCGCATGAACGGGTGTCCGGTGTCGTCGCGTCGGGAGACTGGAAGGTCGAGGCGGGCAAGTGGGGCGACTTCACCTTCGGCGCCCGCTACAACGTGACGATGAACCACACGTATCAGCAGTACCCGGGCGATCCGGATCATGATCTTCTGCACGAGCCGCGCTGGTCCAGTGAGTTCAAGACCATCGCCAACGCCAGTGTCACCTGGGATGTCAACAAGTGGAGTACCACGCTGCAGGCCCAGCGCTATGGCGCCACCCCGAACTACGCCGCACAGGTGTACGGATGGGAGGGGGGCGGTGGACAGTTCTCGCAGGCGGGTGTCGTCGGGCCGTGGATCGTCTACAACGGCTCGGTGACGTACAACGTGACGCCGGACATCTCTACCAAGCTGATCGTCCAGAACGTTTTCGACAAGATGCCTCCGAAGGATCAGACGTGGGTCGGCTGGCCGTACTACAACCAGTTCAACTACACCCCTTGGGGCCGCGCCATCTGGTTGGACGTCAACATCCACTTCGGCGGGAAGTAATAACCCGAAGCGGGAAAGCTTCGAGGGGCCGGCGCATGCCGGCCCCTTTTTTTTCAAGACGCCGAATGATCGTGGCAGTCGCGCATGACATCGGCCGCCGCACAGCGACTGACGCAGGGTCGGGCTTGCGGCGCGTTCGATGCAAGGCGTCGGCACCCGCGGCCCTGCAGGCGATAGCAAGCCAGGCAGCGACTTGTCCCGCGATGCTCCCGCGGGACTACTTGCCGGGTTGTACGTTTCGGCGGGTCACCCGTTGTCGACGGTGACGCTGGAAAGCAGCGGCTGCAAGTACGCTTCGTAACGATGCCATTCGCCCAAGGCGCGGCCATGGATCGACTGCCGCACCTGCGGACTGCTGAGCGTGGACACCGGATTGCGGTTGCGGGCGATGTCGCTGCAGCCGGGCTCGAAAGGCAATCCGCAGAACGCCAGAACCTGCCGGGTGACGGCATCCGGGTCCGCGACGAGCCGCGCGTAATCCAGGTCGAGGATTGCGCCCGGAATCACCGATCGCCAGTGTGCCATCAACCGCTGGTAATTCCGGTGGTGTGCGGCGAGTGAATGCAGATCGTAGCTGTAGCCGTAGGAGTCGCCGAACAGCGCCTTCCAGTTCGAAAAGCACACGTCCATCGAGTCGCGCCGCATGTGCAGGATGCGAGCTTTCGGCAACGCGCGATGGATGAAGCCGGCCAGCATGAAATTGGGAGGCAGCTTGTCGATGTAATGCGGCTTGCCGTGCGACCGCCATTGGCTTTGTTGCAGGTACCTTTGCCCGAGCAGAGCCCAGTCGAGGTTCCCGAGCCGCGCCAGCAGGTCTTCATCGACCAGCGCCGCACCATGTGCGTCGGCGGCCCAGCGCAACTGTTTGGGAAAGTCCGGCAGCTCCCCCGGACTCGCGACCTGCGAATGGTTACCGAGGATGCGTTCCAGCAACGTGGTTCCCGAGCGCGGCATGCCGACGATGAAGATCGGCTGCGGGCCATCGGCCAGTTTGCCGTCACTGTCGGTGCCGTCGTTCTCGGCAAAGGCCCGGTCGCAAAGGTCCATGATCATGTCGAACTGGCGTTGCTCGCGTCCGCCGTCGTGCGGGACGCGCGCGCGCATGATCGCATTGGCGCGCGCCAGCGCTTGCCAGGCTTCCTCGCGCCGATCCAGGTCGTCCAGTTCCTTGAAGCGCGCGAACTCGAGCGCGGCGTGATGTTCACTGCCTTGCGTGACGCGCTCGAGCCTGGACGCGATGGCGGCAAGGTGGTTGTTTTCGGGCGATTGCCTGCGCATGCGCGCCAGTGCCAGGGAGGCACGACCGTACGTCGGTCCCATCTGCAGGCAGGATTCGAGTTCGGCTTCCGCCTCGACCATCCTGCCATGGAATTGCAGCTGCAAGCTCCGGAAATAGCGTACATCCGGATTGTCGACACCCAACGCGAGGACACGGTCCATGAGCGCAAGCGCGGCTTCGTGGTCGCCAAGGACCTGCTGCATGTGCGCCAGCGCCATCAGCATGTTGCCGTCGCGCGAACGGGCAATCGCAGGATGATCGAGGCAATGGCGCATCGCCACGGTTTCGCCCACCTGGTGGAGGCAATACGCGACCCGATGGATCGCGGCAAGGTCGTCGGGCAGGGACTGCGACGCCCGCACCAATTGCTCGCAGGCGTCCCGCAGTCGGCCGAGTTCGAGGCAAACGCTCGACAGCAGCAGGCGTGCATGGATGTCGCCCGGCGCGCGTGCGAGTAACCCTTCCAGGCTGGCCCGCGCGGCGGTGAACTGTTGGTCGGCAATGTACCGTTGGGCGCGCTGCCACTGGCGCTCAAATGGTCGGGGCACGGTTTGGCGGGGTTCGCTCATGCCATCTCCAGCCCGCGTTGCAGTGGTTCCAGTTGCGCCGCATGGCGCCGCCATTCGCCGAACGCGCGCGCGTGCAAAGGCGCGCGCACCTGGGCTGCGCTCAGCGTCGCCACCGGTGCCGGATTGGCGCGCATGTCCAGGCAACCGGGGCGCCACTCCAGTCCACAATGCGCGAACACCTTGCGCATGACCGCCTCGGGTTCGCGTACAAGGTCGGCATACGAAACATCCAGGATCGTTCCCGGCATCACCTGATGCCAGTGTGCCATGGTGCGCAGGTAGGCCCGATGGTGAGCGGCGAGCCCCGCCATGTCGTAACTGTAAGCGTAGGCATCGCCAAAGAACGCGCGCCAGTTGGAATAGCACAGGTCCATTGGGTCACGCACCAGGTGCAGCAGCCGCGCCCGTGGCAATGCGGCATGGATCAGTCCCGCCTGCACCCAGTTGGGGGGCTGCTTGTCGATGAAGCGGGACCTGCCCATTGCGCGCCATTGCGTCCGCGCGAGATAGCGGCCTCCGATGTCCGCAAGGTCCAAGCCCGGAAGCCGTTCGAGGAATGCCTGGCTTTGCGTATTGCAGGTATCGGCCGCGTAGTGCAGCTGTTTGTCGAAATCCACCAGTTCGCCGGCGCTGGCGACATCCGGATGATTCCCGAGCATCCGCTCGAGGACCGTGGTTCCGGAACGCGCCATGCCGATGATGAAGATCGGTTGCGGGCCGTCCGGCGTGGCTTCGCGTGGCTGCAGGAAGTGCTCGTCGCAAATTCCGGTGAGGCGTTCGAGGTACGCGCGCTCGGCATCGGCGTCGAAGGCGTTGCGCCGTCGCATGATCGCGTTGCCACGCAGCAGCGCGCTCCATGCATCTTCGTGGCGCCCCAGGTCCTCCAGTTCCTTGTAGTTCGCGAATTCGAGGGCAGCGTGGTCGCGCGTGCCCTGGGCGACCCGCGCAAGGCCGGCGGCCAGCAGCTCCAGATGATTGCGCGCTTCCGTTTGCTTTCGCAGCCTCGACAGTGCAAGCGCTGCCCGTCCACCGGTCGGTTCCTGTCGAACGCTGGCTTCCAGTTCGAGCTCGGCTTGGGCAATACGGCCATTGAAATAGAGCTGTACCCCGTGATGGAAGCTGATCTCCGGGCTGGTTGCACCCGCCGCAATCGCACGCTCGATCAAGGCCAGCGATTCGGCATTCTCATCCAGGCGCTGGCGGAAGTCGGAAAGCCGCAACAGCCATGATGCTTCGGTCGCCTGGGCGAGTGCCGGTCGCGCGAGGCACTCGCGGGCGGCAGTCACTTCGCCGACGTCCAGGAGCACCTGCGCCGTGTCGCACAGCAAAGCCGGATCTTCCGGTGCGGTGGCAGCGGCATCCAACGCGCACCGCACCGCGTCGCGCATCCGGCCCTCCCCCAGGGCGATGCTGGCGGCGACAAGGTTGGTCCACACTTTCCCGGGGGCTTGCGCCAGCAGCGCGTCGAGTTGCGCCTTCGCTGGCGCCGTCTGGCCCTGCGCCAGGTATTGCCTTGCACGCTCCCAGCGTTGTTCCGGGGATCGGCTCATCGCTCGGTTCCCGAACGCGGAACTTCACCACGAACAGCACGGCGCGACAAGGGATTGGAAGCGAGGTTGCGATCTGTCTGGGCGGCTGCCATTACAACAACGCGATATCGGCGATGGCGTCGAAACGCGCCTTGATCCGCGCCAGCAATGCGACGCGATTCGTGCGCAGTGCAGGGTCTTCGGCCATCACCATCACGCCGTCGAAAAATGCATCGACCGGCGCCTGCAATTGCGCGAGGCGCGTGAGCGCACCGGCGTAGTCGCGTTCGGCCGCGACACGTTCGAGGCGCGGCGCGTTGTCCGCGCGAGCGGCGTCCAGCGCTTGCGCGAGGGCCTGCTCGGCGGGCTCGCGCAACAGCGCTGTGTCCAGTTCGCGTTGTGCGGCGGCTCCCGCGTCGATGCCTTCCTTGCGCAGGATGTTGGCCACGCGCTTGTTGGCGGCCGCAAGCTTTTCCGCCTCGGGTTGTTGCGCGAACGACGCGACAGCACGCAGGCGGCGGTCGAAATCCACGAGGCTTGCCGGTCGCACCGCCGCCACGGCTTCGAACTGCTGCGAGGTGAAACCCTGCTCGGCGTAATAGCCGCGCAAGCGATCGAGGATGAAGTCACGCAAATCCTCCAGCAGCTGTGGACGACTCGCGTGCTTTACGTTGTCACCGCCCGCGGGGGAAGGTGCCGAAGGCGGATGGCGGGAAAGCTTGTCTGAAGAAGAGGGGAGCAGCGCGGCATCCGGAATCTGCGCCACGGCTTCTTTCAGCAGCACGCCCAATTCAAGATCCAGCCCGCCCTCGATCAGCGTGCGCGCGAGGCCCAATGCCGCGCGACGCAGCGCGAACGGATCCTTGTTGCCGGTGGGTTTCATGCCGACCGCGAAAATGCCGGCCAGCGTATCCAGTTTGTCCGCCAGTGATATGCATTGCGCCAATGTGCCTGCGGCTATGCCGTCACCGGCGTTGCGCGGCCGGTAGAACTCGTCCAGCGCATTCGCGACCTCGACCGCTTCGCCTTGCGCGGTCGCGTAGTGCCGGCCCATCACGCCCTGCAATTCCGGAAACTCGCCGACCATCCGGGTCAGCAGGTCGCAGCGCGACAGACCCGCGGCGTGCGCGGCCTGCGCCGCATCGACGTCGATGCTTTGGGCGAACAGGCGCTCGGCAATCGCGCTGGCCAGTTCCGCCACGCGCACGGTCTTGTCCCAAAGGCTGCCCAGCGCTTTCTGATAAGTGACGTCGCGCAGTCCCTGCTGGTACGAAGCCAGCGGCGTCTCCAGGTCTTCTTCGAAGAAGTATTTCGCGTCGGCGAAACGCGGGCGGATCACGCGCTCGTATCCGTGGCGGATTTGCGCGGGATCCTTCGATTCGATGTTCGCGATGCCGATGAAATGTTCGGTGAGATGGCCATCGGCATCGAACACCGGTACGAATTTCTGGTTGGTGCGCATGGTGGTGACCAGCGCTTCGTGCGGCACTGCCAGAAAATCGCGATCGAACGTGCAGGCGATCGCGACCGGCCATTCGTTGAGATTGGCCAGTTCGTCGAGCAGTGCGTCATCGAGGTGTGGTGTGCAATCGGCAGGCGCCACCCGCGCGACTTCATCGCGGATCCGCTGGCGTCGTTCGTCCGGATCGGCCAGGACGTTGGCCGCACGCATGGCATCGACGTAACTGTCGGCGTCGGCGAGATGCACGGGCGCCGGATGCATGAAGCGATGGCCGCGCGATTGCCGGCCGCTTTTGACTCCGAACAGTTCGCCCGCGATCACCTGGTCGCCGTGCAGCAGCACCATCCAATGCACCGGACGCACGAACGCGAAATCGTGATCGCCCCAGCGCATCGGTTTCGGAACCGGCAATGCGGCCGCGGCCTCGCCCACGATTTCCGGCACCAGTTCGGCGGTGGTGCGTCCCGGCGCAACATGGCGATGCACGAACCGCTCGCCCTTGGCGTCGATCGCGCGTTCGAGCCGGGTCCATTCCACGCCGGCTTTGCCTGCGAAGCCGAGCAATGCCTTGGTCGGTTGACCCTCGGCATCCAGCGCGATGTTGACGTACGGGCCGAAACTTTCGCTGCGCTGCTCGGGCTGGGTGAAGGCCACGCCCGGAACCAGCACCGCGAGGCGTCGCGGGGTCGCGAACGTCCGCGCGTGTTCGACGTCGGCCGTGATGCCGCGCTTCGACAAGCCTTCGCACACGCCGTGCGCGAAAGCCCGCGCCAGATCGTCCACCGCGTGGATGGGCAACTCCTCGACGCCAATCTCGACCAGCAGCGAGCGCTCAGCCATGCGCGGCCTCCGCTTTTTGTTCGCGCGGCGCGGTCCAGGCTTCCGCGACGGCGTGGGCGAGCGCGCGCACGCGCAGGATGTAACGCTGGCGCTCGGTCACCGAAATCGCGCGGCGCGCATCCAGCAGGTTGAACGCGTGGCTGGCCTTCATCACCTGCTCGTAGGCGGGCAGCGGCAGGTTCAGCGCAACCAGCTTGTTGGCCTCGGCTTCGCAGGCGTCGAAGCGGTGGAACAACTCCCTGGTGTCTGCGTGTTCGAAGTTGTAGGCGCTCTGTTCCACTTCGTTGCGATGGAACACGTCGCCGTAGGTCACCACGCCGTGCGGCGCGGTCGTCCACACCAGATCGAACACGCTGTCCACGTTCTGCAGGTACATCGCGAGCCGTTCGAGGCCGTAGGTGATCTCGGCGGTCACCGGCTTGCATTCCAAACCGCCGGCCTGCTGGAAATAGGTGAACTGGGTGACTTCCATCCCGTTCAACCACACTTCCCAGCCGAGGCCCCACGCGCCCAGCGTCGGCGATTCCCAGTTGTCCTCGACCAGGCGCAGGTCGTGCACCTGGGGATCGATGCCGAGCGCGCGCAGCGAGCCGAAGTAGCGTTCCACCACGTCATCGGGATTCGGTTTCAGCACCACTTGATACTGGTAGTACTGCTGCAGGCGATTGGGATTTTCGCCATAGCGGCCGTCGGCCGGGCGCCGGCACGGCTGCACGTACGCCGCGGCCCACGGATCGGGACCGAGCGCACGCAGGAAGGTCGCCGGATGAAACGTGCCCGCGCCGACTTCCAGATCCAGCGGCTGCAGCAGCACGCAACCTTGCTCCGCCCAATAGCGGTTCAGGGTCTGGATCACGTCCTGGAAAGTGGGGGCAGCCATCGGTACGGGGGCGCGGCGCAAAGCGCGTTAGTATAGCTGCGAGGGCCGAAATCCCGGGCGTTTCCCGGGATCGAGCGGCTTTTTGGCAGCGGGGCCAGGCGATGGCGGCAAATCCGAATTCGACATCGGTGATCGGCCGGCATGGACGGTTGGAATTGGCCGAAGTGCTGGCGGCGTTGATCGCCGACGGGCTGCTGGCCGCCGAAGACGCCAAGCGCATCCGCACGACCAGCCGCGCGGGACGCGGCGCGGTCGAACTGCATCCGCTGGTGGTGATCGCGAGCGCCAAACCCGAGAATCGCACCGATCCGGGCAAGCCGCTGACGGTGGAATCGCTGACCGTGTGGCTGGCCGACAAGGCCGCGCTGCCGTACCTCAAGATCGATCCGATGAAGATCGACGTCGCCGCGGTGACGCAGGCGGTAAGCCAGGCCTACGCACAACGCCACCGCATCCTGCCGGTTTCCGTCAACCACGGCGCAGTCACCTTCGCGAGCGCCGAGCCCTTCGATACGCACTGGGCCGCGGACCTTTCGCAGATGCTGCGGCGCGAAGTGAAGCGCGTCGTGGCCAACCCGCTGGACGTCCATCGCTACCTGATGGAGTTCTACGGCGTGCAGCGCTCGATCGCCAAGGCGCGCGAAGCCAAGCAGGATTCCGCCGACGGTTCGGCGATCCTGAATTTCGAGCAATTGCTGGAGCTCGGCAAGTCCGGCGAGATCGGCGCGGATGATCGCCACGTCGTCCACATCGTGGATTGGCTTTTGCAGTACGCCTTCGAGCAGCGCGCGTCGGACATCCACCTGGAGCCGCGGCGCGAAGCCGCGCAGATCCGCTTCCGCATCGACGGCGTGATGCACAAGGTGTTCGAATTGCCGCCGGCGGTGATGACCGCGGTGACCGCGCGCATCAAGATCCTCGCGCGACTCGACGTTGCCGAAAAACGCCGCCCGCAGGACGGCCGCATCAAGACTCGTTCGGCCGGCGGGCGTGAAGTGGAGCTGCGCATTTCCTCGATGCCGACCGCGTTCGGCGAGAAGATCGTGATGCGCATCTTCGATCCCGACATCGTGGTGAAGCAATTCGCGCAACTTGGTTTTTCGGGCGAGGAAGAAAAGACCTGGCGGGAAATGGTGGAACGCCCGCACGGCATCGTGCTGGTCACGGGTCCGACCGGTTCGGGCAAGACCACCACGCTGTATTCCACGCTGAAGCATCTGGCGCGGCCGGAACTCAACGTGTGCACCGTCGAAGATCCGATCGAAATGGTGGCGCCGGAGTTCAACCAGTCGCAGGTGCAGCCCGCGATCGATTTCGATTTCGCGGCCGGCGTGCGCACATTGTTGCGGCAGGACCCCGACATCATCATGGTCGGCGAAATCCGCGATCTCGAAACTGCGCAGATGGCGGTGCAGGCATCGCTGACCGGACACCTCGTGCTCTCGACGCTGCACACCAACGATGCGCCGTCCGCAATCACGCGCCTGCTCGATCTCGGCGTGCCGCACTACCTGATCCAGTCGACGCTCGCGGGCGTGGTCGCGCAACGACTGGTGCGTACGCTGTGCCCGCACTGCAAGGTGAAGGCCAGGCAGGACCCGCAAACCTGGTCGGTGCTGACGCGGGGCTGGGTCATCCCGCCGCCCGCGGAGGTGTACGAACCGGTCGGTTGCCTCGAATGCCGCAACACCGGCTACCTGGGCCGCACCGGCGTGTACGAAATGATGACGGTCTCGCCGCGTCTGCGCGGCATGATCACGGGGCAACTCGACCTCGGCGCGTTCACGGGCGGTGCGTTGGAAGAGGGCATGCAGCCGCTGCGCATTTCCGCGGCGACCCAGGTGCGGCGCGGACTGACCACCGTCGAGGAAGTCTTGTCGGTGTTGCCGGCGGGCGAGTGAGCCGGTTGCCGTGTAGCCGGATGGGTACGCGATGAAGCACTCCGCGATCGTGATCGGCGGCGGGATTGCGGGTTTGAGTGCCGCCCATCACCTTGCCGCGTGTGGCGTCGGCGCCACGATACTCGAAGCGTCGGATCGCGTGGGCGGTCGCATGACCAGCGATCATCATGCGGGGTTCGTGATCGATCGCGGCGCCCAATTCGTGTCCGACGGCTACTCCGTCATCGGTGATCTGGTCGACGCGCACGGCCTGTCGGCGCAGGTGCACCCCGTGCCGGGCTGGACCGGCATCGTCCGCGGCGGCAAGGTGCGGCACATCCATCCGCGGCGCCCCTGGACGTTGCCGTCCAGCGGCCTGCTGCGCTGGAAGGATGCGGTGCGCACCACCCGCGCGAGCCTGAAACTGGCGCACGATGCGCGTGACTTGCCGTTGAATGATTACGCGGGCTGGCTTCCGCTCGACCAAGAGGATGCGGCACATGCGCTGACCGAACGCTTCGGCGCGGATGCACTGGAGTACCTGTTCGAACCGATGCTGGAAGGCTTCTACTTCCAGCCGCCCGAAGGCACGGCGCTGGCGCTGCCCGCGATGGTCTGGAGTTTCGGCGCGCGCGGCAAATCGGTTTCGGCCTTGCAGGGCGGCCTCGGTGTGCTGCCGGAAACGATGGCCGAACGCCTGGACGTCCGCTTGTCGTCACCGGCGATCGCGATCGAATGCGGTACCGCAGGCGTGCAAGTCGCCACGGCAACGGAAACGTTCCACGCGGACTTCGCGGTGCTCGCGACCACCGCCGGCGTGGCGCGCACGCTGTGGTCGCCTGCGAACGAAGACGCGGCGCGGCTTCTGGGCACGCGCTACAGCACCACGCTCAACATCAGTCTCGGCATCCCCGATGGCATTCCTTCGGGCGTTTCGATCGAAGACATCTACGGCGTGCTGATCCCGCGGCGCGAGCGCAAGGTGATCGCGACGTTCGCATTCCAGTCGCGCAAATGCCCGCACCATAGCGAACGTGGCGAACTGCTGAACGTGATGCTGGATGGCGCGGCCGGTGCGCGCCTCATTGATGCATCCGAATCCGACGTGCTGGCCGAAGTGATCCCGGAACTGGAACGGTATCTGCCCGGTGTCGCATCACGCATCGGTTTCGTGCACTTGCATCGTTGGGCCGAGGCCGAGCCTTGTTCGCCGCCGGGGCGCGCCACGCACCTGCAGGCGTATCGGGAAAGCTGGCGGGCGGATCGACGCGTGATCCTGGCCGGCGACTACATGGGCATTCCGTGCACGGAAGGCGCGGCCGAAAGCGGAAGATGGGCCGCCGCACGGATTGCGGGTGTCCTCGCCGGCTGATCCGCCCGTCATCCCGGCGAAAGCCGGGACCCAGTGACTTTTCTGCAATTTACGGAATCGAATGCCAAGTCGCCGGGTTCCGGATATGGCTTCGCCATTCCGGGATGACGAAGCAAAATCAGATCTTCGATCAGGAGCCCGACGCAGGCGGCGCATTGCCCGAGAACTTCACGGGCTCCGCGCCGGTGATCGGCCCGGCCACGTGCGCCTGGTCGCTGATGTACAGCTTCACCGGGCGGTCGAACGTCAGCGGGCCGTTCACAGTGGCTCCGGCGCCGATCACGATGCGGGGAATGTTGTCGCTGCCGAAGTGGATGCCGAACATGCCGTTGTCGCCGGGCTTCTTCACCCTGATGCCGCCGTCGATCACGGCGTTGCCGGTGATGTCCATGTCGCCGTTGACCGTGGTGATGCCTTGGCCGATGCGCGCGCCGTCCACGGTGATATGGCTGTTGACGTTGGTGAGCTTGCCGTTGACGGCCGACCCCGTGGCCAGGTTCAGCGCGCCGTTCACCGCTTCCACGTTGCCCGAAACGGTGGCGTTCTTTTCCAGCGTGATGTGACCGTTGACGGTGGTGAGGCTCTCCGCGGTCGCGCCGTCGCCCAGCGTGATGCCGCCGTTCACCGTGTCGGCATGCCCAACCTTGGCGTGTTCGGCGATGTTGATGGAGCCGTTGACGGTCGAAGCCTTGTCGGCCTTGGCATTGGCGCCGATGTTCACCGAGCCGTTCACGGTGCTGGCATTGGACGTGCTGGAACCCGCGGCGACATCGACCGAACCGTTGACGCCGCTCACGCAGGCGCCGAGCGCGAATGGCAGGGCCAGCAAGGCGAAGGCGAGGATGCAAAGACGTGCGGATCGCATGGAAACCTCCTGCGTGGTGCGCGTTGATCGTCTGTCAGGACCGCATCATGCGGCGTGATTGTGGCAGCACATGGTGCGATCCTGCCCGACTATTGTGGTGTCGACAATAGGCATGTCGGCACCCTGACCAATGGCATGCGGTCATCCCTGATCGCAGCCTCGTTGGCGTCGCTCATCAGGGGGGACGTCCGGAAGTCCGCGAAGGCCAGAACGCCCATCCATGGGCCGACTTTTCGCAACAGCGGCTCCGGATGGAGCAATCGTACAATGCATTGAATTCCTGATGAGTGCGACGCCATGCATACCCTAGTGATGATCCGCCACGGCCAGTCGCTGTGGAACCGGGAAAACCGCTTCACCGGCTGGGCGGACATCGACCTGTCCGAGCAGGGCCGCACCGAGGCGCGCGAGGCCGGTGAGTTGCTGAAGCGCGAAGGTTACATGTTCGACGTCGCGCACACGTCCGTGCTGAAGCGCGCGGTGCACACCTTGTGGGGCGT
Source organism: Lysobacteraceae bacterium (assembly GCA_040255405.1). GTDB lineage: Bacteria > Pseudomonadota > Gammaproteobacteria > Xanthomonadales > Rhodanobacteraceae > 66-474. The sequence goes on from JBDZUX010000019.1 coordinate 15,407, forward strand.
GATGGACGCGATGGACCTGGCGTGGCTGCCCGTCCTCACCGACTGGCGCTTGAACGAACGCCACTACGGCGCGCTGACTGGCTTGAACAAGGCCGAGATCGCGGCCAGGCACGGCGACGAGCAGGTGCACATCTGGCGGCGCAGCTACGACGTGCCGCCGCCGCCGCTCGATCCCGCCGAAAATTTCTGCGCCAACGATCCGCGCTACGCGAAGCTCGAGCCGGCACAGATCCCGCTGACCGAATGCCTGAAGGACACCGTCGCACGTGTGCTGCCGTACTGGCATGAAGTGCTGGCGCCGGCGCTCCTGGGTGGGCAACGCGTGCTGGTGTCGGCGCACGGCAATTCAATGCGCGCCCTGGTGAAATACCTCGACGGCATTTCCGACGAAGCAATCACCGGCCTCAACATTCCCAACGGCGTGCCGCTGGTGTATGAATTCAACGAAGCGCTGAAACCGGCAAGGCATTTCTACCTCGGCGACGCCGCCGCGATCGCCGCCAAGGAAGCCGCGGTCGCCAATCAAGGCCGGGCCAGGTAGGTTGGCGCTGAGCGTGGCGGCGCCCAACGCGAAGTCGCGACCCGCAGGGCGGGCGTAGCGCAGCAACCCCCGCCGATCAGCCGCCGATAGCCGAAGGCGGGTTGACCCCCGCCCTACGCGGGCTTCATCAGGCTGCAGGCGACGCCTTACTCCTTGTCGCGCTTCCAGGGCCACGCGGCCGCGAAACTTGCCAAGCCGATCGCGGCCAGGACGACCGGCGGCCAGATCCCGTAGCGGTCGCCCAGCGCGAACACCAGGCCGGCGCCGACAAGCAGCGCGCCGCCGAATGCCGCGGCCAGGATGCGGCGCTGGATTTCGCGCTGCAGCACGCGCAGGTGTTCCAGTTCGCGTTCGCCGAATTGCAGCGGTCCATTGCCTTCGGCCAGCGCCTCCAGCGCATCGTGGATTTTCTCCGGGATCAGCGGCGCGATGCGCAGCCATTGCGGCAGGCGCTTGCGGATTTCGCGAAGTGCATGGCGTGCGCTGTAGCGGTCGGCCAGGATGCGCTTCAACACCGGCTGCGCCACCGACCAGATGTCGATGTCGGGATCGAGCTGGCGGCCGAGCCCCTCGACGTTGAGCAAGGTCTTCTGCAGCAGGATCAGTTGCGGTTGCAGGGTCAGCTCGAACTTCCGCGCGGTGCTGAAGAGTTTCGCCACCACTTCGGCCAGCGATATCTCGGACAGCGGCCGCGTGAAATACGGTTCGCACACCGTGCGCACCGCTGCTTCCAGTTCGTCCACACGGATATGCCGCGGCATCCAACCCGCCTCGAGATGCAACTCGGCGATGCGCCGGTAATTGCGCTCGAACATCGCGATGAAATTTTCCGCCAGCCAGTACTGGTCCTCGTCCGGCAGCGAACCCATGATCCCGAAATCCAGCGCGATGAAGCGCGGATCGCGCGTACGCGCCGGATCGACCCAGATGTTGCCGGGATGCGCGTCGGCATGGAAGAAGTTGTCGCGGAAGACCTGTTCGTAGAACAACCGCACGCCTTTTTCCGCAAGCACGCGCCGGTCGATGCCGGCCTTGTCCAGCGCAACGATGTCGTCGGCCGGAATGCCGTGCACGCGCTCCATCGTCAGCACTTTTTCGCCGGTATGCGACCAGAAGATCTGCGGCACGTACAGATCGTCGGAGTTCTCGAAATTGCGCCGCAACAGGCTGGCGTTGGCGCCCTCGTTCTGCAGGTTCAGTTCGTTGTGCAGCGTCTTGGCGACTTCGTCGAACATGTCGCGCGGGCGAATCTTGTCGGCCTGCGGGTGCCAGCGTTGCACCAGCCACGCCAGCGCATCCAGCAGTTCGAGGTTGCGACGCACGTTGACCGCGATGTTCGGACGCAACACCTTCACCACCACGTCGCGCCCGATGGAATGCGCAGCCGCAGGCTGCGCGGGATTTCCCGCGCTCTCCGGGAGAGGCCGCCCCGACGTTGCAGGCAGCGGCAGCAGCAATCGCGCCGCATGCACCTGCGCGATCGACGCCGAGGCCAGCGGTGTTTCATCGAAATTCGCGTACAGCTCGCCGATCGGCCTGCCCAGCGATTCCTCGACGGTGGCGCGCGCGATGGCGCCGGGAAACGGCGGAACCTGGTCCTGCAGGTGCGCCAGTTCGTCGGCGACGTCTTCGGGAATCAGGTCGCGGCGCGTGGACAGCACCTGGCCCGCCTTCACCCAGATCGGGCCCAGCTCGGTCAGGGCCAGCCGCAGTCGCACGCCGCGCGGCAGCATTGCGATCTTGCGCCGGCGCGGCAGCAGCGCGCGCGCCCACCGCAGCGGCCGCATCGCGTGTCCTTCGTCGATCAGGTCGTCGACGCGATAACGCACCAGCACGGCGGCGACATGCAGCACGCGCGGCAGCAGCCGCAGCGGTGTCATGGTTGCAGCCGCTGGATGCGTGCTGCGAGGCGATCGGTGCGCTCGCGCAGCGCATCGACGTCGTCGAGGAACGCGTTCATCTCGGCATGCGGCACGGTCAGGCGTGCTTCGTCGCGCAGCCAGTCGATGCCGTCGTCGCGGAAGTGCCGGGCGCCCTCGCCGGCCCGCTTGGCGGCGTCGTGCAGTGCACGCGCGATCGCGGTGCCGGCGACTTCGCCGAACACGGTCGCGAACGCGGTTTCGAAATCAGGCTTGTAGTCGCGCGCCAGCTTCTGCACGCGCCGCGCGAGTTCGGCATCGCCGGCGATGTCCACCTTGCCGGCGGGACCCGCCTCGCCGCCGCGGTCCAGCGCCATCGCCAGCAGCGAGCCGGGGGTGGCGTTGACTTCGAAATCGTTCGCGCTGCCGTCGTCCGTCGCATTCGGGGGCGGCTCGATCTGCAGGGTGCTGTTGCGCGCTGCGATGGAAAACGCGATTTCCGGACCGCGCAGATGCACGCCGATGCGGCGCCCTTCCAGTTTGCCGATGGCCTCGCGCGTGCCGGGGTCGAGCGCGACCAGGCGGTTCAACGCGAGCGTCAGCGCAAGGCCGCCCAGCTTGCGGAGCGGGTGGGGAATCCAGGCATTGGGTTCACGATCTGGCATCCACTGATTGTATGCGATCGTCCGTGATCGCCGCCTTCTCTGCGCCATGCCCTTCGGCCGTCAATCGCGGCTACGTAACACCAGAACGGGCTTTATCAGTGCGATCATCCATGATCGCTGCGCCGATGGGGCGACCGTTCCCGAACAACTTCCATGCTCGCGGAGCACCAGCGCGGCCTTCCATGGCCTGACTTCTCACAACAGCCGCTTCGTCTGGAGCATCTATTTGGCGTTGCGTGACTGCGGAGGCCCCGCTACGCTGCCCGGACTCCGTCGGGGAGTAGCCGCATCCGGCATGCTGCCGGGTGGCTTCGCGTCAACATGCTCGGTCCGCAGGCCGTGGCGCAAAGCGATCCTCAAGGATCGGCGAGACCGGCAGTTCACACGCGACGCACCCGGGCCGGGACGCGCGTGCGGATTGTCGCGCAACCCCCGGCCCGGAGACCTCCTTGGAAGCCTTCCTCGTTTCGCTGGGCGCCGTCGCACTGGCGGAAATCGGCGACAAGACGCAACTGCTGTCGCTGGTGCTGGCCGCGAAGTTCCGCAAGCCGTGGCCCATCTGTCTCGGCATCCTCATCGCATCGCTGCTCAGCCACGCGATCGCCGCCGAACTGGGTGCGTGGCTGGCGTTGTGGATGACGCCGCAAGTGCAGCGCTGGTTGATCGGGGTGTCGTTCCTCGTGGTGGCCGCGTGGGCCTTGCTGCCGGACAAGGAAGAATCCGCCGACGGCCCGCCAGTACGCGAGCGCAGCGTGCTGGTGACGTCGGCGATCGCGTTTTTCCTCGCCGAATTGGGCGACCGCACGCAAATCGCAACGGTCGTGCTGGGCGCGCAATATCAACCGGTGTGGCAGGTCATCGCGGGCAGCACCGCGGGCATGATGCTCGCGAACGTTCCGGTGGTGTTCCTGGGTGCGCGCTTCGCAGCGCACCTGCCGTTGCGCGCGACACGGCTTGCCGCCGCGGCGCTGTTCGCCGCGCTGGGACTATGGATACTGCTGCGCTGAAACGGCACCGGGTTGACCCGCGCCCTTCCCGGCGTTCGGGTTGCCTTCGGCATTCGCGTTTGCAATCCTGCAAGCGCAGCCGGATCGCCGCTTCGCCGCATCCGGAATGTCGAGAAGAAATGAACGTGTCGCGATCTGCTGGACCGTCCTACACACTTCCCGGGAAACCGAGCTGCCGCCACGCCTCGTAAACCGCGACCGCGACCGCGTTGGAAAGGTTGAGGCTGCGGTTGTCCGGTTGCATCGGCAGCCGCAGGCGTTGCGATTCGGGAATGGCTGCGAGGATCTCGTCGGGTAGTCCGCTGGTTTCGCGGCCGAACAGCAACGCGTCGCCATCCGCAAAGCGCGTGTCGGTGTAGCGATGTTGCGCGTGGCTGGTGAGGGCGAAGGTGCGCGGACGGTGCAGGAATTCCAGACACGCATCGAGGTCATCGTGCGGCATCACGTCCACGAACTCGTGGTAGTCGAGCCCCGCGCGGCGCAGTTTGGCGTGGTCCAGCTCGAAACCGAGCGGACGGATTAGGTGCAGCGACGCGCCGGCGTTGGCGCACAGCCGGATCACGTTGCCGGTGTTGGGCGGTATTTCGGGCTGGAACAGGATGACGTGCAGCATCGGGGCATTATGGTGCGATCATTCCCGATCGCCGCATCGCGAACCCGCACGCACCCGTGTTCATCCGGCGCCATGTTCGCCGGATGAATTCGCCGTACCGCATGCGGCAGCGATTCCGGAATCAGGATGCGCGCAGCAGCAGCGCGCAGATGCCGAACACCACCGCCAAAGCCGTCATCGCGTACAGGCCCCGCAGAATGATCAGTTCGCTTTTCATGCTGTTTCCCCTGCGCCACGGTCCACCGGACGTCCCCGGCGGGGGAAAAGAAGCATTGGCTGTGCCATCCGTGGCGAATGTCAAAAATCGGCGGTTCCATGCGTGAACCACGTCACATTCGTGTGCGATCGCCCTTGAGCGCCGCGTGATCAGCGCTTCCGCGCTGGGGCGTCTCGCGCGCCGAGAACCAGGAACGGTCTTCCGTGGCTTGGCAGCTGACCCGGATCGGCCAACAACTCACCAGGGCAGTTCCGCACCGTCGTAGGCCATGAACTTCCCGGCGTCCGCGGTCTGCGCGTGCTCGATCAGGTTCAGGAGGGCGTGGGCGGAATCGGCCGGCGCCAGGGTGGCGCTTTTGCCGCCCATGGCCGTCATGAGCCAGCCGGGATGGGCGGCCAGCACCACGATGCCGCGCGGTCCCAGTTCGGCGGCCAGGCGTTTCACCGCCATGTTGAGCGCGGCCTTGCTCATCGCGTAGCTGATGGTGCGAAAACCGTTGGCCTGTGCGATCGAGCCGAGCTGGGACGTGATGCACAGCACGCGCGGCTTGTTGCCCAGCGCCAGCAGCGGAGCCAGCGCCTGCGTGATCAACAGCGGCGCGGTGGCATTGACGGCGAAACTCTCCGCCAGCGACTCCGCCTTGACGTTGCCGAAGCGCTCGCCCGAAACCAGCACCCCGGCATTGTTGATCAGCAGATCGATGCGCTGCAGGTGCCGCGCCGCGGCTTCCGGCAGCTTGTCGATGGCGTGCGAATTCGCCACGTCCAGGGCGTGGATGGCCAGGCGGCCGTCGTTCGCCGCCGCCAGCGCATCCAGTACCGCGGCATTGCCGGGATCGCGGCAGCAGGCCAGTACGCGCGCACCGCGTTCCAGCAGTTGCGTGACGAAGGCCAACCCTAGTCCGCGGTTGGCGCCGGTGACGAGGCAGCGCTGCATGCAGATTTCCCTTGCCCTGGGGCAGTGTAAACCCGCAGCCGGACGCCTGTCTCCCGCCCGATTGCTTTATCCATTGGGCCCGGCTACGGTTCCGGGACAATCCAGCGTCCGGGGAGGACACCACGATGCGCAGGCACGGGCTGGCGTGGATCGCCGCGTTTGGAATCACCCTGTTTGCGGGGGCCACACTGGCCGCCGAGGCGAACAACAACATCGACATTCCCTACACCCGCTTCACCCTGCCCAACGGCCTGACGGTGGTGGTCAGCGAAGACCACAAGGCCCCGATCGTGGCGGTGAGCGTGTGGTACCACGTCGGGTCCGGCTACGAGCCGGGGGGCAAGACCGGCTTCGCGCACCTGTTCGAACACCTGATGTTCCAGGGTTCGGAGCACCACAAGGGTGAATACTTCCAGCCATTCGAGCTGGTCGGCGCCACCGGCATGAACGGCACCACGTGGCTGGATCGCACCAATTACTTCGAGACCGTGCCAACCACGGCACTCGACATGGCGTTGTGGATGGAATCCGACCGCATGGGCCACCTGCTGGGCGCGATTGGCCAGCCGGAGCTCGACGAACAGCGCGGCGTGGTCCAGAACGAAAAGCGCCAGGGCGAGAACCAGCCGTACGGGCGTGCGTTCGAGGACCTGCAGGCCAACGCTTTCCCGGCCAATCATCCGTATCACCACGAAACCATCGGCTCGATGGCGGACCTGAACGCGGCTTCGCTCGCGACCGTGAAGCAGTGGTTCAAGGACTACTACGGCGCGGCCAACACCACGCTGGTGCTGGTGGGCGACATCACGCCGGCGCAGGCCCGCGAAAAGGCCATGAAGTATTTCGGCGACATCCCGGCCGGTCCGCAGGTGCCGCGACCGCAGGCATGGGTCACCGCGCGTGACGCGTCGACCTCCGGGACGATGACCGACAACGTCGCGCAAGTTCGCATCTATCGCGAATGGAACACGCCAGGCCTCGATGCCACGGGCAACGATCGCCTGATGCTGGACCTCGCCGCGCAGGTGCTGGGCGGCAGCAAGACCTCGCGCCTGTACCAGCGCCTCGTCTACCAGGACAAGCTGGCCGACGACGTGTCGGTCGGCAACATGGCGTTCGAACTGGCCAGCATGACCCTGCTGCAGGTCGACGTGAAGAAGGGCGCCGACCCGAAGAAGGTCGAAGCCGCGATCGCCGACGAGTGGTCGAAATTCCTGAAGGACGGCCCGACCGCCGACGAACTGGCGCGCGTCAAGACGACCTATCAGGCCTCCACGATCCGCGGACTGGAGCAGATCGGCGGGTTCTCGGGCAAGGCCGTGACGCTCGCCGAGGGTCAGGTCTACCGCGACGATCCGGGCGCGTGGAAGAAGGACTACGACATCACCATGGCGGCGACCCCGTCCGAGGTGAAGGCTGCGGCCGACAAATGGCTGTCGAAGGGCGATTACACGCTCACCATCGTCCCGGGCAAGGTTGACGCGGCCGACGCCGCGACCACCGCCGGCCGCGCCGCGATCCCCGGCCGTCCGGCCGACAAGCTGTCACCCGAGGGTGACTACAAGGTCACCGCGAGCGACGTCGACCGCAGCAAGGGCGTGCCGGTCGTGGACAAGTTCCCCGATCTCACGTTCCCGGGCCTGCAGCACGGCAAGCTCGCGAACGGCATCGAGGTGGTGCTGGCCGAGCGCCACTCGATTCCCGTGGTGCAGGTCGAAGCCTTGTTCGATGCGGGCTACGCCGCGGACCAGGGCCGCAAGCTCGGTACCTCCAGCTTCACGATGGGCATGCTGGATGAGGGCACCAGGGATCTCGACTCGGTCGAGATCGCCAAACGCAAGCAGCGGCTCGGCGCCGAGATCTCGACCGATTGCGACCTCGATACCTGCAATGCGTGGATGAGCGCCCTCGATGCCAACCTCACCGATTCGCTCGCGCTGTACGCCGACGTGGTGCGCAATCCTGCGTTTCGGGCCGCCGATTTTGCGCGCCTGCGCGGACAGTGGCTTGCCGGCATTGCCCAGGAGAAGACCCAACCGACCGCGTTGGCGCTGCGCCTGCTGCCGCCGATCCTGTACGGCAAGGGCAACGCGTATGCGATGCCGTTCACGGGTTCGGGTACCGAGGCATCGATCAAGGCGCTGACGGTGGACGACATGCGCGGGTTCGTGCACGACTACATCCGTCCCGACAACATGCAGATCCTGGTCGCGGGCGACACCACGCTCGCGAAGATCATCCCGCAGCTGGAGAAGGTCTTCGGCGACTGGCAGGCACCGGCCACGCCGGTTCCCGCCAAGAACCTCGCCAAGGTCGATTACCCGGCGAAGCCGGGCGTGTACCTGGTCAACCGCCCGGGCGCGCAGCAGTCGGTGATCATCGCCGGGCTGGTGTCGCCTTCGACCAAGGCGCCCAACCATCTCGAAATCGGCACCATGAACGGCGCCTTTGGCGGCACCTTCACCTCCCGCCTCAACATGAACCTGCGCGAGGACAAGCACTGGGCCTACGGCGCCTTCAGCTTCAGTCCCAACGCGGTGGGCCAGCGTCCATTCCTGATGTACGCGCCGGTGCAAACCGACAAGACCGCACCGTCCGCCGGGGAAGTGCTGAAGGAAGCGCGCGCGGTAATCGGCGACAAGCCGCTCACCGACAAGGAAATCCGGAAAATCAAGGACAACGACATCCGCAAGATGCCGGGCCAATACGAGACTGCGCAGTCGGTGCTGAATGCGATGGAGGGAATCGTCAAATACGACCGCCCCGATGACTACGTGCAGACGCTCAAAGGGCGCATCGAAGCGCAGCAGGATTCGGCCGTGGAGGCCGCCGCCAGGGAAGTGATCCATCCGGACAAGTTGACCTGGGTAATCGTTGGTGACCTCTCGAAGATCGAGCAGCCCGTGCGTGCGCTGGACCTCGGCGAGGTGCATGTGATCGACGCGGACGGCAACCCGGTGCAGTGACGCCGGACCTATCGTGGTCGTCATTCCGGCGCCGATCTGCGATGAAGTCGCAAGTCGCCCCGGAATGACAACGGGTTTTGCGTGCCCCTCCGGCCGTTGCCGGGAGTTGGCCATCCCGGCAACGAGGTGCGGAGGCAGTCACCGTACAATGCAGTCATGACCGAATCGCATCCAACCGCGACCACCCACTTCGGTTACCGCGAAGTGCCGGTGGCCGACAAGCAGAGACTGGTCGGCGAAGTGTTCTCGTCGGTCGCCGGCAAGTACGACGTGATGAACGACCTGATGTCGTTCGGCATCCATCGTTTGTGGAAGCGATTCTTCGTCGCGACTTCGGGGATTCGCAAGGGCGATCGCGTGCTGGACCTTGCGGGCGGCACCGGTGACATCGCCGCGCTGCTGCTGCCGCGCGTGGGCGACACCGGCGAAGTCGTGGTTGCCGACATCAATGCCGCGATGTTGCGCGCCGGGCGCGATCGCCTGCTGGATCGAGGCCTGCTGCGGGGCTTGCGCTGGGCGCAGGTGAACGCCGAGGCACTGCCGTTTCCGGAGGGATCCTTCGATGCGGTCACGATCGCCTTCGGTCTGCGCAATGTCACCGACAAGGCCAAGGCACTTGCGGAAATGCAGCGCGTGCTGAAGCCCGGCGGGCGTGCATTGATCCTGGAGTTCTCGCGCGTCAACCAGGACTGGCTGCGGCCCCTTTACGACTTCCATTCGTTCCAGGTGCTGCCGCGCATCGGCAAGCTGGTCGCGCACGACGAAGGCAGCTATCGCTACCTCGCCGAATCGATCAGGAAGCACCCCGACCAGGCGACGCTCAAGGCGATGATGGAAGCCGCCGGTTTCCGCAACGTCGACGTGCGGAATCTGTCGGCCGGCATCGTCGCGATCCATCGCGGCTACAA
>JBDZUX010000019.1:25218-50551 GCA_040255405.1 Lysobacteraceae bacterium
CGCCTCTCCGTCGGCGACGGCCATGCGCTGTACGTCGAAGAATGCGGCAATCCCGGTGGCCTGCCGGTCATATTCCTGCACGGCGGCCCGGGCGCGGGCCTGTCGCGCTACCATCGCCGCTTCTTTGATCCCGCGCGTTACCGCATCGTGCTGTTCGACCAGCGCGGCGCGGGCCAGTCCACGCCGTTCGCCAGCCTCGAAGCCAACACCACGCCGCACCTGGTGGCCGACATCGAAAAGATTCGTGCACACCTCGGCATCGAACGCTGGCTGGTGTTCGGCGGCTCGTGGGGTTCGACGCTGGCGCTTGCGTATGCGGAAGCGCATCCCGATCGGGTGACCGGACTGGTGCTGCGTGGCATCTTCCTCGGCCGGCCGGAGGAATTGCGCTGGTTCAATGAACAGGACGGCGGCGCGCGCTGCATTTTCCCCGAACGCTGGGCGTGCTTCCGCGACTTCATCCCCGAGGCCGAGCGCGGCAACATGATCGAGGCCTACTGGCGGCGTCTGGACGGCAATGACGATGCGGTGCGGCTGGCTGCCGCGCGGGCGTGGAGTGCCTACGAAGGCGGCAGCACCACGCTGGTCCACGATCCGGACGCCGGCGGCGATTTCGACGAACCGCACCATGCCGTGAGCCTGGCACGGCTGGAAGCGCATTATTTCCGGCACGGCATGTTCCTTGAACCGAACCAGTTGTTGCGCGACTTGGGCCGGCTCGGCGCCATTCCCGCCACAATCGTGCATGGCCGTTACGACATCATCTGCCCGGTGAAGACGGCATTCGAACTCCATCAGGCCTGGCCGGAAGCCGAGTTCCACGTGGTGCTGGCGGGGCACGCCGCATCCGATCCCGCAATCGTGGACAAGCTGGTCGAAGCCACCGATCGGTTCGTCGGCCGCCTTGCCTGATTGGCACCGGAAAAAGCATCCCCTCGCCCACGCACGCAAGAAACGCGAATAGCCCGCCGCAGGGCATTGCGGTTCTTGCATTGCCTTGCGGACCCATCGTTTCGGTCTTTCCGCGCCGCATGAAACGGATGGTTTGGCGCCCCGCGAGCTGGCAATCTGTGGGCTTCCCGATTCCGAGTACACCCCGTGCTGACCCTGTTCGATTACCCGGCTTCGCAGAACGGCTGGAAGGTGCGCCAGTTGCTGCACCATCTCGGCCGCCCGTACCACACCGAGACCGTCAGCATCTTCGAAGGCGCGGGACGGACCGCCGAATACCTCGCGATCAACCCGACCGGCACGGTGCCGGCGATCCGGCTGGAAGATGGCCGCACGTTGGCGGAATCCAACGCGATCCTCGCCTACCTCGCCGACGGCACGCCATACCTGCCGTCCGATCCGTTCGAGCGTGCCAAGGTGCAGCAATGGCTGCACTTCGAGCAGGAGCGCGTGGAATCGGTGATCGGTTCGCTGCGCTACTGGACGCTTACCGGCAAGCTGGCCCAGCGCGCGCCCGCACTGGTCGAGATGAAACGCGCGGGCGCGTTGCGTACGCTCGGCATCCTCGAACGCGAATTGTCGGCGCGATCATTCCTTGCCAACGACCGCTACAGCATCGCGGACATCTCGGTGTTCGCATACGCCAGCCGCGCCGAAGAGGCTGGCATCCAGCTGGAAGCCTATCCGCACTTCCGCGCGTGGATCGCACGCGTGCAGGCGCAACCGGGATTCCTCGCCACCATGCATGCGTACCGCGAGGATCCCCACACCGCCAACGAATTGCCCTGACGCGTCGTTTCGTCAAGCCGCGCGCAGGTCTTCGGTGATCGCACCCCACTGCGCCGCTTCCGCATCGTGCGCGGCGTCGCGCCAGGTTTCCTTGAGCGCGTCGCCGTACCACTCGCGCATCGACGGCAGCGCCAGCAGGCGTTGCGCGTACGCGCTCGCGGCATCATCGAGCGGTGGCGCGTAGGTCTGGATGCGGAATGCGACCGGCGCGTAGAACGCGTCGGCCGCGGTGAATTTGCCGCCCGCAAGGAAGGGTCCGCCGAAATGCTGCAGGCCGTCGTCCCACAGCGCGTTCAAACGCGCAAGGTCGCGCTGCAACGCGTCATCGATGCGATGCAGCTTGACCCGGATGCCGCAGTTCATGCCGCACTGCGTGCGCAGCGCCGTGAAACCCGAGTGCATCTCCGCGGCGGCGCAGCGCGCGAACGCGCGTGCGGCCTTGCCGACGGGCCAGACCTCCGGATGTGACTCGGCAAGATACTCCGTGATCGCCAGCGAATCCCACACCACGGTCGCGCCGTCGGTGAGGCAGGGCACCTTGCCGCTGGGCGAAAAGGTCGTGAACGCCGGCCCGTGGAACGGCATGATCTTTTCCTCGAACGGAATCCCGAGTTCGCGCAGCAGCACCCACGGGCGCAGCGACCAGGACGAGTAATTCTTGTTGGCGATGTACAGGGTCGGCATGCCGCGGTCTCCGCGCGAGGAAACCGCGAATTCTACGCCGGCAAAACGCGCGGATTGCATGCATCTTGCAGCACGGGCGCAGGGATCGGGGTGCTGGCATACTCGGGATTTCGGTTTCGACAGGAGCGCCCATGCGCCTGCTTTCCACCCTCGCCCTTGGTGCGTTCGTGCTGCCCATTGCGGCGCAGGCCGCCGCCGATCGCCATTCCTACGCCCAGCCGCAGGAAGTCGTGGTCAACCACATCGACCTGGACCTCAAGGTCGATTTCCCGCACAAGCAACTGGACGGTGTCGCCACACTGACACTCGACTGGAAGAACCCGTCGGCACAGGCCTTGGTGCTGGACACCGAGAACCTGAAAATCGCCTCGGTCGATGCGCTGGACGCCAACGGCCATGCCAGCGCGCTGAAGTACGAGCTGGCCGCGCCGGTGCCGAACATGGGCTCGAAGCTCACGATCGCGGCGCCGAAGCAACCGCACGAAGTGCGAATCGCCTACACCACGTCGCCGGAGGCCAGCGGCCTGCAATGGCTCACCGCTGCGCAGACCGCCGGCAAGAACCTGCCGTTCCTGTTCTCGCAATCGGAAGCGACGCACGCGCGCTCGTGGATCCCGCTGCAGGATTCACCGGCGATCCGCTTCACGTACACCGCGCACGTGACCGCGCCCAGGGACGTGCGCGTGGTGATGAGCGCGCCCAACGATCCGAAGCATCCGCTGGACGGTTCGTTCGACTTCGAACAGACGCACCCGATTCCCTCGTACCTGATGGCGATCGGCGCCGGCGATCTGGATGTGCGCGAAACCGGCCCGCGCAGCGCGGTGTATGCGGAACCTTCGGTGGTCGCGAAAGCCGCGCACGAGTTCGAAGACACCGAAAAGATGATCGAAACCACCGAGAAGCTCTACGGTCCGTATCGCTGGGGCCGCTACGACATCCTGGTGCTGCCGCCGTCGTTCCCGTTCGGCGGCATGGAAAACCCCAACATGACGTTCGCGACGCCGACCGTGCTGGTGGGCGACAAGTCGCTGGTTTCGCTGGTCGCGCACGAGCTCGCGCATTCGTGGTCGGGCAACCTCGTCACCATGGCCACCTGGCGCGACGGCTGGTTGAACGAGGGCTTCACCACCTACGTGCAGGGCCGGGTCACCGAGGCGCTGTACGGCGAGCAGCTGGCGGATGAAGAAAACCTGCTCGCGATCCGCAGCCTCGAAAAGAACATCGGCGACATGCCCGAGAACGCGCAGCGTCTAGCGCCGCAGCCGCGCGACACGAACGCCGACGACGAGCTGTCCGACGTCGCGTACGACAAGGGCTCGTGGTTCCTGCGCACGCTGGAGCACAAGTTCGGACGCGAGCATTTCGACACCTGGTTGAAGGGTTACTTCAATCATTTCCAATGGCACAGCATTACCACCGAGCAGATGCTGGCGTACCTGAAGCCCAACCTCATCGACAAGTACCCGGGCAAGATGAGCTGGAAGGAAGTGGAGGAATGGGTGTACGGCGCCGGCATCCCGAAGGACGCGCCGGTTCCGGATTCGCCGCGCTTCGATGCGATCGACAGGGAACGCGCGGCATTTCTCGCGGGCACGCTCGACGCCGGCAAGCTGGAAGCGAAGACCTGGAACACCCAGGAGTGGATGTACTTCCTCGATCGCCTGCCCGATGCGCCGCCGCTGGCGAAGATGCAGCAGCTCGACGCCGCCTGGCATCTCACTGGGACACCCAACGCCGAAATCGGGATGCGCTGGTACGCCCACGCGATCGCGGCGGGCGACAAGACCGTGTGGCCGGCCGCCGCCGAGCACATGACGCGGATCGGGCGCCTGTACCTGACCATGCCGGTGTACAAGGCCTTCGTGCGGACGCCTGAAGGATTCGCGTACGCCGAAAAGGTGTATGCAAAGGCGAAGGACGGTTACCACCCGCTGACCCGGATGGCGGTGGAGCGGCTGTTCGCGAAGACGCGCGCGGCACAGGAGCAGGCAGCGCCGAAAGCCAGCAAGGGCTGAGCGGCAAATGTCGAAAAACCCTGCCCGCGACGTGCTGCTCGCGCGCCTGGCACGCCGCCTGAAGCTCCTCGGCGGCGTGGTGATCGCGCTGGCGGTGATCGGGCTGGGCGTGTACTTCGTCGCGCCGCAATGGCTGCTGCGCGGCGCGATCGCGTGGCAGACCTGGCGCGACGGCCTGCATCGGGAATCGGTGCAGGTCGGCGACACGCGCTGGGCCTACGTCGAAGGCGGCAAACAGGATGGACCGCCGCTGGTGCTGCTGCACGGATTTGGCGGCACCTACGCCGACTGGTTGCTGGCCGCGAAGTACCTCACGGGCAACTTCCGGGTGATCATCCCCGACCTGCCGGGCTGGGGTGCCTCTACGCGCATGGCGAACGCCGACTATGGGTATGCCGCGCAGGTGACGCGCCTGCGCGGGTTCGTCGACGCACTGCATCTCGGTGAACTTGCGATCGTCGGGCACTCGATGGGTGGAGCGATCGCGGGCCTGTACGCGGCGAAGTATCCCGAGGACCTTGCCGCGCTGGTGCTGGTTGATTCGTCCGGCGTGTCATTCAGGGAAAATGGTTTCGTGCGCGAACTGAAGGCCGGCAGGAGCCCCTTCGACATCGACGACCGCGCCGAATTCAAGCATCTCGAATCCCTGCTGTTCGCCAACCCGCCGTTCGTGCCGCCCCGCATCCAGGACGTGTTCGTGGATAAATCGAGAACCGAGCGCGCATTCGACGACCGGGTGCTGCGCCAACTCGCAGCGCCCGATGCGCGGCACCTGCTGCAGTCGAAACTGCCCGACATCAGCGCGCCGACGCTGGCGGTCTGGTGCATGCAGGACCAGATCATCGATGTATCGGCGCTCGATGCGATCCGCAAGGGCCTGACCCGCGCACCCAATATCGGCGTCACCGAGTTGAACGGTTGCGGCCACATGTCGATCATGGAAAAGCCGCGCGAAGTCGCGCAGTCGATCACACGCTTCGTGCTGCTCCCCTGACCCTGTTTTCCGAAGGCGGGCGGCCGCGCTCCGGTTCGGCTGCCGCGCGGCGTCTACGCCAACATGTCCGATTTCGGAAACAGGCCTCGCACCAGCAAAAAGAACCCGATCGCGATTTCAACGAGGCCCGCGACGATCGGTGCGTTCAGCACGAACACGCCGAAGAGGCCGAACACGATCGCGGCGCCCCAGCCGCCGAGCAGGACTTTCTCGTCGATGTGCTTGCGGAAGAGCAGCGTGGTGACCAGCAGGATCGCGAACGCAACCGTGTGCAGCCACATCACGTAATTGTGGCGGCGCGCCATCCCGCGCGAATAGGCGACGGCGTTTTCGTCGATGTGCTGGCCCGACACGTCCGACACCCGCTTCCACGCGTACAGCGGCGTCATGCCGTCGTAGCCGATCAGCACGTAGCGGTACATGCCGTCCGGCGCGTTGCTCGGCGGTCCGAACGAGGGATTGACGGGCGGGTTGTCGGCGCGCGTACCGAAGTGACGCGCGTAACCCGGGGAAACGCTGGCAGCCGGCGGCGGCGGCACCACGTAGCGTGATTGCCCGGGCGTCGGCGCGTCATCCATGCGCGCCAGTGCAAGCGCCCGCGAAGCGTTGCCTTGCGTGACGGTGGCGGATTCGCCGTCCGCGTCAATCGCGATCGTGCGCGGATCGCGGTCCGCGCCCTTGTCGTCCAGCATCGCGATGTGCACGACCTGGGCGTGTGGATCCTCGTCCACCACGCGATAGCGTTGCTGCGCGGGCTTGTCGCCCGACTTCATTGCGGTGAACGTACCCGAACCCGTCGCATCCACGGGGCCAAAGAACTCCTCGTTGCCGTCGCTGGTCGCCCAGTGGCCGATCAATCGATGCGCGGGCGAGCCGAGTTTGCCCAAGTCCGGTGTGCGCTGGCACGCAGCCACCCCCATGCACGCCACCAGCACGGCGACGAACCGGATCCACGCCTTCATCGGATTCCCCTTCGATCGGTGCCGCCCGCGCGGCCGGGTGAAGCTAGCGGCGCGTGCGATCGAGCGTCAAGCGCGACGACGGATCAAGCGCCGGGCGCGATCAAGCGTTCCATTTCCGCCTTGAGGATCGCGCCGTGCTCGCGCAGCCAGTCGCGCTGGGCCTGGTAGCCCGGCATCAAGTCGCCGACGCGCGTCCAGAAACGCGGCGAGTGGCTGCGCACCTTGAGATGGCACATCTCGTGGACCAGCACGTAACGCAGCGCGGCCGGCGGGGCGAGCGCCAGCGCGAGATCGAGGGTGATGCGGTCGCGTGCGTCGAGGCTGCCCCACAGGCTTTTCAGCGACTTGATGCGCAAGCCGGTGGGTGCGGCGTCCAGCCGGTCCGACGCCTGCGCCATCCAGCGCGAGAGATCGCGGCGCATGTGGGTTTCGAGAAACGCGGCGAGCAGGTTGCGCGCAGCCGGCATCGCGGTGGTGAAGGGACGCGGTACGTGCAGGCGCAGCTCGTCGCCGACATCCTCGATACGCGGGTATTCGCTCATCCGCCAAGTGAGTTCGACGCTCTCGCCGCGCAACGGAATCAACGTCGGCACCCCGGGCTTGAGCGGCGGTGGGCCGCGTCGCGGCACACGGAGCTCCGACAACTTGCGCTCCAGCCAGTCGCTGTTTTCGCGCAGGAACGCGTGCACCTGCGCGGGATGGGTGCCGCGCGGATACGAGATGCGCGCACCATGCGAGGTGACCGACAACCGCAGGCGACGCGCGCGCGGATGCATGGCCTTCAGCACCTTGATGGTGCCGCCCTTGCCCGTCGCCAGTTCCAGGAAGTCGCCTTGCGGGATCATGCAGCCTTCTTGCCCTCATCGGGGCGTTCCAGCCCGAACCACTGCTCCAAACCCTCGAACATCCGTTCGAGCTCCAGCGTCATCAGCGCAAAGCGCGCGTCCAGCTCGGCTTCGGCCGAGTCGCGCCCGTCGGCGTCGAGCGAATCCTGCACGACGTCGAGAAAACGCAACTTGCGGATCACCAGATCTTCGCCGAGCACGAAGCTGGCGCGATCATCGAACTGCAGGCCAAGCTGGAACACCTGCTTGCCCTGTTTCAAATGCGCCCGGACCTCGGCGCTTTCAAGCTCCTGTTTGCGACAGCGGATAATGGCCCCGCCGGCCGGGTCGCGCAGCTCGCACTCGTCGCCCAAGCTGAGTCCCGACGGTAGCTTGCCATGCGCCAGCCACTGGGTCATCAGGGCACGCGGGGTTTCCGCGGCGGCCAGCGGCTGGGCGGGGAAGCTGCCCAGCGCCTCGCGCAGGGCGGTGAGGGCGGTTTCGGCCGCCTTGCGGCTGGCCGTATCCAGCACCAGCCAGCCATTTTTCGAATCCAGCCAGGCATTTAGCCGCGACGGCCGCACGAACGCCTGGGGCAGCAGGGTGTCCAGCACCTCGGCCTTGATGGCCCGGCGCTGCCGCCCGCCCACCGGCCGGCCACGGCGTTCCGATTCCTTCCGCAGACGCTTGCCCAGCTCGGCGTTGACCACGGCGGCCGGCAGCAACTTCTCCTCGCTGCCCAGGGTGATCAGGGTGGCCTTGCCGACCGTGTGGCTCAGGACCTCGGAATCCGGCCCGAATGGCGATACGAAGCCGCGCGTGGCGAGTTCAAGCGGGCCGCAGGCGCGCAGGGCGCGGCTGGCCAGCGCGGCGTCCAGGTCCTTCAGCGATTTGGCGACGGAGGGGGAGAAGCGGAACAGGGTGAGATTGCGGAAGAACATGGGCTATCCGGTGAAAGGTTCATGAGGAATGGCAGGAGCCTGCCTGCAGGCGACGATCGGATGCGACATCGCAAAGCCGCTCGCGAGCAGGCTCGCTCCTATACGGAAGCTTCTCCGCTCAACCAGTCGTGAGCATCGGGCCGCGCCGTCTCATCGCGCGAGCCGAGCGATGCGAAATCGAACAAGGCCGGATCGGCGAGCTGCGAAGGCGCGACCTGCGACAGCGCGCGGAACATGATTTCGCTGCGGCCGGGGTGCTCGCGTTCCCACGCGTCCAGCATCCGCCGTACCTGCTTGCGCTGCAGGGTTTCCTGGGAACCGCACAGGTTGCATGGAATGATCGGGAACGCGCGCTGCAATGCGTATTCGGCGATTTCGGCTTCACGGCAATGGCTGAGCGGGCGTATCACCACATGCTTGCCGTCGTCCGACAGGAGTTTCGGCGGCATCGCCTTCAACGTCCCGCCATGGAACAGATTCAGGAAAAACGTCGCGAGGATGTCGTCGCGATGGTGTCCCAGCGCGATCTTGTTGAAACCCTCGCGTTCGGCAAACGCATACAGCGCGCCGCGCCGCAGCCGCGAGCACAGGCTGCACATCGTCTTGCCTTCGGGCACCACGCGCGTGACGACGCTGTAGGTGTCCTGCTCGATCACGTGGAACGGCACGCCGCGTGCCCGGCAGTAATCCGGGATCACGTGCTCGGGGAAACCCGGCTGTTTCTGGTCGAGGTTCACCGCGGCCAATTCGAACTTCACGGGCGCCTTGGCCTGCAACGACAGCAGCAGGTCCAGCAGTGTCCAGGAATCCTTGCCGCCCGACAGGCACACCATCACCCGGTCGCCGTCCCCGATCAGGTTGTAGTCGGCGATCGCGCGACCGACCGCGTGGCGCAGGCGCTTGGCGAGGCGCGCGGCTTCGTGCGCCTGCTTGCGTTCGGGGGGCCGGGACGGGTGTTCGAGGGCGTGCATGAATGGGTCAGTTTAGCGTGCCCGGCGGCGGCGCTACACTGCCGCCATGCAGTCCGACAACGACCCCGCCGTGCTGGTCCGGCGCCTGGCCGAGCTGCGGGAGGAGCACCGCGACCTCGACGCGGCCATCACCAAGCTCGCCGGGGACGCAGCGTGCGACCAGCTGCAGCTGAGCCGGCTGAAAAAGCGCAAGTTGAAGCTGAAGGACATGATCGCGTATTTCGAGAACAAGCTGATTCCGGATCTGGATGCTTGAGCCCGTCACGCTGGAAAACGACCACGTCCGGTTGGAACCGTTGACGCTGGATCACGTGCCGGGCCTGGAAGCCGCCGCGGCCGACGGCGAATTGTGGAACCTGCGCGTCACGTACGTGCCACCGCCGGGCGCGATGGGCGCGTATGTCGAAAAGGCGCTCGCGATGCAGGCGGCGGGCGATTCGCTGCCGTTCGCAGTGCGCGACAGGAGTGATGGTGCGATCACCGGAAGCACGCGCTACTACGAATTCAAACCCGATGTGCCACGGGTATTGATTGGCTATACGTGGTATGCCGCCAGCCATCAGCGCACCCATGTCAACACGGCGTGCAAGTTGCTGCTGGCAGACCATGCTTTCGACGTGCTTGGTTGCGCGGCGGTCGGCTGGGAAACCGACATCCTCAATACCCGCTCGCAGCAGGCCATCGAGCGGCTGGGTGCGCATCGCGACGGCGTGCTGCGGCAGCACAAGCGCCGCCACGACGGCACCATTCGCGACAGCGTCGAGTATTCGCTGCTCGCCTCGGAATGGCCGGTGCTCCGCGCAAGGCTCGCGGCGAAGTTGCAGCGTTGAAGGCTCGCGATGCCGGATGACGTTGGGCTTCCGCCGGTGCATCCGGCGCCAGCCCAACCTGCGCCGTGGATGCAGGTTGGGCCGAGCTTTGCGAGGGCCCAACGCAATGCGCGAGCGATGGCGGGGTTTCCGCCGATGCAACCGGTGCCGGCCCAACCGGCGCAGCAGGTCATTTCGCCGATTCACTCGCCACCACGTCGGGCGTGATCTTCAATATCGACTGCCGCACTTCGCGCGCGAGGATCAGGCGCGCGTCGCGGGCAACGTCTTCCAGCACCGCGTCGAATTCGAGCTTGCCGTCGGCGTCGGTCCAGATGATGCGCCGCTCGCGAAGTTTGTGGATGAATCCGCGGAACAGGCTCTTGTCGAAAAATTCCGGCGCGCTCTGCTGGTACAGCAATGACAGCCGTTGCGCGGCGAGCTGGCACAGGTTTTCCAGTTGTCCCGCCGTCAGCGCGTGCGGGCCGTTTTTCACCAACGCGGCGACCGCGATGTAATAGCGCTCGAACGCCTGCAGCAGGCAGTGCGCGAGCAGGCGCAACTGATACGCGTCGTCCTCGCGGCCGGCGGCGAGGTGCAGCAGGCGCCCTTCGCCGCCTGCGAGCAGGCCACGCGCGATCAGGAAATCGATCAGCGCTTCGATGCGTCCGGCGAAGCCGTCCGTATCCCACGGCAGGAACAGTTCGGACTGGATGAACGGGTACACCGCGCGGCCCAGCCGCGCCACCGATTCGCGTGCGATGCGCCGGTTGTTGATGAAGCAGCACGCCACCCACGCGCCGGCCGCGAACAGGTGCAACACGTTGTTGCGGAAATACGACAGCAGCACCGCCTTCTCGCCTTCGACCGCCAGCACATCGCCGAGCGGATGCTTGATGCGGCGGATCCAGCCCATCTGTTCGGCGTACTTCACGATGTCGGCGGGCGCCATCGGCGTCACCGTGGTGCGCTCCGAATACGGCAACTCGATCAGGATCGCCTTCATCAATTCGATCTGCGCCAGCAGGTCGACTTCGGCCAGCGCGTGCCGCGGGGACGCCAGCAATGCCAGCGCGATCAGGTTGATCGGATTCACGTCGGCCGCGCGATTGGTGTTGACGAGGATCTGCTCGCCCAAGCGGTCGAGCGCGCGATTCAGCCATTCCGGCTTGCCGTCCTGGCTGTCGCCGACGCCGCGCCAATCGGGGTTGGCCGCATCCAGCAGCGCGTTCAGTTCGATCGGCTCGCCGAAGTTCAGGGTGACGCGGCCGTAGTGCTGGCGCAGTGCCTTGCGCCCGCCGCGCAGCAGCGCGAGCCAGGTTTCCTTTTCCTTTTTCTGGCCGGACAATTCGCCGATGTAGGCGCGGCCTTCCATCAGTTTCTCGTAGCCGATGTAGACCGGCTGGAACAGCACCGGCCGGCGCGGCGCGCGCAGGAACGCGCGCACCGTCATCGACAGCAGGCCGAAGCGCGGCGCCAGCAGCCGCCCGGTGCGCGAGCGCGTGCCTTCCACGAAATATTCGATCGGCACGCCGCGCTCGATCAGTTGCGCCATGTACTCCTTGAAGATCACCGAGTACAGCGCGTTGCCCTTGAAGCTGCGGCGCAGGAAGAACGCGCCGCCGCGGCGCAGGAACGAACCCAGCACCGGCAGGTTGAGGTTCACGCCGGCCGCGATGTGCGGCACCACCACGCCGCTCATGTGAAGCTGGTAGGACAGCAACAAGTAATCGGCGTGGCTGCGGTGGCTCGGCACGTACACCACCTCGTAGCCCGGCGCGAT
This sequence comes from Lysobacteraceae bacterium, assembly GCA_040255405.1. Classification (GTDB taxonomy): domain Bacteria; phylum Pseudomonadota; class Gammaproteobacteria; order Xanthomonadales; family Rhodanobacteraceae; genus 66-474. Next base: position 36,945 of record JBDZUX010000019.1, read on the forward strand.
TGCGCGCAGCGTATCGAAGTGGTGCATCGCGATGCCGTCGTACAGCTTGTTCCAGAAGTTGGAAAGCAGGAACGACATCGAACGCACGAATGGTGGCGAGTAGTCCGCCGCGATTTCGTCCATCAGCTTCTGCGCCTGCCGCCAGGCCTTGGCGTGCGGGATGTTTTCGCGCGCGGCGGTGGCGGCGATCGCGGTACGTACGCTTTCCGCATTCAGCACCGAATCGACCACCGTGCGCCGGTGCGAGAGATCCGGCCCGATCACCGCGGTACGCACGCGCCGAAAGTGCGCGCGCAACACGCGGGCGAGCTTCCGCTGCAGTCGCTCGATGCGCTCGTCGGCGGACTCCTGTCGCAAGTCCTGCAGTGAAATCGGCGGCGAGAACCGAACGATGGTGTCGCGGCCGTTCAACAACATCGCCAGCAGCCGGCGGAAGTGCCCGACCACCGCCCAGTTCTCGGAGAACAGTACGCTGAACCAGCCCGACTGCCGGTTGGGTGCACGGCCGACGTAGATCGCCACCGGCATCAGTTGCACGTTGCGATCGGGCGCGGCTTCCAGCGCGCGCAGCAGTTGCCGGATGGCGTCATGCGCCGCGTGGTCGCGGCGGCGCCGCTGGAACCAGGCGCCGGTGCCGCGCAACGCGAACATCGCGTGCCGGCGCTTGCCAAGGCTGGGCGCCGGCGCCTGCGGACTCGGCAGGCCGGCCTCGCGACAGGCGCGTTCCAGGATCAGGCTGTCGGAGAAGCCATTGCGCTCGATCACGTACACCACCGGCGTATCCGGCGCCAGCAGCGTCACCGGTTCCGCGGGATCGCGCTTGATCTTGATCCAGGGCCTGAGCAGCGCGCCCCACAGCGCACGCCACCAGCCGGCGTGCACCAACGCGTCGCGGGAAAGGGCTTCGGTCATGACACGGGCCATGGTTCTGGGCTGGGCAGATGCATCGGGACGCATACCGTTCAATTGTCCCACAGCGCGGCCATGGCGCTTTCGGCAGCGGGCCCGCTGCACCGCGGATGGCATCGCGGACCGGTCACGGACCGCGTGGTCGGGAATCGATCAGGATTGCGCGGATGCCGGCGCCGCGGCGGCATCCGCGGGGACTGCGGTGCCGGGGGTGGCCAGCTGGCCCGTGCTGGAGGCAGGCGCCGCAGTGTTCGCCGCGTTTGCCGGATGCGCCTTGCGCCACGCGGCGAGCAGTGCCGCGTCGTACCAGTGCCCGGCCTCCTTCACCATCGGCCATTCGCCGCTGAGCACCTTGCCCGCGAGGTTCATGTCCAGCTTGACCGTCGCATGCGTGCCGTCGTTCGCGCTGTTGTGGACGTCGGCATCGGTCAGGCTTTTTGCAACATCGAGGCCGTAGATGTCCAGCACGTTTTCGAGGCCGGTCCAGAGCATCCCGTAGTTGCGCATGGTTTGGGCGTAATCGAGGGCGCGCCATTGTTCGAGCGTCTGCACGTGCAATTGCCGCGCGGTGGCGCACACCAGGTCGATCGTCTTCTGCGCTTTTTTCGGGTCGCTGAAGTCGGTGGTCCGCGCCCAGTCGATCAACGTGGCCAGCACCTGCATCGCCAGCTGCTGCTGCGCGGGGCCGAGTTGCGGCGACTCTTCGATCATCTGTTTGCCGGCCGCTTCGATGATGCCGGCGAAAATCGGTGCCGGCGCGTTCCTGTCGCCACGGAGGCGGGACAGTTCCGGCTGCACGCGTCTGGCGAGCGCGGCTTCCGCGCCGGGTGCGGTGAGCATCTGCATGATGTCGGCAAACTGTTTTTGCCGGGCCACCGACGCCGGCAGCGGATGCGCATGCGATTGTTCCCATTCCTCGCGCCAACGTGCGTAATCGGCGGCCGGCAGGCGGTTCTTCATCAGCCCGTCGAAATCGCCCGCCGCGGTCAGGCGCAGGTTGGTCGCCACCGCCTTCTCGGGGGTCGCGTTGCTGGGCGGCGGCGGTGCGTGGTGGCAGGCGGCAAGCGCGAGCGCGCCTGCACCAGCGACGGCCAGCATGCACACACGAGCGCGGATGGCGCGGGGTCGGGTTGCGGTCGGCATGCGCCGGAGTGTGGCGAGGGCGCTGCGGCGGCGCAAGTCAGCTTGGCGTAGCTGTGATCTGCCGCACGATGTGGTCGGCTGCGGCGCGCGGGTCGGGTGCGTTGCGGATGGGGCGGCCCACCACGATGTAGTCGGCACCCTGCGCGAACGCGGTGGGCACGTCCACGGTGCGCTTCTGGTCGTCGCCCGAAGGGCCGGCCGGGCGGATGCCGGGGCACACCGTCAACAAATCGCGTCCCAGCGCATCGCGCAGGCGCGGCAGGTCGGCGCCCGAGCAGACCACGCCGTCGATGCCGGCAGCCTGCGCAAGCCGCGCGCGCTGGATCACCACGTCGGCGGGTTCGCCGGCGACACCCAGCGCCGCGAGATCGTTCGCATCGTTGCTGGTGAGTACGGTCACCGCCAGCAGTCGCAGCGAACCCTTCGCCGCGGCCGCAGCTTGCAGCATGGCGCGGCTGTCGCAATGGATCGTCGCGAACGTGATTGGCCGCTGCGCCAGGCTGCGCACCGCGCCGGCCACCGTGGCCGGCACGTCGTGGAATTTCAGGTCCGCGAAAATCTTCTTGCCGCGCCTGGCGAGTTCGTCCAGCACGTGGAACCAGTCGCCGCCGCTCAGCAATTCCAGCCCGATCTTGTAGAACGACACGCTGTCGCCCAGCCGGTCCATCCACGCCACGGCTTCGGCGCGGCCAGGCACATCCAGCGCGAAGATCAGGCGGTCGCGGGCGGGGACTTCGGTGCGTTCGGACATGCGGATTCCCGATGACTGGATTGCGCGATTTTAGTGGCGCGCTGCCGAGCCGGTATCGAAGCGGCTGTAAGTTAGACCGCGGCACCGCTCATTCGGAGTGGCTGTTGGTGGAAAGTCAGGCCAGGGAAGGCCGTTCTGGAGCTGCCAATGTTTCGAGCGAGAACCTGGCCGAGTGCTGATCGACGCAGCGATCAGGGATGCTCGCACGAATGTATGTCACACTCGCCCGCATGAATGGCAGCATGATTCAACCGGCACATGCTTCGCGCCACACCGCGATCGCGAGCTACATCGCGGCCGCCGCGGCGCTGTTGGCGGTGTTGTTCCTGCACTTGCTGCCGGCGTTGATCGCGGGGTTGCTGGTGTACGCCGTGGTGGACGCGCTGGCGCCGCTGCTGGAACGCCGCTGGCCGGGCGGGTGGGCGCGGCAACTGGTGGTCGGCGTGCTTGCGGTGGTGGTCGCGGGCTTGCTGGCGCTGCTGATCTTCGTCACGATCGCGTTCTTCCGCGCGGAGCTCGGCGATCCCAATACCCTGTTCGACCGCTTGATGCCCGTCATCGAACGCGCACGCACGCAATTGCCGGCCTCGGTCGTTGCGTACCTGCCGGTCAGTGCCGAGGATTTCCGCTCCACCGTGACGCAGCTCGCGCGCACACACTCGGCGCAGTTGCAGATGGCCGGCAAGGAAACCGCGCACGTACTGGGACGCATCCTCGTCGGCCTGGCGTTGGGCGCGCTGCTGGCGTTGGCCCACACCCGCCCCACGCGCAGGGATGGCCCGCTGCAGCGGGACCTGACGCGCCGCTCCATCCGGCTGACGCGCGCCTTCCATGACATCGTGTTCGCGCAGGCGCGCATCTCGGCGTTGAACACCGTGTTCACCGCCATCTTCCTGCTGGTCGCGTTGCCGCTGGCCGGCGTGCACCTGCCGTTCACCAAGACCCTGATCATCATCACCTTCATCGTCGGCCTGCTGCCGGTGATCGGCAACCTGGTTTCCAACACGCTGATCGTGATCGTCGCGCTGTCGGTGTCGCTGTGGGTGGCGCTGGGCGCGCTGGTCTTCCTGATCCTGATCCACAAGCTCGAATACTTCCTCAACGCCAACATCGTCGGCAACCGCATCCACGCACGCGCCTGGGAAATCCTGCTGGCGATGCTGGTGATGGAAGCCGCGTTCGGGTTACCCGGTATCGTCGCCGCGCCGATCTATTACGCGTATCTCAAGAGCGAGCTGACCGCGGCGCGATTGATCTGACGCCGCCGCATCCGATATTCCTGTCCTGCTTTGGCAGGGCGGGTGCAACCCGCCTGTCATGGCGCGCCACCCGGCTCGATTCGCTGCGCTACTTCCGCCCCGCGCGTTGAGCAGGCCATGGCGCCAACGGCGCGTTGTTGCTCCGCCAGGCGAATGAAACCCTCGCAAGACAAAATGGATTCCGGCCTGCGCCGGAATGACGATTGCTTGAGCGAGTGCGTAACCTCACCCGCCCTTCGGGCACGCCCTCCCGAAGGGCCAGGGGTTCAGAGGGTGGTGAGGTTGGCGTACGCGGCGACGAGCCACTTCGGCCCCCCGTCGGCGAAATTCACCTGGATCCGGGTGTGTGCGCCGGAACCTTCGGCGCTGATCACCACGCCCTCGCCGAAGCTGGCGTGGCGTACGCGCTGGCCGAGTTTGATTGGCGACGCTTCGTCGAGGTCGGCGTGGCCGCGCGAGGCGCGCGTGTTGTACACCGGCCGCGAAATCCTCGCGCGCGGGCGCACTTCGGTCAGCAGGTGCGCGGGCAGTTCGTCGAGAAACCGCGACGGGCGCGACAAGGTTTCGCTGCCGTACTGGCGGCGTGATTCGGCGTAGCACAGCACCAGTCGTTCGCGGGCGCGGGTGATGCCGACATAGGCGAGGCGGCGTTCTTCTTCCAGGCGCGATGCGTCTTCCATCGCACGTTGCGACGGGAACAAACCGTCTTCCAGGCCGACCAGGAACACCACCGGAAACTCGAGGCCCTTGGCCGAGTGCAGCGTCATCAGTTGCACGCAATCGGTGCCCGCCTCGCCCTGGCCTTCGCCGGCTTCCAGCGCCGCGTGCGCGAGGAACGAAGCCAGTTCCGACAAGCCTGCTTCGATGTCCTCGGGCGTGGGTTCGAAGCGGCTGGCAACGTTGACCAGTTCGTCCAGGTTTTCGACGCGCGCCTCGGCGTTGCCGCGGCTGTCGCGCTCGTAGTGGTCGCGCAGGCCCGATTGCGTGATCGCGCGTTCGACCTGCTCGGCCAGCGTGATCTCGCCGGAATCCCTGGCCAAACCATCGATCACCGTCATGAAACCGCGCAACGCGTTCTTTGCGCGCGTGCCCAATGCGCCGCCGGCGAGTTCCGCGAGCGCGGCATCCCACAGTGACGTGTCGTCGGCGCGGGCGCGGCGGCGCAGCAGTTCCACGCTGCGTTCACCCACGCCGTGCGGCGGCGTGGCCAGTGCGCGCTCGAACGAGGCGTCGTCGCCGCGGTTGGCGGCGAGCCGCAGGTAGGCCAGTGCATCCTTGACCTCGGCGCGTTCGAAGTAGCGCTGGCCGCCGTATACGCGGTAGGGAATGTCGTGCTGGTGCAGCTGTTCCTCGAAGTTGCGCGACTGGGCGTTGGAGCGGTACAGCACCGCGATGTCCGAAGCGTTGCCGCCGCCGTCGAGGTATTCGCGGATGCGCTCGATCACGAAGCGCGCTTCGTCCTGTTCGTTGTAGGCGGCGTACAGCGCGATCGCTTCGCCCTTGTCGCCCGCCGTCCACAGCTTCTTGCCGAGCCGCGACGGATTCTGCGCGATCACCGCGTTGGCGGCTTCCAGGATGGTCGCGGTGGAGCGGTAGTTCTGCTCCAGCCGCAGCGTTTTCGCATCGGGAAAATCGCGCAGGAACGCGCGCATGTTCTCGACCTTCGCGCCGCGCCAGCCGTAGATCGACTGGTCGTCGTCGCCGACCGCGAACACTTTTCCGGTGCGGCCCGCCAGCAGCCGGATCCACGCGTACTGCAGCGCGTTGGTATCCTGGAATTCGTCGATCAGCAGGTGCCGCCAGCGCTCCTGGTAGTGCGCGCGCAACGCGTCGTTGTCGCGGATCAATTCATGCGCGCGCAGCAGCAGTTCCGCGAAGTCCACCAGCCCCGCGCGCCGGCAGGCTTCTTCATAGGCCTGATACACGTCTGAATAAGTGCGCGCGACCGGATGGTCGCCGGGCTCGATGCCCTCGGGGCGCTTGCCCTCGTCCTTCCACGCATTGATCTGCCACGTCGCCTGGCGTGGCGGATAGCGCGCCTCGTCGATGCCGAGGCCCGCGACCACGCGTTTCACCAGTCGTTGCTGGTCGTCGGCATCGAGGATCTGGAAGGTTTCCGGCAGCCGTGCTTCCTGCCAGTGCTGGCGCAGCAGGCGATGCGCGATGCCGTGGAAGGTGCCCACGGTGAGGCCACGCATGCCGTGCGGCAGCAGCTGGGCGAGGCGCGCGCGCATTTCGCCGGCGGCCTTGTTGGTGAAGGTGACCGCTAGGATCGACCACGGCGGCGCGCCCTCGGCTTCGATCAGCCAGCCGATGCGGCGGGTGAGCACGCGGGTCTTGCCCGAGCCCGCGCCGGCCAACACCAGGTAGTGGCCCGGTGGGGCGGCGACGGCTTCGCGTTGGGCGGCATTGAGCGAATCCAGCAGGTACGAAACATCCATCCGCGCCATTGTAACCGTTGCCACGACGCGGGCCGAACGGCTTGCCCGCGCAATCCGGCGCCGGATTCGCCCGTCAGCGCGCCGCGCGCGCGATCATTTCTTCCTCATTGCGCCGACGACGATCAGCACGCCACCGACAACGATCCCGGCGTAGCCGATCGGCGCCGGTACCGGCTTCTGCGACGAAGCCTCGATCTTGACGGATCCCAGTTGCGCCTTGGTGTTCGTGTCGTTGTAGTGCGCGCCGCCCAGGGCGACCCACACGCCCAATCCAAGCAGCACGATGCCTATCAGGATGATCGCGATTCGCATGCTCGTGGTCTCTCTGTCGGGGGTAGGGAGAGGCTACGCGAACGCGCAAGGCGGCGCCAGTCGCCCGTCGATCGGCGGCGATGGCGCGGCGTCTCCGCGACAGGGGACGCCGCGCATGACATCACTGCGAACTGCCGCCGCTGGCGGGTGGCGGCGCGGCCGAAGACGCCGAGGTCGCCACCGAAATCGGCTTGGTGAACGCCTGGCCAGGCAGCACGTCATGGGCCAGCTTGGAGTCCCCTTTCAGCAGCGCGACTTCGTCGGCCATGATGTGCGCGGTTTCCTCCAACTCGATGTCCTTGGCTTGCTTGGCGGCCTTTTCGCGCGCGACAGACTGTTTCACGCTGCGCTCGCCGGCGGTCAGGCCGTCGTCGGGCTCCAGCGTGATCGCCGACACGTCGCCCAGCGCTTCGCGGCGCTGCTTGAAGGCTGCGTCCTGCGCGTCCTGCTGCTTGCGTTCGGCCTCGCGCACGCCGTAATTGAGCGACACCGTCTTCTGGTCGTGCAGCTTGCGCGCGGCGGCCAGTTCATCCAGCAGCAACTGCCAGGCGGGATCGTCGGCGGCACGCGCGTCGTGCTGGGCGGTCAGCGGTGCGATCAAGGCCTTCTGGTCGGCTACCGGCGTGTATTCGGCCGCCGGGATGTGGGTCCACTTCAGCGCGTTGGGGTAGCTCGATTCGCCGTAATCCTTGTAGCCGATCGAGTGCGGGAACCGGATGTCGGGCGTGACGCCGTGCAATTGCGTGGAATCGCCGTCCACGCGGAAGAATTCCGCGATGGTCATCTTGAGCTCACCGAAGGTCGGCTTGGTGTTCATCGCCAACTGGTCGAGACTGGTGAGGTTTTGCACCGTGCCCTTGCCAAAGGTCTGCTCGCCGATCACGAGGCCGCGGCCGTAGTCCTGGATCGCCGCGGTGAAGATTTCGCTGGCCGAGGCGGAGCCGCGATTGACCAGCACCGCCATCGGCCCGGTCCACAGCATCTTCTCGTCCGAATCCTTCTGCTCGACCTGGCTGCGGCTGTCGCGCACCTGCACCACCGGCCCCTTGCCGATGAACAGGCCGGTGAGGTTGATGGCTTCCTCGAGCGAACCGCCGCCGTTGTCGCGCAAATCGACGACCACCGCCGAAACCCTGGCGGCCTTCAGTTGCGCCAGCAGTTTGGCAACGTCGCGCGAGGCGCTCTTGTAGTCGGGATCGCCGCGCCGGCGCGCATCGAAATCCTCGTAGAAGCTCGGCAGGTCGATGATGCCGACCTTGATGGTGCGGCCGTTTTCCTTGACGTCGATGACCTTCTTCTTGGCTTCCTGGTCGGCGATGGTGACCTTCTGGCGCACCAGCGTCATGATGTGGGGCTTGGCGTCCGGACCGCCTTCGGCCGGCAGCACTTCCAGGCGCACGGTCGTGCCCTTCTTGCCGCGGATCTTGGCGACCACGTCGTCGATCCGCCAGCCGACCGTGTCGACGATCGCGCCGCATTCGCCCTGGCCCACGCCCACGATCTTGTCGCCGATTTCGAGCTTGCCGGATTTCGCGGCGGGGCCGCCGGGTACCACTTCGCGGATTACGGTGTATTCATCCTGTTCCTGCAGCACCGCGCCGATGCCTTCCAGCGACAGGCTCATTGCGAGGTCGAAGTTCGCGCTGGCGCGTGGCCCGAAATAATTGGTGTGCGGGTCGATCGTGGTCGCATACGCGTTCATGAAGGTCTGGAACACGTCCTGGCTGTCGAGCTGGTGCACGCGATTGAGATAATTCTCGTAGCGCCGCGCCAGCGTCTTGCGGATTTCGGCGTCGTCCTTGCCGGCCAGTTTCAGGCGGATCCAGTCGTTCTCCACACGCTCCTTCCAGAGCGCGTCGAGCGCGGTGTTGTCGGCCGCCCACGGCGCCTTTTCGCGATCGAAGTTGTAGGTGCCGGCACCGTCGAGTGTCACGCCTTTCTTCAGCAATTCCAGCGCATAGGCGGTGCGTTCGCCCGAGCGTTTTTCGTACAGGTTGAAGATCTCGAACGGAATGGACATGTCGCCGTTCCAGATCGCGTCGTCGAGCTTGTTGCGGTCCGGCGCGAACCTGTTCAGGTCCTGTTGCGTGAAGAACAACCGGCTGCCGTCCAGCGCCTTGAAATAGGCGTCGAAGATCTTCGCCGACATCGCGTCGTCGAGCGGCAGCGCCTCGTACTGGAAGCGCGTGAGCAGTCGCGCGGCAAGGATCGCGGCCTGGCCCTGGGCCGCGGTCGGTTCCAGTTCCGGCGCCGGCGTCGCCTTGTACTTGGCGGCCGGTGCGGCGGGTACGCTGGACGGCGATGCCGGACAGTTCGGCGGCGGCGCGGGATTCTGCGCGCGCGCGCCCAACGACACGACGAGGGCGATCAGGACAACGAGAACACGCTGCAACATGGACATTCCTTGTGCGACCGGAGCGGGCGGTCGCGGGCGCTGATGGCGCGAACGATGGGGGAAATGGACGCCAGCCGTTCGCTGGCGCGTTCGGTGCGGGGTGCGGGCGGGTGAGGCTCGTCGCGGCGCGACCCTAAATTATCGGAAATCGCGGCAACGGGATATGGCCGCAAGTCATGCGGCGGCGCGGGGCAGGGCGGGGTCCGCATCCTGCGGCGACAATCCGAATTGTCGGCCCAGCTCAACAATCAGCACATCCTCGACATCCGCAAGCCGCGACGGGCCGCCCAAGTCTAGCAGTTGTGTCACCGACAAGCCCGCGTAACCACAGGGATTGATGCGGTGGAAGGGCTCCAGGTCCATGGCGACGTTGAAGGCGAGGCCGTGGAAGGTGCAGCCACGGCGCACCCTGAGGCCCAGCGCCGCGATCTTCGCCTCGCCCACGTACACCCCGGGCGCGCCGTCGCGGCGCACGGCGACGACGTTCCACTCGGCCAGCGCGTCGATGATCGATTGCTCGATCCGCCGCACCAGTTCGCGCACCCCGATTTTCAGCCGGCGCAGGTCCAGCAGCGGGTAGGCCACGATCTGGCCGGGGCCGTGGTAGGTCACCTGGCCGCCGCGATCGACATTGAGCACCGGAATGTCCCCCGGTGCCAGCACGTGTTCGGGCTTGCCGGCCTGGCCCAGCGTGAATACCGGGTCGTGTTGCACCAGCCACAACTCATCCGGCGTGTCCGGACCCCGCGCATCGGTGAACGCCTGCATGGCGTGCCAGACGGGCTCGTACGGCTGGCGATCGAGGTGGCGGACGAGGAGCGGCGGGTGCACGGGTTCGCAGCTTCCCCCTTCGGAACGAAGGGCGGAGCAAGAGCGAACGCGCGCGGAGCGCGAGGAGGGGGATGGCGCTTTCGCCGCTGGACATCCCCCCGACGCTGACGCGTCGACCCCCTTCGTTCCGAAGGGGGTGAGATTCGGTGCGTGCATGGATTTCACAGCGTATACCGGATATCCGGGTGCGCGCGCAGCGCGGCGTGCGCTTCCTCGTATTTCTCGCGCGAGGGGCAGTTGAACACCACGCTCACCGAGACGTAGTTGCCCTGGCTGGACGAGCGTTCGCGCACGCTGGCTTCCAGCACCGACAACCCGATCTCGCGCAGGATCTCCGTCACGCGCTCGCGCAGTTTGGCGTTCGCGTTGCCCATCGCGGTGATCTCGAAGCTGCCGGGAAACTGGAAGCCCTGGCCTTCGTTCTTCTCGATGTCGCCGAGTTCACGCATCTCGCTATTCTATTTGCTCGCGGCCGGTGCCACGACACTGGAGGCCGGCGACACCGAAACGGTGGGCGCCGGCGTGGTGGTGGTGCCGGTGCCGTGGTGGAACCACAACAGGATCGCGTCCCACAGGCGCTTGAAGAAGCCGCCCTGCGGCGCGTCCTGCAATACCACCAGCGGTTCGGTCACCACCGGCTTGCCGTCGAAAGCCACCTTCAACGTGCCGACCTGCTGGCCCTTGGTGAACGGCGCGACCAGCCGCTGCGGAATTTCCAGCGTCGCCTGCAACTGGTCGTACTGGCCGCGCGGGATGGTCACCGACGCGTCCTCGGCGATGCCGAGTTCCAGCGTGTTCGCTTCGCCCTTCCAGAGCCGCGGCGTGGCCAGCACCTGACCGGCCTTGTAGAGGTCGTGGGTGCGATAGAAATTGAAGCCCCAGTTCAGCAGTGCCTCGTCGCCGGTGGTCGCGGCGTTCATGTCGGGTCCGCCCATCGTCACCGCGATCAGGCGCATGCCGTCGCGGAGCGCCGATGCGGCCAGGCAAAAGCCTGCTTCCTTGGTCGAACCGGTCTTGATGCCGTCCACCGTGGAGTCGGTCCACAGCAGGGTGTTGCGGTTGTGCTGGGTGATGCCGTTCCACTCGAACGCCTTGATCTTCGAGATCTTGTATTCCTCGGGAAAATTCTTGATCAAGGCGCGTGACAGGATCGCGATGTCGTGCGCGGTGCTGTAATGGTCGGGCGCGGGATAGCCCGACGCGTTGACGAAATGCGTCCCCGTCATGCCGAGCCGCTGCGCGTAGGCGTCCATCATCTGCGCGAAGGCCTGCTCGGAACCCGCGACGTGTTCGGCCAGCGCGATCGCGGCGTCATTGCCGGACTGGATGATCATCCCGTACAGCAGGTCTTTCAGCGGCACGTCGGAGTCGAGCTTCAGGAAACTGGTCGAGCCGTCGGTGCCCGCGCCGCCGGCGCGCCAGGCATGTTCGCTGATGTGCACCTTGTCGTCCATGCGGATCTTGCCGGCCTTGATCTCGGCGTTGACCACGTACTCGGTCATGATCTTGGTCAGCGAGGCCGGCGCGCGGCGCTGGTCCATGTTGCTGGACGCGAGGATCTGCCCGTTGGCGTAATCCATCAGCACCCAGGCTTCCGCGTTCGGCTGCGGCGCCGGCGGAATCGGCGTCTGCGGAACGGTCGGTACCGGTTTGGGCGGCGCCTGCGGTTTCGGCGGCAGCGTCGTCTGCGCGAACAACACGCCGGTGAATGCGATGAGGGAAACCAGCATCAGGGAACGCGAGATTTTCATCAGGTCGTGAAATCCGGAAAAGGTTGAAGCGATGAATGACAGCGGGGCAATCCCGATGAACCGCCTACTCTACCGTGACGCTGGCGTGTGGCAACCCGAGTGAATCCAGTCGCGCGGTAGTGCGGTCGACCGTATCCACGTCCGGCAACGGGCCGATCTGCACGCGTTGCAGGGTGCGCCCATTCGTGCTGCCGGCGATCACCCGTACCGGCCCCAACCTCAAGCCGCGCAGCCGCGCCGCCAGCCGCTCGGCGTTGGCCGCGTCGGCGAACGCGCCGACCTGCACGTACAGCAGCGGTTGCCGGCCCGTTCGCGGTGTGACCGCGGTGAGAGGCGCAGGTTCCGCATTCGGATGCGCAGGGTCGATGCCTTGCACTTCGACCAGCCCGGTGCCCCTGGGCCAGATGCCGATCCGTACCGCCGCGGCCAGCGACAGGTCGATGATGCGGTTGGGCATGAAGGGGCCGCGATCGTTGACGCGCACGATCACGCTCTTGCCGTTCTCGAGGTTGGTGACGCGCGCGAAGCTCGGCAGCGGCAGCACCTTGCTGGCCGCCGAGAATTTGTACATGTCGTAGGTTTCGAAATCGGAGGTCTTGTAGCCATTGAACTTGCTGCCGTAGTACGACGCGATGCCGCGCTCGCTGTAACCCGCGGCGGTGGGCAGCACGCGGTAGGTTTGTCCGTTCACCGCGTACGGCGACTTGTTGCCGTAGCGCGACCGTGGTTCGGGCTTGGGCACCGGTTCGGGAATCTTGCTGAAATCGATGTCCTTGATGTCCGGCGTGGAATCGTTGCGCTGGTGGTAGCGCTCGGATTGCGAGCGGCTGGTGTCGTCGCGCCACGGCGCGTTCGATGCACCCCCGCGCGTGCCCGCGCGCTGCGGATTCGATGAACACGCCGCCAGCGCCAGCAGCGCAAGCGGCAGGGCAAGCCGCAGCGCGTGCCTCATTGCGCGGCGGGTGCCTGGGCAATGCCGTTTGCGATCGCCTCGGCCAGTTGCGTGACGGCCAGCGCGTACATCGGGCTCTTGTTGTAGCGCGTGATCACGTGGAAATTCCGGAAGGTCAGCCAGTATTCGGGGCCGTTCGTGCCATCGAGGGTCAGCAGGTTCGCGGGAAGCGACGGATCTACATGCGCGGTGGGCGCGTAGCCGTCGGCGGTGAACTGTTCGAGTGGCGTCTTCGGCATCACGCTCTCGTAAGCCGGCGGCGGCGCGGCGGTGGCGCTGGGAACGGCCTGCACCGCGACAGGTTGCCCGGTCTTCCAGCCGTGTCCGCGGAAGTAGTTGGCGATGCTGGCGAAGGCATCCGGCAACGAGGCCATCAGGTTGATGTGGCCGTCGCCGTCGGCGTCCACCGCGAAATCGCGGATGCTGGACGGCATGAATTGCCCGAGTCCTTCCGCGCCCGCGTAGGAACCGTAGATGTCGGGAATCGCGCCGGGCAGCTTGTCGGCGGGCAACTCCAGCAGCGTCTTCAATTCGCCCCGGAAGTATTTCGCGCGTGGCGGGTAATGGAACGCCAGCGTCACCAGCGCATCCAGCACGCGATAGCTGCCGGTGTTGCTGCCGTAGTTGGTCTCCACGCCGATGATCGCGACGATGTATTGCGGCGGCACGCCGTACTGTTGGCCGATCTGGTCGAGCAGGGCGCGGTGCTGGCGGTAGAACACCACGCCTTCATGGATCCGCTCGGGGTTCATGAAGATGGGCCGATACGCACTCCACGGCTTGCTTTCGGCCGGGCGCGTCATCGCGTCGATGATGCTTTGCTTGAACACGGCGCCATCCAGCAGCGCGGCCAGCGTCGCCGG
>JBDZUX010000020.1:0-49651 GCA_040255405.1 Lysobacteraceae bacterium
GCGCGGCGCGGCGCGCGGGATACCTCAACTTTCCGCGAGCTTCACGCGCAGCGCCATCGCCCGGTCGTGCAGGTCTTGCAGTTCCGCCAGCCTCGTCTTCAGTGCGGCGGCGACATCACCGCTCACGTTCCGATACGGGTCGACTTGCAGCGAAGCCGGTGCACCCGGCGATGTCTTCAGGACAATCGACATCAGCACGCCGTCAATGGTCTTGCGAACGTAGCCATAGCGCGAAATGTCCATCCCGGCCGCCTTGGCGGCGGCGACATCCAGGTCGTGGGAGGTCGCCTGGGCAAGGGCCTCCAGCATGGCGTTGTCATCGTGTGCGGCACGCGCTTGCTGAAGCTTGTCGCGCGCAGCGCTAAGCCATTCGATTTCACGGTGCATGCCGCGCGCGTAGGCGTCGACATCCGGGACTTGCAGTACCCCCGCCGTCCGGGAGTCTTGCGCCGACGCGGGCGGGGAATCGGTCGTCCCCGCCTGCGTGCTTGACGCCGGGGGCTGCGATTGCAGCTGCGCCTGCGCGGCATCGTGATCGGGCGCGGGCCCGCATGCGGCGAGTGCCAGTACGGTCGCGATCGAGGACAACGTGGTGAACAAACGCATCGTCGGTGACTCCCCGGAACGTTCCGGGGAGTCTAGCCGTGATCCGGCAGGGTGCCTACTTCGCGGCAGCCCGACGCCCGTGTTCGCAGTATCTCGATGGCAGGCGCGCGGGCAGCTGCAAGCGGCGTTTTGCGCCGCCGCGCCTGCGCGGGGGGCCGAAGGGTCAGCGCTTGTCGAAGAGTGCGCGCACGTCCGTCTCGAACGCCGCGTTGCTGGCGGCGCGCGCATAGAACATGTGCCCCCCCGGATATTCCTTCACCGCGACGCGGGTCGGATCGCCCATCGCCGGCATCTGGTCGACCGCCAGCACCGACACCATGAACGGGCACGACAGGTCATCCCAGCCATGCGCGATCAGCACCCGCAGATTCGGATCGTTGGCGACCGCTTCGCGCAGCTGTTTCACCGAGCCATCGTTCGCGTCGTCGTCGTCATGCCACAACCGGTTCACATCATAGCTCAAGGTGTTGTAGCGCCCGTCGTACTTCCAACCGACGGTTTGCGTCACGAATTGCACCATCGCGGTCGTGGTCGGCGCGATGATGCCATTGAGGATCGGATCGCCAGAGCGCTGGTGCGGCGCGTACGGGAACGGATCCCACGCCGTGAAGTTGGAGTCGTAGCGGCTGCCGAGCTTGCCCTGGGAGCGGTACACCTCGCGCAGGTACGCCTGCGTTTCCAGGCGGCCGCCCGAGTTCTTCACGAACGTCGGGTCGAGGCCGGTGAGTTCGGTGACCTTCCTGATCATCGCGTCGTACGCTGCGGGATCGCTGCGGCCCTTCATCAGCGCTTGCGCGTACTCGCCGCGGGTGTAGGCGATGATCGGCGCCATGTTCGCGGCATCGAGCTTGCCTTCGCGTTCCAGATGCGCGGCGGCGATCGAGGGCAGGGTGGTCATCCACGCCATCGGCGAAACGAACTCGTCGCTCCACGCCATCGGGTCGAGGTACGGCGACAGCAGCACCATGCCATTCATCGCGACGCCAAGCCGCGTCTGCAGGTAGAAGGTGATGCGTGGGCCGCGGAACCCGCCATAGCTTTCGCCGGTGATGTACTTCGGCGCATCCATCCGGCCGTTCTTCACCAGCCAGTCGTAGACGATGCGCGACAGATAGGCGATGTCGACATCGGTGGAGTAGAAATCCTTGGTGGCCTGCTTGTCGTCCACCAGCGCGCGGCTGTAGCCGGTACCGACCGGATCGATGAATACCAGATCGGTGAACGGCAACCAGGTGCTCGGATTGTCGTGCAGCGCGGCCGGGTCCGAAGGCGAATCACCGTTGACGCCGAAGTTGACGATCTTCGGACCGATCGCGCCAAAGTTGAGGAACACCGAGGCCGCGCCCGGACCGCCGTTGAAGGCGAACGTCACCGGACGGTTCTTCTTGCCGGACGCCGTGTACGCGGTATAGACGACTTGCGCGATCGTCTTGCCCGTGTCGTCGCGCACCGGCAGCCAACCGACGGTGACCGTGTAGTTCAACGTGTGTCCGTTGATGGAAAGGCTCTGCGCCTTGCTCGCCGCGGCGGGCAGCGTCGGCAACTGGAAGTCCGTGGCGCTGTCGGCCTTGGCCTTGGCCTTGGCGGAGTCGGCGTGCGCCGGCGGCGAAGCCGCGCAGGCGAAGCAGGCGGCGACGGCGAACACCGTCGCGAGGAGAGGTTTGTGCATCGGCAGGTTCCCCGTGGAATGTTGTGAAACGTCTGGCGAATCCCTCCGGGATCAGTCAGCGCACGCCGGGTCCGGCGCAGGTCCGGATTTGGCTTCGATGGATCGGTGCCCGTGGCATGGATCCACGCGCGGCGCGCCCCTGCGCCGTGGAACTCTCCGGAGGGTTCCCTGCGAGCTTAGCGAGCGGGATGCGCGCGCGACTGTGCTGAAAGGCACGGTCGCGCGGCGGTTTCCGACGTGCGGCGTCGACCCGCGGCCTCAGTGGTGGGTGCTGCCCGTTTTACCCGCCACCGCGGCTGCCGAAGCCGCCGCCGCAGGCGGAGCGGCCGTGCCCGCCGTCGCAGGCTGCGTATTGCCCTGCGCGTAATGGCCGATCTGCAGCGCGTACCCGGCTTTCGCACCGGGCGGAACCGCTGCAGGTTCGGCATAAACGCTGATCGTGTAGTTCGTCGCCGCGTCGACCGGCGTGGTCCAGCTGGTGGTCGTGGCCGTGGCGCTGTCGACCAGGGTCTGGCCGCTGGCCGGATTCTCGACCTTGAAATGCACGTTGGGATTGCGTGTCACGAGGTTCACCGCCAGCATCTGGCCGGCCGCGATCGCCACCGCGTAATCGCGCGAGGTGGCCTGGGAATCGAGGGTTCCCACCGTCTGCACCCACGGCTTGTTTTCCTCGAAGGTCACGGTGGTGGTCGGCGCACGCATGTCCGACTCCCCGTATTGCCCGAGCTGCAACGCGTAGTCCGCAACCTCGCCGCGCTGCATGGCTTCCGGCTGGACGTACACGTGGACCGTGTAGGTCGCCGCGTCCGTGGTGGAGACCGACCAAGTGGTCGCTCCGGTGTTGAACGTGTCCACGAGATTGTCGCGCGTGGTGTCGTTGCGCACCTTGAAGAACACGTTGGGGTCGCGCGTGACGAGATTGACCTGGAAGGTCTTGCCGGCCGCGATCGCGACCGTGTAATCCTGTGCGTTGTCCATGCGCGTGACCTTGCCGATTTTCTGCGTCCATGGATTGTTCGGCTGGAACGCCACCGTGACGGCGGAATCGGCCAAGGCGGGGAATGCTGCACCGGTCAGGGCCATCGCGACCGCGACGGGCAGGCAGCGGAAAAAGCGGAAGGACGACATGAGGCGATCCTCGGGATGGTTGGGTGGGACGTTCTCGCATGGCGACACACGCCACAAGCCGGCGCCAAGTGCCCCCATTTCGCGCCCCAGCATACTACCCTTGCGCGCCGGGCACGGTTCCCGGACGTGTGCAGCGACCGTCGCCGGTGCTTTTCTTCAATGCAGGCGCTGCCGCGGGCCGCGGCATGCGGTACCGTCTTGCACCCGTCACCGCGGCGGGGCAGTGGCCCCGGACAGTTCTTGCCGCGCGGCGCCGACGTGGCGGGGCGTTACGTCCGCGTTGCACGCGTTCCCTCGTGGAATTTGTTGTTGATCCCTTACTTCAAGACGAATCGACATGATCCTTGCACTCGCCATCATCGCCGTTACCTGCGTCGTCTCGTGGATTGCCTTCAAGAATGGCAAGCTGATGCAGCAGTTGCTGCTGTGGCCGCCCGCGGTCGAGAAGAAGCACGAGTACTGGCGCCTGCTCAGCTACGGGCTGGTGCACGCGGATTTCCAGCACCTGCTGTTCAACATGATCACGCTGTTTTTCTTTGGCCGCGCGATGGAGTGGCTTTACGCACAGCATCTCGGTCCGCTGGGGTTCCTGTGGTTCTACCTGGGCGGCTTGCTGGTTTCCATCCTGCCGAGCTACATCCAGAATCGTCGCAACGCGAACTATCGCAGCCTGGGCGCATCCGGCGCGGTCTCGGCCGTGCTGTTCGCGTTCATCCTGCTGTCTCCGTGGTCGATGATCTTCGTGTTCTTCTTTCCGGTGCCCGCGATCCTGTACGCGGTTGCGTTCGTGGCGTACTCGATCTGGATGGACCATCGCGGCGGAAGCTCCATCAACCACACTGCGCACATGTGGGGGGCGGCTTACGGCATCGTGTTCACGGTGCTGATGGAACCGCGGGTGGTTCCGTTTTTCCTGCAGCAGTTGCGCAACCCGCATTTCGGGATGTGATGCCCGGAGCGGCGTTACAATGACGTGCTCCGGCGCAGCGATGCGCGTCCATCCGTCGCACGAACATCATGAGCGAATCCGCCGACAAGCTCCGTCCGCTGCCCGGCAGCAAGTTCACCACTCCGCAGGGCACGCGCGCGGTCAAGGATGGCATTCGTCCCAGCGCGTTGAGCCGTGTGCCGGACGCCGCGCGCAAGCCGCCGTGGCTGCGGGTGAAGCTGCCGGCCGGCGCGAAGTACGAGGAAATCCGCGACATCGTCCGCACCCACAAGCTATCGACGGTGTGTGCGGAATCCAAATGCCCCAATATCGCCGAATGCTGGGGGCGCGGTACCGCCACGCTGATGCTGATGGGTTCGGTGTGCACGCGCGCCTGCAAGTTCTGCTCGGTGTCGACCGGCAATCCGCATGGCTGGCTGGATCCGATGGAACCGGTCAATGTCGCGGACGCCGTCGCCCTGATGCGCCTGAAGTACGTGGTGCTGACCTCGGTCGATCGTGACGATCTGCCGGACGGCGGTGCCGGCCACTACGCGGCCTGCATCCGCGCGATCCACGGTCGCGTGCCCGAAACCGCGGTGGAGGCCTTGACGCCCGATTTTGCCGGTCGCCACCAGCACGTCGCCACGGTCCTGGATGCCGGGCTGGCCACTTACGCGCAGAACCTCGAAACGGTCGAACGGTTGACCCACCCGGTGCGCGACGCTCGTGCCGGTTATCGCCAAACCCTCGACATCCTCAAATTCGCCAAGGGTTACGCGCCCCAGACCGTCACCAAGACCAGCATGATGCTGGGCCTGGGCGAAACCGGCGACGAGATCGAGCGTGCACTGGCCGACATCCGGGCCGCGGACGTGGATGTGGTCACGATGGGGCAGTACATGCGCCCCACGCAGAACCACTTGCCGGTGGCGCGCTTCGTCACACCGGAGCAGTTCAGGCAGTATCGTGAACTGGCGCTGGGCATGGGCTTTCTGGAAGTCGTATCGGGACCTTTGGTGCGTTCCAGCTATCGCGCCGAACAAGTGCTGGAGCGCAACAACGTGGGCCTCGATCCGGCCGTCGCCGAAGGCATCCGCGAGACGGCCGCCCTGCGGTGCTGACGCCGGAAACGAACGCCCGCTGGCGTGCGGTCCGTCCGTTTGCATGGCTGGGCATTGCCGCGATCATTGCCGGGGGGCTGGTGGCGGCCGCGGTGGCGCACCGCCCCGCGCAGGCGTTGGTGTGGATGTCGGCGTACCTGGTCCTGATCGTGGGCGTCGCCCAGATCGTGTTTGGCGCGGGACAGGCGTGGTTGTCGGAACGCGCGCCCTCGCGTAGCTGGGTCGCCGGCGAGTGGGTGATCTTCAACCTCGGCAACGCTGGCGTGATCGCCGGTACTTTGGCTGGTTCGTTCGACCTCGTGGCAGCGGGCACGGCGTTGTTCGCGCTCGGGATCGCGCTGTTCCTGCGGGTGCGCGGCGGGACCCACCGCGCCTGGCTGCTGGCCTATCGCATCCTGCTCGGCCTCATATTCCTGAGCTCCCTGGTCGGGCTGGGGCTCACCCTGCACGCCCACTGAACCCGGGCGAAATACCATTCGCCATTTTGCAGGACCGCATGTATCATGGCGCCACTGTGTTTGCCGGGTCACGGTAAATTGTGGCCCGATGCGCCTGGTCTCTCGATCTCGCCCATCGTCCTGTCCCGCTTGCTCCCCTGCAAATCAGTTCGAGCGGTCGCCAAGGTGGCGACTGCATTCCCAATGTTGCAAGGAGTAATCCATGTCGGATCGTAAGACCGGAACCGTGAAATGGTTCAATGACGCCAAGGGCTTCGGCTTCATCAGCCAGGAAGGTGGCGAGGACGTGTTCGTGCATTTTCGCGCGATCGAAGGCAGCGGTTTCAAATCGCTGCAGGAAGGCCAGAAGGTCAGCTTCGTGGTGACCAAGGGCCAGAAAGGCCTGCAGGCTGAGCAAGTCCAGGCGCTGTAATCAACGCCGCGTAGATCCAACGCCGGGCGGAGTACTCCGCCCGGCGTTTTTGTTTTCAGGAGTGTGGAATGCTGACGATTACTGTCCGCGGCCTGCCGCGCAGCACGACCGAGTCCGCGTTGACCGAGCTGTTCGAGGCCCACGGCAAGGTGCGCAGTCTGCGCATGGCCAAGGATCTTTTCAGCGGCGAATGCAAGGGCTTCGCCGAACTCCAGATGGAAGGCCACGAGGCGCGCGCAGCGGTCGCGGCGTTGAACGGTCACAGCGTGGATGCCGGCATGTTGCAGGTGCGCCTGGGCAAGGACGAGCCGCGTCGCAGGCGACGCTGAGCCCCGCATTCCGCGGGCGGCTCATCCCCAGGGCTCGGCCTCGGCCAGCAGTGCGCGCAGGCTCGCCTCGTCGGAGCCGGCAAGCCATTGTTCCGCCTCCTGATAATTGTCGGCATCCAACCGCTTGCGCAGCGCGCCGTCGCCGCCGATGCGGCTGAAAATCAGCAAGACATTGCCGAACGAAGCTTCCAGCAGCGCGGCCTGCCAATGGCCGCCGTGTTCATCGTCGAAACTGCGCATCGGATCGCCTTCGGGAGAGGGATCAACAGGATACACGTGCGGGGAAGCGCGGTTCATGCGATAATTGCCCGACTGACGCTGGAGTTGGAGGCATGACGACTTGGCGTGGCGGGTGCCATTGCGGCCGTATCGCTTTTGAAGTGGATGGCGAGATCGGACCCGTGATGGAGTGCAATTGCTCCCATTGCCGGCCCAAGGGCTACCTGATGTGGTTCGTGCCGCGCGAGCAGTTGCGGCTGGCCACGCCGGAGGCGGACATGAGCACGTACCGGTTCAACAAGCACAAGATTGCCCACCACTTCTGTCCCGTCTGCGGCGTTGCACCCTTTGCGGACGGCGAGTCGGGTGGGCGCCCCATGGCAGCGGTGAACGCCCGTTGCCTGCAAGGGTGCGAGCCGGCCGATCTGGACATCCAGCAAGTAGACGGACGCAGTTTCTAGCAGAGGCCGATTCGGCGACAGGGGCTCCGTCTCGAACGATTCAGCACGCCCGAGGACAACTCGCGCATCGGGGTGTGCGTCGCGACAACATGAGGAAAGCTGCAATGGTGACAAAACGGAACTCCAAGGCCGCAAGCAAGGCCACGAAGGCGACCCGCAAGACCGCCAAGTCGAAGCCGGCGAAGGCGGCCGCACTGCGCAAGGCCGCCAAGCCCGCGCGCACCGCGGTCAAGAAGCCAAGGCCGGTCGCCAAGACCGCCAAGGCCAAGCGCGCCGTTCCCAAGTCCGCCATGCCGGCCAAGTCCGCGGCATCCGCCAAGCCGGCCGCAAGGCCGGCTTCGGTGAAAACCGCCGCCAAGGCTGTGGCGGCTGCCCGCGCCAATGCCCGGCGTCGTCCGCCGTCCTACATTCCGCGTTCGCATTTCGGGGATGACTGGATGCTCGGCGGTCCGGTGGAATTGCCCCGTTCGCCCACTCCCGCCGCGCACACGCCTACCCGCAAGCCGCCAAAGCCGAGGGCGCCCAAGCCCAAGGCCATCAGTCACGAGCAGGCCGTGGCGAACCTGAAGGCTTTGCTGGAATCGCGCAAACGCAAGGACCGCAGCGGCGAGGCAGCCTCCTCGAAGAGCGCCTCGGCTGGCTGAACGTTAGCGTTTCCATAACAAAACTCTTCAGTATAGATTTATCCGCGTGTGGGATACTGACGCCACCTTCACGCGGGGAGTCCGCCATGACAAGCAGACCCGGTTCGGTTCGCAACAAACTGATGTTCGCTTGCGCGTTGGCCGCGGCAGCCGTGCTGGCGACCCCGGCCGCCATGGCGCACGATTACTACCGTGGCCACAGGGATGATTCCGGCAAGGTGCTCGGGGCGCTGGTCGTCGGTGCGGTGATTGGCGGC
The DNA here is from genome assembly GCA_040255405.1 of Lysobacteraceae bacterium. Taxonomy (GTDB): domain Bacteria; phylum Pseudomonadota; class Gammaproteobacteria; order Xanthomonadales; family Rhodanobacteraceae; genus 66-474. The sequence goes on from JBDZUX010000020.1 coordinate 8,236, forward strand.
GTGATCGCCAGCGCCAGCCACAATTCGCGTACGTACTACGACAGCGGCTATTACTACCCGTCGCAGGGGTATTCCTACCAGAGCTATCCCAGCTATCCGAGTTACCCCAGCTACCCCAGTTACTCCAGCTATCCGGGGTATTCGTACGGCACGGGTTACGGGTATCCGGGCTACGGCTACTACGGCAGCAGCGTGAACGTCGGCGTGGTGTACGGCAGCGGCGGCAACCACTGGCGTGGCCGCGACGGGCGGGGCTACTACAACGGCGGCCACGGCTACTACCGCGGTGGTGGTCATTACGACGGTCGCCGCCATTACGACGGGCGCAGCCAGTATTACCGGCGCCACGGTCATTGACCGGGCCATTTGAGTTGCAGTGAAAGCCCCGGCTCCTGCAGCCGGGTCTTTTTTTGTTGCGCGGTTGGCGCGGCCAACCTTTGGCACGGGCGCGCGGCCGCGACTGCCTTGCTGGCGTGGCCGTTCCGGCTTGAAGGATCATTCCGATCGGGGAGGTTGCATGACGCGCGAACCGGGCAAAGGTTGGGGGCTGGCACTGGCACTATTGGTGTTGCTGTTCGCGCCGTGCATGGCGGATGCCGCGAAACCCGCGGATACGGCAGCGGCGGACCAGGCGTTCTCCCATCTGGCCGACCAGTACTTCGACGCGTTCTATCTGCCGGCCCATCCTTCGACGGCCACCAGCTACGGCATCCACGAATACGACGGCAAGCTCGAGGACTTTTCGCGCGCCGGCATCGACGCCGAAATGAAGGCGTTGCAGGGCTGGGAGCAGCGCGTCGCGGCCGTCGATCCGGCATCGCTCAGTCTTTACATTCGCGGCGACCGGGATCTGGTGTTGGACAATATCCGCAGCTCGTTGCTGACGCTGCAATCGATCCGCCCGTGGCAAAAGAACCCGGACTTCTATTCCAGTGGCATCACCGCCAGCGCATTCACGCTGATGGAACGCAAGTTCGCGCCGCCCGAAACCCGGCTGCGGTACCTGATCTCGCGCGAACGATCGATGCCGGCCGCGCTGCGGGCCGCGCGCACGAATCTCGAGAATCCACCGAGGATCTACACCGAGATCGCACTGGAACAATTGCCGGGACTGATCGAGTTCTTCCGGCACGATGTGCCCTTGGCCTTCGCTGATGTCGACGATGCGGCGTTGAAGAAGGAATTGGCGGCTTCAAACAACGCGGTGATCAAGGCGTTGGGTGAGTACCAGGCCTGGTTGAAGGGCGACGTGCTGCCGAACTCACACGGCGATTTCCGGATCGGCGCGAAAGTGTTTCGGGAGAAACTGGAATACGATGAGATGGTCGACCTGCCGCTGGACAAGCTGGTGGCGCTCGACGAAGCCAACATGAAGGCCAACCAGGCCGAGTTCGCGAAAGTTGCGGAGGAACTCGATCCGGACAAGACGCCGCACGAGGTGCTGGCCGAACTGGCTGCCGACCATCCGGCGCCCGACAGACTGCTCGATACCTTCCGCTCGACCTTCGACACGCTGATCGGATTCATCCAGAGCCATCACATCATCACGATCCCGTCCACGGTGCGCCCGGACGTAGAGGAGACGCCGCCGTTCATGCGCGCGACCACGTTCGCGTCGATGGACACACCCGGACCCTACGAGACGAAGGCGACCACGGCGTACTTCAACGTGACGTTGCCGGAGGAGGATTGGCCGACGCAGCGCACCGACCAGTTCATGGCGCAATTCAGCTATCCCGTCATCACCAGCATCGCCACGCACGAGGCGTATCCGGGCCACTACATCCAGTTCCTGTGGATGCACAAGGTGCACGATCGCGTGCGCAAGCTGCTCGGCTCCGCAACCAACGCCGAAGGCTGGGCGCACTATTGCGAGCAGATGATGCTGGACGAGGGACTGGCGCAATACGAGTTTCCGAAAGACCGCCGCCAGCAGTTGTTGCTGAAGCTCGGCCAATTGCAGGATGCGCTGCTGCGCAATGCCCGCTTCATCGTCGGCATCAAGCTGCACACCGGCCAGATGACGCTGGACCAGGCCAAGGATTTCTTCGTCAGGGAAGGCTACCAATCGCCTGCGGTGGGCGAGGTGGAAACCAAGCGTGGCACATCCGACCCGACCTACCTGTACTACACGCTCGGCAAGCTGGAAATCCTGAAACTGCGCGCCGACATGCAGAAGAAAGAGGGCGCGAAGTTCAACCTCGAACAATTCCACGACGACTTCATGCAGCACGGTTTCGCACCGATCGCGATCGTGCGTCGCGAGATGCTGCGCGACGATTCGGCGGTGCTGTGAATGCGTGGCGCCGCATTGCAGGATGCGGGCGGGTTTGCCATGCGTGTGGCTGGCGAAAGCCGCGCGCGTCGTCACGCCGACTGAACGCGCGGATTGTTTCAATTAAGTCTTCAGCATGTAGCCTGACTTACGCCGCGTCGCACGAGGCCTTTCGCGCATGTCCGCACAGCCAAGACCGAGCCGCGAACCCCGCGAGCGCAAGGATGCGGACTTGAATGCGGGTTTGAATTATCGTCGCGTGCGCAACGCGACACGGGCGCTGTGTGCGACGCTGGCGTCCGAGGACACGGTCGCGCAATCGATGCCCGACGCGAGCCCCGCGAAGTGGCACCTCGCCCATACCACCTGGTTCTTCGAGCAATTCCTGCTCGCGCATTTCGATCCCGGCTATCGCCGTTTTCATCAGGGCTGGGATTTTCTTTTCAATTCCTATTACCAGGCCGTCGGCCCGATGCACGCCCGGCCACGGCGTGGCCTGTTGACGCGGCCGACGCTGGATGAGATCAACGCGTACCGCGCCCATGTGGACGAGGCGATGGTCGAGTTGCTGGGGCGGCGCGGCGACGACCCCGAAGTGGTCGCGCGTGTCACGCTGGGGCTCAACCACGAACAGCAGCATCAGGAATTGCTGCTGACCGACATCCAGCACTTGTTCTCGCTGAACCCGTTGCAGCCGGCGTTCCGCGAGATGTCACCGATCCCGGAATCGGCGCGGGTTCCATTGCGGTTCATCACCGGCAGGGAAGGGATTGTCGAGACCGGCCACGCCGGCAAGGACTTCGCCTACGACAACGAGACCCCGCGTCATCGGGAGCTGCTGCATCCGCACGCGATCGCCAACCGCTGCGCGACCAATGCGGAGTTCCGCGAATTCATCGACGCCGGCGGCTACCGCAACGCCGCGCTCTGGTTGTCGGAAGGCTGGGATACCGTCCGGCGCGAACACTGGCTGCACCCACTGTATTGGGACGAGGCGCTGGAAACCACGTTCACGCTGGGCGGACGCCGCCGGATCGATCCCGCTGCGCCGGTTTGCCACGTCAGCTTCTTCGAAGCCGACGCGTTCGCGCGCTGGGCGGGCGCACGCCTGCCGACCGAAGCCGAATGGGAAGTGATGGCGCAGGCGCTTCCGGTAGAGGGCAATTTCGCGGATTCCGGCGCGCTCCGGCCGCTTCCGGCGGGTGCGCAACACGATCCCGAACAATTGCTGCAGATGTTCGGCGACGTGTGGGAATGGACGTCGAGTCCCTACGTCGGCTATCCGGGCTACCGGCCCGCGGCCGGGGCGCTCGGCGAATACAACGGCAAGTTCATGTGCGGGCAGTGGGTGTTGCGCGGCGGTTCGTGCGCAACACCGGCAGGGCACGTGCGCGCGAGCTATCGCAACTTTTTTTATCCGGCGGCGCGCTGGCAGTTCAGCGGCATCCGGTTGGCGAGGGACGCGTGAAACCGGTCCCGCACGCGGCACGCGTCGCCCGTCTCGTCGATCGCCAGCCGGATGAGGGCCTTCTGGCCGACGTGCTGTCCGGCCTGTCCCGGTCGCCCAGGCGGCTGCCCTCCAAGTATTTCTATGACGCGCGCGGCTCGGCGTTGTTCGAGCGCATCTGCGAGCAACCCGAGTACTACCCGACGCGCACCGAGATCACGATCATGCGCGACCATGTCGGCGAAATGGCCGCGGCACTGGGGCCGGACGTGCGCCTGGTCGAATACGGCAGCGGAAGCGGACTGAAGACGCGCTTGCTGCTGCGAAACCTCGTATCGCCGGTGGCCTATGTGCCGGTGGAAATTTCGCGCATCGCCCTGGCCGAGAGCGTGGCCAAACTCGAGCGCGAGTTCCCGCGCATTGAAATGCTGCCGGTGTGCGCGGACTTCGCCGGACCCATCAAATTGCCACGTGCCGCGCGCGCACCGCGACAGACCGTGGTGTATTTCCCGGGTTCCACGCTCGGCAATTTCGAGACGGATGACGCGCTGCGGTTGCTCCGCCAGATGCGCAACGAGGCCGGGCAGGGTGGCGGCGCGCTGGCCGGCGGGGTGCTGATCGGTATCGACCTCGTCAAGGAATCGGCGGTGCTCGAAGCCGCGTACAACGACGCGGCAGGCGTCACCGCGGAGTTCACACTCAACCTGCTGGTGCGGATGAACCGCGAGCTCGGCGCGGATTTCGACCTTGGGGCATTTCGCCATCGGGCGCGCTGGCATGCGCTGGCGGGACGCATCGAGACCCATATCGTCAGCCGCCGCGAGCAGGACGTGCACATCGATGGCCGCACGTTCCATTTCGGCGCAGGCGAGGCGATGCTGGTCGAATTGAGTTGCAAGTACACCCTGGAAGGCTTCGTCCGCTTCGCGGCGCGTGCGGGCTTGCGGGTCGCCCGCGTCTGGACCGACCCGGCCCGGCAGTTCAGCGTGCAATGGCTGGCCTGCGAGTGAGACGATCGCGGCGCCACCATCCCACCATGCCTTTCGACACCCCCGCCGCGCGCTGAATTTGGCTACGCTTGTCGCGATCGAAGCAGGATGGGAGTGGGGACATGCGGCGAACGTGGGCAGGCTTTGGGTGGTTGGCGTTGGCGATGTGCGGCACGGCGTTCGCTGCGGCCAACAATCCGTACGCACGCAACCCCGGTCAGCCGGTCGATCAGGCCTACACCGCCAAGATCGCGAAGTACACGACCGAACCGTACTTCAATACGCCGCTGACCGATTACCTGCCGGCCTCGCAAACGGTGCCGACACCGGAGGCCGTGCTGGGCGACGTCGCCGGCGCGCCCAACATGCTGCCGTACGCGGAAGACGTGTACCGCTACTTCCGGATGTTGGCCAAGGCCTCGCCGCGGGTCCGCGTGTTCTCGATCGGGAAAACCGAGGAAGGCCGCGAGATGATCGCGGTGGCGATCGCCGACGAAACGCTGATGAAGGACCTGGACGCCAACAAGGCGCGCCTGGCGCAGCTGGCCGATCCGCGCAAGCTCGGCATGGACGATGCGAAAGCCGCGGCGCTCATCAAGCAGACGGTGCCCGTGTACTACATCACCGGCACCATTCACTCCACCGAAACCGGCGCGCCCACGGCATTGATGGAATTGGGGTATCGGCTCGCCGTCGACAACGCGCCGTACATCCAGTACATCCGATCGCACCTCGTCACCCTGATCACGCCCGTGGTCGAAGTGGACGGCCGCGACCGGATGGTCGACCTGTACAAGTGGCACCGTGCGCACCCGGACGAGAATTATCCGCATCTGATCTACTGGGGCCACTACGTCGCCCACGACAACAACCGCGACGCGATGGGCGTGACGCTGGACCTCACCAGGAACGTGCTGGATACCTACGTCGATTGGCATGCGCAGGTGCTGCACGACCTGCATGAGTCGGTGCCGTTCCTCTACGACAATACCGTGGGCGACGGACCGTACAACGCGTGGATCGATCCGATCCTCACCAGCGAATGGCAGCAGATAGGCTGGAACAATGTCGAGCAGTTGACCAAGCTGGGCCTGCCGGGTGTATTCACCCACGGCAACTTCGATACCTGGAGTCCCGGCTACCTGATGTTCATCGCGGCGATGCACAACGGCATCAGCCGCCTGTACGAAACCTTCGGCAATGGCGGCGCCGACACCCAGGAGCGCATCCTCGATCCGGACGAGTACGCGCGCACCTGGTACAAGCCCAATCCGCCGCTGCCGAAGGTGCTGTGGTCGCAGCGCGACAACAACAATTACGAACAATCGGGCCTGCTGACAGCGCTGTATTACTTCGCGCAGCACGGCCAGCACTTCCTCGACAACTTCTGGCAGAAGTCCAAGCGCTCGATCGAGAAGCCGCGGCTCGCCGGACCGGCGGCATACGTGCTTGCGGCCGATGAGAAGGACGCGGGCGCACAGATGCATCTGTTGCGCGCGCTACACCGGCAGCACGTCGAAATCAGCCGCGCCAGCGCGCCGTTCACCGTCGAAGTGGCGGACGATACGGAAGAGGCCGACAGCGACAAGCCCAAAAGCAGGCAATCGGCGTCGACCGAGCCGCCCAAGGTCGCCACGACCAAACGCACCTTTCCGGCGGGCAGCTGGGTCGTCCGCATGGACCAGCCGTATTCGCGGATCGCCGATACCTTGCTGGATCGCCAGTACTGGTCGCCGGGCGACCCGCAAAAACACCCCTACGACGACACCGGCTGGTCGTTCGGCGACCTGTTTGGCGTGGATGTCGCGCGCGTGGTCGACACCTCGGTGCTGAAGGTGCCGATGACGAAGGCGCACGGCGATTTCGACGAGCCCGCGTTCTCGCTGGCGTCGCTCGGCGTGAAGGGCAAAGTGCCGCGCGTGGCGCTGATGCACACCTGGCTTTCGACGCAAACCGAAGGCTGGTGGCGGATGGCGCTGGACAAGTTGCATGTGCCGTACAGCTACATCAGCACGCAGGACGTATCGCGTGAGTCGAACCTGCGCGCGAAATACGACGTGATCCTGTTCGGGCCGGTCGGTTATGCCGGCACCAAGCTGATCATCGACGGCCTGCCCAGGTACGGCAATCCGATGCCGTGGCAGCAGACCGAACTCACGCCCAACCTCGGCCGTATCGATTCGACGCCGGATGTCCGCCCGGGCCTGGGCGAGTCGGGCGTGGCCAGCCTGAAGCGCTTCGTGGCCGATGGCGGGCTGTTGATCACATCGGAGGACACCGCGCAGTTCGCCATCGATATCGGCATTGCGCCCGGTGTGTCGGTGGCCAAGACCTCAAACCTCCGCGTGGTCGGCAGCGTGCTGCGCGCGAACCTCGTCGACAAGGACAGCCCCATCGCTGCCGGTTACCGCGATGCCTTTGCGCTCTACAGTTCGGAAGGGATGGCTTTCGACATTGCCGACCAGACCGTCGGCAACCGCGGCCTTGTCACCGCGAAGGACTACCAGCGTCCGACCGGGCGCGGCGGCCCCGGCGACCCCGACTTGCCCGAGGGCCGCCCGTACCAGGCGCCGCCCCGATTGCCGGACGTGGAGCCCTGGCAGGCCGTGCCGCTGAATGCCGAGCAGGCCCGCAACAATCCTTTCGTGATTCCGGAGGACGCACGGCCGGTGGTGATCGCGCGCTGGGCCGACGCGAACGATCTGCTGATCGCGGGACTGCTCGAAAACGGCGGTGCCATGGCCGGCCACCCCGCCGTGGTCGATGCGCGCTACGGCAAGGGGCATGTGTTGCTGTTCGCCAACAACCCGATCTGGCGCGGCGAAACCATTGGCAGCTACCGGATGTTCTTCAACGCAGTGACCGACTGGAATGGGAGATGACAACATGGAACCACGCCGCTGGCTGCCGTACCGACATCTGCAAAGCCGTCACCTGGGCCTGGCGCTGGCCACCGCGCGGGTGATTGCCTGGATCGGCATGCTGCTGATCGCGGCCGGGGTCGCCTACGGCATTACCGCGGCGGTCTATCGCGGCGGTTCCGTCCCCCAGGCGCTGGGCCTGGTGATCGGCCTGATCGGTTACGGCATTGCCGCGTTGGCATTGGGGGGCGCGCTGGCGGCGCTGGTGGGCATCGAGGAAGGCCAGAGGCGCCGCCTCGATCGGAATTGATCCCCCTGGTGGACGATGATGGGGCATTGAAAGGCCCATGCACTGGCATTCCGGGGCAAGAGTGCTGTAGGATCGCGCCCGCTGAGTTAGCCAAACCGTCGGGGGGCGGTTTGTTGGGGCCGGTTGCTGACCGTTCGACGATCGCATCGCTGTCTTCACTCTCGCTAGTCAGTGCTTCAAGTTGTGCACGCAAGTGCACTGTTTCTCAACCAATCGAGTAGTAAGGAGTCAGTTATGTCGGAGCGTCAGACCGGCACCGTGAAATGGTTCAACGATGCCAAGGGCTTCGGTTTCATCAGCCGCGAAAACGGTGAAGACGTATTCGTGCACTTCCGCGCGATCGTCGGCACTGGTTTCAAGTCCCTGCAGGAAGGCCAGAAGGTCACCTTCAACGTCGTCCAGGGCCCGAAGGGCCTGCAGGCCGACCAGGTGCAACCCGCCTGAGCCATCGTTGTCAATGCAACACGAAAACCCCGCAGCAATGCGGGGTTTTTCGTTTGTGGGATGATGGGCGGCATGTACCCGAACTTTCGCGCGTTCTATCCGTTTTATCTCGGTGAACACGGCGACCGCCGGTGCCGGCGAATGCATTTTCTCGGATCGTGGCTGGTGATCGCGTCGATAATCGCTGCCGTCGTGACGCGCAATCCATGGTGGCTGATCGGTGCGCCAATAGCCGGTTATGGATGTGCGTGGATCGGCCACTTCGCATTCGAGAAGAACAAACCGGCCACATTCCGCCATCCGGTTTACAGCCTGATGGGCGACTGGATGATGTTCGCGGACATCCTGCGAGGGAAGATCGGTATCTGATGTTCGGGCATGCCGTTGCGAGAATTGGCCGCATGACTTCCGGCAGGTTCGACACCCCATCGGCAAAGGTCTAGGCTACTTCCGGCCGCGGACGTGCAGTGCGCCCGCCGCGCATTGACGACTCGGAGGGTGCCGCGATGCACGTACGCTGGGGATTGGGGTTTGCTTTGCTCCTGTTCGCGGTGTCCGCGCAGGCGGTGACCGCCGATGAATTGGTTGCAAAGGCCGTCGCCGCGCAGGGTGGCATGGAAAAACTTGCCGCGATCAAGACGCTCAAGCTGCACGGCCAACTGGTATTCGGCGGCAATTTCAAGCTCGCCTATACCGAGATGCTCAAACGCCCCGGCAAGCTCCGGGAAGAAGCCAGCCTGCAAGGCTTGACCCAGGTGCAGGCATGGGATGGCCATCAGGGCTGGAGCATCCAGCCCTTCGGCGGGCGCCGCGATCCCATTCGCATGTCGGCCGACGAGGCCAAGACCCTGGCGGAACAAGCCGATTTCGAGGGTCCGCTGGTCAAAGCCGGCGCAAAGGGCAACACGGTGACCTATCTCGGCCGCGAGGACGTGGAAGGTACCAACGCCTACAAACTGCAAGTGAAGTTGAAAGACGGCAACACCCTGGTGATCTACCTCGATCCGGATGCCTATCTTCCGATCCGCGAGGTCGCGCAGCGAACCGTCAATGGGGTCCAGCGGGTGATCGAAACGGATTTCGGCGACTACGAACAGGTCGACGGCGTGTATTTCCCGTTTGCCATCAGCAGCGGTCCCAAGGGCAGCACGCCCGAGAACCGCATGCAGGTCAGCATTGCCAATGCCGAGGTCAATGTGCCGATCGAGGACGCCGTGTTCGCATTTCCGGAAAAGGCTGCGGCAAAGAAGCAGGGGGGCACGCCATGAAGCGCTCGCAGGGCTTTTTCGCGGCGGCATCGGCTGTGGCCCTGGCGGGCTCGCTGATCGCCGGCACGGGGTTCGCTGCCGACAATGGAGCCTGGGCCCGCTACGACAGCGGCGCGATCTCCGGCTTGGGTGCGCGCAACATCGGTTCGGCTGCGATGAGCGGGCGTGTGTCCGCAGTGGCCGCCGAGCGCGAGAAGAACGGCAAGGTGACCGTGTATGTGGGCGCCGCCAGTGGCGGCGTCTGGAAATCGACCGACAACGGCACCACGTTCAAGCCGGTATTCGACAAGCAGCCGGTGCAGTCCATCGGCGCGATCGCGATCGATCCGAGCCATCACGACACGGTGTGGGTCGGCACGGGCGAGTCGTGGATGCGCAACTCGGTGTCGATCGGCAACGGTATCTACAAGACCACCGATGGCGGCGAAACCTGGCAGCACATGGGGCTGCCGCAATCCGAGCATGTCGCGAAAATCGCGATCGATCCGCGCGACGGCAACACGGTGTACGCCTGCGTGCCGGGCAAGCTGTGGAGCGATTCGCCCGATCGGGGCCTGTACAAGACCACCGATGGCGGGCGCAACTGGTCGCTGGTATTGAAGGGCGGCAATCGTTCCACCGGTTGTTCGGGCGTGAGCCTCGACCCGAAGGATCCGGGCGTGCTGTTCGCGGCGATGTGGGATTTCCGCCGCAAGGGCTGGACGTTCCGTTCGGGCGGTCCGTCGCCGACCGCGAAATCCGCGAGCGGCTTGTTCCGCTCGGCCAACGGCGGGAAGACCTGGACCGAAATCACGTCCACCGCGAGCAAGGGATTCCCGGAAAAACCGTACGGCCGGATAGCCGTAACCATCGCGCCTTCGAATCCGAAGATCGTCTATGCCTTCGTCGAATCGCCGCATTCGGCGCTGTTCCGGTCCGACGACGGCGGCAAGACCTGGACGCAGCGCGACAACAGCCAGAACATGGTGTGGCGGCCGTTCTATTTCGCCAACCTGATCGTCGATCCCACCAATCCGGATCGCCTGTTCAAGCCCGATCTCACGCTGATCCAGAGTACCGACGGCGGCAGGACGTTCAGCGAATCCGGCGGCGGCGCGCACGGCGACTTCCACGACGTGTGGATCGATCCGACCGACCCGAAATACGTGATCGCCGGTGACGACGGCGGGTTGTGGTATTCGCACGACGGCGGCAACAAATGGTGGAAGGCCGCCAACCTGCCGATCTCGCAGTTCTATCACGTCAGCGTCGACAACGACGATCCGTACCGCGTCTATGGCGGGCTGCAGGACAACAGCGACTGGGTGGGCGACTCCGAATATCCGGGCGGCATCACCAACAGCCGCTGGGAGAACATGTTCGGCGGCGATGGCTTCTGGATGTTTCCCGACCCTTCCGACAAGGCCTACATCTACGCCGAATCTCAGGGCGGCTTCGTGGCGCGCATCAACCGCCACACCCACCAGATGCAGTTCATCCAGCCGCAGGCAGGCTACAAGGAGAAGCTTCGCTGGAACTGGAATACGCCGATCGCGCTGTCGCCGCACGATCCGAACGCGCTCTACATCGGCGCGCAATTCCTGTTCAAGTCGGCCGATCACGGACGCACGTGGCAGCGCATCTCGCCCGACCTCACCACCAACAATCCTGAGCAACAAAAACAGGAGGAATCCGGCGGCGTGACCGTGGACAACTCCTACGCGGAGATGCACGACACGATCTTTTCGATCAGCGAATCGCCGAAGCAGGCCGGCCTGATCTGGGTCGGCACCGACGACGGCAACCTGCAGGTCACTCGCGACGGCGGCAAGCACTGGAGCAACGTGATCGGCAACGTGTCCGGCGTGCCTGCGGGCTCCTGGGTGAGCTGGGTGCAGGCGAGCCCCTTCGATGCCGCCACGGCCTATGTCGCGTTCGATCGCCACACCTTCGGCGACATGCGGCCGTACATCTTCAAGACCACCGACTACGGCCGCTCGTGGACGGCGCTGGCCACGCCCGCGAACGACAAGGGCATGCGCGGTTTCGTGCACGTGATCAAGCCCGACCTCGTCGATCCGAAGCTGCTGTTCGCGGGTACGGAGTTCGGCTTGTGGATCTCGCCCGACGATGGCGGCCACTGGGCGCAATACAAGGGCGGCGATTTTCCCGACGTGCCGGTGCATGACCTGGTGGTGCAACCGCGTACCCGCGACCTGGTGGTCGCCACGCATGGCCGGGGCATCTGGATCATCGACGACATCACGCCATTGCGCCACCTCGCGCCGGACATGCTGGATGCCGATGCGATGTTCCTGCCCACCCGGCCGTTGGTGCAGCGGATCGACGCCTTCGGCGGTTGGCCCGAGGGCGACGCGTCGTTCAGCGGCCCGAACCCCCCGGGTGGCGCGGTGATCACCTATTACCAGAAGAGCCGCCACCTGTTCGGCAAACTCAAGCTGGATATCTACGACAGCGAGGGCAAACTGATCGACACGCTGCCGGGCAACGTGCGCCGCGGAATCGCGCGGGTGACCTGGAACATGCACGTTGCGCCCCCGCGCGTGCCGCCTGCGGCAGCCGTGGCGGGCAACTCGGCGCAGGGGCCGCGCGTGGTGCCCGGCGTTTACACGGTCAAACTGGTCAGTGGCGACAAGACATACGAGCAAAAACTCGACATCGGCCTTGACCCGCGCGATCCCTTTACGCTGGCCGAGCGCAAGGCGCAGTTCGACGCGGCGACGAAAGTCAGTGACCTGTTCGGTCGCATGACCGATCTCGATTACCGGATCGTGGCCGTGCGCGATGGCGCGCAGGCGCGTGCGGCACAGGTCAAGTCGGATCCCGCATTGCAGAAGCAATTGCAGGCGCTGGCCGGCAACGCCGACGCGATCCGCAAGCAGATCGTCGCAACCAAGGAAGGCGGCGCCGTCACCGGCGAGGAACGCTTGCGCGAATACCTCGACGATGTGTACGGCGCGATCAACAATTACGAGGGCGCGCCGACCGATTACCAGCTCGCGCGGGTGGACGTGATCGCTCGTGAACTCGGTGACACCGCCAAGGATTTCGATGCGCTTCGCAATGGCGAACTCGCGAAGGCCAATGCTTCGTTGCAAGCCAAGGGCATGCCCGGGATCGCAGTGCCGGACAAGGCGCCGGCCGATTCCGGCGGCACATCGGGCGGTGGCCAGATGCTGCAGGATCGCGACGCACTTTTCGAACGCCACTGACGCGCAGGAAGTGGTCGATGAGGCGGCCGGGCGCACGACGCGCTCGGCCTGCTTTGGCGCCGCGATTCGCGCAATGGGCCTGACACGCCCGTATCATTGCCGCGATGAGCGACCCCCGATTTGCAGGTATCGAGCGGCTGTACGGCGCCGGTAGCGTGGCGCGGCTGGCCGCCGCGCGCGTCGCGGTCGTGGGCGTGGGCGGCGTCGGATCGTGGGCCGCGGAGGCGTTGGCGCGCAGCGGCGTGGGTGCCATCACGCTGATCGATGCCGACGAAGTGTGCGTTTCCAACAGCAACCGGCAATTGCACACGCTGGCGAGTACGTTCGGCAAGGCCAAGGTCGCGGTAATGGCCGAGCGCCTGCGCGGCATCAATCCCGTGCTCGGCGTCGATCCTGTCGAACGTTTCGTGACGCCAGCGACACTGGCCGACTTGCTCGATCGCGGCTTCGACATGGTACTGGATGCCTGCGATGCGTTTCGCGTCAAGGTGGAAATGACGGCGTGGTGTCGCCGCCGCAAACTGCCATTGATCGTTTGCGGTTCGGCGGGCGGGAGAACCGATCCCACCATGATCCGGGTACGCGACCTTTCGCGCACCGAGCACGACGCGCTGCTCAGCCTGATGCGCCGCAAGCTTCGGCACGAATTTCATTTCCCGTCGAACCGCGACCGTTATTTCGGCGTGCCGGCGGTGTATTCATTGGAAAACGTGCGCTACCCGCAGGCCGACGGCAGCGTGTGCGGCACGCGCCCGGAAGGTTCGGACTCATTGAAGCTGGATTGCGGCGGCGGCCTCGGCGCCGCGACCCACGTGACCGCGGCGTTCGGCTTGGCCGCCGTGGGGCGCGCCATCGAGACGCTGTTGAAACCGAAGCCCTGAGGATTCAACCCAGCCGGAACAGGCGCCGCGCATTCGCGGTGGTGGATCGTGCAAGCGCTTCGGGATCCTCGCCACGCAGTTCCGCCACGCAATGCAGCACTTCGACCAGGAACGCCGGTTCGTTGCGTTGGCCCTTGCGGCGCGCGCCCGGTTGGTCGGGCGCGTCGGTTTCGAGCAGCAGACTTTCGGCGGGCAGCGACGCAACCACCTTGCGCAGGCGCCGGGCACGGTCGTGGGTGACGGGACCGCCGATGCCGACGCAGAACCCAAGCTTCCAGAGCTGATGCGCCTGTTCGGCGCTGCCCGAGAAACTGTGCACCACGCCGCGCAATGGTATGCCGAAGCGTCGCAATTCCAGGATCATTGCTTCGAACGCGCGTCGCGCGTGCAGCACCAGCGGCAAGTCGAAACGGCGCGCGATTTCAAAATGCCTGCGCAGCAGGCGCACCTGCCGATCGTGATCCGGCGCCGTGCCGTCCAACCCGCATTCGCCCACCGCCGCCGCCGGGTGCGTGCCCAGCCATGCGTCCAGTGCGGCCAGATCCTGCTCGTCGAAATGCCGGTCGAGATAGCACGGGTGCAATCCGTATGCGGGATACAGGCCGGGTTCGGACGCGCAAAGGGCGTGCAGGGCCGGCCAACCGGCGGCGGTCACGGCCGGAATCAGCATGTGGCCGACGCCGGCCGTGCGGGCGGCCTGGAGCACCCGCCCTCGATCGATGTCGAATTCAAGGGCGTCGAGATGTACGTGGCTGTCGAACAACGACACAGGCGGATTTCCGATCATCGGAGTACGCTGGAACGAAAAATGAACCGATTCAGACATGTTGATGAACGGTTCATTGTCGGGTTGTTTGAATCGGCTTGTCATCAGGGGCCATTCGGCCGGGAGGGTACGATGAAACACAAAACGATCCTGACTCGCGCAGTTCTCGCATCACTCGGCATTGTCACCGTGGCCGTGCTGGCCGGATGCGGGCGGGGGAACGATCCGCAAGCCCAGGCAACGCCGGCCAACATGACCATGGCCACCTCGGCGGCGACGGCGCAATTGCCGCCGGGCGAGGCGCCGATGGCCAATGGCAGCGACGCGCAGGCGCCGAATGCCGCGGTCGCCGCGGCCCAGCCGCGGTTCGCGCAAGTGGTGGCAGTGCAGCCGGTCACCCAGTCGGTGACCAGCAGCAAGCCACGGCAGGTATGTCAGGACGAGCAAGTCGCCGTTCCCGAAACCTACAAGGACAAGAACCAGATCGGCGGCGCCGTGGTGGGCGGTCTGGTGGGTGCGCTCGCCGGGAACCAGGTCGGCGGGGGCAAGGGCAAGACACTCGCCACTGTCGGCGGCGCCGCGGCGGGTGCGTTCGCAGGGCACGAGATCCAGAAGCGCCACCAGGAAAACAATCAAACGCGCACGGAAACCCGCAACGTGTGCCACACGGTCACCGACAAGAGCACCTCCACCAAGACGATCGGCTATGACGTGACCTATACGCTGAACGGGCAGGCGGGCCACATCCGCATGGATCACAACCCGGGTGTCGGCACCGGCCTGCCGGTTCGCAACGGAGTAGTGGTTGCCAACGGCCAGGGGTCAGGCAGCAACTACCAGTAAATCCGAGCGGCCCCAGCAAGGAAGAGGAGCAGAGCCATGTGGAAACCAAGAGTTCTTGAACGCCGGAAGGCCATGCGGTCGGTGGCCAGCTTGATCAGCATCGTCGCTGCCGCGTTGCTGCTTGCAGCGTGTGCGCCCGCCTACAACACCCGTCCCGGTTACGGAGGCCAACCCGTCGGCTACGGCGGCGGTGCGCGGCAGTGTTACCAGGGTTGCGGCTACGTCCGGGACATCCGCGAAGTCCAGCTCAGCAGTGGCAACAGCAGCGGCGCGGCCGTCGGTACCGTGATCGGCGCCGTGGTCGGCGGTCTGCTGGGCCATCAGGTTGGTGGCGGCAAGGGCAAGACCGCGGCCACGGTCGCGGGCGCGGTGGGCGGCGGCTTTGCCGGGCATGCGATCGGCGAGCGCGCCGGCAATTCCGACTATGGCTGGCAGGTGGTGGTGCAGCTTCAGGACGGCCAGTACGCCACGGTCACCCAACGCGACCCGCCCCAGGTACAGGTCGGCGATTACGTGATGATCCGCAACAACGTGGTCTATCGTTACTGACCGACCGGTTAGCCGTACGAAAAAGCCCTCCGGATGGAGGGCTTTTTCGTCTTGCCGGGCCAACCCGTCAATCCACCACGTAGAACTCGTGATCGCCGATCGTGGCGACCGGGTTCTTGGCCCAGGTTGCGGTCGAGCCGAGCCGGATGAAATGATTGGCGTGCGGCACCACCAGCTTGCGGTCCGCGACCGGCTGGTTCCAGATCGCGATGGCTTGGCCGGCGATCTTCCATGCCTTGTTCCAGGCTACGGGGTTGTTGATCCTGAAGTTTTTCGAGGTGGTCGTCAGCGCGAACTGGTGCGGCGAGGTGACCACGTCGCAGATGGTGTTGCCATAGCGGCCCATGTCGAGGCGATCCAGCGCCACCTCCGCGACCGCAAGTTGGCCGCGGGTGGGTTGGCTGCGCGCCTCCATGTACACGGTAGCGGCCAGGCAGGTTTGATCGGCGACCGGACGCGGAAGTAGTGCGACCATGCCGAGCAACAGGCCCAAGGTCATCGGGTCGTTCTCCTATGCAAGGCACCACATGCCGGATCAGGCCGGCACCTGGCTTGGAACACGGCGGGCCGTCAGGCGCAGCGCCGCAATCTGGATGGATGCTGGCTCGGTACCCGGAAGCGATCTCCGGCAAAGGGCCGGGGCTGGCAGGTTCCGCACTAACGCCAACATGTCGTGGCAATCGGCGTTCAAGCCGTCTTTGCGCGCGGTGCGGACTTCCGGACCGCGCGCAAACCGGGCAATGCGTCACACCCGGCTTGCGAAGCTGCGCGAAAGGTAAGGGCGGTTCAGCCATGGCGCAAGTGCCACGACGTTAAAGAATCGTTGGATGGGTGGCCTGATTTAGGCCGGGTTACGGATCGAAGTTGGATTCGACTTCGTAAATGTTTCCCAACAGATTGATTTTACCGGATGCTTCTGTCTGGAGCACGGCGAGTGCCTCGAAACCGTCGCCGGCCGCTACGGTATCGAGCACCCGTGCGGCCACGGCTCCGGCGTCGTCGCGGATTTCGCCGACAGGGAGCGGGGCACGTCCCCGCAACCGGCCAAGCTGCCGTTTGTGGCCGCCGCGATAGTGGAGGCGGGCGGCGATTTCCTGCCCCGGATAGCAGCCTTTGTCGAACGCGATGGCGCCGAGCCGATCGAGCCCCAACGCCGGCGGCAGGAATTCCGGTTCACCGCGGGTCAGGGTGGGCCAGCCGCGGCGGATTTCGCCCAGTCGCCATTCGCGTTGCGCATCGGGGTCGGGTGAGAAGGCTGCCGGCAACGGGCCAAGCCGGAGACTGCGGGTTCCGTAGCCGAGAACCACGACGCTGTCCTGCTGCACTGCGCCGCCCATCGGCATCGGCGTACCACGCCATGCTGCGAAGGACTCGATCGCAAGGTGGACGCGCAGGCGGAACCGATATTGCCCCAACGCCGTGCGAATGGTTTCCGCGTCGCCGCCGCGGAGCACCGCCAGCAGGCGACCATCGTCCAGGTCGGCCAGATGCATGAGCGCACGGACGCGGCCTTGCGCAGTGAGCCACGCATTCCACTGCCAATGACCCGGCCGCAACGCCTCGACGTCGCCCGAAAACTGTGCCTGCGCGAACCGCCGCGCGTCGGCGCCTGCAAACGCGATGCCGTGGATGGTGCCAATGGCCGGAAGGTCGGGATTCATCGTGGCTGTTCGAACAGGGCCGTTGCGTCGACCGTGGCTACGTTAACAGCGGCCCGGCTGCGCACGCGCGCGTTCGGTGCGACAATTCGCCTTCGTTTTTTTTGTCGATCGACTGACATGACCGAAGATGAGCACGACGCGCCGCGCGCGCCTGCACCCACAGAAGCATTCATGCCGGCGCCGGCGCCGCGCGACCGTCCGACGCCGGAAGGCGATGGCCTCGATCCCACCCGCTACAACGATTGGGAAAAGAACGGACGCTGCATCGACTTCAGGGCGTTCGATCCGTGATCGTGGCCTGCGGGATTTCGCGAGTACGAGCGTCGCGACCCCGTGTGTGCGCACGGACTTCCATGCCATCGCAACTGCACCCGCGTGGCGACGGCAATTGAAACTCGTCATTCGCGGCGTCAGCGCGTTCGTGCAACAATAGCCCGGATCATCGGCGCACAAGCCGACGTGGGGACACCGCGCCAGTCGTCATCAGGAACCGAAGGACATGCCGAATTCCCGACCATTGTCGCCGCACCTTGGCATCTATCGCTGGCGCGTCAACATGCTGCAATCGACGCTGCACAGGCTTACCGGCCTGTTCCTGAGCCTCGGTGCACTGCTGGTGACCTGGGGCCTGATCGCGGCAGCAACCAGCGACGTGGCCTGGAGCGCCTTCGCGGCATTCTGCGGAAGCTGGATCGGTCTGGTCCTGCTGTTTCTCTGGCTGTGGTCGTTGCTGTTCCATCTGTGCAACGGCCTGCAGCACCTGGCCCGCGACATGGGGCTGAACTTCGGGCCGCCGACGCGCGACCGCACCCATGATCCGGTGTATTGGCCCGCGGGCTGGGCCATCATCGCCATCAGTGTCGCGCTGACCGTGCTGGTATGGGTGCTGCTGCTGGTCCGCGTGGGCGGAGGTGCCGCATGAGCGCGTATCCGGGACAAGAAGGGTTGCGCGATCCACTGAAGGTTGCGCGACGGTTGGGTTCCTCGAAGTCCGGCGTGCACCACTGGTGGTTGCAGCGCGTGACCGCCGTCGCGCTGGTGCCGCTTTCGATCTGGTTCCTGTTCCTGATGGGCGGCGCATTGCACGCCGACTATCCGACGGTGCTGGCCGTCATCGCCCAGCCGGTGCACGCGATCTTCCTGATCGTGTTCGTGGTGTGCCTGTTCTGGCACGGTGCACTCGGCCTGCAGGTGATCATCGAGGATTACGTTCACACCCGCTGGCTGGAAACGACGCTGCAGATCGCGTTGCGTTTCGGCGCGCTCTTGGGGGCGCTGGCCGGCGTGATGGCGGTGCTGGCGGTGTGGCTGACCGGCGCCAGCTATTACTGATCCAAGCGCAATGACTCCATTCCGGGAAAGGGCCACCGATGCCTGCTGAAAGTTACAAGGTCGAAACGCATCAATACGACGTGGTGGTGGTGGGCGCGGGCGGCGCCGGGCTGCGTGCCACCATGGGGCTGGCGGCGAAGGGCCTGTCGGCGGCCTGCGTCAGCAAGGTATTCCCGACGCGTTCGCATACCGTCGCGGCGCAGGGCGGCGTGGCCGCCGCGCTCGGCAACATGGGCGAGGACGACTGGCGCTACCACTTCTACGACACCGTCAAGGGCGGCGACTGGCTGGGCGACCAGGACGCGATCGAGTACATGTGCCGCGAGGCGATTCCGGCGGTCATCGAACTCGAACATTTCGGGGTGCCGTTCTCGCGTACCGCGGAAGGCAAGATCTACCAGCGCCCGTTCGGCGGCATGACCACGCGCTATGGCGAGGGTGTCGCGCAGCGCACCTGCGCGGCGGCCGACCGCACCGGGCACGCGATCCTGCACACGCTCTACACCCAGGCACTGAAGCACGACGCCAAGTTCTTCGTCGAGTATTTCGCGACGGACCTGGTGAAGGATCCCCGCGACGGGCGCATCACCGGCGTGCTGGCGATAGACCTCAATGAAGGCACGCTGCACCTGTTCCAGGGCCACGCGATCGTATTGGCCACGGGTGGTTACGGGCGCGCGTATTTCTCCTGCACGTCGGCGCACACCTGCACGGGCGACGGCGGCGGCATGGCGTTGCGCGCGGGGCTTGCGTTGCAGGACATGGAATTCGTGCAATTCCATCCCACCGGCATTTACGGCTCCGGCTGCCTGATCACCGAAGGCGTGCGCGGCGAGGGCGGCTATCTCACCAATTCCAAGGGCGAGCGTTTCATGGAACGCTACGCACCCAATGCCAAGGACCTGGCCTCGCGCGATGTGGTCAGCCGCGCGATCACGATGGAAATCCGCGAGGGTCGTGGGGTGGGCGATCACGCCGACCACGTGTTCCTGAACCTCGCGCACCTTGGCGCCGACGTGCTGCACGAACGCCTGCCCGGAATTTCCGAAACATCGCGCATCTTCGCGGGCGTGGACGTGACGAAGGAACCGATCCCCGTGCTTCCGACCGTCCACTACAACATGGGCGGCATCCCGACCAATTACCACGGCGAAGTGGTGCAGAAGGTTGGCGACGACCCCGACGTGGTGGTTCCGGGCCTGTTCGCGATCGGCGAAGCCGCGTGCGTTTCGGTGCACGGCGGCAACCGTCTCGGTTCCAATTCGCTGCTGGACATCGTGGTGTTCGGTCGCGCGGTCGCCAACCGCTGCGCCGAGATCATCAAGCCGGATACGCCGCATCGCGAGTTGACCGGCGACGCGCTGGAGCCGGCGCTGACGCGCCTGGACAAATTGCGTCACGCCGATGGCGGCACACCGACCGCCGAGCTGCGCGTCAAGATGCAAAAGACCATGCAGGCCGACGCGGCGGTGTTCCGCACCGCCGAGACGCTCAAGCAAGGCTGCGCGAAGATCGATGAAGTCCATGCCGGCTTCTCGGACATCCGGGTCACCGACCGTTCGCTGATCTGGAATTCCGATCTCGTGGAAACCTTCGAGCTGTCCAACCTGCTCGGGCAGGCCGTGGCGACGATGCATTCGGCCGAGCAGCGCCCGGAAAGCCGTGGCGCGCACGCACGCGAGGATTTCCCCGATCGCAACGACGCCGAGTGGATGAAGCACACGCTGGTGACCGTGGACCACGATGGCCGCTGTGGCTTCGATTACCGGCCGGTGCACACCAACACCATGACCGATGACGTCAAGACCGTGCCGCCGAAGAAGCGCGTTTATTGATTGACCTTGTAGGAGCGCGCCTGCGCGCGATGGTCGCCTGCGGGCAGGCTCCTACAGACAAGGAACCAAGATGGCTGAATTCACGTTGCCGCAGATGTCCAAGGTACGGCCAGGCAAACGCTTTGCCGCGAAGCCGGGCGCCAAGAAGGTGCGCAATTTCAAGGTGTACCGCTGGGACCCCGATGTCGGCGGCAATCCCCGCGTGGACACCTACGAGGTCGACGTCACCGGTTCGGCGATGGTCCTGGACGTCTTGCTGAAGATCAAGAACGAGATCGATCCGACGCTGACGTTGCGTCGATCGTGCCGGGAAGGCGTTTGCGGTTCCTGCTCCATGAACATCGACGGCGAGAATACCCTGGCCTGCATCAAGGGCCTGGACGAATTGCCGGCCGGCGACGTCAGCATCTATCCGTTGCCGCACATGCCGGTGGTCAAGGATCTCGTCCCGGATCTCACGCACTATTACGCCCAGTACGCCTCGATCAAGCCGTGGATGCAAACCCAGAGTGCGCCGGGTGCGCACGAGCGCCTGCAGTCACCCGAAGACCGCAAGAAGCTCGATGGCTTGTACGAATGCATCCTGTGCGCGTGCTGCACCGCGGCCTGCCCGAGCTACTGGTGGAATCCGGATCGCTTCCTCGGTCCGTCGGTGTTGCTGCAGGCGTACCGCTGGATCGTCGATTCCCGTGACGAAGCTACCGGCGAGCGCCTCGACGAGGTGAACGACCCGTTCAAGCTGTATCGCTGCCACACCATCATGAATTGCACCAACACCTGCCCGAAGGGCCTGAACCCGGCGAAGGCCATTGCCGAGATCAAGCAGCTGTTGGTCAATCGCACGGTATGAGCGGGTGCTCCGGACACAGGCTCCGGGACTCGGCAATCCGCGGCGTACAGGCATCGATGTGACCAGTCCAATGCCGGGGTTCGAGGGGCGGCTTGGGCGTGTGCAGTGGCGCTGCCGGCGGGGTACGCGCGAGCTCGATGCGCTGCTGGGCGGCTGGCTGGAGGCGCATCGTGCTGCCCTCGACGGGTCCCGGCTTGATGCATTCGACGCACTGCTCGACCAGCAAGACCCCGTACTGTGGGATTGGCTGATGGGCCATGCCGAACCACCGCGCGCCGACTGGCAGGCCATCGTGGCCGACATTCGCAAACGCGCGGGACTGGCGCAATGAAGGCGGCGCCGGCGATCGGGTTCGGCTATCGCACATCGCGCCGGCTGATCCTCGTGACATCCGCCGTCGCAACGCTGGCATTGGTCGCGGTCTGGCTCAGCGGCTTGCCACGTTGGGCGCACTTCGTGCTGACCCTGGGCGTCGCCGGCGTCACGGGTGCCGCGTTCGGAGACCTGCTGCGTCCGCGGGTCCGATCGATATTGTGGCGCGCCGATGGCGGCGCCGACCTCGTGCTCAACGGTCGCGGCGACCGCCGTCACGAAGCCCGGGGCGCCATCCAGGCGGTACGCGTGATGGGCCCGCTGATTGCGTTGACGCTGCGCTGGCCCCCGCGTGAGCGCGCCCACCTGTGGCTGTTGCCCGACAACCTCGATGCCGACGTCCGCCGGCGGTTGCGCATGCGTCTCGGCACCCGTGCCGGCAAGGATGGCGCGTCAGGGAACCCTGACAGCGGTTGACGGTCTGGACCGCTTGCCCGTGCGGCGTGGTTCCATCACGCTTGCATGCCGCGCAGTACCCGTTCGCACGGCCGCTCCGCCCAGCGCGAACGCTTTGGATATCAGTTGGCCCAGTCCCCAATCCCGGCTCTTCCGAATGTTCCGTCCGCTCGAACTTTTCATCGGCATCCGCTACATCCGCGCCAAGCGGCGCAACCATTTCATTTCCTTCATCAGCGTGGTGTCGATGTTGGGGCTGATCGTCGGCATCACCGCGCTGATCACCGTAATCTCGGTGATGAACGGGTTCGCAGCGGAACTGCAGTCCCGCATCCTCGGCGCGGTAGCGCAGGCCACGATTACCGGCGTTGCAGAGAGCATGCCGAATTGGCAGAAGGCGCTCGCGATCGCCCAACAGGATCCGCACGTCAAGGGCGCCGCGCCCTACGTCGAACGCGAAGCATTCCTGCGCGGCAATGCGGCGAGCCAAGGTGCGATCATCCGCGGTGTCCTGCCCGACCAGGAACCGAAGGTTGCGGACTTTGGCTCGAAGATGATCGCTGGACGGCTCGATTCGCTCACCCCGGGCTCGTGGGGGGTCGTGCTGGGCCGGGACCTCGCGTTGCAGCTCGGCGTGAACGTCGGCGACAAGATCATCGTGTATGCACCGGTCATCAGCGCCACGCCGATCGGCGCAGTGCCACGCCTGCGCAGGTTCACGGTGACAGGCATCTTCGAAATCGGCATGCAGGAATACGATTCCGGCCTCGCGATCACCAACATGCACGACGCCGAGAAGCTGTACCAGATGAGCGGCCCGAGCGGCATCCGCCTGAAGCTGGATGATTTGTTCGTAGCCAACAAGGTTTCCGCGACGCTGGCCCAGCGTCTGGGCGACGCCTATCTGGTGCGCGGCTGGATGCAACAACACGCCAACTTCTTCAAGGCCATCGCGATGGAGAAGATAGTGATGTTCATCATCCTGTCGCTGATCGTGGCGGTCGCGGCGTTCAACCTGGTGTCGTCGCTGGTGATGCTGGTGACCGACAAGCGATCGGACATCGCGATCCTCCGCACGCTGGGCGCGACGCCGCGTTCGATCATGGGCGTGTTCATGGTCCAGGGCCTGCTGATCGGGATGATGGGCATCGTGATCGGCGTGGTCTGCGGCGTGGCGCTGGCCATCAACGTACCCAACATCGTGGACGGCATCCAGAACCTCACGGGTTACCAGTTCCTGCCCGAGTCGGTCTACTACATCAACAACGTGCCCAGCGAGCTGAGCTGGCCGTCGGTCGGCTGGATCACCGGCATGGCATTCGTGTTCTCGCTGCTGGCGACGATCTATCCGGCGTGGCGCGCGTCGCGGACGCAGCCGGCGGAGGCATTGCGGTATGAATAGCCGGGAATCGGCAATCGGCAATCGGAAATCGGAAAGCACCAACGCCGTACTGCGCGTGAGCCACATCGCCAAGACCTACAAGGAAGGCAGCCTGCGCACCCCCGTGCTGCACGACGTCGGCTTCGAACTGGCGCGCGGCGAGACGCTGGCCATCGTGGGCGCGTCGGGGTCCGGCAAGAGCACGCTTCTGCACATCGTAGGCGGCCTCGACACGCCGACCAGGGGTTCGGTGGAACTGGAGGGGCGCGAATTGTCGAAGCTGCCCGACGCCGAACGCGGACGCGTGCGCAACCGTTCGCTCGGTTTCGTGTACCAGTTCCATCACCTCCTGCCGGAGTTCACCGCGCTGGAGAACGTTGCGATGCCTCTGCTGATCCGCGGCACCGCGATTCCCGAAGCGCGCGAGCAGTCGAAAGCACTGCTGGAACGCGTGGGCCTCGGACATCGCCTGGAACACAAACCCGGCGAGCTGTCGGGTGGTGAACGCCAGCGCTGCGCCATGGCGCGTGCGCTGGTCACGCGGCCCGCCTGCGTGCTGGCCGACGAACCGACCGGCAATCTCGACGAACAGAACGCCGCTGCACTGTACGAACTGATGCTGGAGTTGAACCGCGAAATCGGTACCAGCATTGTGCTGGTGACGCATGACAAGGGGTTGGCGCGGCGAATGGATCGCGTACTGGAATTGAGCGGCGGCGCGCTGCACCCGATGCAGCAATCCGGCTGAAGCCGGCGTGGACGCGCGCAGGGGAAGCCGCGCTGTCCGAACCCGGCCGGGGATGCTGGCCATTGCGGTCGCGATCCTGGGCGGCGCCGTCGTGGTGCAGGGGTTGCCGGCGTTGCCGCCGCGCTGGCTGGATGCATTGCTCGCGTGCATGGCGCTGCTCGGCTTCGGGTCCTGCCTGCGTTGGCGTCTGTCGTCGGTCGCGTGGTGCGTGGCGATCGCCATGGCGGCGTTCGCATGGACGGCATGGCGCGCGGACCTCGCGATGAGTGCACGCCTGCCGCACAGGCTGGAGAAACAGGACATCCTCGTTACCGGCACGGTGACGGACCTGCCGCATGCGCAGGAAGATTCGACGCGTTTCGATTTCACGATCGCGACGGCACGATTCCAGGGTCGTCCCGTTCCGGCGCGCGGCCACGTGCGCTTGTCGTGGTACGCCTCGCGTCGACATGCGCCGCCGCGGATCGCGCCCTGCACGACATGGCGGCTGCGGGTGCGGATGAAGCGGCCGCACGGATTGGTGAATCCCGGCGGCAGGGATTTCGAACGTTCGGCTTTGCAGAAGGGCATCATCGCCACCGGCTACGTTCGTGAGGATCCCGCCAACGCATTGCTCAGCGAGGGTGCTTGCGTCGACGGCGTGCGGGCCCGCATCTCCGACGCGATCGGGGCAGCACTGCCGAATGATGCACATGCCGCGCGTTTGCTGCGGGCGCTTTCCGTCGGCGACGAACGCGCGCTGGACGAGCACGACTGGCAGGTGGTGCGTGCGACCGGCATCGCGCACCTGATCGCGATTTCGGGCTTCCACGTAGGCCTCGCCGCGGTGTTCGGCGCATTGCTGATCCGACTCGCATGGTGGCTGTTTCCGTCGCTCGGACTGCGGCTGGCCAGGCCCTTGGCCGAGGCCGCGGTCGCATTTCCGGCCGCGCTTGCGTACGGTGCACTGGCCGGCTTCGGGCTGCCGACCACGCGCACACTGTTGATGATCGCCGTCGTCGCGGGCTGGCGCCTGCTGCGCCGGGGCGGCGGCTTCGGCGAGGGCTTCGGGTTTGCGCTGGCGGCGATCCTGGTGGTCGACCCGCTGTCGGTGCTGTCGGCGGGATTCTGGTTGTCGTTCGCGGGCGTGGCGTTGCTGGCATGGACGCTGGCGCACGACGCTGGCTGGCGGGGGCATCTCAAGGAAATCGGACTCGCCCCGTTGCTGATGACCCTGGCGCTGCTGCCGCTGACGGTGTGGTTCTTCGGGCAGGCTTCGCTGGTCGCGCCGCTTGCGAACCTGGTGGCGGTGCCGTTCGTCAGCTTCGTGATCGTGCCGGTTGACCTCGCCGCGTGCGCGCTGCTGTTCGCGTGGCCGTGGGCGGGGCAGGCACTGCTGCACGTGTGCGCATATCTGGTCGATGCATTGTGGTGGCTGCTGGCGCACCTCGCGGCATGGCCGGCAGCGATGCAGTACCTGCCGGAAAGCTCGTTGCTTGCCTTCGCGCTGGCCTGCGTCGGATCGGTCTGGTTGCTGGCGCCACGCGGCATCCCTGCGCGGACGCTGGGTGCGTTGCTGCTGTTGCCGTTGTGTTTGCCGCGTGCCGTCCGGCCGGGCGAAGGCGGATTCCGTGCGACGATGATCGACGTGGGGCAGGGTTTGTCGGTGCTGGTGCGCACGCATTCCCACGCGCTGCTGGTCGACGCGGGTGCGCGCTATCCCTCCGGCTTCGACCTCGGCCAGGCGGCGGTGGTACCGACGCTGCACGCGCTCGGCATCACGCGCCTGGATCGCATGATCATCAGCCACGGCGACAACGATCACGCTGGCGGCGCGGTATCGGTGTTGCTGGCGTATCCACACACGCCGGTCTGGGGTGGCGAACCCGCTCGCGGGCCGGTGCCGATGCGGCAATGCCATGCCGGCCAGGCATGGCAATGGGACGGCGTCGTGTTCCGGATGCTGCGCCCGCCCGCGCCGGTGGCGGTGAAAGGCAACGACGCGGGATGCGTGCTGCTGGTGGCCGGCACCGGCGGAAGGCTGCTGCTGCCGGCCGACACGTCATCGAAGGTCGAGCCCGACATTGCGCAGGCGGTGGCGGCCGGTCCGCCGCTGGTGCTGGTGGTGCCCCATCACGGCAGCAAGACCTCATCGAGTGCCGATTACCTGCGGGCGCTGCACCCGATGCTCGCCATCGCTTCCAGCGGGTACCTGAACGCCTACCACCATCCGGCACCCGAGGTCGCGGCACGCTACGCCGCCCTTGGCATCCCGCTGCTGGATACGCCGGTCACCGGGGCGGTCAGGGTCGGGTTCCCGGCTGCGGCCGCGCCACGGCTTCTGGCCGAAGAACGCCGGCGCCGGGCGCACTACTGGCGGGAGACCGCGTCGAACGGATCGACTGCGTCACGCTGATGCGCGCGGACACGCTGTTATGATGCGGCGCAAAACCACCTTGCGGCGGAGCTTCACGTGTTCGAAATCCTCAAGGCCGGCGGATGGGGCATGCTGCCCATCCTGGCGTGCTCGGCGGTCGGCCTCGCGATCGTGCTGGAACGCTTCTGGACGCTGCGCCGCAGCGCGGTGCTGCCGCCCGGACTCGGCGAACAGGTGCGCAGTTGGGCGCACTCGCAACAATTGAACCCCGCGCACATCCAGGCGTTGCGCGAAAATTCGCCGCTGGGGGAATTGCTGGCCGCGGCACTGGACGTGCGCAACCGCTCGCGTGCGGAAATCAAGGAGCGCATCGAGGATACCGGCCGCCACGTGGTGCACGGTCTCGAACGTTACCTCAACACACTCGGCACCATCGCGTTGATCGGGCCGCTGCTCGGGCTCCTCGGCACCGTGTTCGGCCTGATCCGCATGTTCCTCGCGGTGATGGTGTCCGGCGTTGGCGACCCGATGAAGATGGCCGGCGGCATCGGCGAAGCGCTGGTGTGCACGGCATCCGGTCTCGTGGTCGCCATCCCCGCCTACGTGTTGCATCGCTATTTCCGTTCACGGGTGCGCGGTTACGTCGTGCAGATGGAAAAGCAGGCGACTGCGCTGCTGGATGAGCTTTCGGTCGCACGACCGACGCCGGTCGAGACGCGCCCGCCCGCGGGAACAAGCGTCCCGCGTCCCGCCCGCGTCGCTGGTTGACGGAACGCAGCGATGCGCATCGGCAACGACAACGCCGACGAATTCGAGATCAACGTGGTCAGCCTGATCGACGTGCTGCTGACCCTGTTGATGTTCTTCGTGCTGACCACGACCTTCGTGCAACAGGGCCACATGAAAGTGTCGCTGCCGCAGGCCAGCGATGCCGCCAGCACGCCGGTGCGCGATACGCTGGTGGTCGTGATCGATCGCGAGGGCCATTTCTTCGTCGCCAACAACCGCGTGCTGGGCGACGACGAGTCCACCTTGAAACGAGCCATCCAGGCCGTGGCAGGTGAGCATCGCGAACGCCCCGTGCTGCTGCGCGCCGATGGCCTGACACCGCACCAGGCCGTGGTGACCGCGATGGATGCGCTGGGCCAGCTTGGTTTTACCCATCTGTCGATCGCGACCGCGCCACCCTCGGGCGCGCCCGCGTCATGACGGCCGAATCCGACGCGACGACGTACCGACGGCTGCTGGGCCTGCTGCATCCTTACCGCACCGTGGTGGCCGCCACCGTTCTCGCGATGGTGGTCGACGCGGCCTGCATGACACTGTTCGCGCGGGTCATCAAGCCGCTGATCGACAAGCTGTTCGTGTTCCGCGATCCGCAGGTGATCTTCTGGATGCCGCTGATCATCGTCGGCATCTTTCTGGTTCGCAGCATCGCGGTGTACGTCGAGACGTACGGTTCGGCGTACGTCGGTCGCGGCATCGTGCAGGACATGCGCCGCCGCATTTTCGACAAGTACCTGCGGATGCCCACGTCGTTCTTCGACCACGAGTCGTCCGGCCAGCAGATATCGCGCATCACCTACACCAGCGAGCAGGTCGCCCAAGCCACCACCGATTCGGCCAAGACCGCGATCGTGGACGGGTTGACGGTGATCGGCCTGGTCGGGGTGATGCTGTGGACGAGTTGGGAGCTTTCGCTGGCGCTGTTGGTGATGGTGCCAATGATCGGGCTGCTGGTCACCTATGTGAGCCGCCGCTACCGCCGCATCAACGTGACGATCCAGGACGTGGTCGGCCGCGTGACCGGCGTGGTCGAGGAAGTGGTCGGTGCGCACCGCGAAGTGAAGGTGTTCGGCGGGCAGGATTACGAATCGAAGCGGTTCGACGAGGTCACCGATCGCACGCGCAAGTTGAACGTCAAGGTGGCCGCGACCAATGGCCTTTCCACCGCGTTCGTGCAATTGGCGGCGGCGATCGCGTTGGCGCTGATCGTGTTTTTCGCAACGCGCCCGTTCATGCTGGACAATCAGTTCACTGCCGGATCGTTCGCCACGCTGTTCCTGTGCATGGGCGGCATCCTGCCGTCCTTGAAACGGCTGACCACCGTGCAGTCGAGTATCCAGCGCGGACTCGCCGCCGCCCAGGAGCTGTTCGGCGTCCTCGATGCACCGACGGAACGCGACGATGGCACGAAGGTCGTGGAGCGCTGCCGCGGCGACATTGAATTCCGGGACGTGCACCTGACGTACGCGGGTGCAAGCGTGGCCGCCTTGCGGGGCATCTCGCTGGATTGCCCGCGCGGATCGATCACCGCGCTGGTCGGGCGTTCCGGCAGCGGCAAGTCGAGCCTCGCCAGCCTGATCCCGCGTTTCTACGAGCCGACCTCGGGCGACGTCCTGCTGGACGGCCATGCGCTCGACGAATACACCTTGCGCAGCCTCCGCGCCCAAATCGCCTGGGTCGGGCAGGACGTGGTGCTGTTCGACGACACCATCGCGAAGAACATCGCCTACGGTGCGCTGGCGAACGTCGGGGAGGCCGGCATCGTCGCCGCGGCCGAAGCCGCCAACGCGATGGAATTCATCCGCGGGTTGCCCGACGGCATCCACAGCCGTGTGGGCGAGGGCGGTTCGCTGCTTTCCGGTGGCCAGCGCCAGCGCATCGCGGTCGCGCGCGCGCTTTTGAAGGATGCGCCGATCCTGGTGCTGGACGAGGCCACCAGCGCGCTGGATACCGAGTCCGAACGTCTTATCCAGGATGCGCTGTCACGGCTGATGAAGCATCGCACCACGATCGTGATCGCGCATCGCCTGTCCACGGTCGAACATGCAGACCAGATCGTCGTGCTCGACCAGGGCCGTGTCGCCGAGCGCGGCACCCACGCCGAACTGCTGGCGCGCAACGGCAAGTACGCGGCGTTGCACCATCTGCAATTCCGCGAATCGGCGGCGCTTGCGCAATGACTTGTCCGTTCTCGCGGCAACGGCAATGACGGAGGTTCGCGGTGCCCGGAGCATCCCTGCAGCAACGCTGGTACGAAAATCGCCCGCCAGCGTGGTGGACGCTCCCGGTCGCTGCGTTGTACGGCGGCTTGGTGCACGTGCGGCGTGCGATGTATCGGCGCGGCTGGTTGCGCGCGCTGAAGTTGCCGGTGCCCGTTGTCGTGGTCGGCAATCTCGTCGCGGGCGGGGCGGGCAAGA
Source organism: Lysobacteraceae bacterium (assembly GCA_040255405.1). Lineage (GTDB taxonomy): Bacteria > Pseudomonadota > Gammaproteobacteria > Xanthomonadales > Rhodanobacteraceae > 66-474. The sequence continues at coordinate 38,215 of JBDZUX010000020.1, forward strand.
CGCCGTTGACGATCGCGCTGGTCGATGCCTTGCGCGCGCGGGGATTCAACCCCGGCGTGGTCAGTCGCGGCTACGGCGGCGCGGCGCGTGCGCCAATGCTGCTCGATGCGAAGCCCGATCCCGCCGTCGTTGGCGACGAACCTGCGTTGATCCGCATGCGCACCGGCGCACCCATTGCAGTAGGCGCCGATCGTCCGGCGGCGGCGGCGCTGCTGCCTGGCCAGGGTGTCGACGCGATCATCGCCGACGATGGCTTGCAGCATTACGCATTGGCACGCGACGTCGAAATATGCGTGGTCGATGGCACGCGCGGGTTGGGCAACGGGCGCTTGCTGCCAGCGGGGCCGTTGCGCGAATCGCCCGCACGACTGGACGAAGTGGATTTCGTGATCGTGAATGGCGGCAATGCAGTACGTGTCCCTGCGATGCGCGAGTCTCCGAATCGCCCACGTACCGCGTCCGCGATTCACATGCGCCTGCGGTGCGACACCGCGCGTCGGCTGCGTGATGCATCGCTTCGCCCCTTGAAGGATTTTTCGGGCTCGCGCGTGCACGCGGTGGCGGGCATCGGACATCCGCCACGATTCTTCGATGGCTTGCGCGACTTCGGCATCGAGGTGGAGGAACACGCATTTCCCGATCATCACCATTACACCGCTGCCGATTTCGATTTCGATTTCGGCGATGGCCTGCCGGTGCTGATGACCGAAAAGGACGCTGTAAAGTGTCGTGCGTTTGCGCGACCGGACTGGTGGAGCGTGCCGGTGACGGCCGAATTGCCGGATGCGTTCTTCGACGCCGTTGCCGCAAAGATTGCGGATCGCGTCTGACGGTGCGCCTGCGCGACGCGAATCGCGGTGCCCGCGACGGTTGGCTGGTCACGGCGCGCGATTCGTCGAAGCGCGATCGTGGGAACGCACCGAATCGCGAGCTTCCTGGTTGGCGTCCCGCTCCTTCAGCAGCATCGCAAGGAAGGGTGGTGCGATCACCGAAGTGAGCAACGACATCGCGATGATCACCGCGTACATCAGTTCGCCGAACACGCCTGCCGATAGCCCGAGCGCGGCGACCACGATGCCGACTTCGCCGCGCGGCATCATGCCGACGCCGACGATCAGTGCGCTGCGCGGGCCCAGCCGCAGCGCACCGAGCCATCCTCCGACGAGCTTGGTGCCGAGCGCCAGCAAGGTCGCAATCAGCAACAGCCACAGCGCGTGGTCTGTTGCAAACTGCGCCAGTTCGACCTTGGCGCCGGTGAGCACGAAGAAGAACGGCGTCAGCAGCGCGAGCAGGGGCTGCATCTGATCTTCGAGTTGCGCGCGTTGGCGCGTCTCGGAGGCGATCATGCCGGCGAGAAATGCACCGATGATCGCGGCCAGGCCGAAACGCGTTGCCACCCACGCGAGTCCGAGGCACAGGATCAGCACGATCAGCAGCGGCGACATCGGATCGCGCATGCGTTCCAGCCACTTGGAACCGCGCCGCATCATCAGCGTGCCCAGCCAGCCGACCACCAGCACGAACCCGATCGCCTCGCCCGCCACCACCAGCAACCGGCTTACGCGCAGCGAACCGCCCGCCTGGATCGCGACCACGACGCCCAGCAGCAGCATCGCGAGGATGTCGTCGATCACCGCCGCGCCCAGGATCACGCGGCTTTCGGTTCGCCGCAGGGCACCCATTTGCTTCAGCACCGCGGCGGTGATGCCTGCCGAGGTCGCGACGAAAGCCGCGGCAACGAAGAGCGAATGTGGCCAGTCGGGGCCAATCGAGTGCGCCCAGAATGTGCCCACGACGAATGGCACGATCACCCCGATCACGCCCACCGCGAAGGCGCTGCCGCCCACGCGTTTCACATCGTCAAGCCGGGTTTCAAGTCCCACCGCGAACAGCAGCAGCACCACGCCGATTTCGGACAGCACTTCAAGCGGCTCGGAGGGCGTGATCCAGCCGAGCACCGATGGGCCCACGACGCAACCGACGACGATCTGGCCGACGACGGTGGGCAGGCGGATCCATCGCGCGCACGCGCCGCCAACCTGCGCCGCGGCAAAGATGACGAAGACTTCGAGCAGGATCGCGGTGGTGTCGCCCATCCCGCGATGCTACATGACGATGTGGGCAGGTGCGCTGTTTGACCGCCGCTCGAAGGCAGGGCGGCTGTTGTGGAAAGTCAGTTCTGGATGGCCATTCCGGACTTGCAGGCCCGGTGAGATGAAATCTTGCGAAACATGCGGAGAAGCAGCGATCAGGGACGATCGCGAAAATCAAGCCGCCGTTTCCGGCGTGGTGATCGGCCGCCGCAACGGGCGATCATGGCGCAATCGGGTGAACACGTATACCGCGACCAGTGGCAGCGCCGCCATCACCAGCACCGCGACGCGGAAGCCATGCACGTAGCCAGCCGAATCATGATGGTCGCCAAGGAACAATGCGAACAGCCACGACGACAACGCGATGCCGAAACTGATCACGAGGTATTGTGCGGCCGAGGTCAACGACGACGCCTGCGCCGCACGTTCCGGTGGCAGATCCACGAACGCCAGCGTATTCATCGCGGTGTACTGCAAGCTCATGACGAAGCCGTAGGCAAACATCAGCAGCGCGATCGCCCACCATGGCGTGTTCGCGTCGAACAACGCGAAGCATGCGAGCAGGACCGTCGCGAGGGTGGTGTTCACGAACAATGCGCGGCGATAGCCGTAACGCTTCAGGATGCGATCGATCAGCAGTTTCATCAGCACCATCGCCACGGCCTGCGGCACGATGATCATGCCTGCGGCGGTGGGCGACCAGCCACAACCGACCTGCAGGAACAGCATCAGCACGAACGACAAGCCCGCGGTACCGAGTCGCATGCACATGCCGCCACCCAACGCGATGGTGAAGCTGCGGACCTTCAGCAACGTCAGGTCGGCCACGGGGTGGCGCGCGCGACGGCTGTAGCGCCAGTAGGCAAACGCGCATGCGAGCCCGGCCAGCGCCGCGATGCCTGCAGTGCGGTAATTGTTGTCGCCGGCGGTTTCCGCAGCGGTCAGCAACATGCCCGAGGCCAAGGCAAACAGGATGAAGCCGATCCAGTCGAACGGGCGCCGTTGCCCACGGAAGTCCGGCATGTGCCTGCGATTGAGCCAAAGCCCGATCAGCCCGACCGGCACGTTGACCAGGAAGATCAATCGCCACGAAGCGTATTGCGACAGCACTCCGCCCAGTAGCGGACCGAGCACGGGACCGAGCAGTCCGGGTATGCCGGCGGTACTCATCGCGGCGACGAAGTCCTTCGGTCCGAATGCGCGCACCAGCACGTAACGGCCGATCGGCATCAGCAGCGCACCGCCGATGCCCTGCAGCACGCGCGCCGCGACCAGTTGTGTCAACGTCTGCGACACGCCGCAAGCCAGCGAACCCAGCGTGAAGATCAGCACCGACGCGGCGAATACGCGGCGCGTGCCGAACCTGTCCGACAGCCAAGCGCTGGCCGGGATGCAGATGGCCAGCGTCAGCACGTAACTCGTCAGCGCGGTCTTCAACGCGATCGGCGGCACGGCCAACGCGTGCGCGATGCTCGGCACCGCCGTGTTGACGATGGTCGAGTCCAGCGTCTGCATGAAGAACGCCGCGGCGACCAGCCAGATCAGGCCACGCATGCGCGCGACGCCAGCGGAGGAACTCGCTTCGGACATCGTGGAGATTTGAGCGGCCAGCGCGTCAAAAAGAATCGCCTAGTTTAGCTTCACCAGAAAGTCAGTCGCCGACGTTCGAAGCGGCTGTTGGTGAAAGTTAGGCCATGGATGGCCGTTCGGGCCTGTCACGAAGTATGTGCGGCTAGGCAACCGAAGAAATGCGGGACGCTGGCGGCTGGTTTAGCCACGGAGATCGGTCGCCCACGTTCGAAGCGGCTGTTGGTGGAAAGTCAGGCCGAGGAAGGCCGTTCTGGTCTACCACCAAGTACGCGCGGTTCGGTGATTGAAGGAATGCGGGATGCAGCGATCATGGATGATCGCATAAATGAATCATGTCCGGCCTGCGTCACCGGGGAGGGGTTCGACGCAGGCCGGACACGGGGGTGAGAACATGCACAGCCAGCAGCACGAGGGTTGCCACGAGACTGTCCAGGACAAAAAGAGACCGCACCTCACCCATTCGAGATAGTGCTACGGCAACCTTTCATGTACCTTTCGCCATGGAAAATGGTCGCCTGATGGTGCGGTCCTCATCGAGGGGCCGCGCCAGCTTGGTTACACTTCGCACGATGCATCGAAACGATCCAGCCAACATGCCCGGCACTTCCGACGATCCCCCCCGCGGCACCGCAAGCGGGCGCGCCACGACACTGCGCCGCCAGATCGACGACGCAAACTATCGCTACTACGTGCTGGATGATCCTTCGATCGCGGACGCGGAATATGACCGGCTGTTGCGCGAACTGGAAGCGCTGGAAGCCGCGCACCCGGATCTCGCCGCCCCCGATTCGCCCACCCGCCGCGTCGGTGCGCGCGCGAGCGGCGGCTTTGCGCAAGTACACCACGCACTGCCCATGCTTTCGCTATCCAACGCCTTCAGCGACGAGGAAGTGGCGGCGTTCGTGCGCCGGATCGCGCAGATGCTGGGCCGCGCCGAAGACGGCCTGTCATTTTCCGCCGAGCCCAAGCTCGACGGCCTGGCCATCAGCCTGCGCTACGAGGGCGGTGCTTTCGTCCAGGGTGCCACCCGCGGCGACGGGACGATGGGCGAGGACGTCACGGCGAACCTCCGTACCGTCAAGGCGATCCCGCTGAAGCTGCGCGGCCAGGGCTGGCCTGGCGTGCTGGAAGTGCGCGGCGAGGTGTACATGCCCAAGGGCGCTTTCGAGGCGTTCAACGAGCGTGCGCGCAAGCGCGGCGAGCGCACGCTGGCCAATCCGCGCAATGGCGCGGCCGGTTCGCTGCGCCAGCTCGATCCCGCCATCACCGCTTCGCGTCCGCTGGCGTTTTATGCCTACGCGATCGGCGAGGTCCGGGACGGCGCCTTGCCGGACACCCATTTGGCGACCCTGGAAAGGCTGCGCGAATGGGGCCTGCCGGTGAGCCCGCAGGTCGAACGTGCGAAAGGCCTGGAGGGACTGCTCGACTACTACCACAGGATGGGCGAGCAGCGCGACGCGCTGCCCTACGACATCGACGGCGTCGTCTACAAGCTGGACCGCTACGACCAACAGAACGAAATGGGCTTCGTTTCGCGCGCGCCCCGATGGGCGCTGGCACACAAGTATCCGGCGCAGGAAAAGAGCACGATCATCGAGGCGATCGAGATCAACATCGGGCGCACCGGCGCGGCCACGCCGTTCGCGGTGATGCAACCGGTGCAAGTGGGCGGCGTCACGGTCACGAAGGCCACGCTGCACAACCAGGACCAGGTGGCACGGCTGGATGTGCGCGCCGGCGACACCGTGATCGTGCGTCGCGCCGGCGACGTGATTCCGGAAGTGGTCCGGGTGAATCTCGAGCGTCGCCCGCCCGGGACGAAGCCATGGCACATGCCGAAGCATTGCCCGGTTTGCGGATCCGCGATCGTGCGGGAAGACGGCGAAGCGGTCGCGCGTTGCACCGGCGGACTGGTGTGCGCCGCGCAACGCAAGGAAGCCATCGTGCATTTCGCGTCGCGGCGCGCCATGGACATCGACGGGCTGGGCGAGCGTTACGTCGAAGACCTGATCGCGTTCGATTACCTGCACTCGATCGCCGACCTGTACATGCTGACGGTGGACGATTTCGTGGCGATGAAGCGTCGCGGCGAAGAGCGGGACGGCGCGGTTCCGGAAACCGTGAGGACCGGCAAGATCGCGACGCGTTGGGCCGAGAACCTCGTGGATGCCATCGAAGCCAGCAAGGCCACCACGCTCGAACGTTTTCTCTACGCGCTCGGGATTCCCGAAGTGGGTGAAGCGACGGCCAGGACGCTGGCGCGACATTTCGGGACGCTGGATGGGTTGATGCGCGCAAGCGAGGCGGAACTCACCGAGGCGAACGACGTCGGCCCGATCATGGCCGGGCACATCGCCGCGTTTTTTGCGGAGCGGCGCAATCGGGATGCCATTGCGGCGCTGAAGAAGGCCGGCGTGCATTGGAAGGAGTCCGCGCCGCAGCGGAGGGCCGACGGCCCCCTCGCCGGACAAACCGTCGTGCTCACCGGCAGCCTGGCGTCGCTGACACGCGACGCGGCGAAAGACAAGCTGGAGGCGCTGGGTGCCAAGGTTGCAGGCTCGGTCTCGAAGAAAACCTCGTTCGTGGTCGCAGGCGAGGCCGCCGGCTCCAAACTCGACAAGGCGCAGGAACTGGGCGTCGAGATCTGGGACGAAGCGAGACTCCTGAGTTTCCTGAAGTCAAATGGCGGTTGAGCTTCCGATTCGCCATCAAGCATTGCGCTTGCGTGCGCGCTTGTACGCATTGCTCCGCGCATATTTCTCCGAGCGTGGGGTCGTCGAGGTCGAAACGCCGATCCTTTCGGCGGCCGGCAACACCGAGCCGAACATCGACGGATTCTCCACCTCGTTCACCGGGCCGGTCGGCGCGGGCGCGCGGCAAAGGTTCTTGCGCACTTCGCCGGAATATCCGCTCAAGCGTCTGCTTGCCGGGGGTTTCGGTGACTGCTACGAACTCGGCCGCGTGTTCCGCAATGGCGAGGCAGGTGCATCGCACAACCCCGAGTTCACGATGCTGGAGTGGTACCGCGTCGGCTTCGATCATCGGCGGCTGATGCTGGAATGCGCACAATGCGTGCGCGCGGCGCTGGCACTGGTCGAACGCGATGCCGAAGTGACGGCCATCAGCTATCGGGAATGGTTCCGTCGCGGGCTCGGGCTGGAGCCTTTCATGGCGGACGAACGAGCACTGCGCGAGCCGCTGGCCGAATTCAGCATCGACCCCGAAGGGCTCTCGCGCGACGACTGGCTGGATCTCCTGGTGACACACCGGCTCCAGCCCGCGTTACAGGACGGCGTCATCACGATCGTGTACGACTTTCCCGCCTCGCAGTGCTCGCTCGCACGCATCCGTCAAGGCCTGCCGCCGGTCGCCGAGCGGTTCGAGTTGTACCTCGGCCGGCAGGAACTGGCGAACGGGTACCACGAGTTGAACGATGCGGCCGAGCAGCGCGCGCGTTTCGAACATGACAACGCGCGACGCCGCGCGCGCGGGCAACCCGAATTGCCACTCGACGAACACCTGCTCGCGGTGCTGGAGCGGTTGCCCGACTGCGCCGGCGTTGCGCTGGGCGTTGACCGGCTGCTGATGGGCATGCTGGGCACGGCCGACATTCGCGACGTGCTGGCGTTTCCGTTCAGCGGCGCTTGACGGTGTGGCGTGCGGCCTCGTTGGCCGCGCGCCACGTCGTGCCCCGTTGCTCAGGCAGCAGCATCGCCGATGATGTCGGGTCGCGTGGCCTGATCGCTGCCGAGATAGCGGTAGACCAGCCCGCCGATGACGCCGCCGATGATCGGCACCACCCAGAAAAACCACAACTGGTCGACGGCCCAGCCGTGCTGGAACAGCGCCACGCCGGTCGAGCGCGCGGGGTTCACCGAAGTGTTGGTGACGGGAATGCTGATCAGGTGGATCAGGGTCAGGCACAGGCCGATGGCGATGCCGGCGAAACCGACGGGGGCGCTCTTGTGCGTCGCGCCCATGATGACGAAGATGAAGAAGCCCGTCATCACCAGTTCGGAAACCGCGGCCGCACCCATGGCGTAACCCTGCGGCGAGTGCGCGCCGAATCCGTTGGATGCAAAGCCGCCGACGGTCGCATCGAAGCCTGGCTTGCCGGACGCGATCAGGTACAGCACGCCGCCCGCGACGATGCCGCCGATGACCTGTGCCACGACGTACGGGATCACTTCCTTCACCGGAAAGCGGCCGCCGGCCGCGAGGCCACAGGTGACAGCCGGGTTGATGTGGCAACCCGAGATGTGGCCGATCGCGTAGCACATCGTCAACAGCGTCAGCCCGAAGGCCAGCGCCACGCCCGCGTAGCCCACACCGAATTGCGGAACTGCCGCGGCCAGCACCGCCGTGCCGCAACCGCCCAACACCAGCCAGAATGTGCCGAAGAACTCGGCCGCACAGCGTCTGCCAAGGTTCATGACGCATGTCTCCTTTCCAGTCGGACCGGCGGAGCGAACCTGCCGGCGCTCCGCGCCTGCCGCGCCTTGCATCGCGCGACCGCGGCAGGATAGACCGCTCGTGCAGCCGGCGAGGTTGCGATGCAGCAAACGGCCATTGCGCGGCGTAAGTGGCCGTTCGCAGGCGAAACGGCGCTTGCTGCCTCGTCACGTGAGTCGTCGTATCCGCCAGCCAGGGAAACCTTGGGCAACGGTGGCAGGGGTAGGGGCGCCGACGGCGCGAACAGCAGCGTACGAAGCATTGACCCCGCGATCGTCTTCAATACTCCAGGTTCTGCGCCGCGCACAGGTAATCGACCAGCGGTGCCAGCCGCTTGAAATGATCCACCACGAACGGGAACAGTTTCGGCGAGCAGGCCAGCGCGTCATCGAAACCCACCCCTGCGGCGAAGCTTTTGCGCTTCAGGTCTTCGAGCAACGGATGGTCGGCGGGGAACCCCTGCGGCGCACGGCTCAAGCTATCGCCCCGGAATGCGTAGTGCTCGCGGAATGCGCGGCCGTGGGCGGCGCGCTTCCACGACGCCGGATTGTCGACGATGAAGCTGCGGACGTTGCGCAGGGTGTGGTTTTCCGGATGCCACAAACCTGCGCCGATGAAACAGTCGTTCGGCGCGATGTGCAGGTAGAACGACGGGGCGGCGATCTCGCGCCGGCGTTCGTGGAAGATGCGTGCACCGGCCCAGGCCTTGTAGGGCGACTTGTCGCCGGAGAAGCGGGTGTCGCGCTGGATGCGGAACAGCGAACCGCCGACCTTGCGCGGATCGGCACGGTAATGGCGGCTGAGTTTCGCGACCGGTGCCTGCAGGTCCGCGATCAATTGCAGGTACGGCCCGCGCACGCGAGTTTCGTAATCAGCCTGATGCGCCTTGAACCAGGTGCGGTTGTTGTGGCGCTCCAGCGCGCGCAGGAATTTGAAGGTTGCGGGCGAGAAGTAGGCGTGCGGCATGTCAGGTTCCGTGGTCGGCGCGGACCGCTTCGCCCCATGCCTGCAGGCGATCCAGCAGCGCCTGTTGGGGACCGGGCGGCAGCTCGGTCCGCAACCGCGCGATGGTCGCGAAGTATTGCGCAAGCGTCAACGTGCGCGCATCCGATTCGCGGGTCAGCTTGTCGCGAACGAACGCCCGCCAGCGCGCTTGCTCCCCGGCGTCCAGCGAACCCGGCCAGTTGCGGGCGCGGTAGCGAAACAACAGTTCGTCGTAGCGCGGGTCTGCGAACGCGAGTCCGGCGGCCCCCAGGCGCCCGGGCGGGGTCGCGCGCACCTCGTCGAAGCGCTTGCGGTCCGCGTCCGAGGCGAAGCCCGAGTACAGCATCAGTTCCGGGTCTTCGGCATCCCGCTGGCGGGGCGCGCGGGCAGCAAAAGCACGGCGGATGCGCTCGGCCAGGCCGTCGACGGCGCGGATCTTCTTCAAATGACCGAGGCAGCGATCGGGGTCGAGCGCGATGCGCCGCGTGTCGACGTTGTGCAGCGTTTCGATGGGCGCGACGAACGGCGAGCGGTTGGCGTGCACTTCCTTGATCGGCGGGCGCTGCATGTCCTCCGGAAGATCCGCGCGTGGCGTGAACATCCGCTCCATCAGGTCCTCGGGATCGAGGCTGGTCCACGCATCGGGATCGACGTCCAGATCGGCGACGATGTAGGTGCCTTCGCGCATCGGGTGTTCCGCCAACGGCACGACCATGGCGAGACAGCCGCGCTGCGCGGCGTATTTGTGGGAGACGTGCAGCAACGGCTCCCGCGCCGCCAGCGCGGCGACCAGTTTCGCGATCACGGCACGCTTGTGGCGCAGCGCGAAACACCATGCGTACAGCCGTGGCTGGCGCTCCCTGATCAGGCGCGCAAGGGCGACCGTCGCGATGGCGTCGGACGTCGCGTCGTGCGCGCGGGCCTGTTCAAGCCGGTTCGCCCTGGCCAGGTGCTCCAGCTTGAACGAGGGCGAGCCGTCGTCGCGGAGCGGCCATTCGATGCCTTCCGGCCGCAAGGCGTGGCAGGCGCGCGCGAGATCCATGATGTCCCAGCGCGCATTGCCGTTCTTCCAGCAATGCTCGTAGGGATCGAAAAAGTTGCGGTAGAACAGGTGGCGATTCACTTCGTCATCGAAGCGGATGCTGTTGTAACCGGTGGAGCAGGTCCCGGGCTCGGCGAGGAGCTCATGCACCGCGCCCGCGAAGTCGGCTTCGATCATGCCCTCGCGCGCCATGTCCTGCGGCGTGATGCCGGTAATCAGGCAGGCTTCCGGGTGCGGCAGCACGTCAGGCGCGGGCGTGCAATACAGCGTGGCGGGTTCGCCGATCGGGCGCAGATCCATGTCGGTGCGCAGCGCGGCGAACTGCGCCGGGCGATCGCGCGCGGCGTCGGTGCCGGTGGTTTCGTAGTCGTACCACAACATCGTCGGCGTGGGCATCGGGCGAGCCTACGGCACGCGCGCGCGGCAGGCAATCGGCCCGGCACACGGGATGTTGCTAGACTGGCGACAAGGAGAATTCAATGACCGATTGCGTTGATGACAACCTGATCTGGATCGATCTCGAAATGACGGGCCTCAATCCCGATACCGATTCCATCATTGAAATCGCCACCGTGGTCACCGACCGCAACCTCCAGATCCTGGCCGAAGGGCCGCAGTTCGCGATCCGGCACGAAGAAGCGCGGCTGCTGGCGATGGACGACTGGAACCGGCACCAGCACACGAAATCAGGACTTTGGCAGCAGGTGCTCGAATCGGGCACCGACCACGGCCACGCGGAAGCCGAGACGATCGCATTCCTCGAACACTGGGTGCCGGCCGGGAAGTCGCCGATGTGCGGCAATTCGATCTGCCAGGACCGGCGATTCCTCTATCGGCAGATGCCGGCGCTGGAGCGCTTCTTCCATTACCGCAATCTCGACGTGTCCACGTTGAAGGAACTCGCACGGCGCTGGGCGCCCGCGATCGCGAAGGGTCTCAGCAAGGACTCCGCGCACACCGCGTTGTCGGACATCCACGACTCGATCGACGAATTGCGCTATTACCGTGCGCACATGGGTGAGTTGGGCGGGGTCGTGTAGGCATGCCGTAGCCGGCGGGGTTCAGGCATCATTGGCGAGCGGACACGACAGGGGCAGGGCGTGGGCGGACTTTGGGGACGCTTGAAGCGAAGCAAGCTGGTGCAGTGGGCGCTGGCCTATATCGCCGCGGCATTCGCATTCGTGCAGGGGCTGGATGTCATCGCGCAGCGCTTCGGTTGGCCGGAGCGAATCGAGAAGGTCATCATCCTGGCGTTGGCGGTCGGCTTCCTGGTCGC
>JBDZUX010000086.1:0-2036 GCA_040255405.1 Lysobacteraceae bacterium
CGCATCTACCACCCCAACGACGGCATGCACATGGGGCTGGTGCACATGATCGAGGACGTGGTGCAGCGCGCGCGCAGCGCGCGCGATCACTCGGAGTCCGCGAACGGCAAGCAACCCCTCCAACCGAACATCGACGACGAAGTCAGCGTCGGGCGGATGCTTTCAGAAATCGAGGACGGCGGCTTCTCCGAATCCGAATTGAAGCTGCTGCGCAAGCAGTGGGAAAACCGGGAAAACCGTCAAAACCGGGGTCAGAGTCGACTTTCGAACCCAAGGGCGAGTGCCGGAAAGGCGCACGCCTCGAAAGTCGACTCTGACCCCGGTTTTGACCCCGGTTTTCCGCCGGTCGTCGGCATCACCGGCACCGGCGGCGCGGGCAAGTCCAGCGTCGTCGACGAACTGATGCTGCGCTTTCTGCACGCATTCCCGAAGATGCGGATCGCGGTGCTGGCGGTCGATCCGACACGCCGCAAGGGCGGCGGCGCGCTGCTCGGCGACCGCATCCGCATGAATGCACTGCGTTCGCATCGTGTCTTCATGCGCTCGATGGCTACGCGCCGCGCGCACGTCGCGACCAGCGCGGTGCTGCACGATTGCATCGCGTTCCTGAAATCGATGCCATTCGACCTGGTGATCGTCGAGACCGCCGGCATTGGCCAGGCCGACACCGAGATCGTCGATCTCGTCGATTTCCCCGTGTATGTGATGACCAGCGACTACGGCGCGGCCAGCCAGCTCGAGAAGATCGACATGCTGGATTTCGCGCAGCTCGTGGTGCTGAACAAGTACGACCGCCGCGGCGCCGAAGACGCGCTGCGCGACGTGCGCAAACAGTGGAAGCGCAACCACACCGCGTTCCAGACGCCGGACGAGGACGTGCCGGTGTACCCGACCATCGCCAGCCAGTTCAACGACCCGGGCGTCACCTGGATGTTCGTGAACCTCTGCCGCCTGCTGCGGCAAAACCGGGGTCAGAGTCGACTTTCTGGCAAGGAATCCGGCGTCGCCCACGGCGCGTCGGCGAAAGTCGACTCTGACCCCGGTTTTTCTTTCCCGCGCTGCGATTTCGATCCGCAGATCGATACCACCCTCAGGGAACCCCGCGCCACCGTGCTGATTCCCGGCAAGCGCGTGCGCTACCTCGCCGAAATCGCCGAGCAGGGCAGGGCCATCAACGCCGACGCCAGGCGCATGGCCGAGGCGGCGTCCAAGGCGCAACATTACTACGAATCGCTGAAGGAGCTGGAAGACAAAAAGCTGCCGCGCGAACTCGACACCTATCAGTCCACCGACATGCTGTCGCACATCGGCACCAATGCACCGGTTTCCGATCGCAGCCTGCTGTTGCTCCGCCAACGCTACAACGAAGCCGTGAAGGAACTCAGCGCCGAATCCATCCAGCTTCTGCGCGACTGGCCATCCCGCAAAGCCGCCGTCACCGCCGAATTCAACGAATACACCGTCCGCGGCAAGGCCATCAAGGTCCAGAACTACCGCGAAACCCTGTCGCACCAGAAGGTGCCGAAGATCGCGCCGCCCACGACGAACGACTGGGGCGAGCAGCTCAAGTACCTGATGCTGGAAAACCTGCCGGGCGCGTATCCCTACACCGGCGGCGTGTACCCGTACCGCCGCTCCGGCGAAGACCCGACCCGCATGTTCGCGGGCGAGGGCACGCCCGAGCGCACCAACCGCCGCTTCCATTACGTGTCGCGCGGGCAACCCGCATCGCGGCTTTCCACCGCGTTCGATTCGGTCACGCTGTACGGCGAAGACCCGGCGCCGCGCCCGGACATCTACGGCAAGATCGGCAACTCCGGCGTGTCCATCGCCACGCTGGTCGACATGAAGAAGCTGTATTCCGGCTTCGACCTGTGCAACCCCAAGACCAGCGTGTCGATGACCATCAACGGCCCCGCGCCGATGATCCTCGCGATGTTCATGAACACTGCGATCGACCAGCAGGTCGAGAAATACCTGAAGGAAGACGCCGCGCGCTGGGCCGCGGCGGAAAAGAAGATCGCCGAACTCCTGAA
>JBDZUX010000021.1:0-26896 GCA_040255405.1 Lysobacteraceae bacterium
TCCCAGGCCTCGACAGCGGCAAGGTCGATGAAGGGAGACGTATGCAAATCGATCATGGAACGCGGCCGTGCGGGGTGGAACCCGGCGCCTACTATCCGGATTGGTCGAGGTCCAAATCTGATCTTCGTCAACTCCGGGTGCAGTAGGGCGCGCCTGTTACGCACCGTTACACGACGTTGCGCGACGGACATCCTGTGGTGACGATCGCGTCGCATCCTGATGGTGAATGAAGTCACGATCGGAGCACAGCCATGGACACGCCCTTTGTACCGTCCACCATCGAAACCGCGACCCCGCTGCCGGGTACCGTCGAACTCCCGCTCGAACTGGACATCGAGGAACTGCAGCGGCATGTGGTCGTGACGCGACGGAAGGTGAGGGCCGGCCAGTACCTGTACCGGAACGGGCAGCCGTTCCACGCGTTGTACCTCGTCCACGCCGGTTTCCTGAAGACGTGCGAGTTGTCGGAAGACGGCCGCGAGCAGGTGACCGGGTTCCGGATGCGCGGCGACCTGCTCGGCGTCGAGTCGATCGGCCTTGCGGTCCACACGTGCGACGCGATCGCGTTGGAGGATTCGCAGATCTGGGAGCTGCCTTACCCGCCAGTGCTGACGGCGTGCCTGAACATTCCCGAATTGCAGATCCGCTTGTCGTCTGCCCTGGCCGAGGAAATCCGGCGCGACCGTTCCTGGATGCTGACCATCGGCACCTTGCCTGCCGAGCAACGTGTGGCGGCGTTCCTGCTCGACATCGCCACGCGTCTTGCGCGCCTAGGATTCAGTGCCAGCCATTTCATCCTGCGCATGGGGCGTGCCGACATCGCAAGTTTCCTCGCGCTGAAACACGAGACCGTGAGCCGGGCGTTGTCGCACCTCGAGCAGCTCGAATACATTTCGGTGCTGCGGCGCGAGGTGAAGCTGCTGGACATCCCCAAGCTGAGCGCCTGCGCCGGCGTGTCGCGCGCGCTCCAGTGATCCGGAGCCTTGCAACCCGATGCCGCGCGGTACGGGTTGGCGGGTGCCGAATCAGGCGTGGTCGAGCAGCCGCCGGATGGCACCGGTGAGCTGCTCGCGCCGGTACGGCTTGCGCAGCAACTCGTGGGTTTCGGCGGACTCGTCGCGTCCCCGGTCGCCCGGCCCCTGGTAGCCCGAAGCAAGCAGTATCGGGAGTTCCGGCCGGATGCGACGCGCTTCGCGCGCCAGCTCGGTGCCGTCCATGCCGCTGCCCAGTACCACGTCCGAAAACAGCAGGTCCACCTCCGGATTGGCAGCCAGCAGATCCAGCGCTTCGCGCGCGTTTGCGGCGTCCAGGACGTGGTAGCCGACGGCCTGCAGGAACCGGGTTGCGACGGCGCGGACTTCAGCTTCATCTTCGACGACCAATATCGTCTCCCGCGCGTTCGCCTGCGCACCGACGTCGGCCGGAGGGACACCCTCCGCCCTGGTGCCCGGGGACGCGGCGGGCAGGACGAGTTCCATGCGGGTCCCATAGCCGAGCCGGCTGTCGATCGTGATGGCGCCGCCGGACTGGATGGCAAACCCGTAGACCATGCTGAGCCCCAACCCGCTGCCCTTGCTGGATTGTTTGGTGGTGAAAAAAGGTTCGAAAGCGTGGGCGAGTGCATCGGGCGACATGCCCGTGCCGGTGTCGCTGACGGCGATGGCCACGTAACGGCCGGCGGGCAGCTCCCATTGATTGTCGGCGTTGTCCAGGCCGACGGTACGTGCGGTGATGCCGAGGCGTCCCCCGCGCGGCATCGCATCGCGTGCGTTCAACGCAAGATTGACCAGCGCCGTATCCAGTTCGTTGGGGTCGGCGTATAGATCGGGCGTTCCCGCCGCGCAGTCGATCTGCACCACGATCGATTCGCCCAACGTGCGCCGCAGCATGGCGCCCAGTTCTTCCATCAGGGGCTGGGGCACGACCGGGCGCGGCTGCAGCGGCTGGCGGCGCGCAAAAGTGAGCAAACGGCGGGTGAGATACGAGCCCCGGTCCACGGCGCGCAGTGCGCTGTCGATGATCTCCTGCAGGCCCGGCCGCCCGGGCAGCTCAGCCTCCAACAGCTGCAGGTTGCCGGAAATCACGGTCAGCAGGTTGTTGAAATCGTGCGCAACGCCGCCGGTGAGTTGGCCCACGGCATCCAGTCTTTGCGCGTGCGCCAACTGTTCCTCGGTGCGGCTGCGCTGGATCGCCGACGCCAGCAGGCCCGCGATCGCCTGCAGGAAATTCACCTTGCCTTCGTCAAAACTGCGCGGCGTGCTCGCCAGCGCGAGCAGGAAACCCAGCGCCTCCTGCCGCACGAAAAGCGGAACCAGCGCGGCGTCGTGGAACCCCGCCCCGGCAAGGTCTGCGCCGATGGCCTCGAAGCGCCCATCCTTCAGCATGTCGGAGGTGATCACGTCGTGTTTCCGCGCCTCGAAGGCGCCCCGGACGGAATCGCTGCTCCCGAAAATGGACGTGACCGTGCGGGCAGCGTGCTCGGAAAGGCCGGTGGAAGCGCGCATGTGAAACGCACTGTGACGCCAGTCGGTTGCGAAGATGGCCGCGGCCGGAAGCTCCAGCGCCGCCACCATCAACTCGAGGATCCGCCGGATCGCGAGTTCGTAATCGGGGGATTCCAGTGCCAGCCGGCTGATCAATGCGACGTAGTTGTCCCGCTGGGCGCGTTCGAGCGCCTGGCGTACGCGCCGGGTTTCGGAGATGTCGCGCACCGAAGCGATGGCGACGGCGCCCTGGTCGGTGGCGATCGAGCTCAGGCCGATTTCGAGCGGGAACATTTGGCCGTCCCGTTTCAACCCCATCAACTCATAGCCGATTCCCATCGGGCGAATGCGCGGCCGGACCATGTAATCATGCCGGTGCACCCGGTGCGCCTGGCGCAGCGATTCCGGCACCAGTGCTTCCAGTGTCAGGCCCCGCAGTGCGCCTTGCGCATAGCCAAACATGCGTTCGGCCTGCGCGTTGGCCAGCACGATGACGCCTTCCGCGTCCACCGCGATCATCGCGTCGGGCGCGATGTCGAACCACATGCCCAGCATCATGACGCTGGAGGCGGGGCGATCTGGCGGGTTCATCCCTGCGCCTGCCTGGAAACGCGTGCCGAGAAGAGATAGCCGGCGCCGCGCACGGACTTGATGAGTTCCGGGTTGGCCGGGTCGGACTCGACCTTGCGGCGCAGCCGGCCGATCTGCACATCGATGGCACGGTCGAATGGACCGGCGTTGCGGCCGTGGATGCGTCCCATCAAGTCGTCGCGCGACAACACGCGGTTGGGGTGTTCGACGAGCACGCGCAGCAGTTCGTATTCGCCGGTCGTGAGTGCAATCGCCTCTCCGTCGGTGGTACGCAGGGTGCGTGACTGGGGGATGAGGAGGAAATTGCCGAACTGCAACGCGACCTGATGGGTCGCGTCACCGGGAACGGTGCCCGGCGTGGCACGCCTCAACACGCTGCGCACGCGCGCCAGCAACTCGCGAAGATCGAAAGGTTTGGTGACGTAGTCGTCGGCCCCCAGTTCCAGCCCCACCACCCGGTCGACCGATTCGCCACGGCCCGTGATGATGATGAGCGCACCATTCCAGCTCTTGCGGAGCTGGCGCATCAGCTCGAAACCGTCCTCGCCGGGAAGGCCGAGGTCTAGCAGGACCAGATCGATGTCCGTCCGCGCGAGCGCCTCGCGCATCTCGGCGCCATTCGCCGCAGTGCTGACCTCGAACCCCTGGCCGGTGAAATAGCGACGGAGCACGTCCAGGACACCGTCATCGTCATCCACGACCAGCAGGTGCATACCAGCCGACATGGCTCTGCACCGGCAGGAAACCAGCCCCGATTCTATACCCGTACCACTTCCGCGGCGGGGCAGGGTTGCGCCTGCAAGTCCGCCAACGTTCGGGAGGCGCGGGTGGCTTGCATGGCCGCGGTGGGTTGGTGCATCAGCCCGCGCAAGCCCGTGGATGGACGGTGCGGCGTCGCGTTGATCCAGATCACCATCGCCGGGGCGGATGGCGCCGATGCTGCTTGAACCGTCACCGGCAAGTCGCCGCGGACGGCTGCGGCAATGCAAGGAGGCGGGATGTATCCCGCAGGAGTCGATCCATGGCCATGCTCGACAGCCGGGACGTCACCGTCCCGGCAGGCGCCGTTGCTCTCGAGGGAGCGCTCACAATCCCGGTCGGTGCTCGCGGCCTCATTGTTTTCGCGCACGGTAGCGGCAGCAGCCGTTTCAGTCCCCGCAACCGCAACGTGGCGCGGGCGCTCAATGCGGCCGGATTCGCCACCTTGCTGATCGATCTCCTTACCGCTCCCGAAAACGCGCGTGACATATCGACGGCGGAATTCCGCTTCGATATCCCGCTGTTGGCGCGCCGCCTGACATTCGCCCTTAACTGGGCTGCCTCGCAGCCGGCGACGCGCGCATTGCCGATCGGCTTGTTCGGAGCGAGTACCGGTGCGGCCGCCGCGTTGATCGCCGCGGCCACCCGTCCCGGGCTGGTACGCGCGGTGGTATCGCGCGGCGGACGTCCGGATCTCGCAGGCGATGCCCTGGAAGACGTGTCCGCACCCACGCTGCTGATCGTGGGAGGCGACGACGCGCAAGTGATCACGCTCAACCGGCAGACGGCGCGCCGGCTGCGTTGTGCGCACGAACTGGCGATCGTCGCGGGCGCCACCCATCTGTTCGAGGAGTGGGGCGCACTCGAGCGCGTGACGGAGTTGGCGACCAACTGGTTCCAGCACTACCTGTCCGCGCGGGCGCCGCAGGTGGCAGCATGACAGGCCTCGGACGAGCGCGACGCGCAATCGCGAGTTTGGTTGATTTCGATCAACAACCGGGGGATGGCGGGCGGCAAGGTAGGGACAACATCTGGCGATCGCCGCCGTGGCTGTCTGGAATGATCGCCCATCAGGCCTGAGCAAGGAGAGCAGCATGTCCGTCGCAAAGATCATCGAGATTTCCAGCGAATCGCCCGACAGTTTCGAGGACGCCGTGGAAGCGGGCATCCATCAGGCCCAGAAGACGCTGAAGAATGTACGCGAAGCCTGGATCTCGGGGCAGAAGGTGAAGATCAGGGACGGCAAGATCACCGCATACCGGGTCGACCTGAAAGTCACCTTCCTGCTGGAGTGAGCTGCGGTGATGGCGGAAACGGTTCATGGTGGCCGTTGTCTGCCCCGCGATGCCGGCCATCATCAGGATCCCGATAGGGGTTTGACAGCGAATGGAAGACGCGCGTAGCCCGCATTGGCAGACAGCAGCCATCACCACTTTCCGCCCCGTTTCGAGAGGTGCGAAACATGATTTGGCGTTTCCGCGACCGACATGACGCGGGTCGGCAGCTCGCCGCAAGACTGGAAGCCTACGCGGGCCGCAACGACGTGGTGGTGCTTGCCTTGCCGCGTGGCGGCGTCCCGGTGGGATACGAAGTGGCCAATGCGCTCGGCGCTCCCCTCGACGTCCTGACCGTGCGCAAGCTCGGCGTACCCGGTCAAACCGAGCTTGCGATGGGCGCCATCGCTTCGGGCGGAGCCACGTTCCTGAACGAGGACGTCATCGCGGTGAAACACGTGACCGATGACGCGCTGCGCAAGGTGGAAAAGCGTGAGCGAGCCGAACTCGAGCGGCGAGAAAAACTGTACCGCGGAACACGTTCGCCGCTGGAGATCCACGGCAAGACCGTCATCCTCGTGGATGACGGCATCGCCACCGGGGCCTCGATGCGTGCCGCCGTGATGGCGTTGCGTTCGCGCCTCCCCGCGCGCCTCGTCATCGCCGTGCCCGTGGCGCCCGCGGATGCCGTCGCCGCACTGGAACAGACGGCAGACGAGTTGGTGTGCGCGCTGACGTCGGTCGAGTTTTTCGCCGTCGGGCAGTTCTATCGGGATTTCGACCCGACCACGGATGTGGACGTGCGCCGGCTGCTCGACGAGGCCCGCAAGGTCCCGGTGTAAGCGTCGCCGGCCGCGCATTCCCGCGGTGCGCGGGTTGCGCAGTGGCAGTCCCGGCCCGGGCCGGCACAAGCCGGTGATCCGGCAGCGATGGTTCTGCCTTCGCGGCTCATCGCCCATCGGAATGCACCGGGTTTGATCCATATCATCATCGCCACGGGGGAAGCGGCCATGTTGTCGCTGTCGGCGCGACAACGCCCGGACGCTCGGACCAACGACGATGGCACCGGAACGCTCCACCTGCATGGTGATCGTGGACAAGGGATTGTCGCTGACGCCGGCTGTGGTGCGCGCCACGGCCTTGGCGCGCAAAAGCGGCGACAAATTGATGCTGGCGTTGTTCGAGTTCGACCGGACGCTGGCACGCGCGGCCTCGCGGGGTTTCGATCTCGATGCCTACAAGCGCGGCCGGGCCGGAAAACTGGAAGCGCTGGCGGAACGATTGCGGCAGGACGGCTTGACGGTGGGCACGCGCCTGTACTGGGGGCATCCGCAAATGGCGCGCATGCTGATGGCGGTGCTGGCCGAGCAGCCGCGCATGGTGATCAAGGACGCGCGCAGGGAAGCCGCGCTGAAACGCGTGCTGTTCGCGCCGGAAGATCTCGATCTGCTGCGCCAATGTCCGGCGCCGCTGATGCTGGTGCGCGGCGGCTCGCATGGATTGCCCCGGCGCGTCCTCGCCGCGGTGGACCCACTCGACGCGGCGGACCGCCCGCAAGCACTCGATGCGGCGGTGCTCGATGCCGCCAACCACCTCGCAATGCAGTGCGGTGCGGAACTGGACATCGTGCACGCCTTCGAATACATCCCGCCGTTTGCCGTGCCGGGATTGCTGACCGGTGCACTGCCGGACATGGGCCTCACCGAACAGTTTCGCGCCATGCACCATGATGCCCTGCAGGCGTTCGGGAAGCGTCACGGCGTACCGCAGGCGCACCTGCATTTGCTGGACGGCATTCCCGGTCCCGCCATCGCGGATTTCGCGGCGAAAAACGGCGTCGACGTCGTGGTGATGGGTTCGATCCAGCGCAATTTCCTGCAGCGGCTTTCGATCGGCAGCGTGGCCGAGGATCTGCTGCAACGTTTGGATTGCGATGTCCTGGCGCTCAAACCCGAGGGCTTTCCGGAAAGCTTGCGCAACGAACTGGAACAGGATCGCGCGCCCGCCTGGCTGCCGCCGCGATTCGAGGAGACGACATGAATGCCGCCGGCTTCGAAGGCTTTGCAAAGCAGGCACCGAAGGCAAGGAAACGCACGCGTACCCGCGTCGCCCTTGGCGTGCCTTGGGTGCTCGTGCTGGTGCAGGCGTTGGCCTTGATCGTCTCCGGCATGATCGGCTTGGCGATGGCGCTGTTCGTGTGACGCGCCGAATCGCCGGGAGTGGGGCGCGGATGACGCACCTGGCCGGCAAACCGCCGCCGCGTTGATGCACATCAACATCGGCGAGACCCAAGCCGATAGGGTGGACGTGTACCTGTGTGGCCCGCGGCGCAGGAGGAATCGAGATGAATCTGCAATGGTACCGGCGGCCCCGGTTGGTGATCCTCAACTCGGATAGTGCCGCGCTCGATGCCGCACGCGCCATCGAGCAGAACCGGATCGGCGCCGTGGTCGTGCAGGACAAGGGACGCGTGGTCGGCATCGTGACCGATCGGGACCTTACAGTGCGCGTGCTCGGTCGCGGGCGCGACGCGGCCACGACGAAGATCGTCGAGGTGATGACGCCGTTCCCCGCGACCCTGACGCCGAACGACAGCCTTGCCGACGCCGTCTGGTTGATGCAGGAGCGGAATGTCCGGCGCATTCCGCTGGTAGAGGGCGAACGCGTGGTCGGCATGGTCACCCTGGACGACTTGCTGCTGGACGAAGCCGCGCCATTGGAAAGCCTGGCGGCGGTGGTCGCCGCGCAAATCGAAGCCGGCGGGCCGGCGGGCGGGGCGGCGGTACGGCAACGCACGCTGGCGCGGGCCGAGGCCACGCTCGGGCGCTGGCTGACTGCCGTCCGCAATGAAACCGGCCTTGACGATTCCAAACGGGCAGGCATCGCTCTCGAGGTCGTGCTCGATGGGCTCGTGCGCAGGCTGACGTTCGAGGAAGCGAACGACTTCATCGCGCAACTCCCCTCGCTGTTGCAGCGGAAATTGCGTGCGTTGCCTGGCGGGCCGGACAAGAAGGTCACCGAGAACACGATCATCGACGAACTCTGTGCCCGGCTGGACCTCGAGCCGGCGGAAGCCGGACGGGTGCTTGCCGCGGTCGCCCGCATCGTCGCCGGAAGCATCAGCGAAGGCCAGGCGGAGGACATGCGCGGACAACTGCCGCCCGGTCTTCGCGACGTGTTCCGCGGCAGCGAGGCGATACCCCTTTTCATCTGACGCGGCCGGCGGCCGCGTCCGCGCCCATCGATGTCCACGATGTACCCGGAGGCAGCATGGCCACGTTGACACCGCAACAAATAAAACACCTGTCCGAATTGATGGACATCCGTTTCGCGCGCGAAATCGAGGAAATCCGGGCCGTCAGTGCGCGCACGCGCGACGAACGCGACGCCGGGCTGCCGGCCGACTGGATCGACGCGGCGCTGGTCGATGCCACGCTGGCGGCCGATGACGCGGTGATCAGCCAGGACATCGAGGACGCCCGCGACATCAAGGCTGCCCGCGAACGCCTGTCCGCCGGCACCTACGGCCTCTGCATGGATTGCGGCGAATCGATCGCATACGAGCGCCTGCTGGCATACCCCACGGCCAAGCGTTGCATCCATTGCCAGCGCGTGTACGAGCAGGGCAAAGCGGTGGGCAGGATCCTGCGCGCATCATGAGGTGCGGGCGCACGCCGAGGAGGATGCGATGAAAACCGACCGGGAACTTCAGCGGGACGTGGCGGCGGAATTGGACTGGGATCCGTCCGTTGATGCAAGCCGGATCGACGTGGAGGTGCACGCCGGCATCGTGACCCTGACAGGTCTGGTGAACAGCTACGCGCAAAAATGCTGCGCGCAAACGGCCGCATGGCGCGTGGGCGGCGTGGAAGGCGTGATCGCGGACATCGAGGTCGAACTGCCGATGGTCGATCGACGGCAGGACAACGACATCGCCAAGGCCGCACACAACGCGCTGGCGTGGAACACGTCGATTCCGGCGCGGCGCGTGAAGGTGGCGGTCAAGCAAGGCTGGCTCGTGCTCTCCGGCGAGGTGGAATGGGAATACCAAAGCCGCGCCGCGGAATCCGCGCTGCGCAACCTGGTGGGTATCCGGGGCCTGGTCAACCTGATCGAAATCAAGCCAAGGCTCGAGCCGCGTGACGTCACGCGCCAGATCGAGGCGGCCTTGCGCAGGCGATGCTTCCGGCGCGCCAAGACCCTTTCGGTGGTCGTGCACGGCGGCACCGTGACGCTTTGCGGGCAACTGGATTCCCCGAGCGAGCGCAATGCGGCGCGCTTGGCCGCGTGGCGGGCACCCGGCGTTCGCAAGGTGGTGGACCAGACAACCATCGCGGCCTGAATCACACGGGCAATTCAAGCGTTCGGGCCGCGCACCAGGGAAGGTGCGCGGCCCAGGGATTGGCAGACATGTTCACGCACATCCTCATTCCAGTCGACGACGATCCGGGTTCACGCCGCGCGATCAAGGTGGGGGTGGCGCTCGCGAAAAAGCTCGGCGCGCGCGTGACGGGCTTCCACGCCATGATGGAATTCAATCGCGCAGGCATCGTCGAGGAGTTGCTGGAACCGCCCCCCGAGGAACTGCAGGCCCTTGCGCAGGCACACGCGGACAAGCTGTTTGCCCCATTGCAGCGCGAGGCCGAACTGGCCGGGATCGAGTGCGACGCCGTCGCCAAGCGCGGCCAGCAGGCCCATGAAGCGATCGTCGCGGCGGCGCAAAGGGTCCGGTGCGACCTGATCGTGATGGCGTCCCATGGCCGGCGCGGCATCGCGAGGCTCGTGCTCGGAAGCCAGACGCAACAGGTCCTGAACCACACCGCGATCTCCGTGCTGGTGGTGCGTTGATCGTGCGCGCTGCCAGCGCCCGGTCCGACATGGCGGAGCAAACGTGATGATCGGTGCTGCCGGCTTCGATGTATCAGCCTTGTGGCCGCACCTCGGGGCGTTGTACTGCGCCACGCTGCTGCCGTTGGCGGCGGGGCTGCCGCCCATCATCGCGATCATCGAAAGCGTTCACGTCATGACCGGACGGGAAATCTGGAAGCAGATCGCCCGCTTCTGGGGCCGGCTGTTCGGCGTGGCCCTGCTGGCGTGGGCGGTCGGCTTGATCGTGCTCACGATCCTGTACGCCGCCGATTCCAGCCGCTTCACCCGGCACATCCACGGGGTACCCGGCCCGGCCCTGATCGTCTTCCTGCTGCCGCTCGTGCTGGCGTTCGGTTTGCTGTTCTGGAACTGGTTCCGAGACTGGTGGAATCCGCACCGGGTGCGGCATCTGCTCGTCACCTGGTTGTGGGTGCCGTTGTCCGGCGTCGCGGTGTTCAAGGTTGCCGCCGGATACGGGCTGCTGGACAACCCGGCAGGTGTCGAGCTCGATCCCGGCAGCCTGCAGGTCTGGATTTACGATCTGCCTGCGGTGCTGATGAACCCGGCCGCGCAATCGCGATTCGTGCACCTCATGGGCGCGTGCTATCTCGTCGCGGCAACCATGGTGCTTTCGGTTTCGGCGTGGTACCTGTTGCGCGACCGCAACGTGCGGATCGCCCGCCGCTCGTTGACCGTGGCCGCGAGCTTCGGTTTCGCGGCGGCGTTGTCGCTGGCGGTACTCGGCGACCGCAGCGGTTATGCCGCATCGCCCGGCCAACGGATGCAGATTGCCGCGATCGCGGCGGCGTGGCACACGCAGTCCGCCCCGGCATCGTTCACGATCTTCGGGATACCCGATAGCGACCGTCGCGTGACCCATGCGGCCGTGGACATCCCGTGGCTGCTGGGACTGGGCGCCACGCATTCGTGGAAAAAGCCGGTCGCCGGCCTGGACGAACTCGAATCGGTGAACGCATCGCGCATCCGCGACGGCATGGTGGCGTTTACCGCGCTGGACACGCCATGGGCCGATCCGGCGGGCGTGAGCGGTCCTGTCTTCGATGTGGACGACAATCCCAACCTCGGCTACGCGTTGTTGCTGTTGCGCAGTGCGCCGGATCCGGCACGGGCAAGCAACGATCAAATTGCCGCCGCGGCCAGGAGCACGATTCCGAGCGTGCCGCTGCTGTTCTGGACCTTTCGGATCATGGCACTTCTGGGCGTTTACAGCATCGCGCTGTTTGGTTGTGCGTTCTGGCTGGCTTCCAAACGCCGGCTGGAGCAACGCGCATTCCTGAAGGTCGCGGCATGGAGCCTGCCGTTGCCGTGGGTGGCGGTCGCGCTGGGCTGGATCACGAGTGAAGCCGGGCGTGGACCATGGCTGGTCGATGGACTGCTGCCCGTCACCGCGCCGTACGCCAGCCGTCCGGAGGCAATCATCGGCATCATCGGCTGCGCGGCCATTGCGGTGCTTTACGTGGTGGGCGCGGTACTGCTGGCGCGCCTCGTCCGCCTCGGCCCCGAGGGGCTGAAGTTCTGGCCGGTGGACTCCGGGCAGACGGGAAAATATTGAACGGTTTGATTGGTCGGGAGGTTTTCGAGATGTGGTACTTCGCTTGGTTGCTGGGCGTAGGCCTGGCGTGCAGCTTCGGCATCCTCAATGCCATGTGGTTCGAGGTGCACGCCGACGACGAACGCGATTGGGCGGCGGTCATCCACGACTATTGATCACAGCCGCAGGGAACCGCACCCACCCGCAAGGTGACCCATGACCGCATGGTTGGCCCTGAAAAGCATCGCCGTCTGGTGCGCCATCCTGGTGCTCGCGTTTGCCAACGCCGGCCTGCGGGAGGTGGTACTGATTCCCCGATTCGGCAGCGTTCGAAGCCTCGCCGCCAGCGGCCTGATGCTGTCGGCACTGGTATTGGCGATTGCATACGTGAGCCTGCCGTGGCTGGGTGCGATGGGCACGCGCGAATTGCTCGCGATCGGCCTGGTCTGGCTTGCGCTGACACTTGCGTTCGACATCCTGCTCGGCATGGCACAGGGGGAGCGGCTGCGCCGGCAACTGGACGCCTACTTGTTCAAGCGCGGCAATCTGTGGCCGCTGGTCCTGCTGGTCACCGCGAGCGCGCCGTACCTCGCGGCGAAGCTGCGCGGTTGGGCGTAGCCAATACCGCGCTCAGGCGGCGCGCCTGGAATCCCGCGGTGGCTTGGGCGGCACGCAATAGATGCCGTGCAGGGCCGTGATGATCGCCTGCGCCGGCCCCTTCGGCAGCGAATACCACACGTTCTGCGCCTCGCGCCGGGTGTCAACCAGCGCTTCGTCGCGCAGCCGTGCAAGGTGTTGCGACAACGCCGATTGACTGAGGTCGGGCAGGTGGCGATTGAGCTGGCCGACGGTCAGTTCGTTGCCCACCAGCAGGCACAGCAGCTGCAGGCGCTGCGGATTGGCGAGCGCCTTGAGCAGGCGCGCGGCGTCATCCGAGTTGGCGCGCATGGCATCGGCGTCGAAGGCGGGGAGGCGGCTCATGTATGCATCGTGCAGCGGATTCCAGGACGGGTTGACATCATACGCTTTTCTAAATAAGCTTGCGCTACATTAGTGTGTACTAATGTATAAGGAGATTGATCGTCGTCAACAGGCATGCGGCGGCTGCGACTAGCTTGGGCAACACAACCCGGAGTACCAGTCATGGCAAAGATCGTGGTGATGGGCGCGGGGCTCGGCGGCATGAGTGCAGCGTTCGAAATCAGGGCCGCCGTGGGCCCGGAACACGCGGTGACCGTGATCGGCGACGGACCTTGCTTCTCGTTCACGCCGTCCAATCCGTGGGTGGCGACCGGCAAGCGGACCGCCGAACAGATCCGGTTCGAAGTCGCCAAGCCGTTGCGCCGGCACGACATCGACTTCATCGACTGCAAGGTCGCGCGCGTGCAGCCGCGCGAGCGACGGCTGGTGCTGGCGGACGGTTCCGAGGTCGGTTACGACTATCTGGTCATCGCCACCGGACCCAAGCTTGCGTTCGACGAAATTCCGGGCCTCGGGCCCGGCGCGCACACCCACTCGGTGTGTACCACGCCGCACGCGGAGAGCGCGTGGAAAGCCTACCAGGCATTCCTCGAGAATCCCGGTCCGATCGTGGTCGGCGCGGCGCAGGGCGCAAGCTGTTTCGGTCCGGCGTACGAGACCGCGTTCATCCTGGATGCCGATCTGCGCCGCCGCAAACTGCGCGACCGGGTACCGATGACCTACGTTACCAGCGAACCCTACATCGGCCACATGGGCCTGGGCGGCGTCGGTGACTCGCAGGGACTGCTGGAAGCGGAGCTGCGCAAGCGCCACATCCGCTGGGTCACCAACGCGCGCATCCGGGACGTGGAGGCCGGCACGATGCACATCGAGGAAGTCGGCGCGCAAAGCCGGATCGTGCAGGAACTGACCCTGCCGTTCGCATATGCGGTGGTGATCCCCGCGTTCAGCGGCGTCGATGCGCTGCGCGGCGTCGAAGGGCTGGTGAACCCGCGCGGTTTCGTGCTGATCGACCGGCACCAGCGCAGTCCCGCCTTCCCGAACGTCTTCGCCGCCGGCGTCTGCGTCGCGATCCCGCCGGTGGAGCAGACGTCGGTGCCGACCGGTGCCCCCAAGACCGGATTCATGATCGAGTCGATGGTCAGCACCATCGCGGCGAACCTACGCGACGATTTGGCCGGCAAGCCCGCGCTGGCCGAGGCCACGTGGAATGCCGTGTGCCTGGCCGACATGGGCGACACCGGCGCGGCCTTCGTGGCGCTGCCGCAAATCCCGCCGCGCAATGTCACCTGGACCAAAGTGGGCAGGTGGGTCCACGCAGCCAAGCTGGCGTTCGAAAAGTACTACCTGCACAAGTTGCGCAGTGGCCGCACCGAACCGTTCTACGAGCGCCAGATCATGAAGATGCTCGGCATCGAGCGGCTGAAGCCGGCCGCGAAGCCGCACTGACCGTTGCCCGCGCACGCACCTGGAGGTGTCCCCATGAACCTGCAAACCACCCGCAACCGTTACCATGCCCTGTCGATGGCCGCGCATTGGCTCACGCTGGCGCTGCTGGTTGCCGTGTACGCGTTGATCCTGCTGCGCGAGCTGTACCCGAAAGGCAGCGGTCCGCGTGCGGCGATGGAGATGTGGCATTTCATGCTGGGCCTGATCGTACCCGGCATCGTCGCGGTCCGCGTGTTGCTGCGCTTGATGTTCCGCGCGCCACCCATCACGCCCACGCCCTCCGCCGTGCTGCGCCTCAGCGCGGTGGCGATGTATCTGGCGCTGTACCTGTTCCTGGTCGTGATGCCGCTGTTGGGCTGGCTTGCGTTGAGCGCCGACGGCAAGCCGATTCCCTTCTTCGGGCTGCAACTGCCGGCGCTGATCGCACCCAACGCCGCGTTGGGGGAAAACCTCGAGGAACTCCACGAGACCATCGGCACGATCGGTTACTACCTGGTGGGTCTGCACGCCGCGGCGGCGCTGTTCCACCATTACTTCATGCACGACGACACGCTGTTGCGCATGCTGCCGCGGAAACGGCGCGTGCCTGCGCAAGACCTTTCTGTTTCTGGATTACGGAGAAAATTGTATGAACGTTGATCGGATGGTGATGCGGTTCGCCGGCGGCATGGTGATCCTCAGCCTGGCGCTGGCGTATTTCTTCTCCCCGTGGTGGCTGCTGGTGGCGCTGTTCGTCGGCTTGAACTTGTTCCAGGCATCGTTCACGGGTTTCTGCCCGCTCGCACGCATCCTCAAGAGGTTCGGCCTGCAGCCAGGCTGCGCATTCCCCCGGTAACCCAAGAAGAGGCA
Organism: Lysobacteraceae bacterium; assembly: GCA_040255405.1. Classification (GTDB taxonomy): domain Bacteria; phylum Pseudomonadota; class Gammaproteobacteria; order Xanthomonadales; family Rhodanobacteraceae; genus 66-474. The sequence goes on from JBDZUX010000021.1 coordinate 14,808, forward strand.
CTCGTGAAACCACAAGACGACATGTATTACACCGTGACGTCGCCGAAGTCGTTCGGGCGGGCCGTTGACGACCTCGATGCCGCCGTGCGGCGCCACCAGTTCGGCGTGCTGCACGTGCACGATCTCGGCGCGACCCTGCGCAGCAAGGGCCAGCCTTTCGAAGGTGAATGCAAGGTGTTCGAGGTGTGCAGCCCTCCCCAGGCCGCCAGCGTGATGGCCCTGGACCTGCGTCTCAACATGGCGTTGCCGTGCCGGATCTCGGTGTACACCGAAGGCGGGGAAACCCGCATCGGCATGATCGAACCGGAGCGGATGCTCGGCACGTTGTCGAACGATCCGGCGTTGTCTGCGATTGCGCGCGAAGTCGGAACCGCTACCCGCCAGATGATCGACGAGGCCAGGTGATGCAGTGGAGCGGCATACGCCCGGCGCGGTTCGGCGCGCCGCTGGTGATGGCTGCGCTGCTTGGCGCCTGCGGCGCGTCGCACCAGCCACCGGCGCCGTCGCCGGTCCCGCCGCTTGCGACGCTCGTGGTCAATCCACAGCAGGCTGCGCGCGAGCAGACATGGGATGGCGTGGTCGAGGCGGTGGATGCCACCACGATTGCGGCGCAGACGAACGCGCGCGTCCTCGAACTGCCGGTGGACGTCGGCGACCGCGTCCGCAAGGGCGACGTACTGGTGCGCTTCAGCGACATCGAACAGCAATCCGGGCGGCGTGCCGCAGCCGCGAACGTCGCGGCTGCGCGTGCCGAATCCGGGGACGCCGAGGCCAACTGGAAGCGCATCGACGCCATCTTCCAGCGCGGGCTGGTCGCACGCGCGCAACTGGACGCCGCGACGGCTCGCCGCGATGCCGCGCGTGCGGCGCTGACCGCGGCCGAGGCGGACTTGATGAGCGCCGGCCAGCAAGCCGACTACACCGTATTGCGGGCGCCGTTCGACGGCGTCATCACGCAGCGCTTCGTGCACCTTGGCCAGGCGGTGCAGTCGGGACCGCCGACACCGCAACCGTTGATCGCCCTGGCGGCGCTGGACGCCCTGCGGGTGGACGTGGTGGTGCCGCAAGGCGCCGTCGATGCCATCCGCGCCGCGCCGCACGCCAGCGTGGTGCTGGATGACGGCAAGCGCGTGCAGGCCGCCCAGGTCATCGTGTTTCCGAATGCCGACCCGAGCACACATTCATTCCGGGTGCGGGTCGAGTTGCCTGCAGGCCGCAGCGGGTTGTTTCCCGGCATGACGGTCAAGGTCGCGTTTGCGGTCGGCCGGGCGACGCGCCTGTTGGTGCCGGTCGGCACGCTGGTCCGGCGCGGTGAATTGAGCGCGGTGTACGTGGTGGGCGCCGATCATTCGGTGGGCCTGCGCCAGTTGCGGCTGGGACATCGCATCGGTGACCAGATCGAGGTGCTGGCCGGGCTCGCACCCGGGGACCGCGTCGCGCGCGATCCCGAAGCCGCCGCGTTGTATCTCGCCAGGCAGCACGGCGGGAACGCGTCACCGTGAACGCGCCACGGCTGGGGTTCGCCGGGCGCGTCGCGCGCGTATTCCAGGATCATCCGCTGACGCCGATCCTGGCGCTGGCGGCGCTGCTGATCGGGTTCACTGCGCTGCTGATCACGCCGCGCGAGGAAGAGCCGCAGATCGACGTGACCATGGCCAACGTGATCGTGCCGTTCCCGGGCGCGGACGTGCACGACGTCGAAAACCTGGTGGCGTCGCCGCTGGAACAGAAGCTGGCCGGCATCGACGGCATCAAGCACGTGTATTCGGTCAGTCGCCCGGGCGTGGCGCTGCTTACCGTCGAGTTCAAGGTCGGCGTGCCGCGCCAGACGGCGCTGGTGCGCCTGTACAACCAGGTGTTTCAGAACCGCGACCTGTGGCCGCTGGCGCTTGGCGTTGGCCAGCCGATGGTGCGCGCCATGGGAATCGACGACGTGCCGGTGCTGGCGTTGACGCTTTGGACCGACGATCCGGTGCGCGGACCGACCGACCTCGCCGAGGTCGCGCACACGCTGGAAACCGACCTCAAGCACATTCCGGGCACCCGCGACGTGTACACGCTGGGTGCGCCCGATCGCGCGGTGGTGGTGCAGGTCGATCCGGCGAAACTGGCCGCGTACGGCATGGCCGTCGATGACCTCGCACAGTCGCTGAAAGCCGCCAACGTGGTCACGCAGGCGGGCGATCGCGTCGCGGCAGATCGCGACGTTCCGGTGACGGCCGGCACCTTCCTCTCCGGCGCCGACGACATCGCGCAACTGGTGATCGGATTGAAGGGCGGTCAGCCGGTGTTCCTGTCTGACGTCGCCGCGATCCGCCGCGGCGCAGATCTTCCGGAGCAGTACGTCTGGTTCGGCACGCCGCCGGGCAAGGGCGGGCCCGCGACCGGCACGGCGCCGGCGGTGACGATGGTCGTCACCAAGCTGTCCGGCAGCAACGCCGCCGACATCACGCAGGCGATCCGGCATCGCCTCGACGCACTCGAAGGGGTGGTGATCCCGGCCGGCGTGCATGTGGCCGTGACCCGCGATTACGGCGAAACCTCCACCGCGAAAGCCGACCTGCTGATGCACAAGCTGCTGTTCGCCACGCTGTCGGTCGTGCTGCTGGTGCTGCTGACGCTGGGCTGGCGCGAGGCGATCGTGGTGGGTTCGGCAGTGGTCATCACCCTGATGCTGACGCTGTTCGCGTCATGGGCGATGGGTTTCACGATCAACCGCGTATCGCTGTTCGCGCTGATCTTCTCGATCGGCATCCTGGTGGACGACGCGATCGTGGTGGTGGAAAACATCCACCGGCACATGGCGCTGGGCGGGCGTTCGTTGCGCGAAGCGATTCCCGATGCGGTGGCCGAAGTCGGCGGGCCGACGATCCTGGCGACTTTCACCGTGATCGCGGCGCTGTTGCCGATGGCGTTCGTGTCGGGCCTGATGGGCCCGTACATGCGGCCGATCCCGATCAACGCTTCGGCCGGGATGCTGCTGTCGCTGGCGGTGGCGCTGGTGGTGACGCCGTGGCTGGCGCTGAAGCTGGTGCACCGACACGCATCGCCTGCGCCACTCGAAGACGGCCCGCGCGCAACGCGCCTGCTGCGCCTGTTCCGGCGGCTGATGACGCCGTTCCTCGGCGGCGGCCGCGCGCCGCGCCGGCGGCGGTTGCTGTTCGCGGTGATGGGTGTGCTGGTGCTGGCCGCGGTGGGCCTCGTGGCGGTCAAGGCGGTCGTGCTGAAGATGCTTCCGTTCGACAACAAGTCGGAATTCCAGGTGGTGGTCGACATGCCGGAAGGCGCGACGCTCGAGACCACCAACGCATTGCTCGGCCAACTCGCGCACGCGCTGGACCGTGTTCCCGAAGTGATGAACTACCAGGGCTACGCCGGCACGGCCGCGCCGATCACCTTCAACGGGCTGGTGCGCCAGTACTACCTGCGCTCGGGGCCGATCGACGGCGACCTGCAGGTGAATCTCGTCGACAAGTCCGAACGCGATCGCCAGAGCCACGAGATCGCGCTGGCGGTGCGGCCCATGCTGACGAAAATCGGCGACCGCTTCGGCGCGTCGATCAAGGTCGTGGAAGTGCCACCGGGTCCGCCGGTGCTGGCGCCGATCGTCGCTGAAATCTACGGGCCCGACTACGCCACCTTGCGCAAGCTCGCGCGCGGGCTGGAAAAGAACTTCCGGTCCGACCCGGACATCGTCGACATCGACACCAGCGTCGAGGCCGATTCGCCGCGCGCGGTGGTGGTGGTCGATCGCGCACGCGCCGCCCGGCTTGGCCTGGACCAGGCGCAAATCGCGCAGGCGTTGCGCTTTGCGCTATCCGGCGACGACGCGACGTACCTGATGGACGGCCGCGCGCGGTACGCGGTACCGGTGCGGCTGCGCCTGCCGCCGGGCAACCAGGCCGCGCTCGAACTGTTGCTGGCGCTGCGGATACGCGCGCAGAGCGGTGTGCTGGTGCCGTTGTCGGCGCTGGCGAGCGTGCGCGAGGCCGGCTGGGAAAAGGCGATCTACCACAAGGATCTCTTGCCCTATACCTACGTGACCGGCGACGACGCCGGCTACACCGACAGCCCGCTGTACGGGATGTTCGCGATGGTTTCCAGACTGCGCCACGGCGAAGTGGACGGCTATCACTTGTCCCAGAACTTTGTCCACCAGCCGGTGGATCCGGCCGGCTACGCGGTGAAATGGGACGGCGAGTGGCAGATCACCTACGAGACCTTCCGCGACATGGGAATCGCGTATGCGGCCGGGCTGGTGCTGATCTACCTGCTGGTGGTCGGCCACTTCAAGCGCTACATGGTGCCGCTGATCATCATGGCGCCGATCCCGTTGACGGTGATCGGCGTGATGCCGGGACACGCGTTGCTGGGCGCACAATTCACGGCCACATCGATGATCGGGATGATCGCGCTGGCCGGCATCATCGTGCGCAATTCGATCCTGCTGATCGACTTCATCGACCTGGAACTCGCCAGGGGCCGCCCGCTCTCCGACGCCGTGATCGAAGCCGCGGCGGTGCGTGCCAAGCCGATCGCGCTGACGGCGCTGGCGGCGATGATCGGCGGCTTCTTCATCCTCGACGACCCGATCTTCCAGGGCCTCGCGGTGTCGCTGATCTTCGGCATCCTGGTGTCGACGGTGCTGACTCTGCTGGTGATCCCGCTGCTGTACTACGCGTGGCTGGCGCGCGGCAGCCGCGCCTGAGGACGCCGAAGCTCGCTTTGCGCCATCTCCATTGGTGTTGATTTCGGTCAACACCGCGCGCGCGTGCCGCCATTGACTGGAAGGTACACCTTGGTCCTGTTTGGTACATCGCAAACCAGGCGGTGAAGGTCGCGCCGAAGGACAAGACCGAAGTCAAGGGTTCGGGCGTCATGTTCGAAGGCTAGCCTGCGCTCGTTGCCGCGGAACTCTGGAAGGGAAACGAAGTGTTGACGCTGCGCGACGAGAGCGGTTTTCCAATCTGGGTCGGTTGGCGCCGGCGTTGGTTTGCCACTGCGTTGTTGGTGCGCGCGTACGTCCATGGTTACCTTGACTGCCCGCACGAAAACCCAGGGGTGGGTTGCGCCTCGATGTCGAGTCGCGCACCATCACGGCCCGCAGTGCGGCCATGCTGCATTACGCAGGCTTGGAGAAGCCCATGAAGGTTCTTCTGCGCATGGACGGCAACCTGATGCACCGCATTCGTGGACGTGCATCCGCACTCGGGCGCGGTGCCATCGCGCCGGGGCTGGAATGGAAAGGGCTTCTGCAGCTGCTCGTGTTGGCGGCGGCGTGCATCGCTGCACCACCGCCTGGCCATGCCGCCGGTGGTCCGCGGCATGACTCCGCAAGGGTCGGCAGTTCCGTGCTCCGCGCCCATGCACTTCGAGGTTCCGCGCCCGGCGGTCAAACCGCAACGCAAGTGGCGCACTCATTCACGCTGCCGCCGCCCACGTACAACGGCAGTCACAGCCTTGCGGAATTGCTGAAGGAGCGCCGTTCCGTGCGCAGTTTTGCCGCCACGCCGCTCAGCCTTGCCCGGATCGGCCAATTGCTTTGGGCCGCGCAAGGCATCACGGCGGGCGGCAGATTGCGCACCGCGCCGTCTGCCGGGGCACTTTATCCGCTCGAACTTTACGTCGTCGCCGGCCATGTCGAGGGACTTCCCGCGGGCGTTTATCACTACGACGCCCACGCGCACCGCCTGGTGCTCGTCGAGTCAGGCGACAGGCGCCGCGCGATCGCTTCGGCGGCCGTACAGCAGATGTGGGTTGCCGAAGCACCGGCCATCATTGTCTTCGGTGCGGTCCGCACGCGCATGTCAGCCAGGTACGGCAGGCGTGCGGATCGCTTCGTGCACATCGAAACTGGCCACGCGGCCGAGAACCTCTTCCTGCAGGCCGAAGACCTGGGTCTTGCAACGACCGTCGTCGGCTCCTTCGACGATGATGCGGTCACGCGAACCCTGCAGTTCACCAACGGTGTCGCGCCTTTGCTGCTCATGCCCGTCGGCGTGCCCCGCTGATTGCCGGCGTAGCGGCTTTTCGCCACGGGCAGCTTGGCAGCAATCGACTGGAGGCAACGGGAACAGGTGCCCTCCGTATACCATGGAGCCCGCGACGATCGAGGCGAACAAAGCGCGACATTGGTCGGCGCCGATTTCTCGATTGCGGTCCATGCACCGGAGCATGCCATGAGTGACGAGCAAAGTTTCGAGCTGAGCCTTGAGCAGGTCGAGGATTTCGAATTTCGCGTGCGTTTCGACGGCACCGCACTCGAGGATTTGTCCACCGATGAGCCACCACCGCAAGGCCACGATGCCGGCCCCAATCCTTCTCGCCTGTTGCTGGCGGCGGTGGCCAACTGCCTGGCCGCAAGCTTGCTGTTCGCGTTGCGCAAGTTTCGCAATACGCCCGGCCCGCTGCGCGCGAAGGCCCGTGCACGCCTGGCGCGCAACGAGCAGGGCCGCTGGCGCGTGGCCGGCATGGACGTCGATTTGCAGCTTGCAGACCCGGCCGCGTCCCTGCAGCATATCGAACGCGCACTGGCCCAGTTCGAGGATTTCTGCATCGTCACCGAGAGCGTGCGGACCGGCGTGCCGGTAACCGTAAGCGTCCGCGACGGGCAGGGCCAGGTGGTGCACGCGACCACGGCAGGCCCGTGACGACACACGGATCGGGCGGCAGTCCTTTGCACGCATATTGACGCGCATCAACATGACCGGTGTCGCGCACGACATACTCCGGCGGTTTGCCGGACCTTACGGTCTGTGACAGTATCTTGTAAGCCTGCATGAACAATGGCGTATGGATGATGGGTGCCGGTCCCGACTCCGCACCCGAACCCGACGCGCACATCCGTGCATTGGAGATATCTCATGCAAGCATCTGTATTGACAGAGGAAGCACACTTGGTCACGAGTCTTGTGCACGGGGCCCCGGGCCGCGTCGAATCCTTCGAGCGCGCGCAACTTCTCGCGTGCGCACGCGGCGAAATGTTCGGCGAAGGCAACGCGCGCCTGCCGAGTCCGCCCATGCTGATGTTCGATCGCATCACGCGCATCGCCGACTCAGGCGGGGCGCATGGCAAGGGCGAAATCCGCGCGGAACTCGACATTCGCCCGGACCTCTGGTTTTTCGCCTGCCATTTCGAGGGCGATCCGGTGATGCCGGGCTGCCTCGGTCTCGACGCGCTGTGGCAGCTCACGGGTTTCTTCCTGCCATGGCTGGGCGAATCCGGCCGTGGCCGTGCGCTCGGCGTGGGCCAGGTCAAGTTCACCGGCCAGGTACTGCCGAGCGCAAAGCGGGTGTGCTACGAAATCGACATCCGGCGCGTGCTGCGCGGCAAGCTGCGGCTGGTGATCGCCGACGGCCGGATGCTGGTCGATGATCGCCTGATCTACGAGGCCGCCGATCTGCGCGTCGGCCTGTTCCAGTCCACCGAGGGGTTTTGAAATGCGTCGCGTAGTGGTGACCGGCATGGGGATCGTGTCCTGCCTCGGCAACCTCCAGGCCACGGTCGCGACTGCCTTGCGTGAAGGCACAAGCGGTATCCGCGCGATGTCGGAATTCGGTGCGGTGGGGCTGCGCAGCCAGGTTGCGGGCGTACCCGAGATCGACCTCGATGCATCGATCGATCGCAAGCTGAAGCGCTTCATGGGCGACGCGGCGGCCTATGCCTGCGTGGCGATGCGCTCCGCGATCACCGATGCCGGCCTGGCGCTGGAACACGTTCGCCATCCGCGCACCGGCGTGATCGCGGGCTCGGGCGGGGGGTCGCCGCGCTGGCAGATCGAGGTCGCCGACCTGCTGCGCGAAAAGGGCTTGCGCAAGGTCGGGCCGTTCATGGTGCCGCGCACGATGTGCTCGACGGTGTCGGCGGCACTGGTGACCGCGTTCGGCATCCTGGGCCTCAGCTATTCGATTTCCGCGGCCTGTGCGACATCGGCGCACTGCATCGGCGCGGCTGCCGACGCGATCCGGCACGGCGCGCAGGACGTGATGTTTGCGGGTGGTGGCGAGGAAGTGCATTGGGGCATGGCCGCACAGTTCGACGCCATGGGCGCGCTGTCGACCCGCTACAACGATACGCCGGCCGCGGCGTCGCGGCCGTATGACGCCAACCGCGACGGTTTCGTGATCGCGGGCGGCGGCGGCATGCTGGTGCTCGAGGAATATGAGCATGCAAGAAAGCGCGGCGCGAACATCCATGCCGAGCTGGTCGGCTATGGCGTCACCTCGGACGGCGCCGACATGGTGGCGCCAGGCGGCGATGGCGCGGCGCGCAGCATGCGCATGGCGCTCGCAGCTGCGGAGCGGCCCGTCGACTACCTCAACACCCACGGCACCGCCACGCCCATCGGCGACATCGCCGAGCTCAATGCGGTGCGTGAAGTGTTCGGAAGCGCGGTGCCGCCGCTGTCGTCGACCAAGTCGCTGACCGGCCATTCGCTGGGCGCCGCCAGCGTACACGAGGCCATCTACAGCCTGCTGATGCTGAGAGAAGGTTTCGTGGCCGGCTCGGCCAACATCGACGAGCTCGACCAACGTGCGGAAGGGTTTCCGATCGTGCGCGAAGGCCGGGCCGCGCACCTCGCGACGGTGATGTCCAACAGCTTCGGCTTCGGCGGCACGAATGCGTCGCTGGTGTTCTCCCGGGTCTGACCGGCACGGCGCCGCACGCAGATGCTGTTTGCTTGATGCACGTCAACTGCATCGGAGCAGGCGATCGGGATGATGGGGCTACACCAAGGAGACCCCTCATGAAAAGCGAAACCGCCCCTCCGACAGGCAACGAAGAGTCCTTGAAGCGCAGCGTCGAACACGTCAAGGACGCCGCAGAATCGCTGCTTCGGACCACGGTCGACGAAACCAGCGCGGAATGGCGCAGGGCGCGCCACACCCTCGGCGGGAAGGCGCGGGCGCTCAGGACCGACATGTCCGGGCGTGCGCAGGACTTCGCCAGGGACGCGCGCAAACTGGGAAGCAAGGGACAGCGTCTCGTGGAGCAGCATCCCTGGACGTCGATCGGTATCGGCGCGGGCTTGGGCCTGCTGGACGGGCTGCTTGTCCGCCGACGCTGAACGTTCGCCGGCAGGTATCCGTACAAGCGAAGGTGGCGATGCCAGATCGCGAGGCAAGCGGGTGCCGTGAGTCATCGCCATCGACGGAACCGCCGGACGGCTCGGATAGGTGGCGTCAGGGCCTCAGTCCGGCGGAAGCGCTGCGCCGGCTGACCGAATTCGGGCCGAACGCGCTGCCGGGCGGCGAGCACAAACCGCTGCACCGGATCGTGCTCAAGGTGCTGGCCGAGCCGATGTTCCTGATGCTGCTGGTGGCTGGCGCGCTGTACCTGGCGTTGGGCGACCGTGCCGAAGCGGCCTTCCTGCTGGGTTCGATCTTTGCCGTCATCGGCATCACGCTCTTCCAGGAACGCAGGACCCAGCGGGCGCTCGAAGCCTTGCGCGACTTGTCGGCGCCGCGCGCGCTGGTGATACGCGGCGGACAGAAGCTGCGCGTGCCCGGGCGCGAGGTCGTTCCCGGCGACCTGCTCGCGCTGCACGAGGGTGACCGGATCGCGGCCGATGCCGTCCTGCTGGAGGGCCAGCTCGAGGTAGACGAGTCGTTGCTGACCGGCGAGGCGATCGCCGTGGCGCGCAGCGCCGGGTCCGACGGCGATCGTGTGTACGCCAGCACGGTGGTGACGCGCGGCGCCGGGCTGGCGCGCGTGGCGTCCACCGGAGCAGCCACGAAGGTTGGCGAAATCGGGGCCATGCTGGCGTCGGCGCGGGAACCCGTTTCCGGCCTGCAGCGGTCCTCCCGCAGGCTCATCCGGGTCCTGGCCGCCGTCGCGCTGCTGCTAGCCATCGGCTACTGCCTGCTCAACTGGTTGTGGAACGGGCGCACATTCCTGGACAGCTTGCTCGCAAGCGTCGCGCTCAGCATGGCCATCCTGCCGGAAGAGATACCGGTGATCCTGACCGTGTTCCTCGCGATGGGCGCCTGGCGCCTGTCACGGCACCGCGTGCTGACGCGGAGCGTTCCGGCGGTCGAGGCGCTCGGTGCGATCACCGTGCTGGCCGTCGACAAGACCGGGACGCTGACCCAGAACCGCATGCGTATCACCGCGCTGGTGGACGCCGGCGGCATGCCGGAAAACACGCCCGCGGACGCGACCGGGCCCTTGCCGCAGGGCATGGGCGACCTGGTCGAATGCGCGCTGCTGGCGACGCCACCCGATCCGTTCGATCCGATGGAAACCGCCATCCTTGCACTCGCCGACCGGCTTGATCCGGCGCGGCGTACGCACACCGGCTGGACATTGCTGCGCGCCTATGCGCTTTCCTCGGAGACGCTGGCGACCACGCGCGCCTATGCCGTACCCGGAGAAACCAGCCCCCGTCTCGCGGCAAAGGGCGCTCCGGAAACCATCGTGGCGCTGTGCCGGCTGCCGCAGGCATCGGCGGCCGCGATCCTCCAGCAGGTTGCCGGACTGGCGGCCCGCGGGCTGCGCGTGCTGGGCGTCGCACGCGGCGTCTGGACTGGATCGGGGTGGCCGGAACGGCAGCAGGACTTCGCGTTCGAATTCGTCGGGCTGCTGGGGTTCGGCGATCCGCCGCGGCCGGAGGTGCCGGCCGCGATCGCCGAATGCAGGAGCGCCGGCGTGCGCGTGCTGATGCTTACCGGCGATCATCCGGTCACGGCACAGGCGATCGCCCGCGAGATCGGATTGTCGGCGCGCGCGGACGTGCTGACCGGCGCGGAGATCGCCGAGCTGGACGACGCGTCGTTGATCCCGCAGCTTCGGCACGTGGACATCTGCGCACGGCTGCGTCCCGAACAGAAACTGCGGTTGGTGCGGTTGCTGCAGCGGTCCGGCGAAGTGGTGGCGATGACCGGCGACGGGGTCAACGACGCGCCGGCCCTCAAGGCGGCGGACGTTGGCGTTGCGATGGGCGAACGCGGTACCGACGTCGCGCGTGAGGCTGCCGCACTGGTGTTGCTCGACGACAGTTTCGCCAGCATCGTGCGCGCCATCCGCCAGGGCCGGCGCATCTACGACAACATCGGCAAGGCGACCGGATTCGTGTTCGCGGTGCACGTCCCGATCATCGCGCTCGCGCTGCTGCCGGCGCTGCTGCACTGGCCGGTGATCCTGGCGCCCGTCCACATCGTGTTGCTGGAGATGCTGATCGACCCGGCTTCATCGATGGTGTTCGAAGTCGAACCGGGAAGCCCGGACCTGATGCGGCGGCCGCCGCGACCACGCACGCACACGCCGTTCGCGCCGGGCCGGCTGGCGTACGCCATGTTGCAAGGTGCCGGGTTGGCTGCGTTGCTGATCGTAGGCTGCGCCGTGCTGCTGGGGCAGGGGGGCGGCGCGACCCAGGTTCGCACGGCCGGATTCACCGGACTGCTGGTGGGCTTGTTCCTGCTGGCGTTGGCCAAGAGCAGCATCGGTTTTTCGCGCCGCGTCCGCCGCAATCCGTGGCTCAAATGGATGCTGGTGGGTGTCGCTGCCTGCCTCGCGGCCGTACTCGGGATTCCGCCGTTGCGGGCCTTGATGGGGTTGGCACCGCCGGACCCCCGGACAGTAATGGTCATTGGCACGATGGTGCTGGCGTCGGGTGTGTGGCTTGCCGTGCTGCAAATGAGTACGCGCGGGCTGCGTGCCCGGCGTGCGGCATCGCCAACCTGGTGATTCAGCGAACCACCAGCACCGGCACCTTCGAGCGCGACAGCACCTTCATCACCACCGAGCCCAGCACCGCGCTGAGGAAAGCGCCGCGCCCGTGCGAACCCATCGCGATGAGGTCGCACCGCTCCTTGGCGGCAAGCGCGACGGCGAACATGCCCGGGTCGCCGACGGCATGCCGTTCCTCGAATTCGAGGCCCGCCTTCCGCAACGCGGTGCGCGCCGGGCGCACCGCGACTTTGGAGTGGTCGTCGTGGTAGCTCGCACGCGTTTCGGCGGGAAGCACCCGTGCCACTCGTTCGGGCAGGGGCGGGTCCACGTGCAGCAGGATCAATGACAAACCCCGTTTGGCTTGCCTGTCTCCCCAATGCTGTATCACGTAACGGACTGCGCGGGAACTGCTCGGACT